>NZ_SPMX01000002.1 GCF_012940005.1 Candidatus Accumulibacter contiguus | reverse complement strand
GCCACAGGTTCGGCGCTGGCCGCTGCCGCGGCCGCGGCAGGTTTGTCTTCCGCCCAGGCCGGAGCGCCGATGCTGACGGCGCCGAGCAGGGCGAGGATGGCGAATGTGCATCTCATGATTTGCTCCTCACAGTGCTTCTTCACCGGTCTCGCCGGTGCGAATGCGGATGACTTGTTCAATGGCCGAAATGAAGATCTTGCCGTCGCCGATCTTGCCGGTGCTGGCAGATTTTTCGATGGCCTCGATCACCTGGTCGAGGAGACTGTCGCTGATCGCAGCTTCGACCTTGACCTTGGGCAGGAAGTCGACGACGTACTCTGCGCCACGATACAGCTCTGTGTGGCCCTTCTGGCGCCCGAAACCTTTGACTTCGGTGACGGTGATTCCCTGCACGCCAATCGCCGACAGCGCTTCTCGTACTTCATCGAGCTTGAAGGGCTTGATGATGGCAGTTACCATTTTCATGATGCTCTCCATATCAGGGGTGGCTGAAGATGCTTCCCCGGTTGAAATAATGACGGTTTAAGGAAATGCTGGACAAATCAAAGCAGATTCCGTGCCATAATTATTTGTTTTGATAAATCAGAGCAGTGTTTCTTACTGGTAGCGCCAGGCAATGGATGCCGCACTGCGATAGCGCAGCTTCCGGGTGTAATGCCCCTTTTTGGTGCAACATCTGCCGTGCAGTTCGCTTGTGCTACACTCGAATCTCCCTGTAACCACTTGCGCCATTCGGTGATCACCATGCTCGACCCGAAATTCCTTGAAGATCTCGGCGCTCGTTTGAGCGCTCTCATTGCCGCGAGTCCGGCCGCCGATATCGAGAAAAACGCGCGTGCATTGCTCTCCAGCGGACTGGCCAAGCTTGACCTGGTCAGTCGTGAGGAGTTCGACATCCAGACGCAGGTTCTCCAGCGCACCAGAGAAAAACTGAAGGCGCTCGAAGCGCGTCTCGATCGGCTGGAGAACCCGCCGGACCAGCCGGCCTGAGCGGCCGACGCTGGCGCACAGCGCCGCCTGTGGTCGCCGGCCGACTGGCTGATCGAGATGCCTCTCGCCATTGTGCATAGCCGCGGACTCGATGGCCTTGCGGCCCCGGAAGTTGCGGTCGAGGTACATCTGGCGGGTGGTCTGCCAAGCGTTACCGTGGTCGGGCTGCCCGATACCGAAGTCAAGGAAGCACGCGATCGGGTGCGGGCGGCACTGCAAAACGCGGGCTTCGAATTTCCCCGCAAGCGGATCACGGTAAACCTCGCTCCGGCCGATCTGCCGAAGGAATCAGGCCGCTTCGATCTGCCGATAGCCCTTGGCATCCTCGCTGCCTCGGGCCAGATCCCGGCCACCAAGCTGGCCGGTCATGAATTCGCCGGCGAACTGTCACTCTCCGGCGAGTTGCGGCCGATCCGCGGGGCGCTGGCGATGGTTCTGGCTGCCGGCAGCATGGGGCGCAGCTTCGTGCTCCCGGCCAGCAGCGCCCGCGAGGCAGCCCTGGCCGACCAGGTGCAGGTGCTCACCGCCAATACCCTGCTCGAGGTTTGCGCGCACCTCACCGGGCAGGCGGTGCTGGCTGAATGTCTCGTCGCCGATGTGGCTCTCGATGCGCGCATCGACTATCCTGATCTTGCTGACGTGCGTGGCCAGGCACAGGCCAAGCGTGGCCTTGAAATCGCCGCTGCAGGGGAACATTCGCTCCTCTTCGCCGGTCCGCCGGGTACCGGCAAGTCGATGCTTGCCAGCCGGCTCCCCGGTTTGCTGCCGCCGATGACGCTGGCTGCCGCGCTCGAATCGGCTGCGGTGCTGTCGCTGGCCGGGCAATTTCGCCCCGAACTCTTTCGCCGCCATCCCTTTCGGGCGCCACACCATACGGCTTCCACCGCCGCGCTGGTCGGCGGCGGCAGCGTCCCGCATCCCGGAGAGATCTCGCTGGCGCATCAGGGCGTACTTTTTCTCGACGAGATCCCCGAGTTCGATCGGCGGGTACTCGAAGCGCTGCGCGAACCGCTCGACTCGGGGCGTATCCATATCTCGCGCGCTGCCCGGCAAGCCGAATTTCCGGCGCAGTTCCAGCTCGTCGCGGCGATGAATCCCTGTCCTTGCGGATATTACGGGGATCCGCGCGGCCGTTGCCGGTGTACGCCGGACCAGGTGCTGCGTTATCGCAGCAAGCTCTCCGGCCCGCTGCTCGACCGCATCGATCTGCAGATCGAAGTACCGGCGGTGCCTGCGGAAGTCCTGCAGCAGGCGCCGGACGGCGAAGCGTCGGCGAGCGTGCGTGCGCGTGTCACGCAGGCTCGCGGAAGGCAGCTCCGGCGGCAGGGAAAAGCCAACGCGCGCCTGAGCATCAGGGAAATCGACCAATACTGCCAGCCCGCAGCGGCAGCGGCGGCGCTTCTGAAACAGGCGATCAGTCGCTTCGATCTTTCGGCACGCGCCTTTCATCGTCTACTCAAGGTGGCACGGACGATTGCCGATATCAGAGGGAGCGACGCCATCGAGGCACAGCATGTTGCTGAAGCCGTACAGTACCGTCGCTTCACGAAGGATTGATCCATGCCACAAGGAAACCCCGCGGCTGCGCCGCGCAGTCTGATCTGTCTGCTGGCAGCGCTGGCGGCGCTCGGCCCCTTCTCGATCGATACCTACCTGCCATCGTTCCACGACATCGGCACATCGCTGGGTGCCACGCCCTTGCAGGTTCAGCAGACGCTGAGCGCGTATCTGCTGCCTTTCGCGCTGATGACCCTGTGGCATGGTGCCATCTCCGATGCGCTCGGTCGCCGCCGGGTGATCCTGACGACCGTCGCGCTCTTTGCGCTGGCCTCGGCAGGCTGCATGTTCGCCACACGCATCGAACACCTCTGGCTGCTGCGCGCCCTGCAGGGGATGACTGCTGGTGCCGGCATCGTCATTTGTCGGGCGATCGTCCGCGATCTCTACGATGGGGAGGCCGCACAGCGGCTGATATCGCAGGTCACGATGATGTTCGCTCTCGCTCCGGCGATCGCGCCGGTGCTCGGCGGCTGGTTGCAGTCATGGTTTGGCTGGCGCTCGGTGTTTGCCTTCCTGGTGCTGAGCAGCGTCGGTCTGTGGCTGGCCTGCTGGTTCCTGCTGCCGGAAACCCTGCCTCGCCACCAGCGCCAGTCCTTGAACGCCGGCTACCTGGCCCGCAGCTACTGGAAAGTGCTGACTTCCCCCACTTTCCTGCTGACCTGCTTTGCGCTGGCGTTCAATTTCGCCGCTTTTTTCATCTACGTGCTGTCGGCGCCGGTTTTTCTGATGCAGCATCTGGGTGTTGCGGCAACCGGTTTCCTGTGGCTGTTCGGCCCGGCCATGGGTGGCCTGATGATCGGCTCGTGGCTTTCCGGCAGGCTCGCCGGCAAGCTCTCGCCGGCATGCACGATTGCTGTCGGCTATCTGGTGATGAGTGCTGCGGCAGCGCTCAACATCGCACTCAATCTGGTGCTGCCACCGGCGCTGCCATGGAGCGTGTTGCCACTCTTCGGATTCACTCTCGGCATGTCCCTGGCAATGCCCTGCCTGACTCTGCGGGCGCTTGACCTGTTCCCGGAACAGCGGGGCCTGGCCGCTTCCTGCCAGACTTTCCTGCAGTCCGGTTTCAACACGCTGGCTGCCGGACTGATCGCGCCGCTACTGTGGGGGTCGACGCTGACCCTGGCGCTTGGTATGGGCGGTTTGCTGTTGCTCGGCGCTTTCGCCACCGTGCTCCAGCAACGGCAAAGGTCGCCCGAGCTTCGACTCGTGTGTTTGCCGTAAGTCTCGCGGGTAAACGGGATCAGACACCGAGAAACGAGCATGCCCGCTTGCTGCTCTGCCTCCCGGAACCAGGGGGTTTGCCATGCATGGCCTGCACCTGCTCGCTGAACTCTACGAGTGCCGCTGCGCTCCGCAGTTGCTTGCGGACGCCGGCGCGTTGCGAGAACTCTGCCTGGCCGTTTGCGCCACGCCGGGGCTGACACCCGTCGGAGTGGCCTTTCACCAATTCGGCAGTGCGCTGGATCCATTCGGCGCGACGGGTGTCGTGGTGCTCGCCGAGTCGCATCTTGCCGTGCATACCTGGCCGGAAATACAGGCAGTCACCCTGGATCTGTATGTCTGCAATTTCAGCCAGGACAACAGCGCTGCCGCGCGCATCGCCTGCCAACGCCTGATCGGCGCCTTTGCGCCCGCGCGCGTGCGTCGACGCGAGCTGGAACGTGGCATTCCGGAGCATGTCAGGGCTTTCGGCAAGGTTGGCGAAAATGATTAATGGAGGTATCCAAGGGTATACTTGGGAACTTCGATAAAAAAAATGTACGGAGGCCGCGTGGAATCACTTCGTTATACTCTTGAACAGTCCGAGATCCCTACCCACTGGTACAACGTCGTCGCCGACCTGCCCAATCCGCCGCTGCCGCCGCTGGGTCCGGATTGCCAGCCGGTGTCCCCGGAGCAGATGGGGATGATTTTTCCGATGGCGATCCTCGAACAGGAGATGTCGGCCGAGCGCTGGATCCCGATTCCGGATGCGGTGCGCGAAGTCTATCGGCTGTGGCGTCCGTCACCATTGATTCGTGCGCGGCGGCTTGAGGAGGCGCTCGGAACGCCGGCCAGGATTTACTACAAATTCGAAGGTGTCTCGCCTGCCGGTTCACACAAGCCCAACACTGCCGTGCCGCAGGCTTATTACAACCAGCAGGCAGGCATCAAGCGCATCACGACCGAAACCGGTGCCGGGCAATGGGGTTGTTCGATGGCTTTTGCCGGTCAGATGTTCGGCCTCGAGGTGCGTGTCTACATGGTCAACGTCAGCTACCAGCAGAAGCCCTTCCGACGTTCGATGATGCAGACCTGGGGCGCCGAGGTGTTTGCCAGCCCGTCGATGATGACCCAGACCGGTCGCGACCTCCTGGAGCAGGATCCGGAGAACCAGGGTTCGCTGGGCATCGCCATTTCCGAAGCCGTCGAGGAAGCCGCTTCCCGGGCCGATACCAGTTACACGCTCGGCTCGGTCCTCAATCACGTCGCGCTGCATCAGACGGTCATTGGTCAGGAAGCGAAGAAGCAGTTCGCGATGGCGGGCGACTGGCCGGATGTCATTTTTGCACCCTGTGGCGGCGGTTCGTCGTTTGCCGGTGTGGCTTTTCCGTTCATCGCCGACAACGCTGCCGGCGGACACAAGGGCAGACCGACGCGACTGGTTGCCGTTGAACCGAGTTCCTGTCCGACGCTGACCAAGGGCATTTATGCCTACGATTTCGGCGATGCCTCAGGCTTCACGCCGCTGATGAAGATGTACACGCTCGGTCATGATTTCATGCCACCGGGCATCCACGCCGGTGGCCTGCGCTACCACGGCGATTCCCCGCTCGTTTCACAGCTCTATCACGAGGGCCTGATCGAGGCCGTCGCCGTGTCACAGTTGGCGACCTTTGAGGCCGGCGTGATATTTGCTCGCGCCGAGGGCATCATTCCCGCGCCCGAGTCCAACCACGCGATCCGGGCGGCCATCGACGAGGCGCTGTGCTGCAAGCAGAACGGCGAGGCGAAAACGATTTTTTTCAACCTCACAGGTCACGGCCACTTCGACATGGCGGCCTATGACCGGTATTTCGCGGGTGAGCTCGAGGATTTCGAGTACCCGGCCGCGGCCATTCAGACTTCGCTCGAACATCTGCCGAAGGTCGGATGATCGTCTCGATGCGGCTCGCCGTTTTTCTTCTGATCCTCGCCAATCTGCTGTTTTTCGTCTGGGCACGAGGCTACCTTGGCACGCCTGCCAGTCCCGACGCGCGGCGCCTCGAGCAGCAATTGCTAGCCGATCAGGTCAGGGTGCTTGCGCGAGGCGAGCCGCCGCGCCCAGCGAGCAGGGAAGCAGAAGCAGTGCCCGAGAGCAAGGATGCGGCAAGCTGTCAGTTGTGGAGCGAACTGGCAAGCGCCGAGGCTGACCAGATCGAGCGACTGTTGGGCGAACAATTTGCCGACTTCAAGGCGACGCGCCGCACGGTGGCGGAGAACAGTGGCTACTGGGTGTTTGTCCCGCCATTGGCCAACAAGGAAGAAGTGAGCAAGAAAACGGCCGAATTGCAACAGTTGGGCATCCAGGATTATTTCGTTGTCCAGGCCAGCGGCCCCAACCAGTTGGCGATTTCGCTGGGCACCTACCGCACCGAGGAAGCGGCGAACGCAGGGCTGGCAACCCTGCAGGCGAAAGGGGTCAAATCTGCCAGAATGGCCGAGCGCAAGGGCCGACCACCGTTCCACATCCTTGAAATCCGGGGTCCTGAAGCACAGGCGGAAGCGCTGCGTCAGGCGATTGTCGCACGCTTGCCGAAGGCCAGCCCGGTGGCCTGCAGAGTCAAGGCCGAGGCCGCCCCATGAGCTTCATTGTCGGTTTGACCGGCGGCATCGGCAGTGGCAAGAGCACGGTCGCAGAACTCTTTGTCGAGCGCGGGGCGGCCCTGGTGGATACCGATGCCATTGCGCATGCGCTGACGGCTCCGCAGGGCGCTGCCATGGCGGCGATTGCCCTCGCTTTCGGCGACAGCGTATTGCGTGCCGATGGTGCGCTGGATCGTGTCGCCATGCGCAGCCTGGTGTTCTCCGATCGCTCCGCGAAGGCAAGACTCGAAGCGATCCTGCATCCCTTGATCCGGGAGCAGAGCAAGGCGCGCTGTGCGGCTGCCACGCAAGCGCCCTATGTGCTGCTGGTCGTTCCCTTGCTGGTCGAAACGGGCGGCTACCGCGAGCGCGCTGATCGGGTGCTGGTCGTCGACTGTGACGAGGCCGTGCAGATTTCTCGCGTCATGGCACGTAGCGGCATTGCCGCCGAGGCTGTCCGGGCGATCATGGCCACGCAGGCCTCGCGGCTCGAGCGGCGGGCGGCGGCCGACGATCTGGTGCAAAATGATGGCGACCTCGACGCCTTGTGGCCGCAAGTGGATGTACTGCACCAGCATTATCTTGAACTGGCACGCGCCAAAGCGCATGTTGGGCGTTGAGGTTTTGCTGCATATGCTTCAGAATTATCGAAAATTCCCGTTCCCCACGCTGGCGGCTGTGTGATCACATACGAATATCCTTTCAATGAACGCATCCGCACGCTGTTGCGACTGGAGGATTTATTCCACAAGGCGAACAGCTTCCTGCAACGGGATGGCTCGCAGGAGCACCATGTTGTCCTCATGACCCTGTTCGAGATCCTTGATGTGGCCGGGCGTGCCGACCTGAAAATGGATCTGATTCAGGAACTCGAACGCCAGCGCCAGAGCCTGTTGAGTTTTCGCAACAATCCGGACATCTCTGAAGATGCACTTGCCGGCGCCCTCTACGAGATCGAGCAGTCTTCTGCGGCGCTGCTCGGGATGGCCGGCAAGATCGGCCAGCATCTTCGCGACAACGACTGGCTGATGAGCATCAAGAGTCGTGCCAGCATTCCCGGTGGCGTCTGCGAATTCGATCTCCCTTCCTACCATTACTGGCGGCATCAGGACCCCGGGCTGCGACGCGACGCCCTGCTTGCCTGGCTGCAACCGATGCTGCCGCTGCGTGACGCGCTGACCATCGTGCTGCGCTTGTTGCGCGCCAGCGGTCACCCCGAGCACCATGTAGCCATGGGCGGCGCCTTCCAGTTGATGCTCGGCGGCAGCAGTTCGCAGATGGTCCGCATTTCGCTCAAACTACACGACCCCTACATCCCGGAAATCAGCGCCAACAAGTACGCGCTGAACATCCGCTTCACTCGTCCGGACAGCGATCATCGGCCGCGTCACTGCGATAACGACGTCGAGTTCGACATGCTTTTCTGCAATCTGTAGCCGCTTTCCTGACGTTCTGGTTTGGGTAAATTCCCTGGGAGAGGGTATGCGATACTTTCGTTATTCGATACTGGTCACGCTCCTGTGTCTTGGCTTGGCGTTTGCCTGGGGTAGCAAGTCAGCGGAGGGAGGTTTCGCCGCAATGACGCTGGCTCTTCTGCTTGGAATCATGGAGGTCAGTCTCTCCTTCGACAACGCCGTGGTGAATGCGTCCGTCCTCAAGGAGATGGACCACCAGTGGAGGCAGATCTTCCTGACCGTAGGTATTCTGATTGCGGTGTTCGGGATGCGTCTGTTTTTCCCGATCGCCGTGGTTGCCGTTGCCACCGGGCATGGCATGTGGGAAGTCGGACAGATGGCCCTCCATACTCCGGAGGAATATGCCAAACATCTGACAGGGGCGCATGCCGGGATTGCGGCATTTGGTGGGATGTTCCTCCTGCTGGTATTCCTGTCTTTCCTGTTTGATGAGGGCAAGGAACTCCACTGGCTCGGGAAGGTCGAGGAACTCCTTTCCAAGCTGGGCAAGCTGGAGTCGGTCGGGATTGCTTGTGCTCTAGGCCTTCTGCTGGCTGCGCAGGCATTTCTTCCGATCGATGGCGCAACGCGCCTGACCATCCTGCTTGCCGGTGTCGCCGGTGTCTTTCTTTACGTTGTGGTAGATAGCCTTGGCGGCTTCTTCGAGGAAGAAGAGGAGTCCGGTGCCGTGGGGCAAATTGCCAAACGTTCCGGCGTCATGGGCTTTCTATACCTTGAAGTCCTGGATGCCTCATTCTCGTTTGATGGCGTGATTGGCGCGTTTGCCGTAACGCGTGATGTACTTATCATCATGCTGGGGCTTGCCATCGGCGCGATGTTCGTTCGTTCCCTCACGGTCTATCTGGTCGAGAAGGGTACACTGGATGAGTATGTATTCCTCGAACACGGTGCCCATTACGCAATCGGTGCACTGGCCCTGATCATGTTCGGAAGCATCGTTTGGCATGTTTCCGAAGTCGTCACCGGTCTCATCGGTGTCGGTTTCATTGTTGCTTCGCTCGCTTCTTCGATTGTCCATCGCAGGAAGATCGCCGCGGAATCTCTGGGGGCTGCCGATTGACAGGTCGGCGCAAACCAATACACTCAGTCCAACAGAAAAGGAAAGGCAATGGCTGTTTCGTTGAGCAAGGGGGGAAATGTTTCGCTGTCGAAGAACGTGCCGAATCTCAGGCGCATTCTCGTCGGCCTAGGCTGGAAGGCTCGCTCCACCGATGGGGCCGATTTCGATCTGGACGCCAGCGCCTTCCTTCTCGGGCAGAGCGGCAAGGTCCGAAGCGACAACGATTTCATTTTCTACAACCAACTGGTCTCGGCCTGCGGTTCGGTGGAGCACGCCGGGGATAACCGGACCGGAGCGGGGGATGGCGACGATGAAACGCTGAAAATCAGCCTCGACAAGGTGCCTGAGTACGTCAAACGTGTGCTTGTCTGCGTGACCATCCACGACGCCGTTGCCCGGAAACAGAACTTCGGACAGGTTGCGGACGCCTTTATGCGCATCGTCAATCTCGACGATGACGTGGAAATTGCCCGTTTTGACCTCTCCGAGGATTACAGCACCGAGACGGCGATGATTTTCGGGGAGGTCTACCGATACGGAGAAGAGTGGAAGTTCAAGGCCGTCGGTCAGGGGTTCGCCGGCGGCCTCGATGCAATGTGCGCGCAGTTCGGCGTCGCAGTGGCCTGAACACCATCGACAAGAGGACACACTCACAATGAGAAGATTGCCCGTCTATCTGCTGCTCGACACCTCCGGGTCGATGAGCGGTGAGCCCATCGAGGCCGTGAAGAACGGCGTCCAGATCCTGGTCTCGACCTTGCGTCAGGACCCCTATGCCCTTGAAACGGCTTTTCTCTCGGTGATCACTTTCGATAGTGCCGCCACTCAGGCGGTTCCGCTGACGGAGTTGGCGACGTTCCAGACCCCGTCGCTCACCGCAAGCGGTACTACCGCCCTGGGTTCGGCTCTCAGCCTCCTGGCCGACCGGGTCGAGACCGAGGTGGCCAAGACCACTGCTGACGCCAAAGGCGACTGGAAGCCTCTGGTTTTCCTCATGACGGACGGCTCCCCGACGGACGACTGGAAAAAAGGTCTGGACAAGATCAAGAAGGTCCGTACCGGTATGATCGTCGCCTGTGCGGCTGGGTCGAGAGCCGACACCACGGTTCTCAAACAGATCACTGAGGTCGTCGTTCAACTGGATACGGCCGACTCCAACACCATCAAGGCGTTCTTCAAGTGGGTGTCCGCCAGCGTGTCTACCGGCAGCCAGAAGGTCGACGCCGGACAGAAAGAAGTTTCCGGGCTGGGCGACCTACCGCCTCCGCCTCCCGAAGTGAACGTGGTTCTTTGAGGAAGACGCCATGGCCATCAGTCTCAAGAAAGGACAAGGCGTAAGCCTTCGGAAAAGCGACAACGATTTGTCGATGGTAACGATCGGTCTCGGCTGGGACATTCAGGAGGAGAAAACAGGGTTTCTCGGCGGGCTGTTCAGCAAGAAAGCACCGGACTACGATTTGGATGTCGCGGCTTTCCTGTGCGGTAGCGATGGCAAGGTCCATGACCTGGGTGCGATCGAGAATGGCAAGCCCTCGCTGAAGAATGGGGACGTGATCTTCTACAACAATCTGCGGCATCACTCCGGCCAGATTTGGCTAACGGGCGACAACCGCACCGGGGACGGAGATGGCGACGACGAGCAGATCATTGTCAAACTCAATGACCTTCCCGAGAAATACGCAAAACTGGTCTTCATCGTTCAGATCTACAAGGGTACCGAGAACGGCCAGAGTTTCGGCAAGGTACGGAACGCCTTCATCCGGGCGGTCGACGGCAAGGGACGCGAAATGACTCGCTTCGACCTTTCCGGAGGGGCGCAATACGCGGAGTGCCGTTCGATGCTTTTCGCCGAACTGACGAGGGAGACCGATGGCTGGAAGTTCAACGCCATAGGCACCCCGTCGCCGTCGGACAGTTTCGTGGGCTTCCTCAAGCAATACGTGTGAGGCCTGGATGAGCGCCAGAAGATTGCCCGTCTACATCCTCCTGGATACTTCGGGGTCGATGCGGGGGGAACCCATACACTCGGTAAACGTCGGCCTTCAGGCAATGCTGAGTGCCTTACGTCAGGACCCCTATGCCCTGGAGAGTGTGCATCTTTCCGTAATCACGTTTGACCTGGAGGCGCGCGAGTATCTCCCGCTCACGCCGCTCGATCAGGTGCGTCTGCGAGACGTACCCGCGCCCGACTCCGGAGCGACCTTCATGGGGGCGGCCCTCGAACTGCTGCTCGAGTGCGTGGACCGCGACGTGCGAAAGTCCACCGCCGACGCCAAGGGGGACTGGCGTCCCCTGCTGTTCCTGATGACGGACGGCAGCCCTTCCGACCTGCACGCTTTTCGGCAGGCGGTACCGGAGGTCCGGAAGCGCAACTTCGGATCGATCGTTGCCTGCGCGGCGGGACCCAAGGCGAAGAGGCAACACCTCCTTGAACTGACCGATTGCGTCGTGACGCTCGATACGATGGACGCGGTGGCATTCTCGAGCTTTTTCAAATGGATGACCATCAGCGTGTCGGTCGGGAGCAGCAGCGCCGGCGTGTCCGGCCAAATCCCGCTTCCGCCACCGCCGCCGGAGATCCAGCTGGTGCTGTAGAAAAGGGGGGCGATGGGAGCATGACCGCCGTGCCGGAAATGCGGCCCGGTAACCGAGCGAACAAAGGAGCGATATGCGCAGACTGCCCGTATTTTTCGTTTTGGACTGCTCAGAGTCCATGGTTGGCGAAAACCTGAAAAAAAATGGAGGACGGCCTGCAGGCCATTGTGCGAACGCTGCGGGCGGATCCACATGCACTGGAGTCGGTATACCTCTCGGTTGTCGCGTTCGCCGGAATTGCCAGGACCGTTGTCCCACTCGTGGAGGTTTGCTCCTTTTATCCGCCGAAACTGCCTTTGGGAGGCGGCACGAACCTGGGGGCGGCCCTTGGCGCCCTGATGGCCGAGATCGACAAGAACGTTCTGCGAACCACTGCCGATCGCAAGGGTGACTGGAAACCCATTGTTTATCTATTCACCGACGGCCGCCCTACCGACGACCCCAGTGCCGCGATCGACGAGTGGAACGTCCAATACGCCAGGAAGGCCACCATGGTCGCCGTTGCCCTGGGCAAGTCGGCCGATCTCTCGGTGTTGTGCAGGCTGACGGAACACGTGCTCGTCTTCGAGGATTCCGGCGAAGGCGACTTCAGGAAGTTTGTGAACTGGGTGACGGCCTCGGTCGTGGCACAGAGCAGGAGCGTCGGTGAGGGAGCCGAGGCGCAGGCGATTCCGCACCTCGACGAGAGCATCCTCAGCCTCGTCAAGGAAGCGCCGTCGACCCTGGCAGACGAGGCGTGCGTAACCCTCGTGGGCCGTTGTCAGAAGACACGCAAACCTTACCTGATCAAGTATGACCGCGCGACTCAGGAGGTGGCAACACGCGACTTCAAGGTGCAGGTCTCCCGCTTCGATATTGCTGGCTGCTACCCTCTCGACGAGGAGTATTTCATCTGGTCGGATGCACGTGCCACCGACATCAGGATCAACACGTCGGAACTGGTCGGTACACCGGGTTGCCCGTATTGCGGCAACGCCACGGCCTTTGCCGTCTGCGACTGCGGCAAGCTGATGTGCATCAACGCTCCGGGGAACGCCCGCTGCCCATGGTGCGAGAAGACCGTTGCTTTTGCTCCGGGGCGCAGCGGGGAAGAAGGAGGATTCGACGTCGAGCGCGGCAGGGGTTGAGGAAAATGAACATTCCCTCGCAAGAGATGGCCGGCGACAAGCGCGAAAGCTTCAGGCCGCAGATCGAAAACCTCGTTCGAGGACTTTTTGCGCCAAACGACCAGCCGTTTTTCGACAGCGGTGTGGTCTCTCCCGCCTTGCTCGAAGAGTTCATCCAGAGCGATGAGGTGTTCGACGCGGCTTTTGCGTTCGCCGTTGCCATGATGCAGATCTGGACGAAACGCACCGGCAAGAAACTCAAAGGCGGCACGCGTCTGCGCCAGGCCAACCCTCGGCTGGAGTCGATGGTTTCTCCGGAGGTGTCGGCAAGCGACTCGGTCGATCCCGCCGATACCAGGATCCTCACTCAACCGACAGCTTCCTTCCACATCCCCAACGCCAAGGCCGGACAGTCCTACGCAGGGAAAATCGAAGGGACCGACTCCTCCGGCGCACCCGTGCGCGTCCGGGATGTGCGCCTGCCTTCCAAACTGGTGGGGCTGGAGGTGTACGACGACGTGGAGTTACGAGGGGTGCCCGTCGTCGGTGGAGACTACAAAATCAGCCTTCAATGGACAGCCGACCGCACATCATGGGTGTCGGGAGAATGCCTTCTCATTGTCAATCCAGATCCGCGCAGCCTTTGGAAGAAGGTCGATCCACCGGCCGACGATCCCTATTTCAAGACGAATACGGATGGAACGACGGTCGATGGCGACGGTTTCCGAATTGCTGCGGCCAGCCGGAGAGGACGTTCACACGAGCATGCCGGTACGTTTCGTGACGACGATTTTTTCGTCCACCACGACGCGGATTCGGGTTGGAGCGTTCTGATCGTGGCCGACGGAGCGGGCAGCGCGAAGAATTCCCGATGGGGTTCGAAACTGGCAGCAGAAGTGGCGGGCAGACATCTCGTCTCCAGTCTCTCGGGAGACTTCGGAGCAAGGATGGACACCGCGATTTCCGAATGGGATGAAGAACCGGCGGTCGCCGGAAAGGTGGTCGGCGACGAATTCCATTACCTTTTTCACAAGATGGGCAGCCTGGCCGTCCAGGCGATAGACGCAGAGGCACAGGCCAAGGGCATGCCGGCCAAGGATTATGCAACCACCTTGCTCGCCGCGGTAAGCAAGCGTCAGGGAAGCGAGACCTTTCTCGCAAGCTTTTGGTTGGGTGACGGGGCGATCGCCGCCTATGGCCCGCAAGGGAAAGTCCGCCTGATGGGTACGCCAGACGGTGGCGATTTTGCAGGCCAGACTCGCTTTCTTGATCGCGCGGCCATGACCGACCATGCTTTCGGTAAACGCGTGGGTGTCGGCCGCTACACGGACCTGTGCGCGGTATTCCTCATGACCGACGGGATCTCCGATCCGCGATTCGAGACCGACAACGGTCTGATCGATGCAAGGAAATGGGATGCTCTATGGGAAGAGATGAGCCCTTTCCTGGCATCACCGGAACCCGAGAAGGCTTTAATACAATGGCTCGACTTCTTTGCTCCGGGACATCATGACGACCGCACAATTGCCGTTCTCTACGCCTGTGTTTCCTAGGGGCCGTTGATGGCAACGGTTGTCAGATGCAAGACATTGGACGGGCAGAACGTGGAATTCGTCGACGAAATCATTGCTTCCGGGGCGATGAAGGACGTCTATATGTCGCCCGACAAATCGTACGTCGTCGCTTTCTTCAAGAAAGAGAACAGTTTTTACCAGTCGCGAGCGGATTTCGAAGCACAGAAGGATCGTCTCAAGGAAATCGCCTCGGCCAAGTGGGAGAGCATCTTCAGCGGCGTGGGTGGCGATTACTGGAAGAATCTCTTCTGCTGGCCGAGAGGGGTACTCCTGTATGGAGAGCGCATCGGGATCGTCGCCCCTACCTACCCGAAACATTTTTTTCTTCGAGCATGGTTCCAAGAACAACGATATGCTCGGCATCAAGGGGAAGGATAAAGAGGGGAAGTGGTTTGCGGCGGCCAACCTCAGAAACCGCTTCATGGACCCTCGCGAGCTCGGCGACTGGCTCAATCATCTCAGGGTGTGCCTGCTTCTGGCACGCGCGATTCGTCGAATGCACATGGCCGGGCTCGCCCATTCGGACCTGTCGTACAAGAACGTGCTGGTCGACCCCTCCAGAGGTCTTGCCTGCGTCATTGATGTGGACGGCCTCGTGGTACCCCCGAAGTATCCTCCCGACGTCGTTGGTACTCCCGACTTCATTGCTCCCGAAGTGGTGATGACGAACCATCTGGCCAGGGACGACCCGAACCGCAAACTCCCGCGCCGCGAAACGGACCAGCACGCCTTGGCGGTACTCATCTACATGTACCTGCTTTATCGCCATCCGCTGCGGGGGGGAAAGGTGCACGATGTGGACGACGAGCAGCGCGACGAGGCCCTCACCATGGGCGAGAAATCCCTTTTTGTCGAGCATCCTACGGATACGAGCAACCGCATCAAGGTGGCGGACGCCAAACCGACCGAGTTGCCATGGGCGGACACGTCGATCATCCCCTACACCGTCACCGGTCCCTACCTCTCGAAGCTATTCCTCAAAGCCTTCGTGGAGGGCCTGCACGACCCGGCAGAGCGTCCTTCGGCCGATGATTGGGAAACCGCCCTGGTGAAAACGGTCGACCTCATCCAGCCTTGCCGGAATCCTGACTGCGCCCAGAAATGGTATGTTTTCGACAATTCGACGAAGCCTCGCTGTCCCTTCTGTGGCACTCCCTACCAAGGCAAGTTGCCGGTGCTCAACCTGTATTCCTCACGCAGGGAGGGGCAGTACCGTCCTGACAATCATCGCCTGATGGTCTGGACGGGGCAGTCACTTTTCCTGTGGCATGCCAACAGGCTGCTTGCCCCGAACGAGAAATTGACCGATACCCAGAAAAAGCGCGTCGGCTACTTCGTCCTGCACAAGGACATCTGGTGGCTCGTGAACGAGGGCCTGCCCGACCTTACTGAGGTCTCGACGAAGACCCCCGTGCCCATTGGCGGGAAAGTGGAACTCAAGGACGGTCAACAGTTGCTGCTTGCCAAAGGCGATGGGGGAAGGCTCGTCGTCGTGCAGATGGTGGACTGTCCATGAAGACTGGCAGTGGGCGGCCGGTGGTTGCAGCTTTCGATTTCGACATCACGATGACCACCAGGGACACCTTCGTCCCGTTCCTGGAAAGCACCTTCGGGCGATCCCGCGTCCGTTTGGCCTTCTTGCGGCTGACCCCGGAAGCGCTCAAGGTTGCGGCGTGCCTCTCGGATCGGGATCGTTTCAAGGAAAAAATCGTCGAGGCCCTTTTCCTCGGCGAGTCCGTCGAGCGTCTGCGGGATGCCGGAAAGGCACACGCTGCCGCTATCGAAGTTCTCTTTCGTCCAGCAGCCTTGCGACGCGTCGAGTGGCACAGGGAGCGCGGGCACAGGATCGTCATGGTCAGCGCTTCGCTGGATTTGTATCTGACCCCGGTGGCCGAAAAACTTGGCTTCGATGACCTCCTGTGCACGACGCTGGCACGGCGCCATCTCGTATTTGACGGAAAACTCGCAGGGCCCAACTGTCGCGGGGCCGAGAAGGTCAGGCGCCTCGAGTCATTGCTGGGCGATTTGTCTGGCGTCGAGTTGCACGCCTATGGCGATTCGGCCGGGGATCGAGAAATGCTGGCCGTCGCGGATCATCCGCACTATCGCGCGTTCGAGCGAGGAGGAGAGTTGGTCTGAAAGCTTACATTTCCGATGCCTTCACAAACCTCCATGTACTTGACTCGCCGACCTCCTGACCCTGATCGGCATTTTCGAGCCGACTTGCTTGCATCGCATCTATCACAAGTTACACTTGTGGAACGTGGGTCTGAAATCCACAGACCTGTCAGTCACACCAGCAGCCAGGACCGCTGAAATCCGCTTACCATCCAGGAAGTCTCCAGGGCGCTACACAGCAATGGCCATCATCTCGCCTTACCGAAACAAACGCATCCTGATCATCGACGACGTGGCTGAGATGCGTAGCTCGATCCGCAGCCAGGTGAGCAGTCTGGGTGTCGAGCAGACCAGCGTCGCGGCGACCGTTCGGGATGCGCTCGACCTGCTCAAGACCAGCAATCGCTTCGATATCATTCTCTGCGACTACTACCTCGGTGGCGCGACCGACGGACAGCAGTTTCTCGAATATATTCGATCGAGCGGGATCATCAGCCGGGCGACATTGTTCCTCATGATCACCGCCGAACAGGGCTACACTTCGGTGATCACCGCGGCCGAATGTCTGCCGGATGACTACCTGCTGAAACCCTTTACCGCTGATGCCCTCAAATCGCGTATCGACCGCTTGCTGGACAAGAAGCAGCGGCTGGCGCGCATCGACAAACTGCAGGACCAAGGACGCTGGCAGGAAATGATTGCGGCCTGCGACGAAATCATCGCAGCCAGGGACAAGTACCTGCTGGACGCCATGCGCATCAAGGGCAACGCGCTGCTCATGACCAATCGCTTCGACGAGGCCATCGAGTTTTACCGGCGCGCGCTGCAGATGCGCTCGATGCCCTGGGCGAAACTGGGGCTGGCCAAGGCGTATCAGGGCAGTGGCCAGCCGGAGCAGGCGAAGCTTGCGCTCAATGAGCTGCTTGCCGAGACGCCGCGTTTCCTGGCAGCCTACGATGCACTGGGCCGCCTGCACCGGGAATGCGGAGAGGCTGACGACGCTCTGCGGATTCTCGACAAGGCCTGCGAGTTGTCCCCCAATGCACTGGCTCGCCATCGTGCGATCGCCGGCATTGCCGAGGAGGCAGCAGACTTCGGCCGCGTCGAGAAAGCACTGCGTACCGTTGTGCAGAAGACGCGCAATTCGCCCTTGCGTGACCTCGGCGACTACGCCAGTCTCGGCAACGCGCTGACCGAACTCGGTGATACCGAAAAGGCGATTGCGCTGATCACGGAAGCCAAGACCAGCTTCAGGAATGTCGGCGATACCACCTTGCTGGCCGCGGTGGAAGCGGTCGCGCAGCACAAGGCGGGCAACCCGGAGCTGGCGCAGCAGGCGCTGGAGCGCGCCATGCAAGGGGGGGCACAGGGCATTTCGGAAGCGGCGAAGCTGGCCGTCGCCAAGGCCTGCCTGGTGCACGGCAGACAGGACGAGGCCGAGCAGATGCTCAAGGATGTCGTCCAGAACAACCCGGACCAGAGCGTCCTGCATGCCAGCATCACCCAGATGATGAAAACCCACGGCAATGCCGAGCGTGCGGAATATCTGGTCAGCAACAGCAACGCCGAGGTCATCCAGATCAACGACGAGGCGGTCCGCAAGGGGCAGTCCGGCGATTTCAGAACCGCCGCAGCAATGCTCAGGGAGGCGGCGGAACGTCTGCCCGGCAACCTGCAGATCGTTGCCAACGCGGCCTACGCACTGCTCCTCGATGTCTATACCAATGGGGTGGACGCCGACAAGCTGCGCGATGCGCATCGCTACCACCAGATGCTGCTGGCCAAGGACCAGCGTCATCCCCGGCTGGGTCCGATCGCTGCCCTGTTGGCCAAGATTCAGCGCAAATTCAAGCTGCCCGTCATTTCATGACTACCGCGAAGGCGATTTCAATCGCCTGGCTCGTGGCCAATCGCGGCGCTGGCCAGCAGGCGCACCAACTCCGGATTCGCGATCGGGCGGCTGAACAGATCACCCTGCCCACCACTGCAGCCCAGGCGTAGCAGGCTGGCTGCCTGTTCGGGGCGCTCGATTCCCTCGGCGATGATGTCCATGCGCAGGGAATCGGCGAGCGCGACGATGGCCTCGACGATGGCGATGCCTTGCGGGTTTTCCGGCACGTCGTGGATGAATGAGCGGTCGATCTTGATGCGGTCGATCGGCAGATCGCGCAGCACGCTGAGCGAAGAGTAGCCGGTACCGAAATCGTCGATGCTGATGGCAATGCCGAGGGCCTTGAGTTCGCGAAGGATTTCGACGCTGCGCCCGATCACCTGCAGCGTGCTTTCGGTGATCTCCAGTTCTAGCGCCGTTGCCGGAAAACCGGTGCGCACCAGGGTATCGCTAACGGTGGCAATGAAGTCGTCGCCGGTGAACTCACGGGCCGAGACATTGACCGCCAGGCGCAACTGCCGACCGTTGTCGTCGTGCAGTCCCAGCACCTCACGGCAGGCGCGCTCGAGCACCCAGCGCCCGAGGCTGTCGATGACACCGCTCTCTTCTGCGATCGGGATGAAGCGTGCCGGCGGCATCATCCCAAGCTGCGGGTGTGGCCAGCGCACCAGCGCCTCGACGCCGATGACGCGCCGCTCGGCGAGGCTGACCTGCGGCTGATAGTGGAGCTGCAGGTCGTCCATTTCGATGGCGCGGCGCAGGCCTTGTTCGATCTGCAAGCGTTCGTTGCTGCGTTCGGCCATGTCCAGCGAATAGAAACGAAAGCGGTCACGCCCGGCCGCCTTGGCCGAATACATGGCAATGTCGGCGGCGCGCATCAGCAGCGGAACGTCGCGGCCATCATCCGGGAAAACCGCGATGCCGATACTGACCGACACGGTGATCTCTTCACCGACCAGACTGACCGGTGCGCGCAGGGTATCGAGCAGCTTGCGCGCGAGTTCGGCGCCGTAGTCCGGGCTGGCGCTGCCGGCAACGAGCACGAACTCGTCGCCGCCCAGCCGGGCCACCGTGTCGTTGCCACGTAAGGCGTCGCGCAGACGGCGAGCGACGACTCGCAGCAGTTCGTCGCCGACGTCATGGCCGAGGGTGTCGTTCAATACCTTGAAATTGTCGAGGTCGAGAAACAGCAGCAGGCAGCGATTCTTCTGCCGGCGCGCCAGCTTGATCGCCTGCTCGAAGCGGTCGTTGAAGAGCAGGCGGTTGGGCAGGCCGGTCAGCGAATCGTGATGCGCGAGATGTTTGAGCTTCTCGTTGGCGAGGTGGATGTCGCTGACGTCGGAAAAGGAGATCACGAAATTGTCGGCTTTCCCGGCCGCACTCGGTACGACGCTGACGCTCTGCCAGCTTGGAAACGATTCGCCATTGCGGCGCTGGCAGAAGACCTGGCCTTCCCAGAAACCGTCGGCGGCAAGCGCGAGCTGCCCGAAAAAGCCCTCGCTGCCGACCTGTTTGCCGCGTTGCACGCGCAGCAGCAGATCGAGGTCGAGACCGATCGCCTCGGCCTCGCTGTAGCCGGTGATGCGCGTGAAAGCGGCATTGACTGCGGCGACACGGCGCTCGACATCGACGATGGCGATCGCCGCGGCGGCGGAATGAAAGACCACGCCGGACTGCCGCAAGCGGTCCTCGGTGCGACGGCGTTCGCTGATATCCTGCAGGACGCCGAGGACGCGTCGCTGGGCGTTGGTGCCGGGGTAGGCCTTGACGTTGGCTTCGAGAAAATGTGGGCCGTCGTTGGTGCGCGCGGTGCGGAACTCGATGCGCACCGCGCTGCCACAGGTCAGTGCTTCCGAGAGGCTGGCGATGACCCGGTCGCGGTCGTCGTCATCGACTCGCACAAGAAAATTATCCCAGGCTTCATCGAGCGGCACCGGTCGATCGCCGAACAGCGCGCCGAGATGCCCGTCGCCACGCATCCGGTTGAACTGCGGCAGCCATTCGAAAACGCCCAGTGAAGCGGCCTCCATGGCCAGCTTGAGGCGCAGCTCGCTGCTTTCCACGGCTACCTCGACCTCGCGCCGGGCGAGCGCCATCTGGATCGTGGCGTGCAATTCGCGCGCGTCCCAGGGCTTGACCAGATAGCCGAAAGGTTGGCTGGCGAGGGCGCGGCGCAGGGTGTCATCCTCGGCGTAAGCGGTCAGATAGATCACGGGAATCTGGTGACGCAACTGGATTTCGGTCGCCGTCTCGACGCCGTCCATCTTGCCTTCGAGGTGGATGTCCATCAGCACCAGGTCGGGGGCCACCTCGGCGACGCGCTGCAGGGCCTGCTCGCCGCTCGCCACCATTGCGCCGACGACGTAGCCGAAGGATTGCAACTGGTTCTTGAGGTCGAAAGCGACAACGCGTTCATCCTCGACAAGCATCAGCTTGATGGGTAGTGAAGTACTGATCATGAGGCTGCCCTCCTTGGGGCATCGCTCGGAAAGCGCAGGCAGAAGCGCGCCCCGGGCCCGGGTTCTACAGTGAAAGTGCCGCCCAATTGTTCAACCAGCAAGGGTACCAGTTGCAGACCGAGCGACTTGACCTTCGTCAGATCGAAATCGGCCGCCAGACCGACGCCGTTGTCGGCGACCAGAAGCTCGGCCTGGCCATCCTTGGTGCCTAGTTCGATGCGGATCTCCCCGGCACGATCGTCAGGGAAGGCATGTTTAAAGGCATTGCTGACCAGTTCGTTGACCACCAGGCCACAGGGGATGGCGCGCTCGAAGTTGACGTACTGCGGGGTCTCCGGCAGCAAGCGGCGCAGGACGATCTTGCCATTGCCCTGGCGATAGCTGCCGAGCAACTGCGTCAGCCGGTCGAGGTATTCACCGAGATCGATTCGTGAGTAATCCTTGCGTTCGTAGAGCAACTGGTGGGTCAGCGCCATCGCGCGCACACGGCTCTGGCTCTCGGCGAGGATGGCGCGCAGGCGTGGGTCGCCGACATGCGTGGCCTGCAGGTTGAGCATGCTGGCAATGACCTGCAGGTTGTTCTTGACCCGATGGTGCACCTCGTTGAGCAACACCGTCTTTTCCTGCAGTGCTTTCTCCAGTTTCTGTTGCGCTCGCTGGCGCTCGGTGATGTCGAGCACGGAGGCCAGCACCATCATCCCTTCCTCGGTTTCGATCGGGTTCAGGCCGATCTCGACGGGAAACTCGGTCCCGTCGGAACGACGCGCGAAAAGGTCGCGTCCAATCCCCATCGGTCGTGGTCGGGGGTCGGAAAAGAAGCCTTCACGGGATCCAGGATGCTTTCCCGCAAAGTGCTCCGGCAGCAGCTTCTCGATCGTTTGTCCAAGCAACTCTTCGCGGGGGTAGCCAAACACACGCTCGGCCTGGGCGTTGATCAGCACGATGCATCCTTTGCCATCCACCATAACCATCGCCGTTGGCGCCCATTCTCCCGTGCCCGTGGCTACTGTTCGTCCTCGTGCTGGGTGAGGTTGCGCTGCATCAGTGCGAAGAAGCGGTCGTAGAACGGTCCGGCGGGGATCGTTTCGCTGGCCACCTTGACCAGCGAATCTTCGCTTGGCGTCAGCGGGATCGATACCGATCCGATCGCGCTGACGCCGACGGTCGTCGAGTTCGGGTTCTTCTTGAGTGCGTAACGGTCCTGGATGGCATTGACGTACGCCGTCGAGAGCTTGCCGAGACGGCCTTCCGGGGCACATACGACATGAAATGCGATCTGCACATGCACCTCGCCCGCGGGCTGGAAATTCTTGCTGGCGCTGATGAAATCGGACTTCACCGTGGTCGGCAGGTAGCCCTGGCTGAGCAGTGCCCGCCGCGCGGCTTCGCAGGTCGCTTCGACGCTGGCGTCGAACAAGCGCGAGAAGGTCTCGTTGGCCTCGAAACCTTCGTTCTGGTAGACCGCGATTTTGTCCGGCGCGCTGCCGCAGGCGGACAGCAGACCGGTCAGAAGCAGCAACATCGCGGCGGTGATCCGAGTCAATGCGCCTCGTCCCAGTTCGCGCCTACACCGACGTCGACCAGCAGCGGCACGCGCAGCTTCGCCCATTCGGTCATCAGGCGCGGTAATTCGGCACGGACTCGGGGCAACTCGTCGTCCGGTACTTCGAGGACGAGTTCGTCATGCACCTGCATCAGCAGCCGCGCCTGCAAACGCTCGGCGTCGAGCCAGCCCTGCACGACGATCATCGCCGATTTGATCAGGTCGGCGGCCGATCCCTGCATCGGCGCGTTGATCGCTGCGCGTTCGGCGCCCTGGCGACGCGCGGCCAGGCTGGAATGGATTTCGGACAGCCACAGGCGACGCCCGAAAACGGTTTCGACATAGCCCTGGGCCTTGGCCGTCGTGCGTGTTTTCTCCATGTAAGCGGCGACGCCGGGGTAACGCGCGAAATAGCGCTCGATGTACGCTTGCGCCGCACCGCGTGTCAGGTCGAGTTGGCGAGCGAGGCCGAAAGCGCTCATGCCGTAGATCAGCCCGAAGTTGATGACCTTGGCGACGCGCCGCTGGTCGGGACCTACATCGCCCGGCGCAACGCCAAAAATCTCGGCGGCGGTGGCACGATGCACGTCTTCGCCCTGAGCAAAGGCTTCGAGCAGGCGCATGTCTTCCGAGAGGTGCGCCATGATGCGCAATTCGACCTGTGAATAGTCGGCCGAGACGATGCAACTGCCCGGCGGCGCGATGAAGGCCGCGCGGATACGCCGTCCTTCGGCGGTACGCACCGGGATGTTCTGCAGGTTGGGGTCGCTCGATGCCAGCCGGCCAGTGACCGCGACCGCCTGCGCGTAGCTGGTGTGCACGCGGCCGCTGTCGGCATTGACCATTTTCGGCAGCTTGTCGGTATAGGTGCCCTTGAGTTTCGCGAGTTGTCGCGATTCGAGCAGGATCTTCGGTAATGGATAGTCGAGTGCGAGTTCGGAGAGCACCTCCTCGTCGGTCGACGGCGTTCCCGAGGCAGTCTTCCTTTTCACGGGTAGACCAAGCTTGTCGAACAGGATTTCGGCCAGTTGTTTCGGCGAGTTGAGGTTGAACGGCTGGCCAGCGGCGGCGTACGCCCGTGCTTCGATCTCGAGCAGGCGCTTGCCGATTTCCTGGCTCTGCTGCTTGAGCAACTCGGTATCGATCAGTACGCCGGTCCGTTCCATGCGAAAGAGGATGTCGCGTACCGGTATTTCGATGTCTTGATACACCCGCAACAGACCGGCGTCGGCGGCGATCTGCGGATACAGCCGTTCATGCAGGCGCAGGCAGAGGTCGGCGTCTTCGGCGGCGTACTCGGATGCCTGATCGATCGCCACCTGGTCGAAACCGATCTGCTTCGTTCCCTTGCCGCAGAGCACTTCGTAGGGGATCGTCGCGAGGCCGAGGTGACGAGTCGCGAGCTGACCCAGATCGTGGCCGCGAACGCCGTCCTTGCCGGATTCGAGGACGTACGATTGCAGCAGTGTGTCGTGTGCCACACCGGCGAGATGAATGCCGTGGTTGGCCAGTACATGCTGGTCGTACTTGAGGTGCTGGCCGATCTTCGCGTGTCGTGGCGATTCGAGCCAGGGCTTGAGACGCGCCAGCACTTCGTCGCGAGGCAGTTGCGCTGGTGCTCCGGGGTAGTGGTGGGCGAGCGGTAGGTAGGCCGCTGCACCGGGCCCGACCGCCAGTGACACGCCGACGAGGCGGGCGGCAAAGGGGTCGAGGCTGGTGGTTTCGGTATCGAGCGCGGTCAAGGGACTGTGCCCGATCTTCTCGAGCCAGCGCTCGAAAGCCGGCCAGTCGAGGATCGTTTGGTAAGCCGCGCGGTGCGCAGCGTCGGCCAACAGGTCGGCCTGGGTGCTCGGCGCGGTGGCCGGCAGCGCGCCATCGTCCGTCGGCATGCGACTGGCGCGATCGCCCTGTACTTCCTTGAGCCAGCTGCGCATCTCGTAGTGCGAGAAAATCTCGACCAGTCGTTCGCGATCGATGGGCCGCGGTTTGAGGTCGGTCGGCGCCAGCGCCAGGTCGAGGTCACAGCGTACCGTCACCAGGCGGCGTGCCAGCGGCAGGAAATCGAGTGCGCGCCGCAGGTTCTGCCCGACGACCCCGCCGATGTCAGGCGCGGCAGCGATGATCCCGTCGAGCGAGCCATACTGCTCCAGCCACTTGATCGCCGTCTTGCTGCCGACCTTGTCGACACCGGGAACATTATCGACCGTGTCACCGATCAGCGCCAGGTAGTCGACGATGCGTCCGGCCGGCACGCCGAACTTGCCGATCACGCCGGCTTCGTCGAGCAGTTCGCTGCTCATGGTGTTGACCAGCCTGACGCGTGGGCCGACCAGTTGCGCGAGGTCCTTGTCGCCGGTCGATACCACCACCTGCACACCTTGCGCCGCCGCCTGCACTGCCAGCGTCCCGATCACGTCGTCGGCCTCGACACCGTCGAACATCAGCAGCGGCCAGCCGAGCGCCGCGATCGCCGCGTGCAGGGGTTCGATCTGGCGAATCATGTCGTCGGGCATTGGCGGGCGGTTGGCCTTGTACTGTGGGTACCAGTCATCACGAAAAGTCTTGCCCTTGGCGTCGAAGACGCAGCCCTTGTAGTCGATTCCAGCCGCCTGGTAGTCGTTTTCGAGGCGGCGCAGCATGTTCAGCACGCCATGGATCGCTCCCGTCGGCTCGTTCTGCGTCGTGCGCAGGTCGGGCATGGCATGAAAAGCGCGATAGAGGTAGGACGATCCGTCGACCAGTAGCAGGGTGGGCATGGGCGGGCCATAAAGGTATGCAAGGGCTTCGTCACCGGAGCGCATGACCATGAACCGGTCGCTACAGCCCGTCGGCGATTTCACGGCATTATCGCAGAGTTCTGTGAGCCGACCCAGTCGCCACTGGCTCGGCAAGCGCAGGCTGCTTCGCAATCTGTACTACAATCCTCCTTGCTGGTTGGTGAACTGCTCACTGATCGATTAATCACCCAGGGAAACTCCTCATGCCTCGCGTTCTTGCCATCTCTGCCCTGCTGATGCTCGCTGCCGCGCCAGCCCTTGCCCAGAACCGGGCGGATTTGCAACCCCTGCCGGCAGTCCCGCCAGCACCGCCGGAGATGGCCCCTCTGGATGCGGCGCTGGAACCCGAGGTGACGATCATCAAACGCGAAGGCGATACCGTCGAGGAACACCGGATCAAAGGCAAACTCTACAAAATCAAGGTGACACCGGCGCACGGCGTTCCCTACTATCTGGTGGACCGGGAGGGTGACGGAAACTTCAGCAGGGAGACGATGGGGTCTCCCGAAATCAGCGTCCCCACCTGGGTGATCGGGACTTTTTGACTGCCGATCCTGCCCATCCGTTCTTGTTGCCGTCAACCCGTGCTGGAGCGCCATGTCGGTTTTCACCCCACTGAGCACCGAGCAGGCGGCAGCCTGGCTTGAGGACTACGAGCTGGGCACCCTGGAAAAGCTCTCCGGGATTGCCGAAGGCGTCCAGAACTCGAACTTCTTTCTCGACACGACGCTTGGCCGCTACGTGTTGACCATTTTCGAGCAGGCGCCCGGCGAGCAGCTTCCCTTCCACATGCAACTGCTGGCGCACCTGGCTGGACAGGGTATCCCCTGTCCGGCACCTGTGGCCAACCGCCGTAACGAGTATGTCGGCCAGCTTCAGGGCAAGCCGGCAGTGATCGTCAGCCGGCTGCCGGGGAGCGCCGAGAGCAGCCCGACCCTGGCGCAATGTGCGGCGATCGGCGAGATGCTTGCGAAGCTGCACCTCGCCGCGCAAACCTGCCCTGTCCAGTTGGCGCATCAACGCGATATTGCCTGGTGCGCGTGCGTTGCCATGCATCTCGAGCCCTGGCTGGATCAAGACGATGCCGCGCTGCTGCGCGACGAAGTACGGTATCAGCAAAGCGCACGGCCGACCGGCCTGCCGCGCGGCATCATTCACGCCGATCTGTTTCGCGACAATGTTCTCTTTGTCGGCGAGCAGGTGAGCGGCTTGCTGGACTTTTATTTCGCCGGCGTTGACGACCTGCTGTTCGATCTGGCGGTGACCGTCAACGACTGGTGTGCCACCGCGACCGCCGGGCTGGACGCCGAACGTAGTACCACACTGCTTGCCGCTTATGGCCGGTGGCGTCCGTTACTGGCCAGCGAACAGGCCGCCTGGCCGACGCTGTTGCGTGCAGCGGCACTGCGTTTCTGGGCTTCGCGCCTGTACGATCACCATTTGCCACGTCCTGGAGAACTGGTCATCGAACGCGATCCGGATACCTACCGCAGCCTCCTGCTGGCGCGGCGCGCGCTGGACAGTCGCCATGCCTGTCTTGCCACAGCCACCAGGGCGGCCAGCATCAGCTACCTTTAGGTCTGCACCCACATGCTCAAGGAAAACTTCCCTATCCCCGCGCCGATGTTCAACGGTGCCAGTCGCCACGTCGATGTCGGCAACGCCTTCGACTGGCTCAGACAGGGCTGGGCGATCTTCATCGTCAATCCGGGGGTCTGGATGGCGATCACGGTGATTCTGATCGTCATCCTGTTTGGCCTGGCGATCGTCCCCTGGTTTGGTCAGCTCGCGGTTTATTTGCTGACGCCACTGCTGATTGCCGGAATGCTGCTCGGCTGCAGGAAAGTCGAGCGCGACGAGGCGCTCGAAATCAGCGACCTTTTCGCCGGTTTCCAGAGCAACACCGCTGGCCTGTTGATGCTCGGGGTGCTCTACATGCTGGCCATGCTCGGCGTGTTCCTGCTGCTTATCCTGTTCGTCGGCGGTGGTGTTGCCGGCATGATGATGGGCAATCCGGTCGCTGTCGGCATCGCTTTCGGCGGCTTCTTGCTGGGCACGCTGCTGTCGCTGCTGCTCTGCGTACCGATCGTGATGGCCATCTGGTTTGCACCGGCGCTGGTGGTCTTCAACAAGCTGCAGCCGGTCGACGCGCTCAAGGCCAGCTTCCATGCCTGTCTCAAGAACACCCCGGTTTTTCTGGTCTATGGCCTGATCAGCCTGGTACTCTGCTTCTTCGCTGCGTTGCCCGTCGGGCTCGGCTTCCTGGTCCTCGGGCCAGTGCTTGCCGGCTCGGTATACGCCTCCTATCGTGACCTTTTCATTGCCGCCTGAAGCGACCTGACGACATGCAAGCACTGACTCTCCCCGCCGCGCAAGGCTGGCGCTGGCTGACCGATGGTTTCCGGATTTATCGCAAAAATCACCTGATGCTGACTTTGCTGGTCGTCAGCTATTGGGTGTTGATGGCTCTGGTGAATATCATCCCGGTGCTCGGCACCGTGGCGACGACGCTGTGCATCCCCGCCTTTTCGGTCAGTCTGATGAATGCCTGCCGCAGGATCGATCACGGCTCACCCCTGTCTCCGCAACTCCTGTTCTCGGGTTTTGCCAGTAATCTGCGCGGCTTGCTGATTCTGGGTGCCATCTATCTGGCGGCAACGATCGGGATTCTCGCCGTTTCGGCGCTGGCCGACGGCGGTGCGTTGATGGCGATGATGCTGGCCGGCCAGAAACCCGCTGAAGAGGTGGTGAACGATAGCAGCTTGCTGCTGGCCACCCAGATCGCGCTGATCTTCCTGTGCCCGTTGATGATGGCCTACTGGTATGCCCCGGTGCTCGCCGGCTGGCATGGCTTGTCGCCGGCCAAGGCGCTTTTCTTCAGTTTCGTCGCCTGCCTGCGCAACTGGCGCGCTTTTCTGGTGTATTCGCTGGCCATCATCGTCGTCGCGACACTGGTGCCCGGGCTCATCCTCGGCATTCTGGCGACCCTGCTACCCGGCAGCGCAGCGCTGCTGGCGATCGTGATGACGGTGTTGCTGATTCTCGTTCTCGCGCCAACGTTGTTTGCCAGCTTTTACATCAGTTACCGCGACGTTTTCGTTACCTTTGAAGACGATGCCTGATCGCCCCGGCAAGCGGCCGCTGGGAATTTTCGGCGGCACCTTCGACCCGGTTCATTTCGGCCACCTGCGTCTTGCCGAAGAGGCCGCCGACAGTCTCGAGCTCGCTGGCGTGCGCTGGATTCCGGCCGGCCGGCCGGCTCTGCGCGCATCGCCGCAAGTGACTGCACGGCAGCGGCTGGCAATGGTGCGCCTGGCGATTGCCGACAACCCGCTCTTTACGATCGATGCCGCCGAGGTCGAAGCAGATCGGCCAAGTTACACCGTGCCGACCCTCGAACGTCTGCGCCAGGTCGATCAGTGTGGTCGGCAACAGCCGCTGGTGCTGCTGATCGGTGCCGACGCCTTTGCCGGCTTGCCCGGCTGGCATCGCTGGCGGTCACTGTTCGATCTGGCACACCTCGCTGTTGCGCAGCGTCCCGGTTTTTCGATCGATAGCGCCTGTCTGCCGGCGGAACTGGCGAGTTGCTATCGCGATCGCTTCTCGGCCAGCCCGGCGACACTGGCCGAGTCACCTGCCGGACGTATCGTCACTTTTACGATGACTCAGTTGGCGATCTCGGCAACCGGGATTCGCGGCCTGCTGGCGAAAGGCAGCAGTCCCCGCTATTTGCTGCCTGACAAAGTGATCGCTTATATTCTTACCAAACACCTTTACCCGGAGTACTGATTTGCCCATACCATTGCCCCAACTGGAAAAACTCGTGGTCGACGCGCTCGAAGACATCAAGGGCCGTGATATCGAGGTGATCGATACCAGTCGCCTGACCGCACTTTTTGACCGCATGGTCATCGCCTGTGGCGACTCCAACCGTCAGGTCAAATCGCTGGCCCAAAACGTTCAGGACAAGGTCCGTTCCGCCGGCGGGCAAGTCCTTTCCTGCGAAGGCGAGGCAATTGGCGAGTGGGTGCTGGTTGACCTCGGAGACATCATCGTGCATGTCATGCAGCCGGCGGTTCGCAGCTATTACAAGCTGGAAGAACTGTGGGGCGGCAAGGGGCCGCTACGCGTGCAGCGGCTTCCCGCAGAGGCCACGGCTACAGGCGAAGAATGAAACTCGCCATCCTCGCGGTCGGCCACAAGCCGCCTGCATGGGTGGCCCAGGGTTGCGCCGAGTACGTCAAACGCATGCCGCGCGAATTGCCTTTGTCGATCGTCGAAGTCAAACCGGAACCGCGGGGATCGAAAAGTCGCGAACAATTGCTCGCCGCCGAGAAAGTCCGCCTGCTGACGGCACTGCAGGGTTATCAGCGAATGGTCGTACTTGACGAGCGCGGTGTCGATCTGCCGACGCTGCAGCTTGCCGATCGCCTCGCCCGCTGGATGCGTTCCGGGGGGGCGACAGCCTTCGTCATCGGCGGTGCCGATGGCATTGACGAGGCCTTGAAACGACAGGCCGACGAAGCAATCCGCCTGTCGAGTCTGACCCTGCCGCATGCCCTGGCGCGCTTGATTCTCTGCGAGCAGCTGTATCGCGCAATCAGCATCGTCCGCAAGCATCCTTATCATAGGGAAGGTTGATGTCCGTCGATATGCCGTATTTGCGCGTGCATCTGGCGTCACGCAGCCCACGTCGGCGCGAGTTGCTGGCGCAAATCGGCCTCGGTTTCGATACCCTTGTGCCGCGCAATTCACCCCGTGACGACCCCGCCCTGGACGAAACGCCGCTGCCTGGCGAGAACCCGACGAGTTACGTCGAGCGTATCGCTCGCAGCAAGGCGGAACACGGCTGTAGTGTTGTCCGTTGGCGAAAGCTCTTTTCGCAACCGGTCCTGGCCGCGGACACCACGGTCGAACTGGCCGGCGAACTGATCGGCAAACCGCATGACGCAGAGGATGCCAAACGTATTCTGAAGCGTCTTTCCGGCAACACGCATCGAGTCCTGACGGCAGTAGCCATCGGCTTCGAAGATCGCATCGAACTGGCCCTGTCGATCAGCGAAGTGCGTTTTCGCCCACTCGATGATGGCGAGATTCGTCGCTATGTCGCCAGCGGTGAACCAATGGACAAGGCTGGCGCTTACGGCATCCAGGGGCGTGCCGGCATGTTCATCGAGTATCTTGCCGGCAGCTACAGCGGCGTGATGGGTCTGCCGCTGTGTGAAACGGCACAATTGCTGAAGCGTTTCGGCTATAGACTGTAAAGTTGATACAACGCTCAGGAACACCGCCCATGGCTCACCCCGTCAGTGAACATGACGACATCGATACGCGGATATTCGCCGAGCAGATCGCCATGGTCTACCAGCTGACGCCACATACCCTGGCGATGTCGATGATCGGTTCGACGCTGATCCTGTTTGCCCTTTGGTCGCTGGCGCCGCCTGCGCTGCTGCTGAGCTGGTATGTGCTGCACCATCTGGTGACCCTGCTCCGCTATCTGCTGATCCGAAGCTATCGGCGAGCCAGGCCGGTACCAGCAGCAGCACCGCTCCGGGCCCGGCGATTCGTCATCGGCACCAGCGCGGCAGGACTGATAGGCCGAACTGTATTCGGTTCTGGCGCGCTGGCTTTGAGGAACCGGTGTGCTCCCACGCTTGTCCAGCACGCAAGCATTTCCATGCGCTTGCCCGGCGTGAGAATGCGAAACGATCCACGGCTTCGGAAAGAGAGACGAGTCATTGCGCATTCTGCTGGTTGAAGATGATGTCATGCTTGGAGACGGCATCCGTGCCGGTCTCAAGCTGGCCGATTATGCGGTCGACTGGGTGCATGACGGAGAGGCTGCACGCCTGGCGCTGCTCGACCATGCCTATCAGGCCTGCGTTCTCGATCTCGGTCTGCCGAAGCGCGACGGGCTGTCGGTACTGAAGGAACTGCGGCAGCGTGGCAATCCCCTGCCGATACTGATCCTCACCGCCCGCGACAGCAGTGCCGACAAGATCGCCGGGCTCGATGCCGGCGCCGATGACTACCTCACCAAGCCCTTCGATCTTCTGGAACTGCAGGCGCGTCTGCGGGCGCTGATTCGCCGTGCTGGCGGCACTTCGACGCCGATCCTGGAGCATGCCGGCGTGATGCTCGATCCGGCCAGCAAACGTGTGACCCGCGACGGCCAGCCAGTCCCCCTGTCGGCTCGCGAGTACGCACTGCTGCATGACCTGCTCAGCCACAAGCAGCACATTCGCTCGCGCAGCCAGCTCGAAGAAAGTCTGTACGCCTGGGGCGAAGAAACCGGCAGCAACACCGTCGAAGTATATATTCACCAACTGCGCAAGAAGCTTGGTGCCGACTTCATTCGCACCGTTCGCGGCCTCGGCTACCGTCTGGACGACACTCGCTGATGCCGGGCACTGCCCCCGGCATGTCCGGCCAGTCACTGCGCTGGCGCCTGCTGCGCGCCGTTTTTGCTACCGCCTTCCTGGTCTGGGGTCTGATCGCCATCCTCAGTTACGGTCAGGCCCGGCACGAAGCCGAAGAACTGATGGATGGACATCTGGCGCAATCGGCCCGCTTGTTGCTGGCGCTGATCCGCGACAACGAGAGCCACCTGGCAGATCTGGCGACACGTCTGGCACTGGCGCGCAGCAGTGAAGACCGTCCCTACGAGTCGCCTCTAGAGTTCCAGATCGGGCGTGCCGATGGGTCGCTGTTGCTGCGCTCGGAGTACGCACCGGCAAGCTCTCTGGCAGCCGCGCCGGGTTACGAGAATATCGCCCATCACGGCCACCCCTGGCGGGTGCTGACCATTGCCGCGCCTTCTGACGACTATCGGGTGCAGGTCGCGCAGTCGATCGATCTGCGCGACCGTGCGGCACTTGAAGTGGCCAGCAAGACCGTCCTGCCGATCGCCCTGATTTCACCGCTACTGCTGCTGCTGATCTACTTTTCGGTGCGGCGTGGACTGAAGCCGCTCGACGACCTGGCCGCCGATGTGGCTGCACGTTCGCCGGAAAACCTCAAACCGCTGGCCAGGCGCACTGCACCACGCGAAGTGCAGCCGCTGCTTGCCGCCCTCAACCGGCTCCTGGCCAGGCTTGCTGACGCACTGGACAAGGAAAGGCGCTTCACTGCCGATGCCGCGCACGAGTTGCGTACGCCGCTGGCGGTGGTCAAGGTCCAGGCGCAGGTGGCGCAGTTGAGCAGGAATCCCGACGATCGCCAGCACGCCTTGCAGCAGATCGTGTGCGGAGCCGACCGTGCCGCGCGGGTACTCGAGCAACTGCTGCGCCTGGCTCGTCTCGATCCCCTCGCGGAACTGCCCAGTGCAGGCAAGGTCGATCTCGGCGAGCTGGCGCGCAGGCTGCTGGTCGAAACAGCAGTGACCGCCGACGCCGGGTCGGTTCACCTGCAGGCCAGTGCGACGCCCTTGCTGGTCCGGGGTGACGGAGAGCTGCTGGAAATCGTGCTGCGCAATCTGCTCGATAACGCCCTGCGTTACACGCCGCCGGGAACGCAGGTCACACTTTTCGTACAGCGGCGGAACGGCGACATCCTGCTCGGCGTCGCCGATGACGGGCCGGGCGTCGCGCCGGAGGAGTTGTCGCGGCTTGCCGAACGCTTTTATCGCGGTCGCGATGCCCATGCCGAAGGCAGTGGACTGGGGTTGGCCATCGTCCAGCGCATCGCCGAATTGCACGCGGCGTGCTTGGAGGTCGAGAACCTCAGCGGCGGTGGTTTCGAAGCGCGCCTGCGCTGGGTCGGATCGGCTGGGGTTCCGTAGTTTCATCCGCCATGGCGCCTTGTGTAGGCGGTCCATCCGCCGACTTCCTCATGCCCGGTCGTGTTGATATTATGGCGCGATGTGCAGCCATTTCGAATCCGTCAAAGACCGACAAATATTGAAAAGCCACTTTCGACTGGACGACGTCCCGGAAGGTGGCAAGTGGGATATGTGGCCCGGCTACCTGGGCCCGTTCATTCGTCGGCAAGAATTCGTTGACCTTGGCGACGAAGTGCTCCCCGAACGTGAAGTACTGCTGGGTTCCTTTGGACTGATCCCGCATTGGGCCACCGACACCAGGATCGCCCGGCAAACCTACAACGCCCGATCTGAGACTGTCGCAATGAAGCCCAGTTTTCGTGATGCGTGGAAAAAGTCGCATCACTGCATCGTGCCAGCCGACGCCATCTATGAACCAGACTGGCGTTCCGGCAAAGCAGTAGCCACGCGCATTGCCCGTGCCGATGACCAACCCATGGGGGTCGCCGGCCTGTGGTCCTGTTGGCAATCACCTCAGGGCAAGGCCATGCACAGTTTCACGATGCTGACCATCAATGCGGAATCCCATCCGCTGATGCGCCAGTTCCACAAGCCCACGGATGAAAAGCGGATGGTGGTCATCCTGCACGAGGATCGCTACGACGACTGGCTGCGAGCCGATGCGCAGTGCAGCTCGGAATTCCTGAACCCATATCCCGCAGATGCCCTCAAGGCAGAGGTGCCTGGGTCTCGCAAGCAGTCCTTGATCGTAAAAGTATAGTGGACCTGGTTTTCAGAACTGGGGGCAGCTCTCGGACCTGCTGCGCGCTACCACTGTCGGATTTTTTTACAGCGCCGGCTTGGACACTGCCGAATAGTCTCGCGTGCTTCCAAAAGAAATTAAACCAATTATTTGAATTTAAAGGAGTATCTTTACGGTTCCAAAAATTGGCGCAATTATTGCTTTTGTTGACGGCAGAGAGTGGTATGCAGCTTCGTGTTTGGGGCGAGGATTGGCGGCTGCTCTTTACGGTTCGTCAAAAAGTGATCATCTGAAGGAGTCACCATGAAAAAGGATGTTAGTCTCGCTTCGCCAAAGCAGCTGGCGGTTCTCCTGGCGAGCGTAGGTATGCTGCTCGCACTGCCCGCCGGGGCGACGGTTGTCGACGGGCTGAGTGCCGACGCGCAGGCTATGGCTGTCGGCGGCACACCCGGCACAGACGGTCCGAATACCAGTTCAAGCTTCACGTCTGCTAACGCTAACAGTAGCAGCGGCATCTTTTTTGCTAACGGTTCGTCTTTTGGCAACGCGGTGGGTCCTTACCGCGCCAGCGGTGACGGCAGCGGCAAGTTTGACAGCAGCGGGCATTTCATTCGCTCCTGGGGTATTACCAATGACAGCGGTGTCGCACAGCACTACGCCTTCAGCTTCTTCATCTATTATGGGAGCTTGTCGGCAAGCGACAATGGTGCCGGTGGCACGGGTTCCGCAGGATACAAAGCAAGCATTACCCGTGACGGTACAACCTCCTTGTTCAAGAGCGAAGCCGAGATCAAAAGTGATGGTACCCTGACGACGAGCGGAACCATCCTGGATGGGGCCACGCAATCCGGCTCCAGCTATTTCTGGAACGGCACTTACGTTAACGTCGATCTTGGCATCCTGAATTCGGGGCAGTCAACCAGTATCGTCTATGATCTGGTTGGCTACGCGCATGGCGATTATGGAACAACTACCGATTGCGGCTATGGTGGCTATGGCGAAGTTGCCACCTTCGCCGCCAGCGTCGGCGAAACCCAGTGTACGGGCTCATCCCATGGGTCCCTTGGTGATCCCGACCAATCGAATAACACGCCGATCCCCGGCATTGGCATTACTGCGACGGCGGTGCCCGAACCGGCCACGCTCGGCTTGCTGGGCATGGGTCTGGCGGCACTCGGTTTCAGGCGGCGCCGGCAGCGAGCTTAGGAGGCAAGCCCGTAGGTCCGGCTAGCCTGCACATGGCCTAAGCCGGCATTCGTGGTTCAGAATGTCGGCTTAGGCTACGCTAACCCGACCGACGCGAGTCCGCGTCTCTGCTCGGCGCCTTGGTGGCGTCTGGTCGCACCTGACGGGCGTCTTGGCGCCCGTTGCGTTTTCCGGGGAGAGCGCTTGCTGGATGGCCACGATTGTACTGAACTGGGAACTGGGGGCAGCTCTTGGACATGTTGCGCGCTACCTGCCGATTGCGCTGCAGCTCAGGGAGCGAGGGCATCGGCCGGTGCTGGTCCTGCGAGATATTTCGCGCGCCGAGGCGGTGCTCGGTCCGCATCGGATCGAGTTCCTGCAGGCTCCGGTGTGGCTCACCCCGGTGTTCGGTTTGCCACCAGACCTCAACTTCACCGAGACACTCTACCGATTCGGCTTTCTCCATCCCGAAGGTCTGCTGGCGATGGCGATGGCCTGGCGTGGCTTGTGGGAACTGCTGCAGCCGCAGTTGCTGGTTTTCGATATGGCGCCGACCGCCTTGCTCGCCGCTCGCGGTCTCGGCATCCCACGCCTGCTTCTCGGCAACAGTTTTGCCGTTCCGCCGCGCGTGCGTCCCTTGCCGCGTTACCGCTGGTGGACCAGTGGCGCTGGTGAGCAGGCGCGCCTCGCGGAAACCGACGAGCGGAGCACGCGCAACTGCAACACCGTTCTGCAAAGACTGGGCGCCCCGCTGATCCGTCAGGTGGCCGATCTGTTCGAAGCGGAGGCGACCTACATCTGTGCGCGGCCGCCGCTCGATGTTTATGGTGTTCGCCAGGATGGCGAGTATCTCGGCCCGATCAACAGCCTGAACATGGGTGCCGACCCGCTCTGGCCGTTGGGCGACGGAGCACGCGTCTTTGCCTACCTGAAGTCGGACTACAAGCATCTCGAACCCCTGCTCAATGCCATCGCCAAGAGCCGGGCGCGCTATCTGATCTACGCGGCGGGACTGCCTGAGCAAGTCCGCAAACGCCACGAATCCGAGCATGTCACGTTCAGTGCAATACCTCTGCGGATGCGTGAGGTGGTCAAGCAGTGCACGGCGATCATCTGCCACGCTGGCGGGATGACCGACATCGCCCTCGATCACGGCAAACCGCTGCTGCTGCTACCGATGCAGATGGAACAGACGATGACCAGTCACCGTGTGGAAGTCCTCGGTGCCGGCGTTTTGCTGCCCATTGAAGGTAACCCGGCGGTGTTGCCTCGGCTGATCAAACGCTTGCTGGAGGATGGCCATCTCGCCGCGCGTGCCGAAGCCTATTCTCGGCAGTGGCCCAGTACCGATCAGACGCCTGCTGTAGCTCGGGTAGTCGATCGCTGTGAAATGCTGTTGAAGCACGCAGATCTTGCAGCGGAGACCTGATCCCGCACTGAGCGCTGCAGGCAGTGCCTGGCCGAATATTTGCGGTCAGGCGAAGATGCTGCCGATGATCCGGCTGACCTGACCGGCCAGATCGGGGCTCAGGCAATCGACGGTCTGCGGCCGCAGCGTGTTGCCGATCCAGGTGATCTGTCGCTTGGCGAGCTGGCGGGTGGCGTAGATGCCACGCTCGCGCAGTTCGCGACGGGGCGCGAGGCCGTCCTGGACTTCCCACACCTGCCGGTAACCGACGCAGCGCATCGACGGCAGATGAGGATGTAAGTGGTATGTTTTGCGCAAGCACTCGACTTCGGCCTCCAGCCCGGCGGCAAGCATCGCTGCGAAGCGGTCGGCGATGCGCTGGTGCAGGACGCTACGATCCGAGGGCAGCAGGCCGACCGAAACGAAGCGGTAGGGCGGCGCCGCTTTCTCCTCGCTCATGATCAGCGCCGACAGCGGGCGGCCGGAAAGGCGAAAGACTTCGAGCGCGCGCTGGATGCGTTGTGCATCGCTGCGCTGCAGGCGCGCCGCCGTTGCCGGATCGACCTCGGCGAGTTCGGCGTGCAGCGCCGGCCACCCCCGGGCAGCGGCATCCCGGTCGATCGCCGCACGTGTTGCCGGGTCGGCTGCCGGCAAGTCGACCAGGCCGTCGACGAGTGCCTTGAAGTAGAGCATGCTGCCGCCGACGAGCAAGGGCACGCGGCCGCGCGCCGTGACCGCTGCCATTGCGCGCAGTGCGTCAGCACGGAAGCGGGCCGCCGAGTAGGCTTCCTGCGGGCTGATCAGGTCGATCAGTTGATGTGGGAATTCGGCCAGGGTTGCCGCGTCGGGTTTGGCGGTGCCAATGTCCATGTTGCGAAAGACCTGCGCTGAATCGACGCTGATCAGCTCGACGGGGAAGCGCCGCGAAAGTTCGAGCGCCACCGCGGTCTTGCCGCTGGCGGTCGGTCCCATCAGCAGGATTGCCGGCGGCAGAACTCCCGGAGGTGCGGCGACCTCGCTCATCGGCCGCGCAGGAAGTGGCGGTCGAGATCGGTCATGCTCAACTGCGTCCAGGTTGGACGGCCATGGTTGCAGTGGCCGGAACGTTCGGTTTCCTCCATCTGCCGCAGCAGAGCATTCATTTCCGCCAGCGACAGCAACCGCCGGGCGCGCACTGCGCCCTGGCAGGCCATGCTGGCGAGAAACTCGTTGCGCGCTGTGGTCAGCAGTTGCGTGACGCCATGCTCGCGCAGTTCGTTCAAGAGCGAACGCGCCAGCGCGGCCGGGTCGGCGGCCTGCAGCAGGAATGGAACGCCACGCACCGCGAGCTGCCGGGGACCCATCGGCGCGAGATCGAAACCGAGTTGTCGCAGTGCTGCGGCATGCTCTTCGGCGGTGGCGACGTCGATCGCTTCGGCATTGAACACCGCGGGAATCAGCAGCGCCTGCGTCGCCAGTCCTTGCTCGTCGAGTGCGTGTTTGAGCTTCTCGTACAGGATGCGTTCGTGCGCCGCATGCATGTCTACGACCACCAGACCCTGGCGGTTCTCCGCCAGGATGTAGATGCCGTGCAGTTGCGCGAGGGCATAACCAAGCGGCGCTGCTTCGGCTTCGGCGGCTGGCGGCAGTGAATCCGGGACTTGCGCGGCCTGCGCGAACGCCAGGTAAGTACTGTTGCTGGCAGGTTCGCCAACGCCGAGAGAACCCTGGTACGCTGTCTGGCCGGTGAAGGTCGGGCGCTCGGCCTGGGTCGCGCTCGCCGGATGATCGGGCCAGCGCGATGACGACTCGTCTGCTGCCGGCATCTGCGCAGTCGGCGCTGGCGGGGTTGCCAGCGGACTCGACAACAGCCGCTGCACGGCATGGAAGACAAACTGGTGCACCGAGTGCGCGTCGCGGAAGCGGACCTCGGTCTTCTGCGGGTGGACATTGACATCGACAGTCGCCGGATCGACTTCCAGAAACAGACAGTAAGCCGGGTAGCGGCTGCCGTGCAGCAGGTCCTGGTAAGCCTCGCGCAGGGCATGGCTCAATAGCCTGTCGCGAACGAAACGGCCATTGACATAGACGTACTGGGCGTCGCCGCGGGCGCGCGAGTAGGCCGGCAGCGCGCAGAAGCCAAGAACGCGCAGTGGCCCGGCAGCGGCGTCAAGGCGCTGCGACTCGGCGAGAAAATCCTCGCCAAGAATCGCGCCGGCACGCGTTCGCACATCGCTCCTGGGCAGGTGCAGACTGACACGACCATTGTGCGTGAGCGTGAACCCCACTTCTGGATGGGCCAGCGCGATGCGCTTGACGGCTTCGGCGCAATGGGCGAATTCGGTGTTGTCGGACTTGAGGAATTTTCGGCGTGCCGGCGTGTTGTAATAAAGATCGCGCATTTCGACCACGGTTCCGAAGGGCAGGGAGGCTGGTTCGGGCGTTGCCCCCGCTTCCGCACTGAGCCGCCAGGCATGCTGTCCGGCGGTGCTGCCGACCTGCTGCCGACTGGCGATGGTGACCCGCGCGACGGCGGCCACCGAGGCCAGCGCTTCGCCACGGAAACCGAGCGTGCCGACGCGTTCGAGGTCATCGAGCGAGCTGATCTTCGAGGTCGCGTGGCGGACCAGTGCCAGCGCCAGTTCGTCGCGTGCAATGCCGTCACCGTCGTCAATGACGCGGATCAGTTTGACGCCGCCTTCTTCGAGCTGGATCTGGATCGTCGAGCTGCCGGCGTCGAGGGCATTCTCCAGCAGTTCCTTGAGTACCGAGGCCGGCCGATCGACGACCTCGCCGGCAGCGATCTGGCTGATCAAGAGATCGGGCAGGAGATGGATGCGGGTGGTTTCGGGCATCGGCTCATTATACCGGCCCGGCTTCCGGTAGAATCGCTCCTTGCCTCCAGCCTCCTTTCTGACGATGGAATACCTGACCAGCTTTATCGATATCATCCTGCACCTCGACAAGCACCTGGCGATACTGGTGCAGCAATACGGGTCGTGGATCTATGCGATCCTTTTCGTGATCATCTTCAGCGAGACCGGCTTCGTGGTGACGCCTTTCCTGCCCGGTGATTCGCTGCTCTTCGTCGCCGGTGCGCTGGCAGCGCTGGGTGGCATGCAGATCGGCGTCCTGCTCGCGGTGCTGATTGCCGCAGCGCTGCTTGGCAATATGCTCAACTACCAGATCGGCCGCTATCTCGGGCCAAAGGTCTTCCACTGGGAGCAATCGCGTTTTTTCAACCGATCGGCGCTCGAAAAGACGCACGCCTTTTACGAGAAGCACGGCGGCAAGACCCTGGTCATTTCGCGTTTCCTGCCACTGTTTCGCACCTTTGCACCGTTCGTGGCGGGCATCGGCGCGATGAGCTACGGAAAATTCACTTTCTTCAATCTGATCGGTGGGATCGGCTGGGTCGGCTCGCTGACTCTGGCGGGCTACTTCTTCGGCAACCTGCCGTGGATTCAGCAGAATCTGACGCTGGTGATCGTTGCGATCATCGTGATTTCGCTGCTGCCGGTGTTCGTCAGCTGGCTGCAACACCACAAGGCTAGCGCATGATTACCCTGGTGATCCTGATCTCCGGGCGTGGCAGCAACCTCACTTCGCTGCTGAACGCTGCGGCTTCCGGAGCGATGCCGGCGCGTATCGTCGGCGTCATCTCCAACCGGCCCGATGCCCTGGGCCTGCAGACCGCCGAAGCACACGGCGTGCCAACGTGCGTCATCGACCATCGAGGGTTTGCCGAGCGCGAACAATTCGATGTCGCGGTCGCCGCGGCAATTGACGGCTTCGCACCAGACCTCGTGGTGCTGGCAGGAGTTCATGCGGATTCTCGGCAAGGCTTTCGTGCGTCGCTACGAGAATCGCCTGATCAACATTCACCCTTCGCTGTTGCCGGCATTTCCCGGCCTGCACACGCACCGCCGCGCGCTGGCCGAAGGCGTCCGGATTCACGGCTGCACCGTACACTTCGTGACCCCCGACCTGGATCATGGACCGGTCATCGTGCAGGCAGCCGTACCGGTACTCGACGACGACGACGAGGCGACGCTTGCCGCGCGCGTCCTGGCGCAGGAACATCAGGTCTACCCACTGGCGGTGCGCTGGTTTGCCGAAGGCCGCCTGCGACTGCGTGACGGACGCGTATCGCTGGATGCGCCGCAGGCTGGCGGCGTGGTGCTGATCGCTCCGCAGCTCGTCGCGGGGTAATTCGGTGAGCCGATGCCTGTCGTTCTGATCATCGCCTTCCTTGCCTCGCTCGGTGTCCACTCGCTGCTGCTCTTTGCTCCGGAGATCGACTGGTCGGCCGGTAGCGAGCCGCCGACGCTGATTGCTGAACTGAAGACGCCGCCAGCGCCTCTGCCGTCCCTCCAGCCGGAGGCGAAGGCTGAAGTGAAGCCTGTGGCAGCGAATCGGCATCCGGCGCGGCGCAAGCCGACGGCGTCAGCCGCGCCCCGGTCGGTGCTGAGCGCTCGTGATTCGCCAGCGGCGACCCCGGCGCCCGTCTCTGCGCAAGAGCCCGACCCGGCGCCTGTGCTACAAGGAAGTCAAGAACTCGAGGCCATGCCGGACCTGTTGCCGGCAATCCCGTCACCGCTTGCCCATTCGGCGCCGGTCGCGTCGCAATTGCCGGCGCATGGCAGGATTCGTTACCGCGTCGATCGCGGCGATCAGGGTTTTCAGATCGGTTTCTCGATCCACGATTGGGAAGTCGTCGACGGCAGATACCGGATCACGGCGGTGACCGAAACCAACGGACTGGTAGGGTTTTTCCGGCCGCTGCATTTCGAAGTCGAAAGTCGCGGCCGGTGGACCGCTGCCGGATTGCTTCCCGAGCGGGTGATGACCCACCAGAAGGGGCGCGCAAGCGACCAGCGAGCCGAGTTCGACTGGGATGCGCTGCAGTTGCGGATCGGCGATCGGCCGGTGCAGGCCTTGCGCCCCGGTACGCAGGACCTGTTGAGCTTTCCCTACCAGTTGGGCTTGTTGCCTGACCTCGGCGCGAGCCGCAGCTTGCCGATCGTGACCGGGAAAAAATATGCAGACTATCGAGTCGAAGTCGTCGGCGACGAGGACGTCGTGGTTCCGGCAGGAACCTTTCGCTGCCTGCACCTGCGCGTGCCGGGCGTGGCCACGACCGAACTCTGGCTGGCCTACCAGCGTGCGCTGCTGCCGGTGAAAATCCAGCATGTTGACCGCAAGGGCGATCTTTACGTGCAGGTCGCGACCGCCATTGAAATCAGCCAGGAACCGCAATGACCGCAAGCACCGCGCGTTTTACTCCCGCCCTCTTTCGCCACGCCGAAGCACTGCTGTCGGAACTGTTGCGCTCGGCTTTTCCAGCCGACCTGATCGTTTCCCACTATTTTCGCCAGCATCGCGAACTCGGCCATGCCGACCGCGGTTTCGTCGCCGAATCGGTGTTCGCCGTGCTGCGTCGCAAGCGCTCGCTGTCGGCGCGTTGTGCCGGTGAACTGAGCTCGCGGCGGCTGCTGCTCGCCGCCCTGGCCTGCCTGCAGGGAATGAACCGGCGCCAGCTGGAGGGCGTGCTGAGCGAATCCGAGAGCAAATGGCTGGCACAGGCCAAGGCGGTGAAGATCGACGAACTGCCGCCGGCGGTTCGCCTCGATCTGCCCGACTGGCTGTACGCCGAGTTCATGGCGCAGTACGCAGCCGATGAAGTCGATCGCCTGGCAAACGCTCTCAATCAGCCGGCGCCGCTGGATCTGCGCGTCAATCCCCTGAAGGCTGGTCGGTCGGAGGTGCTGGCGAGCTTGCTGGCCGACGGGCTGGCGGCCGAGGCCTGTCGCTATTCGCCGCTGGGAATTCGTCTGCTCGGCAAGCCAGCCCTGTCGAAGCATCCGTTATTTATCGATGGCAGCATCGAAGTGCAGGACGAGGGCAGCCAGCTGCTCGGTTTCCTGTTGCAGCCCAAGCGCGGCGAAATGGTTGCCGACTTCTGTGCTGGTGCGGGTGGCAAGACCTTGTTGCTTGGAGCGCTGATGCGTTCGCAGGGCCGGCTCTACGCCTTCGACGTCGCCGAGCGGCGCTTGGCCAGGCTGAAACCACGCCTGGCACGTTCCGGCCTGTCGAATGTGCATCCGCTGCGGATCGAATCCGAACGTGACATCAGGATCCGGCGCCTTGCCGGCAAACTCGATCGGGTGCTGGTCGACGCGCCATGCTCCGGCCTCGGTACCCTGCGTCGCAACCCGGACTTGAAGTGGCGGCAGACGCCGGCAAGTGTTGCCGAGCTGGGGGTCAAACAGACGGCGATTCTGGCGGCCGCCGGGAGTCTGGTCAAAGCGGGTGGACGCCTCGTCTACGCGACCTGCAGTCTGCTCGAAGTCGAGAACGAGGCGGTGGTCCAGGCCTTCCTGGCGGCGCACCCGGACTTTGTTCTGTGTTCTGCACAGGATGTCCTGACCAGGCAGGGGATCGCGATCGACGTCGGCGAGCGCCTGCGCTTGTTTCCCCATCATCACGGGACCGACGCCTTTTATGCTGCAGTAATGGAGCGGCGATGACCGAAAAGCAGATGTTTGCCCTGCTGTTCGACCTCTGGCGGGATTTTCAGGATCCGGCTTTTCTCTGGCAGGTGCTGGCGTTGGGTGCGAGTTTGCTGCTCGCCTGGGGGGGCGCGCGCTACGGCCGACGGCACGAGTTCGCGCGCGTGAGTACGGCGCACGGTGCCTTGCGCGCCTTCGGTACCGGTAGCCTGAAGCGCGTCGCGTTTCCCCTGCTGGCGCTGCTGTCGGTGTTGATTGTCCGCCAGAGTTTCAGGCACTGGCAGCTCGGGCCGGTCAGCCTGCTCGATCTGGCCGTGCCATTGCTGCTCTCGATGGCGCTGGTACGGGCGGCGATCTATGTTCTGCGCCACGCTTTCTCGCCGAGTGGCTGGCTGGCCAGTTCCGAGCGCTTCATCGCCACAGCCATCTGGTTATGCCTGGCGCTCTATCTGACCGGGCTAGCGGAACCTCTGATCGAGATCCTCGAACAGGTGAGTTTCCACGTCGGCAAGCAGAAGCTGGACCTGTGGACCCTGTTGACCGGCCTGCTGACCGTCGTCGTCACAGTCCTGGTCGCACTCTGGCTCTCGGGCGAGATCGAGGCTCGCCTGCTCGCCAGCGAGACGCTGGACTCGAATCTGCGCGTGGTGCTGGGCCGCCTGGTCAAGGCAGTGCTGTCGGTGGTGGCCTTGTTGCTGAGCCTGTCGATCGTCGGCATCGACATCACTGCTCTGTCGGTGTTCAGTGGCGCATTTGCCGTCGGTCTCGGACTCGGCCTGCAGAGAATCGCCAGCAATTACGTCAGTGGCTTCATCATTCTGCTCGACCGATCGATTCGCATCGGTAACCTGGTCAGTCTCGATGCGACGACCTCCGGAGTCGTCACCCAGATCACTTCCCGCTATACGGTCCTGCGCACACTGGCCGGTACCGAGGTGATCATTCCCAACGAGTACCTGGTGTCGAACATCGTGCGCAATGAGTCCTTCACCGATTCACGACTGCGGATGATGGTACCGGTACAGGTGGCCTATGGCACCGATCTCGAGCAGGCGATGCGCCTGTTGACCGAGGCAGCGCAGGCACAGCCGCGCGTCTTGGCCGAACCTGCGCCGCAAGCGCTGCTGACACTGTTTGCCGATAGTGGCATCAATCTCGAGCTTGGTTTCTGGATTGCCGACCCGCAGGAGGGGACCGGTGGCGTCCGTTCGGCGATCAACCTGATGATCTGGAACTCGTTCCGCGAGCACGGCATCGAGATTCCCTTCCCGCAGCGCGAGGTACGCCTGCTTGGTGGTATGCCGTCAGCGAGCGTGCCTGGCGCTTCTCGTGACGAAAAAAAATCCCGCGCCGTAATCTGCGCGGGATTGAAGGCCCATCGTTGCGACGGGCTACAGGGAGGTCAAACCATTTGCTGATACGGTCATGATGTTCGGCGCCTGCGCCTGCTCAGCCAGCAGCGTGCGCCGTACCAGACCAGCGCGCCGACGGCGGCGATCAGCGAAGCCTTGAGCAGTTCCATTTCTCCGGCGCTGAGCACATCCCAAGCGACAATCCCGATGAAGATGCCGATTCCTTCAGCCACCGGGAAGGGCTGCGGGAGTTGCGCCACCGCCCTCATCTACCCGCAGTGTGCGCCGTGCGCTGTTTCGCAGAAGTGATCCGCAGAATCATCTTCAGAAACGCCCTGCTGGCCGGACGAGGCCGAGTCACTGGCGAAGAAGTGTTGACGTGTAGTGGCGAGGAAGTGCTCGCAGTTCAGCTTGAAGTCGCTCATCTTGTCTTCCTTGATCGTTGTTCTGTACATGGGAAGCAATGATAGAGGCCGACCAGAGCATTCGTCTGCAGCAATTGCGTCAGCTTTCCGTGACGTTCTGTGACAGGGGCCAGCTGAGCGTGAAGCGGGCCCCGCCAAGCGGTGATGCCGCGGCGCTGGCATTGCCGCCATGCTGTTCCAGTACCAGTCGTGCGATCGCCAGCCCGAGTCCGTAACCACCGGTCGCACGGTCGCGCGAACGGTCGAGGCGGGTGAAGGCAGAGAAGACACGTTCACGTTCATCAGCCGGTATGCCGATGCCGTCGTCGTCGACGTGCACCTGGATCCGGCCATCGCGCACTTCCGTACTGACCCGGATACGCGTCCTGGCGTACTTGATGGCGTTGCGCAGCAGGTTGGTGATCGCGTATGGCATGCTTCTGCGATCGAGTTCAACGCGCAGCAGCGGCGGCAAGGCGGTGTTGTCGACCTGCAGCTCAAGCTTGCGCGCCAGCACGCGGCTGGCCTCCACCTGTTCTTCAAGCCAGGGAGCGATCTCGACCGCGGTCAGGTCGAGGTCAGGCTGCTCGCGCTCGAAGCGAGCGTAGGTCAAACTGGAATCGATCAGGCCGTCGAGTTCATCGAGGTCAGCTTCCATCGTTCGCCACAAACGCTCACGCTCGTTTGGGTCAGGAGTTTCCGCCAGCATCTCGAGCGCGAAGCGCAGGCGCGCAATCGGTGTGCGCAACTCGTGCGAGATGGCGCTCGACAACTCCTTCTGCGTTGCAATCAACTGCTGGATCCGTTCGGCCATCCCGTTCAGAGTTTCTGCCAGCGGTCTGAAAGCACTGCTGCGCATGCTTGGGGCACGCGCCGCGAAGAGTCCCTCGCCGAGGGCGCGTGCGGTCTGTCGCATCGCTTCCAGATCTCGCCAGACCGGATGCACCCATAGCCACACGACAATCGCCAGACAGACACCGATCAGACTCCAGGTCAGCAGACTGATGCGTAGATCGAGCGGAATCCCGCGCGGGTATTCCGGGTTGCGCTCGGGGGAAATCGGGCCGACTACCAGAATCTGCGGGGTCTGTTTGAGGCGGTGGTAGATGATGTCTCCCTGCGCGTCAATCGCCAGTTCTCCACTATCGAGTCTCTCTGCCTGTATTGGCGGCAGATTCAGCGTCCAGCGGTCGACGATGTCAAGCTTGTAGGCGAACTTCCGATCGAGCGCTGCGATCGTCTTTGGCCATTCCGAACGTGGCCTGCGAAACAGTTCGTCTTCGATCAGGAGCACCGTGCCGCGCATGAAGCGGCTGGTGTAGTCGTCGGTGATGCCCTTGACCGCAGTCGAAATGACGAAGTCGGCAAAGATCGCAATGGCCACGAAGGAGCCCATGACCAGCAGGTAGAAATTGAAGAATAGTCGGGATAGGCTGTAGCGCCCTCGCCAGGGCGCCGGCTTGTAAGTCCCGAGGATGGCGAGCAGCTTGTTGCTATTGCCAGTCATGCTTGCTGAACAGATAGCCCTTGCCGCGTACGGTCTTGATTCGCGTCGGGTTTTCCGGATCGTCTCCGAGCTTGCGGCGCAGCCTTGAAATGCGGGCGTCAATCGAGCGGTCTAGCCCATCAAAGCCGATCCCGCGCAGTTCCTGCAGCAGGTCGTCGCGAGACAGGATGCTGCCGGCGTGGCGGGCGAGCAGCCACAGCAGATCGAATTCGGCTGTGGTCAGGTCGATGCCATTGCTGCCGAGCTGCGTGCTGCGGGTCGCCTGGCTGATACGAAAGCTGCCAAAAGCCAGTTCGGAAGGTTCGCCTGGTTCCGCCGAGTCGCTGCCAGTGCTGCCAGTGCTGCCCGGGTTGACCGGTGAGCGGCGCAGCAAGGCCTTGATGCGCGCCAGCAGCAGGCGCGGCTGTACCGGTTTGGCAATGTAATCATCGGCACCGAGTTCCAGGCCAAGGATCTGGTCGAAGTCCTCGTCGCGTGCCGTCAGCATCAGGATCACCCCGCCGTAATGCGGGCGGACGGTGCGGCAGACCTCGAATCCGTCCTTGCCGGGCAGCATCACGTCGAGAATGACCAGGTCGGGTCGTTCGTCGAGAATGCGTGCCTCGGCAGTGTTGCCACGCGGCTCGATCTGGACCTCGAAATCGTTCTTTCGCAGGTACTCGGCAGTCAGGTTGGCGAGGCGCTCATCGTCCTCGACCAGCAGGATATGTGTTTTCATTCGCCAATGATAACGGCTTGTGGCTGTGCGTACACACTTGCACCCGAGAAGGCCGTGTTTGGCCTGCCGGCGACCCACAAAGCCTGCCGGTGGCGAATACCCCCAGGGTTTGTCAAAGTTTCTGACAAGTTGCTTTGGCACGACGGCTTATTGCCTTAGAATCGCGTGCTTGCTCATTAAAGGACGGTTTATGTACGCTGGATTAGTCGATTGGCCCTGGTGGGCTTATGTGTTGCTCACCCTGGGTTTGACGCATGTCACGATCGCCGCGGTGACCATCTTCCTACACCGTTATCAGGCGCATCGTGCACTGGATCTGCATCCTCTGGTCGCACATTTCTTTCGCCTGTGGCTGTGGATGAGTACCGGCATGGTGACCAGGGAGTGGGCATCGATCCATCGCAAGCATCACGCCAAGTGCGAGACTGCGGAAGACCCGCACAGTCCGCAGGTTTTCGGCATTCACAGGGTCCTCTGGACCGGCGTCTTGCTCTACGTCAGGGAGGCCCGAAACCAGGATACCATCGAGCGTTACGGCCGCGGCACACCCGACGACTGGCTCGAGAATCATCTCTACTCGCCATGGCACAAACTCGGCGTCCTGCTCATGCTGCTCATCGACATCGCGGTTTTGGGCGTGCTGCCGGGCACCCTGATCTGGGTTGCGCAGATGGCCTGGATTCCATTCTGGGCGGCTGGCGTGATCAATGGTCTCGGGCACTTCTGGGGCTACCGTAATTTCGCTTCCCCGGACGCCAGCACCAACATTTCCCCCTGGGGTATCCTGATTGGTGGAGAAGAGCTGCACAACAACCATCACACCTTTCCGACTTCTGCCAGGTTGTCGATCCAATGGTACGAAGTCGACATCGGCTGGCTCTATATCCGCATCCTTTCTGCACTTGGCCTGGCACATGTGAAGAAGGTGGCACCCAGACCACGTCTGGGTCATCTGCGGCCGGTCGTCGATTTCGACACCCTGCAGGCGGTAATCATTAACCGTTACGACGTACTTTCGCAGTACGCTCGCTCGCTGAAACAGGTATACCGCGAGGAACTCGTCACGCTGCAGGACGGCAGTCGCTTCAAGGGCATGAAACGCTGGCTGGCGGCGGATGCCGGTGCTGTTCCGCAGGAACAGCGCGGGCGACTCGAGTTGCTGCTCGGCGAGAGTCGTGCGCTGCAAACCGCTTACGCCATGCGCGAGGAACTGGTGGCCGTCTGGGAACGCTCGAACGCGTCCCGTGAGCATCTGCTCAAGGCTTTGCAGGACTGGTGCGAGCGCGCCGAGCATTCGGGAGTTCGGCAGTTGCAGGAACTATCGCTGCGCCTGCGCAGCTATGTACTGGCCTGATCGAGCCCACTGATGCGCGTTTCGCCGCGTCTTGCCTTCGGCCTGCTGATGCTGGCGGCGACCGGTCTGACGCTGGCCGGATGGTTGCTCGGCGAGATGCTCAGGCTGCAGGCGTGTCCTCTGTGCATCTTTCAGCGCCTGCTCTATCTGCTGATTGCCTTGTTCGCGCTGGCCGGTGTGCTGTTGCCCGGCTACTCCCGCTTCTGGGGCGTGCCGCTCGGCCTGACGGCAGCCGGCGGCCTGGCGACCGCAGCCTACCAGAGCTGGCTGCAGCTTCTGCCCGACGCGAGCATGGCCTGCGGTTTTGGTGAGCCGACGCTGATCGAGCAGATTGTCGACTGGTTTGGCGTACGCTGGCCGTCGCTGTTCATGGCCACCGGTTTCTGTTCAAGCAAGGACTGGCTGTTCCTCGGCCTGTCGATGGCCAACTGGTCTTGTCTTTGTTTTCTGGCTATTCTGGTCGTCGCTGCCGTACTGGTGATGAGGCGCGGCGAGTGCTAGAGACCGCGCTGAAACGCAGGTTGCCGGATCAACGCATGCGCTGTCTGGGATCGAAACGGACAATCGCCCGCCCGTCAGCGGTCTTTCTCGGTGGCGCTTTCCAGGCATGTCCATAGACCACTTCAACGGTCGCCGGCAGCCGTCCGGAGTGCGCGAGTTGTGGATAGGCAGCGCGCGCCGCGGCCCAGGCCGAGCGCCCCATCAGGCCATGCCGGCGAGCCCGCATGGCACAGGTCGAGCCACTTCTGCGCAAATCGTTGAGCAGGTCGTCAAAGCTCGCGTAGGTCATGGTCAGGACCTCCGCATCCATCACCGGGTCGGTAAAACCACACTCGACAAGCATGTCGCCGTAGTCGTGCAGGTCGGTAAAACGCTGGGTATGGACGTAACCATCGGCAAAACTGGCGCGCAGTTCTTTCAGGGTGTCCGGTCCAAAAGTCGAGAACATCAGCAGCCCATTGATGGCGAGCAGCCGATGCACTTCACGAAACACTGCCAGTGGATCATCAAGCCAGTGCAGCATCAGATTTGACCAGACGAGATCGATCGACTGCCTTGGCAAGGGCAGGCAGGCTGCATCCGCGACCAGCAGCGGCGCTTGCCTGCCGCGCAGAAACGGCAGCAAGTAGCGCAGCCGCGAGCGTTGTGCCTGTCCCGCCTGCAGCATCGCTGCGCAAAGATCGACGCCAAGAAGCAAAGCTTTGGGATAATGTTCACGCAGCGCGGTGAGACTGGCACCGGTGCCGCAACCGAGATCGAGGACACGCTGCGGCTCGATACGCACATAGTCGAGGCGTTCGAGCATGCGACTGCCGATTTCGCGCTGCAGAACTGCTACCTCGTCGTAGGTCGACGCCGCCCGCGCAAAATTTCGTCGCACCTGGCGCTGCTCGACGAACTGCGCCGGTGCCTTCATTGACGACTGGCTCGCCTAGATCGGCCGTAGCCCAAGCTTCTCGAACAGCACTTGATCACGATCGGCTTCAGGGTTGCCGGTGGTCAGCAGTTTGTCACCGTAGAAGATCGAATTGGCGCCAGCCAGAAAACACAGGGCCTGCAGTTCTTCGGCCATCGCCTGACGGCCGGCCGACAGACGTACGAAACTGGATGGCATGGTGATGCGCGCGGCGGCAATGGTGCGCACGAACTCGAAACCATCGATCGGCGCAACATCGGCCAGCGGTGTACCGGGAATCGGTACCAGATTGTTGATCGGCACCGATTCCGGCGGCGGATTGAGGCTGGCAAGCTGGACGATCAGCGCAGCGCGGTTGCGGCGCGACTCGCCCATGCCGATGATTCCTCCGGAACAGACTTTGATGCCGGCCTCACGTACCTGGCCAAGGGTATCGATGCGGTCGGCGTGCTTGTGGGTGGTGATCACCTGTCCATAGAAAGAGGCATCGGTATCGAGGTTGTGGTTGTAGTAATCGAGACCGGCTTCCTTGAGTTCGTTGGCCTGGCCATCCTTGAGCATGCCCAGGGTGACGCAGGTCTGCAGACCGAGGCCCTTGACGGCGCGGATCATTTCGCTGACTTTCGCGAGATCCTTGTCTTTCGGACCTCGCCAGGCAGCACCCATGCAGAAGCGCGAGGCGCCCTTGTCCTTGGCGGCCTGCGCCGCGGCGATGACCTCGTCGAGCGGCAGCAAGGCTTCACGTCCGGTTTCGGTATTGTAGCGTGCCGCCTGCGAGCAATAGCCGCAATCCTCGGAACAACCGCCGGTCTTGACGGAGAGCAGCGTCGAGAGTTGAATCTCATTGGCGTCAAAGTTCTCGCGGTGCACCTGTTGTGCACGGAAGATCAGGTCCATCAGGGGAAGCTGGTATAGCGCCTCGACTTCGGCGACAGTCCAGCACGCTGTGCGGGCTGCAGCGGCAGCATGTTCGGGAGTAAGCGCGGCGGCTTGAGGAATGGCATTCATGGTCGGTAAACCTAAGGGTTGGGGTAAATTAAGGCCCGGCAGTACGGATTCTTTGCGAGCACTTGAAAAATGTCAATCTTAACTCAAAGCGCCGGCTTGGTCCGCAGATCGTGCGCAAGGCTGCTTTCGCAGGACTGTCTGTTATGCGGCGCCGACAGCGGCGAGCACCTCCTCTGTCGAGCCTGTGAGGCGGATTTGCCGCGACTGCCGCTGCCAGTCTGTCCTCGCTGTGCGCTGCCGACGTCGCATGGTGAAGTCTGTGGCCGCTGCCTCGCCAAGCCACCGCACTACGATGCCACGTTCGCCGCTTTTCGCTATGCCTTCCCGATGGACAAGCTGGTGCAGTCATTCAAGTATGGACATCGTCTGGCACTCGCAGACTACTTCGGCCACCATCTTGCCTTGCTGAGCGAGAACGAGCTTGCCGACCTGATCATCCCCTTGCCGTTACACCCCCTGCGTCTTCGCGAACGCGGCTTCAACCAGGCGCTCGAACTCGCCCGACCGGTCGGCAAAGCCTGCCGAATCCCTATCGACACGCGCAGTTGCCGCCGCATCCGTCGCACCGCCATGCAGGCTGACCTACCCTGGCGAGAAAGAGCAAGAAATGTTCGTGGTGCCTTTCACTGCGAATCGGATTTTACCGGCAAGCGACTACTCCTGATCGACGATGTGATGACCACCGGCGCGTCACTGGACGAATTGGCGCGTACGGTGAAGTTGCACGGTGCTGTGCGGGTGGTGTTGCTGGTCGTCGCCCGCACCTTGCCTGCGTAATCGCCGGCATTCCGGAACAGAGTTGCTGTGTCGCCAGTGGCATGCACCGTTATACGCGCAGCAGCCCGGTCTTCTCAAAGATGTTCGAATTCGGCGATGTCTGCGCCCGAACTGCCTGCTGGAGCGGCAAAGGCAATGATTCCGCTGCCGTGCAGGGCAAGTTCCTCGTGCTTCAGAAACAGCTCCTGCTCGCCGTTGACCGTCACGAAAGTGCCATTGGTACTGACATCCGTAAGTACGAAATGCTCGCCTCGCCGCTCAATCAGCGCGTGGTTGCGAGAGGCGCGGCGATCGCGAACCGTGATCTCACAACTCGTATCACGGCCCATGAGCAGGCTGGTTCGGTGCTTGTCGAGCACTTTCACAATGTGACCATAACGTACGCAAAGCCGCAGTCCCTATCCTGCACGGGCGCATGCGGCTCGACAATCGCTTTGGCAGGCTCACTCGCATGCTCAAGCCAGAGCACTTCGAAGACCTGCAGTTCAGCAGGCTGTCCGGCGATCGACCGATTTTCCAGGGGGCGTATCGACAACTGCTGATGCGGCGACAAAAGTACCTGTGTGGTGCCGCTGGTCAACACCTGCCCGGCGCCGGCCAGCCTCGCCAGGGATTCCGCAGTGTTCACGCACTCGCCGAGGAACTCACCAAGCTCCTCGATCACGGCTCCATGATGAAAACCGACCTGGATCGCCAGTTGAACGCCGGAGACGGGTGGCAGGTCGGCGACCCGCCGCTGCATGGCGATGGCCGCCTGGCAGGCATCGTTGGCGTTGGCGAAGACTGCGGTGAGGTCGTCCCGACCGGTCTTCACAATGCGGCCGTGAAAGCCATCAATGCCACGGCGCATGCGTTTCATGCAACGGTCAACGGCGTGCAGGGCTTCGGCACCAGCGAGTTTTTCGAATAGTCGTGAGCTCCCGGCAACCGCAGCAAACACTACCGACAGCATCCTTTCTCTGCTGCTCATGTATCGTACTCCCTGTCTTGTTCCTTGGCATCAGCCTGCTGCATCGATTCTGCAGGCCGGTCATCATCGCTGCTGGGCTTGCTGTTCATCGCCGCACGACCTGTAGCGGAATGATTTCCGGCGATGAGCAGCGATCGCCGGGTGGCTGCGGGTCGAACACCGAATCGCCTCCAGCCATGGTTGTCAGCTCGGTCCCGGGACGCAAATCCTTGAAGTCGAACAAGGTCTGGTCGGCCAGATGCGAGGGAACGATTTTCTGGAGCGCAGAAAAAACCGATTCCGTGCGTCCAGGGTAGCGCCGATCCCAGTCAGCCATCATTTCGCGAATTTTCTGGCGTTGCAGATTGTCCTGCGAGCCGCAGAGATTACAGGGAATGATCGGGTAGTCCATGCCGCGCGCGAAACGCGCGATGTCCGCTTCGCCGCAGTAGGCCAGCGGTCGGATCACCACATGCACGCCGTCGTCGGTGACCAGTTTGGGCGGCATTGCCTTGAGCTGTCCGGCAAAGAAAAGATTGAGGAAGAGCGTGTGTACGATGTCATCGCGATGGTGACCAAGCGCGATCTTGTTGGCACCGATTTCCTTGGCGGTACGATAAATGATGCCGCGACGCAGTCGAGAACACAGCGAACAGGTCGTCTTGCCCTCCGGAATCTTGCTCTTGACCACCGAATAGGTATCCCGTTCGACGATCCGATAGTCGACACCAATTTTCGTCAGATATCTCGGTAGCACATCAGCAGGATAACCCGGCTGTTTCTGGTCGAGATTCATGGCGATCAAGCGAAAATCGACCGGTGCACGTTCACGCAAGGCCATCAGTAGCGACAGCAGCGTGTACGAGTCCTTGCCGCCGGAAATGCAGACCAGAACCGTATCGCCATCCTCGATCATGTTGTAGTCGGCAATCGCCTTGCCAGCCTGGCTCTCCAGGCGTTTTCTCAGGCGCAGCAGGGTATTCGACAGTTCCAAAGGAGCCCTTTCCAATGGCATGATGAATTACAGATGCGCACTGTGACCGCCATCCACATTGATGACCTGACCGGTCACGTAGGTTGCGTCTTCGAGTAGATAATGTACCGCCCGGGCGACGTCCTGCGGACAGCCGGCTCGCTCCAGCAAGGTATGTGCCACGATTTCTGCGCGCGTGCTACTGTCAAAAAAGCCATCCTCGGGCCACAGGATCGGCCCCGGAGCAACGGCATTCACGCGCACCAGCGGCCCCAGTTCAATGGCCAGGGCACGCGTCAGTCCCAGCAGGCCCGCTTTCGCTGCGCAGTACAGTGGATAACCGGCGAGTGGTCTTTCGGCATGGATGTCGGTGATGTTGACGACGGCGCCGCGCGCAGCCAGCAGATGTGGCGCGGCAGCCTGGGTCAGAAACAGCGGCGCCTTGAGATTGCTGCCCACCAGATCATCCCAGGCCTCCTGGTCAATGCTGCCGAAAGGCGTTGGAAAAAAGCTTGAGGCGTTGTTCACCAGGGCATCGAGACGGCCAAAACGATCAATGGTGCCGGTCACCAGCCATGGCAAGGTCTCGATGTCCCGCAGATCGGCCTGCAGACAAGCTGCCGAAAAGGGTCTGAGCGCATTCAGTTCGGCAACCAGCGCTGCGGCAGCCGCCGATGCCTGGCGGTAGTGCACCATGATGTTGGCTCCGGTTGCGTGCATTTCGCGCGCAATGGCGCTGCCCACCCGCTTGGCGGCACCGGTTACCAAGATCGTCTTTCCGCTCATCCCCTGCTCATCCCCATGCTATCCCAACGATCAGGAAAGCAACCAAGAGTTGATTCTAGCGGATTCTTGCCACCGTCTTCCGAAAAACGCTCCTTTCCATCGGCGTCGCGGTAAACTGTAACAAAACTGATATTGGGAGATCATTGATGAGCCACCTGGACACCCCCCCTCGACGCCGACGATCTGATGATGATTACCGAGCGTATCGGCAAACTCCCGGCAGCCGAAGCCGAATGGGTCAGCGTCCTGCTGCAGGAGTTACTGCGCGCGCGCGCACGCGAAGCTGAATTGCTGGCCGGGGAAGCAACCCTCCGGCGAGAAACCGAGGCGCACAGCGCTGAGCTTGACGATCACCTGGCACAGCTCGCTCTCGACACCGCCGAGTGGTTGAAAACACTGTGGAATGTCGGCTACATGGGAGCTGGCAACTTTCGTGCCGACCCACGCTCGACATTTCCGTCGATTGACCTCGAAGATATCCGGAAATCCTCGCTCTTTGCCCGTATTCGCCAGGGCAAGCACGCCCTTCCGTTTGCACCGCCGACCCGGCAGGGCTTGCCCTGGCACGAACTCCTCGAAGGCCAGGCAGAGCAAACCCACACGGTAAATGCTGAAGTCATTCGCGATGAAGAGGATCTGCCGATCGGGGCGATCATCGAAGCTTGTGCCGAGTGGCAGATCATCGAAGAAGACGCCGGGCAACAGGAATTCATCGTGCAATACCAGGGCAAGGGACCGCGCTACCGGCTGCGGCTGACCGACGGCACGACTGCCCGACTGCATCGCGAACCGCCGAGTATGACGTGCAAGATCCACCTGCAAGGGCACGGTAGTTTCCACAGCTACACGCTCGAATGGCCCGAAGCCGACGACCGCAAGCAGTTCGTGCCCTTGCGCGCAGCCACCTGGGCGCGTGCAGAATCGGAGGCGGAGCATTGGCTGGCGACGACGCATCCGGAAGTGTACGGCCAGGTCCGCTTCGAAGTCTGCGAACAGTGAAGCATTGACTGCCCGGATCGCAGCCTCGCTGCCCGTTCCGACGGCCGATGCGCTGGCCGGCAGCGCAGCGCTGAGCCGCGACATCGCGGCGCGGATTGAAGCCGCAAGCGGCTGGATCGGCTTCGATCGCTTCATGGATCTCGCGCTCTACTCACCAGCTCAGGGCTATTATGCCGGTGGTGCGCACAAGTTTGGCGCAGGCGGAGATTTCATTACCGCACCGGAGCTCGGCTCGACCTTCGCTCAGACCCTGGCCGCGCAGGCAGCGCAACTGCTTGCACTGACTTCTCCACAAATCGTCGAGGTTGGCGCCGGGAGCGGGCAACTCGCCGCCGACCTGCTGCTTGAACTGGCTCGGCGCGACCAGCTTCCCAAATGTTACGGCATCCTCGAAGTGTCCGGTGAATTGTGTGCCCGCCAGCACGAAACGCTTGGCAAGCGTGCACCGCATCTCCTGCCACGCGTACGCTGGCTTGACCACCTGCCCGAGCATTTCGATGGTTTGGTGCTAGCCAACGAAGTGCTCGATGCGATGCCGGCACATCTCGTGAGCTGGAACGGGGCAACAATCGCCGAGCGCGGTGTTGCGGTCAAGGATGGGCAGTTCATCTGGAGCGATCGCCCGGCCAATGGCCGGCTGCTCGAACGTGCCCGAGTTCTGGCCGCGGAATGTGCGATAGCACCCGGCTATCTGAGTGAAATCGCACTGCTGGCGCCGGCCTGGGTGGCGCAATGGGCCGCGATCCTGGGACACGGTGCGCTGCTTCTGATCGACTATGGCTTTCCGCGGCGCGAATATTACCACCCGCAGCGCGATGCTGGCACGCTGATGTGTCACTACCGTCACCACGCACATGGTGAACCCTTCTACCTGCCGGGCTTGCAGGACATCACGGTGCATGTCGACTTCACCGCCATCGTCGAAGCAGGCTGTGAGGCCGGACTGGATTTGCTGGGCTACACCACGCAGTCGAACTTTCTCTTCAACTGCGGCTTGACCGAGATCCTGGCAAGAACGCCGGCGAGCGACCCGATGCGCTACCTGCCGCTCGCCAACGCGGCACAAAAACTGGTTTCACCAGCGGAAATGGGAGAACTTTTCAAGGTGATCGCCCTTGGTAAAGGCATCAGCGAACCACTACTGGGCTTCGTCAACGGCGACCGCAGCGCGGCACTCTAGGCTTGACGATGGACAATTCTGGCAGCAGCTCCACCAACCCCTTCCGTGTGAGCTAAATAGCGCGTATGCTGGCGCGTGCCATCTGGCATGCCACACTGCAACAGCTTAAGGAGAATCCGCATGGCCAAGAGTCAGTTACGCAGTAATCGCGAAGTCAAGAAACCGAAGCAACCCCAGAAGCCCGTCGTGCCGACGACACCTTTTGGTGGAACATCGTCGAGTGCCGGCTCGCACACACCCGAAGTCAAGAAGAAGTGAGCTGCAGCGCAGCCACACTCGCGGCCTGAACCCGAACCCTAAAGAGACGGCGAGCAAACCGGTAGGTCTGCCGGTGCCTGCAGAAGGAGGAAGCGCTGCCCGATCCGATCGATGGGTCAACTTTTACCGATGTGACCAGGCGCACCATGCCCCGCTCACTGCGCGACTGGCGCCTCGCTCGGCGGTGCGGCGACAAAGGAAAGCGTCCCGCTGCGCATCTGGAACGTTCCCTGCAAGGGGCCCATGCCACCGTCGGGTTCTCCGTCAAGTTTCGCAAAGCCCTCGCAGCTGCGCGTTTCGACGACAAACATGCGCTTGCCTTGCTTGAGAATCCAGGCATCGTTACCCGGCGCATAGACCTCTACCCTGCTTTCAGCACCTCCCGGTCCCATCTCGTGCCGCCGCTGGCAATCGGGCATGCGCGCCGCGACGATCGCGTACCTGGCGGTTTTTTCCCAGAAAAAGTTCTGAACACGAATCAGCGTCAGCGAATGCTGGCGCGAGGCAATTTCGAAAGACGCGCGCTGATCCGAACAGGCCATCAACAGAGGCAGAAGCAAGCAGGGGAGCAGCTTTTTCAATGACAAGGAAATTTCCTCTGGCGAATTCCGGAACCTGGTGGCGGCATCAGTCGAGCATCCGCCAGTGCAGCCACTCGCCAGCCCCGAGGGGGACCAGCCGATCGTCATCAGCATACGCGTAGGTTTCGGGTACACGCCAGTCCTGCTGTTCGAGCGTTACCTGGCCGCCATTGCGCGGCAAACCGTAGAAGTCCGGGCCATGAAAACTGGCGAAGGCCTCCAGCCGATCGAGAGCGCCTGCCGACTCGAAGGCTGCCGCGTAGAGTTCGAGCGCTGCATGTGCCGTGTAACAACCGGCGCAACCGCAGGCGGTCTCCTTGGCGGTGCGCGCATGTGGCGCGGAATCGGTTCCGAGGAAGAATTTACGGTTGCCTGAAGTGGCCGCGCGCAGCAGTGCCTGGCGATGCCTCTCGCGCTTGAGGACCGGCAGGCAGTAGTAATGCGGGCGCACCCCACCGGCAAAAATGGCGTTGCGGTTGTAAAGAAGGTGGTGAGCAGTGATCGTCGCCGCGACATTCGGCCCGCAATCGGCAACGAAGTTGGCGGCGTCAGCGGTCGTGATATGTTCGAAAACGACCCGGAGCTGCGGGTGCCGCGCCAGCAGAGGTCGCAGCACGCACTCGATGAACACCCGCTCGCGATCGAATACATCAATCGTCGGGTCGGTCACTTCGCCGTGCACCAGCAAAGGCATTCCCAGCTCGGCCATCGCTTCCAGCGCTGGCGCGCATCGATCGACATCCGTCACTCCCGAATCGGAGTTGGTCGTCGCTCCGGCCGGGTAGAGCTTGACGGCGTGCACGCTGTCGCAATCGACGGCACGGCGGATTTCGTCGGCGGGCGTTTTGTCGGTCAGATAGAGGGTCAATAGTGGTTCGAAAGCCACGCTCCGCGGCAGCGCGGCGAGGATGCGCGCACGATACGCTTGGGCAGCGGCGACCGTGGTGATTGGCGGGCGCAGATTGGGCATCACGATGGCGCGGGCAAACTGGCGCACCGTGTGCGGCAGGACCGCTGCCAGCGCCGCACCATCGCGCAGATGGAGGTGCCAGTCATCGGGACGAGTGATGGTGATCTGCATGCTTGCGTCTGAAGAAGGAAATCACGGAATTCCAGATTCTAACAGTGCTGGCGCCATTCCAGCAGATCGTGCAGCCAGGATATCCCTTGACCGGTCGATCGATACTTGCCTAGACTCTCGAACCATGAGTGAAGGCTACGTTCTCGCGATCGACCAGGGCACTACCGGCTCGACGGTGCTGATCTTCGACCACGACGGGCAGGTCAAGGGCCGAGCCTATTCCGAGTTCGCCCAGCACTATCCCCGGCCTGGCTGGGTGGAGCACGACGCCGAGGAGATCTGGCAGGTGACCGTCAGGGTCATCGGCGAAGCCCTGCGCGTCGCGCGTGTCCGAGCCAGCGATCTGCAAGCCATCGGCATCACCAACCAGCGGGAAACGACAGTGCTCTGGGATCGGGCCACCGGCAGGCCGGTGGCCCGGGCCATTGTCTGGCAGGACCGTCGGACAGCACGCTATTGCGACGAGCTGAAAGAGCGGGGACTGGAGGAATGGGTCCGCCACAAGACCGGTCTGGTGATCGACCCGTATTTCTCCCGGCACCAAGGTGAAGTGGCTGCTGGATCACGTAGACGGTCTGCGCGCGCGCGCAGAGCGCGGCGAAATCGCTTTTGGCACCATGGATTGCTGGCTGGTCTGGCAGTTGACCGGTGGCAAGGCGCATGTCTCCGACTATTCCAACGCTTCGCGTACGCTGCTGTACAACATTCAGGAATTACGCTGGGACGAAGAAATTCTCGAACTGCTCGATATCCCCAAGGCGGTTCTCCCCGCGGTCAGGCCTTCTGCGTGCATTTTCGGATCGACCGATCCGGAGATGTTCTTCGGAACACACGGTATTCCCGTCGCGGGAATCGCCGGCGACCAGCAGGCGGCATTGTTCGGGCAAGCCTGCCACGGCGCGGGTCTCGCCAAGAACACCTATGGCACCGGTTCCTTCGTGCTGATGAATACCGGCAAAAAACTGGTCTTCAGCAAGGAAAAACTGCTGAGCACCATCGCCTGGGGGATTGGCGACGAGCCGGTCGAGTATGCTCTGGAAGGCGCCATCTTCATCACCGGCGCGGCCGTGCAGTGGCTGCGCGATGGTCTGAAGATCATTCAATCGGCTGCCGAGGTCGAGGCGCTGGCGCGCTCGGTGCCGGACAACGAAGGCGTCTATTTTGTGCCGGCACTGGTCGGTCTGGGCGCACCACACTGGGATCCCTACGCCCGCGGCCTGCTGATCGGCATCACCCGTGGCACCACCCAGGGACACCTCGTGCGGGCAGTGCTCGAGAGCATGGCCTACCAGACGCGCGACGTGATCGAGGCGATGCAGCGCGATTCCGGAATCACCCTCAAGGATTTGCGCTGCGATGGCGGCGCCTCGGTCAACCGTCTGCTGATGCAGTTCCAGGCCGACATTCTCGGGGTGCCGGTGGAAGTGCCGCGGATTGTCGAGACCACCGCCCTGGGCGCCGCCTATCTGGCCGGACTGGCCACCGGTTTCTGGAGCAGCCGTTCGGAGCTGGCCGCAAAATGGCAGCTCGACAACCGTTATACGCCGCGCATCGACGAGGCCGAGCGCCAACGTCTGTTCCGGCGATGGCACCAGGCGGTCGAACGCTGCAAGGGCTGGGCGCTGGATGACGAGTGAGCCTCATGACGTTCTGGTGTGCACTGAAGATTCATCAGCGCTCGGCGAGGCTGGCGCGCAGCTCGCGCAGATAAGCGAGTCCCTGGATCGCGCGACTGCCATACCAGGAGACCATTTCGCCGTCGATCAGAGCCACGCGAATGCCCGGCAGGTGTTCTGTCAATGGATGCAGATGCCTGGCACGGAAGGGGTAGGGCTCGCTGGAAAGAAAAACGATCTCGGCTTCCCGCACCAACTCCGGCAGATCGATTTCCGGATAGCGAACCAGGCTTGCCAGTGGCAGCGTATCCCAGCCGGCGGCAGCCAGCATACGCGAGATGTAGGTGTCACGGGCAACACTGAGCCAGGGTTCTCGCCAGATCAGGTAGAGCACCCGCTGCCGCGGTAGCCCGTTGGCCAGTGCGCCGAGCGCTGCCCATGCGTGCTCGAAGTCGGCACACAAGGCCTCGGCTTCTTTCTCTCGCCCGAAAATCCCGCCCAGCATGCGATACAGTTCGAGGTTGTCGCGGGCGGCCAGCGGGTGGGTGACGATCAGGTGTGGAACGAAATCGGACAGAGCTTCGACTTCTTCGCGACGGTTTTCATCGATGTTGACCAGTACATGCGTAGGCTGCAGCACGCGCAGTTTGTCAATGTCGAAACCCTTGGTGCCGCCGAGCTTCGGCACCCGCCGGACGACCTGCCGCGGATGGATGCAGAAACCGGTGCGACCGACCAGCAGTTCGGCGAGGCCGAGGTCGACCAGCAACTCGGTCAGGCTGGGCACCAGCGAGACGATGCGCGGCGTGCCGGGATAGCGAGTGTGCAGCTTGCCGAGCGCGTCAGACCATTGCATGATGAAGGCTCCACGTTCAAATAACAGGAGACAAGCATGCTAGCTCAGAAACTTGCCGTCGTGACCGGTGCCGCGCGTGGCATCGGCTTCGCCGTGGCGCGCGACCTTGCCGCCGCCGGGTGCATGGTACTGATGGTCGGGCGCGGCGCCGAAGCGATCGAAGATGCAGCCCGACAATTGCGCGAGAGTGGGCACGAGGTTCTGCCGCACATCGCCGACGTTACCGATGCAGGCGCCGTTGCCGCCCTTGGCGCCCGCCTGCGCCGCGAGTTTGGCCGCGCCGACATTCTGGTGAACAATGCCGGCGTTTTTCTCGAAGCAGCGGATTTCGTGGTTCCGCAGGCGGCCAGCGTTTTCGTGGTCGATCCGGAATTGGTGGCGGCGACGCACGCTTGCAACGCGCTCGCGCCGCTGCGACTGATTCAGGTGCTTGTACCCTTGATGCGCGAAAATCGCTGGGGGCGGATCGTCAACGTCTCGTCCGGCATGGGGCAACTGGCCCAGATGGGCGGCTTCTGGCCGGGCTACCGGATGTCGAAAGCGGCACTCAACGCGTTGACTCGCCTCACTGCCAAGGAGTTGGAAGGCACTCCGATCAAGATCAATTCGGTCTGCCCTGGCTGGTGCCGTACCGGGATGGGTGGCGAGAACGCTACCCGCAGCGCCGAAGAGGGTGCCAAAGGAATCGTATGGGCGGCACTGCTGCCGGACGACGGCCCGAGCGGTGGTTTCTTCCGTGATGGTCAAGTGATCGAATGGTGAGACTCGGCAAGGGGGAGTCGCCTGGCGTTGATCTCCGGCAGAGTCTGAGACAAGTCCCGAGGGTAAACGTACTTCGACAGGTCTGGTCCCTCTCGTCCGATGCCGGACTGTCGGGGCAGCCGCGCCCGTGCCGCTGCTTGCGCCCGATGTCCGATCGGTGCGCAACGATATCTGATTCGGTCAGGCGTGGGCGAGCTCGATCAAGTTGTCGTCGTTTCGGCTGAGCAGATGCGATTGCGTCCTGCCTTCTTTGCGGCATACAGTGCCTCGTCGGCACAAGCGATGGTACGGTCAAATGTCTGCGCGCCATCGAATTCGGCAACGCCGACGCTGACTGTCACCAGCATCGCCTCCGGTGGCCCGAGAGGCGATCTGGCGATCCGTTCGCGCAGGTTTTCGGCAATCCGCAGCGCGTTCTCCTGGCCGCAATCCGCCAGAACCAAGAGGAATTCCTCGCCCCCCCCAACGCACCGCGATGTCCGAATTCCTCGATACCTCGCGCAATAGTCTGGCCACGGCGGCCAGAATCCGGTCGCCGAACAGGTGCCCATAACGGTCGTTCACCGACTTGAAGTGATCGATATCGATCAGCAGGACGCTGATCGGCTTAGGCGTACGACGCCAGCTTGCCAGCATGCGTTCCTGCAGAATCGAATAGGCGTAACGATTGAGCAGCCCGGTCAGTTCGTCGCTCGAAGCCATCTCCTCGATCCGCGACTGATAGCGCCCCAGCGCCAGATAAGTCAGATAGATGGCGATCAGCGTCACGACCATACTGATCGCCAAATTGACGTATAAGGTATGGCGGATCTTGGCCAGCGCGACTTCCTCATTCTGTTCGACGAACAGATACCATTTCAACTCGGGCAGATAATTGACGTTGAGGATGTGGTTGTCACCGGCCACTGTAAACTGGTACGAGCCTTTTTTCTCTTCCAGGATCCGGTCCACCAGCGGCCCCACGCCGGGATTGGTGCGCAGATCCGGATGAAGTCCGGTCTGATCGGCGAACAGGACGATTCGGCCCTGCTGGTCGACAAAATAGACCGTCCGGTGAAAACGCTCCTGATACAGCGCGATCAAATGCCGGACGGCATCCACGGTCAGACCGATGCCGGTAGCGCCGATATAGCGGCCGGCGTAATCGAAGACCCGATAATTGATGAATATGGTCAGCGCATCCTTGTTGGCCAGATCGGGGTCGACATTGATCTCGTAATCCTCCTTCATTTCACTGACTCGGAAATACCAGGCATCACGCGGTTCCTTGCGGTTGACCTGCTTGAGCACGCCGAGGCCGGTGTAGTAGAGCTGACTCTGCTGAGAGACAAAGAAGCTGCTGAAGGCGCCGTTGCGCTCCCTGACTTCCTTCAGGTAGCGCGCCATGGCACTGACCTCGCGCTCACCCGCAATCACCCAGTCCCGGACAAAGGTGTCGTGTGCCATGTTGGAAGAAATCAGCACCGGGCGCACCAGATCCTTCTGAATCTCCGAATAGATGTTGCTTGAGGTTAGCGGTAGGTCTTCGCTGATGATGGCCGCACGAATGGCCTGCTTGGAAACGAAATATCCGAACATCGTTGTCGCAAAAAAAGCCGATGCTCAAGACCGAACTCAACAGGATGAGCAAACTGCGACGATCGAAAATATGGGCCGGCATTTTCATGGCCATGAGGACAGGCAGCTTGAATGGGGTGGAATCGATGGCTTTCGCATGAAGCAATGTCGGGGTGCTGAACTAACGCAAAGACAATACCACCAAAAAGAAAGATGGACTTGCTGAGTCACCAGGAGCAACACTGCCACTCCTCGGAAAATTTTACACCTTGCCGTATCTGTCCCCTTTCTGTGGCATCGACCGCAGCGTTACGCACCGTGTTGGTGCGCGCCCGCCAGCAGCCTCGTCTGCTACGCGAATATCATGGTCATGCCGACAACCTGTCGGCGCCATCAGGCATTGCCGCCATCAGGCTGCGCATGGAGAGGAGGACGCCGACGCCGGGAATGCCTTGCCGAAGCACGGGGCAGATGCCATCGGGTAAGCCGTTACGGGAACTGGCGCGTTACTTGCTTGATCTTAAGTGTAATGCGCCAGTGCTGATTCCACCCGGCACGGTCGAGATCATCGGGGAGGATAGAACCCGTTTATTGGAGATCAACATGGATATCGTCAGTCATTTTGCCGCCCGCTTCGACCGCACCCGCGAAGAGGAGCTTTCGCTGGAGGACTATCTCGCGGCGTGCAAGCGAGATCCGCTGAGCTATGCCAGCGCCGCCGAGCGCATGCTGCGCGCCATCGGCGAACCGCAGGCGGTGGACACCCGCAACGACCCGCGGCTGTCACGCCTTTTTGCCAACAAGGTGATCAAGATCTATCCGGCTTTCGCCGAGTTCTATGGGCTGGAAGACGCCATCGAGCAGGTGGTGAGCTACTTCCGCCACGCGGCGCAGGGGCTCGAAGAAAAGAAGCAGATCCTCTACCTGCTTGGCCCGGTCGGCGGCGGCAAGAGCTCGATCGCCGAGCGCCTGAAGTCGCTGATGCAGGAGGTGCCTTTCTACGCGATCAAGGGTTCGCCGGTAAACGAGTCGCCGCTCGGCCTGTTCGATCCGGATGAAGATGGCGCCATTCTCGAAAAGGAATACGGCATTCCGCGCCGCTACCTCACGCGCATCCTGTCGCCGTGGGCGGTGAAGCGGCTGGAAGAATTCGGCGGCGACATCCGCAGGTTCAAGGTAGTGAAGCGCTACCCGAGCGTGCTCAAGCAGGTCGGCATCGCCAAGACCGAACCCGGTGACGAGAACAATCAGGACATTTCGAGCCTGGTCGGCAAGGTCGACATCCGCAAGCTCGAAACCTATGCCCAGGACGATCCGGACGCCTACAGCTTTTCGGGCGGTCTGTGCCTCGCCAACCAGGGGCTGCTCGAGTTTGTCGAAATGTTCAAGGCGCCGATCAAGGTGCTGCACCCGCTGCTGACTGCGACGCAGGAAGGCAATTTCAAGGGCACCGAAGGCTTTGGCGCGATCCCCTTCGACGGCGTCGTTCTCGCGCACTCGAATGAAAGCGAATGGAAAGCCTTCCGCAACAACAAGAACAACGAGGCCTTTCTGGACCGCATCTACATCGTCAAGGTGCCTTATTGCCTGCGCGTTTCCGAAGAAGTGAAGATTTACGAGAAGCTGCTGCGCGGTTCCTCGCTTGCGCAAGCCACCTGCGCGCCGGGGACCCTGCCGATCATGGCGCAGTTCGCCGTACTGACGCGCCTGAAGGAGCCGGAAAACTCCAGCCTGTATTCGAAAATGCTGGTCTACGATGGTGAAAACCTCAAAGACACCGATCCGCGCGCCAAGAGCTACCAGGAGTACCGCGACTACGCCGGCGTCGATGAAGGCATGAGCGGCATTTCGACCCGCTTCGCCTTCAAGATCCTCAGCAAGGTGTTCAACTTCGACTCGACCGAGGTCGCCGCCAACCCGGTGCACCTGATGTACGTGCTCGAGCAGCAGATCGAGCGCGAACAGTTCCCGGCCGAAACCGAGGCAAAGTACCTCGCTTTCATCAAGGAACACCTGTCGGTGCGCTACGCCGAATTCATTGGCAAGGAAATCCAGACCGCGTACCTGGAAAGCTATAGCGAGTACGGCCAGAACATTTTCGACCGCTATGTCACCTACGCCGACTACTGGATCCAGGATCAGGAGTATCGCGACACCGATACCGGCGAGGTATTCGACCGCGCCTCGCTGAATGCCGAACTCGAGAAGATCGAAAAGCCCGCGGGAATCGCCAACCCGAAGGATTTTCGCAACGAGATCGTCAATTTCGTGCTGCGCGCGCGCGCCAACAACCAGGGCAAGAACCCGCTGTGGACCAGCTACGAAAAGCTGCGCACGGTAATCGAGAAAAAGATGTTCTCGAACACCGAAGAATTGTTGCCGGTCATCAGCTTCAATGCCAAGGCCAGCGCCGACGATGTCAAGAAGCACGAAGATTTCGTCAATCGCATGGTCAACAAGGGCTACACGTCGAAGCAGGTGCGACTGCTCTGCGAGTGGTATCTGCGTGTCCGCAAGAATTCGTGAAATTCGTGACATTCGTGACCCGGCATCAAGCCGAGGCGTGGAGGACATCCCGTGCAACAGATCATCGATCGAAGGCTGGCCGGCAAGAACAAGTCGATCGGCAACCGTGAACGCTTCCTGCGCCGGCACCGCGAGCAGATCCGTGAAGCGGTGAAGCGTGCCGTCGCCGGGCGTGGCATCCGTGACATCGCCCAGGGCGAGGATATCCCGATCCCGCGCCGCGACATCAGCGAGCCGGTGTTCGGCCACGGCCCGGGCGGACGACGCGAAATGGTGCATCCTGGCAACCAGGATTTCGTTCGCGGTGACCGCATCGACCGTCCACAGGGCGGCGCTGGCCGGGGCGGTTCCGGGCAGGCCGGCGATTCCGGCGAGGGAGAAGACGACTTCGTCTTTCACCTGACGAAAGAGGAGTTCATGCAGGTCTTCTTCGACGACCTGGCGCTGCCCAATCTGGTGCGCACGACGCTCGCCGACACCCCCGAGTACAAGACGCACCGGGCCGGCTTTTCCAGCGACGGTACGCCGAACAATCTGCATGTCGTACGCTCGATGCGCGGCGCCATCGGCCGGCGCATCGCACTCGGCAGCCAGGCGCGGCGCGAACTGATCCGCCTCGAAGCACTTCTCGAGGCCCTGCTCGCACCGCCTCTTGACCCGTCGCGCCGGCAGGAAATCCAGGCGCTCCAGCATGACATCGAAGCGCTGCGCGTACACATCCAGCGCATCCCCTACCTCGACCCGATCGATCTGCGCTATCGCAGCCGCGTGCGGACGCCGGTGCCGACCGCCAAGGCGGTCATGTTCTGCCTGATGGATGTCTCCGGTTCGATGGACGAAGCGCGCAAGGATCTGGCCAAGCGCTTTTTCATCCTGCTCTACCTCTTCCTGACCCGGCACTATGAACGGATCGACATCGTCTTCATCCGCCATCACACACAGGCGCAGGAAGTCAACGAGCACGACTTCTTCCACGCCACGGAAACCGGCGGGACCGTCGTCTCGAGCGCGCTCGTTCTCATGGAGCAGATCATCCGCGCTCGCTACCCGAGCAGCGGATGGAACATCTATGGCGCACACGCCAGCGATGGCGACAACTGGCACAACGACAGCGCGCGCTGTCGTGAACTGTTGGCGAACGACATTCTGCCGCTGTGCCGCTACTTCGCTTATATCCAGGTGGTCGAGCAGGAGCAGAACCTGTGGCAGGAATACGCAGCGCTGGCGGCAATCTCCGATGCCTTCGCGATGCGCAAGGCCAGTACGGTCGACCAGATCTATCCGGTATTTCGCGAGCTGTTCAGCAAGGAGGTGAGGGCAAAATGAACCATACCCTGATCGACCGGCCGCTGCCGGCCCAAGCATCGGCGGCGAAGCTGCCGGCGCCAAGCGACTGGACCTTCGAGTTGCTTCATCAGTATCACGAGGTCATCCGCAGCACCGCCCGGCGCTTCGGCCTCGACACTTATCCCAACCAGCTCGAGATCATCACCGCCGAACAGATGATGGACGCCTATGCCTCGGTCGGCATGCCGGTCAACTACCGCCACTGGAGCTACGGCAAGGAGTTCATTGCCACCGACCGGAACTACCGGCGCGGTCAGATGGGTCTGGCCTACGAAATCGTCATCAATGCCAACCCGTGCATCAGCTATCTGATGGAAGAGAATACGATGGCGATGCAGGCGCTGGTGATCGCGCATGCAGCCTACGGCCACAACAGCTTCTTCAAGGGCAACTACCTGTTCCGGATGTGGACCGACGCCTCGTCGATCATCGACTACCTCGTCTACGCCAAAGACTACATCGCCGGCTGCGAAGAGCGTCACGGCATCGACGCGGTCGAGTTGTTGCTGGACAGTTGCCATGCGCTGATGAACTACGGTGTGGACCGCTATCGCCGGCCGAGCCGGTTGAGCCTCGGCGAAGAACGTGCACGGGCGGCGGATCGCGAAGCCTATGCGCAGCAGCAGGTCAATGAACTCTGGCGCACGCTGCCGCGGCGACCGGAAAAGGAGGCCGCCGAGAAGGAAGCGACACGTTTTCCCGCCGAGCCGCAGGAAAACCTGCTCTATTTCATCGAGAAGAACGCGCCGCTGCTCGAGCCCTGGCAGCGCGAAATCGTTCGCATCGTGCGCAAGGTGGCGCAGTACTTCTACCCGCAGCGGCAGACGCAGGTGATGAACGAAGGCTGGGCGACCTTCTGGCACCATCATCTGCTGAACACCCTGTACGACGATGGCTACCTCACCGATGGCCTGATGATCGAGTGGCTCAAGTCCCATACCAACGTCGTATTCCAGCCGCCGGTCGGCCACCCGGCCTACAACGGCATCAACCCCTATGCGCTGGGTTTCGCGATGTACTCCGACATCAAGCGCATTTGCGAAGCGCCAAGCGACGAAGACCGCGACTGGTTCCCGGACATCGCCGGCAGCGACTGGCTGGCCACGCTCGATCACGCGATGCGCAACTTCAAGGACGAAAGTTTCATCGGCCAGTACCTGTCGCCGCGCCTGATGCGCGCCTTCCGGCTGTTCACCATCGTCGACGACGAGAAAGCGCCGAAGCTCGAGGTCTCCGCCATCCACGACGAGGCCGGCTATCGCGTTCTGCGCGAGGCGATGTCGCGCCAGTACGACCTGGGTTCGCGCGAACCCAATATCCAGGTGTGGAGCGTCAACCTGCGCGGCGACCGTTCGCTGGTCCTCCGCCATACACAGCACAACGAGCGCCCGCTCGGTGACAGTGCCGAGGAGGTGCTCAAGCACGTCGCGCGGCTGTGGGGCTTCCCGGTACATCTGGAAAGCGTCGACCACAACGGCAAGATGTCACGCAGTTGGCGGGTAGCTCCGGCGATCGACTGAAGGCATCGCGACGAGATCAAATGACTACGGCGCTTGTCGTGGCTTGCGCGGCGCGGCGGCGAACAGACGATCGTAGAGGGCATTGGGCAGCAGCCGCAGAACCTTGGTCACCAAGCCCATTTGCCAGGGAATGACGGTGTAGCTGCCGCCTCGCTCGATCGCTCGCGCAAAGCGCCGCGCAGCCTCGTCGGCCGGCATCAGGAAAGGCATCGGGAAAGGGTTGGCGGCAGTCATCGGGGTGCGGATGTAGCCGGGGCAGATGGTGAGCACCTGCACCCCGGCGTTGCGCAGTTCGACACGCAGGCTTTCGAGATAGCTGATCACTGCGGCTTTCGACGCGCTGTAGGCCTCCGCACCGGGCAGGCCGCGGATTCCGGCGACCGAGGCGATCCCCACCAGCCGCCCGCAACCCGCTTGCCGCATGCCTCCAATGAACGGAGAAAAAGTCGCGGCCATGCCGAAGAAATTGACGTCCATGATTCTCCGGATGACTTCGAGATCGGCTGCGCATTCGCTCAGGGTGCCGACCGAGACGCCCGCATTGGCGATCACGATGTCGGGAACGCCGCGCGCCGCGATGAAGTCTGCGCCGGCGGCGCGCAAGGACGCGGCGTCGGTGACATCGAGCGGGTAGCAGCGGACCTGGCCGGGCCAGCGTGCGGACAGTCGTTGCAAAGGCTCGGCCCGGCGCGCAGCCAGTCCGAGTTGTGCTCCTTGCCGCGCGTAGTATTCGGCCAGTGCCCAACCGATGCCGGACGAGGCGCCGGTGATGAAGACCTTGAGCATGCGGGAAGCCAGGATCGGGAAGATTCGCCGGCAGCGGCTCTGCTGCGACGGCGCAAGGCTTGTGGAGAATGCGCCAGAGTGACCGCTAGAATCGCTACTTTTTCTTGCGATCACTGCGCGCCATGCCGATCACCTGGTCGGTCAGCGCCGGCAGATCAGCCAATCCCTTGATCTCCTTGCCGGTGACCAGGTACTTGCCGTCGACGGCCATGGCCGGGACGCCCTGGATCTTGTACGCCTGCACCATCTGGTCGGCGCGCTTGGCCTTGCTGACGACGCTGAAGGAGTTGTAGGCTTCGGTGAATTTCCTGGCGTCGATGCCTTGCCCGGTCACCCACTCGGTGATGCTCTTGTCGTCATAAAGCTTGCTGCCCGCCTTGTGCAGGGCATCGAAGACCGCGTTATCCAGTCTGGCCAGATCGCCGGTGGCCTCCAGCGCATAGAAAAGTCGGGCCAGACTGGCCCACTGAGGACGTCCGAAGGTGACTGGCACGCGTTTGAAGGTGACGTCGCTCGGCAATGCGGCTGCCCACTTGCCGACAATCGGATGGAATTCGCTGCAGTGCGGACAGCCGTACGAGAAGAACTCGATCACTTCGATCTTCGCCGGCGTATCGGTCATCTGTGCCGGGACGATTGGTAGGTAGTCGCGACCTACCGCAAGTTCGGCCCGAACTGGCAGAATGACTGCCAGCATGGCCAGGGTGATGGCAAGCAGCCATCCGCTGCGAGCTCGATGCATAAGTTTCTCCTCTCTCAGTCTTTCCTGACCACATTGGCATCGATGCCCTGCCTGGCGAGGTCGGCACGCAAATGATTGACATCGTCGATCTTTTGATAGGGCCCGATACGAACGCGGTACCACACCTTGTCCTGCAACATCACCTGCTGAATTTGCGCCTCGGTTCCAAGTAAGGCCAGGCGTGCCTTCTGGTTGTCAGCCTCATTCGCGCTCTGGAACGAGCCGGCCTGCAGATAGAGTGGTTCCTTGAGTGTGCCGTCGGCCTTGCTCCTGGTACTGTCTGCCGGTTTGGCGTCCGCCGGTTTGCTCTCGGCGGTCTTGCTGGCAGCGGCTTTGCTCTCTGTCGGCTTGGTTTCGGCCGGTTTCCCCTCGGCCGGTTTCCCCTCGCTGGGCTTCGTTTCGATCGGCTTCGTTTCGATTGCCTTCGTTTCGGTCGGTTTGGCAGGCACAGGCCTAGCCTCCGCTGGCTTGATTTCCTCGGGCTTGGGATCGGGAATGGCCTCAGCATTGCCAGGCAGGATCTTGTAGAAGTCAAAGCGCGGTTTTTCGGTGACCGGGTCACCTGGCTTGCCAGGCAGTGCCACCGGCGCCGATGCGACCGGCGGCACTTCGGGAGTGGCTGCTGGCGGCTTGCCGGCAACGGGCGGCGGTAGCTTGGGTTGCTGGCCGGTGGTGGTGAAAGGCAGCGGTGCCTTGTTGATATACCAGACCACGCCGGCCACGCCGATGACGCCGATGACCAGGCCAATGAACAGGCCGAACAGGGTGCCTCCTCCCGATTTCCTGGCAGGAGGTGCTTTGCGGGGTTTCATGTCAAGACTCATGGAAGTCTTCGGTCCTCCGATCACATCGACTCCGGGCAACTGACGCCCAGAATTGTCATCCCATTATGGATCACCTGCCTGACGGCAGCCGCCAGTGCCACACGTGCATCTCGTAACACCGGATTGTCGACCAGAATTCGCTCGGCATTGTAATAGCTGTGGAACTCGGCGGCCAGATCCTTGAGGTAGAAAGCGATCAGATGCGGTGCCAGTTCGCTCGCGGCCGTTTCGACGACCTCCGGGAATTCACCCAGCCTGACGGCCAGGGCGAGTTCATGCGGGCTTTCCAGGCGGGCCAGGTCGGCGGTGGTCAGTGCTTCCTGCTCGCCTCCCCACAGGGCCAGCACCGAGCAGACGCGAGCGTGCGCGTACTGAATGTAATAGACCGGGTTGTCGTTCGACTGGCTCTTGGCCAGATCGAGGTCGAAATCGAGGTGCTGGTCGGATTTGCGCAGGACATAGAAGAAGCGGCAGGCATCGTTACCGACATCTTCGCGCAGCGTGCGCAGGGTGACGAAATCTCCAGAACGCGTCGACATCTGTGCCTTCCAGCCAGAGCGATAGAGTACGGCAAACTGCACCAGCGCCACTTCGAGCACATCAGGATCAAGCCCCAGAGCGCTGATTGCGCCCCTGACTCGTGGAATATAACCGTGATGGTCGGCTCCCCAGACGTTGATGATGCGCTGGAAGCCGCGTTCGTATTTGTTGAGGTGGTAGGCGATGTCCGACGCGAAGTAGGTGTAAAGACCGTTGTCGCGCTGCACAACGCGATCCTTCTCGTCGCCAAAAGCGGTCGACCGGAACCAGCGGGCGCCATCCTGAACGTAGAGATGACCTTTTTTGTCGAGCCGCTCGACGCAACGCGCGACCAGTCCGATATCAAACAGCGACTGTTCGGAAAACCACACGTCGAAATGCACACCGGATTCCTCGAGATCCCTGCGGCAATCTGCGAGTTGCTCGGTGAGAACGAAGTCGTGCAGGGTTTTCCACTCCTCGCCAAGCAACTTCTTGGCCCTGGCAATCAGCGCATCGAGCAGGGTTTCACGCTGTTGCCCGGCGGCGGCGTCGGTGCGTTCGGGATCGGGCAGGTCGGGCAGGCCTTCGCTGATGCTGGCGAGCGGTCGCAGGTAACGGTCAGGATGTGCCGCCAGCAACTGCCTGGCCATGTCGCGAACGTATTCACCCTGGTAGCCGCTCGGGGGGAATGGCACGCTGTCCGGCTTGTTCAGTTCCAGGTAGCGCAGCCAGGTCGACAGGGCGAGGATATCCATCTGACGGCCAGCGTCGTTGACGTAGTATTCGCTGGTCACGTCCCAGCCGGCATAACCGAGCAGCTTGCACAGGCTGTCGCCATAAGCGGCACCACGGCCGTGCCCGACGTGCAGCGGTCCGGTCGGGTTGGCCGATACGAACTCGACCAGTACGCGGCGCTTGCCGCCAGTCGTCGAGCGACCAAACGCTGCGCCCTGTTCGAGAATGCTGTGCAGCACTTCGAGCTTGGCCGCAGGCGACAGGTGAAAGTTGATGAAACCAGCGCCAGCGACTTCGCTCCGATCGACCAGGGGCGAATACGGCAACTCCGAGATCAGCAGTTGCGCCAGTTGCCGGGGATTGCGTTTGATCGATCGCGCCAGTTGCATCGCAAGATTGCAGGAAAAATCCCCATGTGTGGCCTGCTTCGGTCGCTCGATATGGATGGCAGCGTCGGACTCGCTCGGTGCAACACTGAGCAGTGCGGCCCGCATCAGTTCGGCGAGGTGGCTCTTGAGATCGTGACTCATCGGATGCTTCTGGCAGAGAATTTGGTCAAGCCGCTGATTATACGACGCACAACGCGCGACCGGGCGAATGATTGGCGAGGGTAGCCGACTGCGCGGTCTGTCTTTTCTGCCTCTGGAATGCAGGAACTGGCATGACTGGTGTTAAATTGCGAGATCCGCATGGAGGTTGGTCGCGGGCATTGGCGCCTGCCACCAGCAATACGTTTTGTCTCTGGAAAGGGATCATGATTTCAAGTGTGCCCCCCCCCGCTTCGGTACGGTTCTCCCCGACCCGAACGGCCTCGCATCAGTTGTGTTGTCCCGGCACTGAACGAACATGACAGCCTGCTCCTGCTGCTCCCGGAAATGGCCGAATTGCTGGATCAAATCAGTTCCGCCTGGGAAATCATCGTCGTCGATGATGGCAGTACCGATCGTACGCCGCAACTCATGACGACCTATGTGACCAGCAACCCGGGTGTCTACTACCTGCAATTGTCGCGTAACTTCGGCAAGGAAGCAGCGCTCAGCGCCGGGCTCGAAGTGAGCAGTGGAGATGTGGTGATCTGCATCGATGCCGATCTGCAACACCCGCTCGCCCTGATCCCGGAGATGCTCGTACGCTGGCAAGCAGGTGTCGACACCGTCTATGCGGTAAAAAGGAATCGCGACGACGAATCCTGGCTCAAACGCGTCGGCGCTTCGATCTTCTACGGCATCCTGGGGCAGGGGCAGAGGGTTCGTATTCCCCCCGATGCCGGTGATTTCCGGCTGATGGACAAGCAGGTCGTAGACGCGCTGATTCGCCTGCCTGAACGCACCCGCTTCATGAAGGGGCTCTATGCCTGGGTTGGCTTCAAGGCCGAGCCGATGCTCTATGTTCCTGCCGAACGGCTGCATGGGCAAAGCCATTTCAATCTGCTGCAACTGATTCGTTTCGCGGTCGATGGCATCACCGCTTTCTCGACCTGGCCTCTGCGCACTTTCAACCTGGTCGGCAGCCTGATTGCGATGCTTTCTTTCTGCTATGGCAGTTACTTGGTGATCGATTATCTGATCAATGGGCACGACGTCTCGGGTTGGACCACCATCGTCACCGGAATGTTTTTCTTCTCCGGAATCAACCTGATGGCACTCGGTACCATGGGCGCCTATATCGCGCGGATTTTCGACGAGGTCAAACAGCGCCCGCTCTACGTGGTCAAGCGGAACATTGGGCAAAAACTGCCCGAAAACAAATCCTGAGCAGGCATCGATGAGCACAAGCAAGCGGCTGTCGGCATTTGTTGATACCCGATCAACGTGGCTGGTGATGTTGACCACGGCCGTGTGGCTGGCGGCTACGGCGGGAATCCGGCCCTTGATGCTTCCCGACGAAGGGCGCTATGTCGGCGTTGCCTGGGAAATGCTGACCGCCGCTGACTGGCTGGTTCCCCGCCTCGACGGCATGCCATTCTTCCACAAGCCGCCACTGTTTTATTGGCTGACGACTTTGAGCCTGAGCCTATTCGGAGCGCACGAGTTGCCGGCGCGAGCGGCATCACTGGTCGCCGGCCTCTTTGCCGCCGTAGGTCTCTACCGGTTCATCCGTCGTTACCGGGACAGCCAGCTCGCTACCCTGTCGATCGTCATCCTGGTCACTCAGCCGATCTTCTACGCAGGGAGTCAATTCGCGAACCTCGACATGCTGGTCGCCGGTCTGATTACCCTGACGATTCTTGCCGGGGCCGATGCCGTCCTTCGTCTCGAAAAGAAACTTCCCTATCGTGCTGTCCTGGCCATGAGCTATGCCTTTGCCGCACTCGGCATTCTTGCCAAGGGGCTGATCGGTATCGTCTTGCCGGGCGGCGTTTTGCTGCTCTGGCTGCTCTGGCGTCGAGCGTGGCGGGTTTTGCCAGCGATCTTCTGGCTGCCGGGAACTCTGCTCCTGCTGCTGATTGCGCTCCCGTGGTTTTTCTGGATGCAGCATTCCTACCCCGGATTTTTCGATTATTTGGTGGTTTATCATCACTTCCGGCGCTTTTCGGAAACCGGCTTCAATAACCAGATGGCCTTCTGGTTTTATATTCCGGTCATTTTCCTGGCCACTTTGCCGTGGTCGCCATGGTTTGCACGCGTATTCGTCCAGGTCGACCACGGAGATGCCGGGCGGGGTGGCTTGCGAAGCCTGATGGTGATCTGGTTCCTGTTCATCGTCATCTTTTTCTCTCTGCCGAGTTCCAAGCTGCTGGGCTACATTCTGCCGGCGATGCCGCCGGTTGCCTACCTGATTGCCGAATCCTTCTCGCACTGGCTGGATCGTGACCGGACGCGTGCCCTGCGCTGGTATGTTGGGAGCCTGAGCCTGGCCGCGATCGCCTGTGTCGCGCTGGTGGTCGGCGTTGCGCTTGCCGATAAAGTTTCCGCCAAATCTCTGGCGAGCACGGCCAGTTCCCTGCTGCAGCCACCGGACCAAGTGGTGCTGATCGATCAGTATCCATACGACCTGCCGTTCTATCTGCAAGCCCGCAAGCCTGCCTGGGTAGTCAGCGATTGGCAGGATCCGGAAATCGCCAGGCGCGACAATTGGCGAAAGGAACTCGCCGATGCCGGAGAGTTTGACCATGCCAGCCGGCAGGCGGTCCTGCTCACGCCCGCAGAGTTCGCGGCAAGACTCTGCAGTTCTGCTGCCGGCGTATTGTGGATCTGGGGCAAGCCGTCGGCGCCTGAGTGGCTGGGGTGGCTGCAGCAGCAGCCGGTATTTGCCGCCGACCAAAGGCACGCGCTGTGGCGGCTGCAGCCGGCAGCCCTCAGGAAACTCTGTGGCGAAAAGCCCAGCAACGACTGAGGATGAAGGTCAGCACCGCGATCGCCACCAGAATCACTGCGAGCAGCAGGTCATAGGCGATATTGGTGACGTGCAACAAGCAGGCGTAGCTCAGTTCGTTGATCATGAACCCGCTTGCCGAGACGAGAAAGAAGCGACCGCAGGCGACCGCCAGGGAATTCTGCTGATGACGAAAGGTCAGGCGATAATGTCCACCAAAGGAAACCAGAAAAGCGACCAGCCATCCGATCAGGTTGGCCAGCAGCGGAGGCTGCTGCCAAATGGTGACGCAGCCCACCGCGATCAGCCAATGCGTTGCCGCCGCTGCACAGCCGACGAGCACAAACCAGGCGAGTTGCGTGAACATCACTACCATGCCAGGTGCCTCTAGTAAGGTGAAAACTTCCCTTGATGTGGCCCGCAGGCGGATCGCCATTTGCGCCGACGACTTCGGAATGTCGGCCGGAATCGACGAAGGCATTCTTGAACTGGCCCGACTGGGCCGCCTCAGTGCGGTCAGTTGTCTGGTGCAGGGGCCGACGCTGAGCGAACATGTTTCTTCGCTGGCGCTGCTGCCGGTGGACATCGGGCTGCACCTCAATTTTACCGAGGCCTTTGCCAGGGGCCAAATCTGCTTCTCGCTGCCGCGCCTGATCAGCGCCTGTTATCTGCGACAATTGCCGCGGTTCCTGGTCACCGCGACCATTGATTGCCAGCTGGATGCTTTCGAGACCCACTTCGGATGTCCTCCGGATTTCATCGACGGCCACCAGCATGTCCATCAATTGCCGCTGATTCGCGAGCAGTTGCTGGAGCGCATTGCTCGGCGCTATCCGACGCATGCTCTCTGGCTGCGCTCGACGCAAACGGCGCGCCACTTGACAGTCGATCGCGGCAAACGCTTGAAGGCCCGGATCATTGCCTGCCTGGGTGCGCGGACGATGCGCCGATTGGCGGATGCGCAGGGTCTGCCGATGAACCGTCATCTGCTGGGGGTCTACGGTTTCTCGGCAAGCCCCGAAGAATACCGGCAACTGCTGATGTCCTGGTTCGTCGGTGCTGCAGACGGCGACCTGTTGATGTGCCATCCCGCAAGCGCTATCGAGGCTGCAGACCCGATCGGGCAGCAAAGGATGCGGGAACACTCGGTGCTTGCCGACAGCCGTTTTCCGGCCTGGATCGAGCAGCATCGATTGACCATTTCGCGCCTGTCGAGAGCAGCTTGACTGATATGCGTATCAGGGCGGAGCGATGACGCTCGTTTCTGTGTAAACTCACTCCTTTGCCGACCTCAAGACCTGCCCGTCAGCCGTGCGACTTTTCCGCCTCGCCAAAATCCTGAGTATTGCGAGCCGCTACGGCCTCGACGAGATGATTCTCGAGCACGAACCAAGCGGTCGCCTGGCGGCGCTGTCGCGTGCCCTGCATTTCTGGCGACGTTTCGACACCCCGCCGGCGGTTCGCCTGCGCCAGGCACTCGAGTCGCTGGGGCCGATCTTCGTCAAGTTTGGACAGGTTCTGTCCACCCGTCGCGATCTGCTGCGTACCGACATCGCCGATGAACTGGCCAGGCTGCAGGATCGCGTACCACCGTTCTCGCCCGAACTGGCACTGACGCAGATCGAGAAAGCCTATGGCCGGCCGGCCAGTGCCGTGTTTGCCGAGTTCGATTCGACGCCGATCGCCAGCGCCTCGATCGCGCAGGTCCATTTTGCCCGTCTGCGGCCAGAAGACGGCGGCCAGGAAGTTGCCGTCAAGATCCTGCGTCCGGACATGCACGGCGTGATTGCCAATGATCTGGCGCTGCTCGAAACCCTGGCCGGCCTGCTCGAAAAGGTGTGGTCGGACGGGAAGCGGCTGAAGCCGCGCGAAGTGGTCGGCGAGTTCGCCAAATACCTCTACGACGAACTCGATCTGATGCGCGAAGCCGCCAACTGCTCGCAACTGCGGCGCAACTTCAGCGGCTCGCGGCTGCTGCAGGTACCCGAAGTGTACTGGGACCAATGCACGACGACGGTGATGGTCATGGAGCGCATGCGCGGCATCCCGATCAGTCAGATCGAGGCCCTGATCGCTGCTGGCATCGATTTGCCGGCGTTGTCACGTGCCGGCGTCGAAATCTTCTTCACGCAGGTGTTTCGCGATGGCTTTTTTCATGCCGACATGCACCCCGGCAATATATTCATCGCCACCGATCCGGCCCATCACGGCAGCTATATCGCACTCGATTTCGGCATCGTCGGGACGCTGACCGACAACGACAAGAATTACCTGGCGCAGAACTTCCTCGCCTTTTTCCAGCGCGACTACAAACGCGTGGCGATGGCCCATATCGAGGCTGGCTGGGCGCCGCCCGAGACGCGTGCCGACGAATTCGAGGCCGCCATCCGCGCCGTCTGTGAACCGATTTTCGACCGGCCACTACACGAAATCTCGTTCGGCCGCGTCCTGCTGCGTCTGTTTCAGACCTCGCGCCGTTTCAATGTCGAAATCCAACCGCAACTGGTGATGCTGCAGAAGACCCTGCTCAACATCGAGGGCCTGGGCCGACAACTCGACCCCAATCTCGACCTGTGGAAGACCGCCAAACCTTTCCTGGAACGCTGGATGAGCGAGCAACTCGGCAGCCGTGCATTCCATCGCAGCGTGCAGCAGGAAGCCCCCTACTGGGCACGCATCCTGCCGCAGTTGCCACGCCTGGTACACCAGGCACTGGCACAGACGAAAGCGCCGGATCTGGCGCCCTTGCTGGCCGATCTGGCACGCACACAGCGCCAGCAGAGGCGCTTGCTGGGGGTCATCGCCGTGCTGCTGACGGCGATACTCCTCGGTCAGCTATTGATGAATTGATGAATAATCTCTGAGAAGCGGCAAGTCCATCGAAAGGTGTTTTCGATGCTTTCAAGCACGATTATTCGAGGCCTGCACGCTCGGATAAATGAATAACCGGATAAGCTGTATCCGCAGTCGCTTATTGAACTGCCGGGCCATGCTGGCGATGACGTGCCAGCCAGTCAACAAGCAAACCAATACTTGGTGATGATAAACACAAGACCATGAATAGAATGGTAAAACCTGCGCCCAGGACGGGGATGCTCTCGCCCATTTTCTTTCTCCTTGATTGGCCTCGCAATGGCTGAGGCCGGATTACGTTTTGTTGTAGATCGTGTGATTCCCGGTATTCAAGATCGCATTCATAAGATAATCGGTTGGTGGCCAGGCGGCAAACGATAAAATCTCACTCGACGCATGAGTTTTTTTTCATCCCTGCGCGCCCGTTCCGCTCCGTGGCCTGCATGCTCCAGAGAGGTTCTGGCCGCCCTGATGCAGATCTCGAATTCACGAATTCACACCCCGCAGACGACGCCAGAATTGCGTCCATCGAGTCTTGAAGGTAGTATCCATGCCGCGCACCGCATGCTGGTGTAGATCCCGTCACCCTACCGGTCCGGCGGCCCAACCCGAACCGTGCTCCAGTTGTTCGCCGTGGAAAAGAACCGGCCCCGCTTTTTGGCTCGGGTCCTCATATCAACTTCGCATTTCTTTATCGTTCCCAGAATGATTTCCGGCCTACTCAAGAAGATTTTCGGCAGCCGCAATGATCGGCTGATCAAGCAGTACATGCAGGTTGTCCGCAAGATCAATGCGCTGGAAGCAGGGACCAGCACGCTTTCTGACGACGCACTGCGCGGCAAGACCGCTGACTTCAGGGCTCGCGTCGCCAATGGCGAGACGCTCGACGCCTTGCTGCCGGAGGCTTTCGCCGTGGTTCGCGAGGCCGGCAAGCGTACGCTGGGTATGCGCCACTTCGACGTCCAGCTGATCGGTGGCATGGTCCTGCACGACGGCAAGATCGCGGAAATGCGTACCGGTGAAGGAAAAACGCTGGTGGCGACGCTTGCGTCCTACCTCAATGCACTCTCCGGCAACGGTGTCCATGTGGTGACGGTCAACGATTACCTGGCCAACCGCGACGCCGAGTGGATGGGGCGCCTGCATCGTTTTCTCGGCCTCAGCGTCGGCGTGAACCTGTCGCAAATGGCGCATGGGGACAAGCAGGCGGCCTACGCTGCCGACATCACCTACGGGACCAACAACGAGTTCGGCTTCGATTACCTGCGCGACAACATGGTCTACTCCGGCGCCGAGCGGGTGCAACGCAAGCTCAGCTTTGCGATCGTCGACGAGGTCGATTCGATCCTCATCGACGAAGCGCGCACACCCCTGATCATTTCGGGCCAGGCCGAAGACCATACCGAGCTGTATGTGCGCATGAACAAGGTCGCTCCGCTGCTCAAGCGCTGCGAGCTGGAGGAGGGTCCGGGGGATTACTGGGTGGACGAGAAAGGTCATCAGATCCTGATGACCGAGGAAGGTCACGAGCATGCCGAAGAGCTTCTGGCACAAGCTGGCCTGCTTCCCGACGGCGGCAGTCTCTACGATGCCTCCAACATCCTGATGATTCACCATCTGTACGCCGCTCTGCGCGCCCACAACCTGTTCCTTCGGGACCAGCAGTACGTGGTGCAGAACGGTGAGGTGATCATCGTAGACGAGTTTACCGGTCGCCTGATGTCCGGTCGTCGCTGGTCCGATGGTCTGCACCAGGCAGTCGAGGCCAAGGAGGGTGTCCGGATTCAGAACGAGAATCAGACCCTGGCATCGATCACCTTCCAGAACTACTTCCGCATGTACAGCAAGCTGTCCGGGATGACCGGCACCGCGGATACCGAAGCCTACGAGTTTCAGCAAATCTATGGTCTGGAAACGGTGGTCATCCCGACCAACCAGCCAATGCGCCGGACCGACCACAACGATCAGGTCTTCCGCACCGCCAAGGAAAAACACGCGGCGATCGTCACCGATATTCGTGGTTGCCGCGAGCGCGGCCAGCCGGTGCTGGTCGGCACCACCTCGATCGAGAATTCCGAGTTGCTCTCGGCCCTGCTGGACCACGAAAAGCTGCCGCATCAGGTGCTCAACGCCAAGCAGCATGCGCGCGAAGCCGAAATCGTCCGCGAGGCCGGACGGCCGGGGGTGATCACCATTGCCACCAACATGGCCGGTCGCGGAACCGACATCGTTCTCGGTGGCAGTATCGAGAAGCTGATCGCGCAGCTCCGCGACGACGAGGCGCTGAGCACGGATGAGCGCGATGCACGTATCGCCGAGATCCGTTCGCAGTGGCAAAAGCTGCACGATCAGGTCGTCGCCGCCGGCGGCCTGCACATCATCGGCTCGGAACGTCATGAGTCGCGGCGTATCGACAATCAGTTGCGCGGCCGTTCGGGTCGCCAGGGCGATCCCGGTTCCTCGCGCTTCTATCTCGCCCTCGATGACTCGCTGCTGCGTATCTTTGCCGGTGATCGTCTCAAGGCGATCATGGAGCGACTGAAAATGCCCGAGGGCGAGGCGATCGAGCATCCGCTCGTCTCGCGCTCGCTCGAATCGGCGCAGCGCAAGGTCGAAGCGCGCAACTTTGACATTCGCAAGCAGCTTCTCGAATACGATGATGTGGCCAATGATCAGCGCCAAGTCATCTACGCGCAGCGTAACGAGCTGCTGGAGACCGACGATATCTCGGAAACCGTGACGGCGATGCGCGAAGGTGTGTTGCACGACACTTTCCGGCTGTACGTTCCGGCCGAAAGCGTCGAGGAACAATGGGACCTGCACGGTCTCGAAAGGGCACTGGCTGCCGAACTTCAGTTGCAGGTGCCGATTGTCGAGTGGTCAAGGAACGAGCCGAATCTGCGCAGCGAAGACATGCTGCGGCGGGTCATCGAGACGGCTGCCGCCTCCTACGCGGCCAAGATCGAACTCGTGGGCGCCGAGGCCTTCCACCCTTTCGAGCGCAACGTCATGTTGCAGAGCCTGGATACGCACTGGCGCGAACATCTGGCGGCGCTCGACCACCTGCGGCAGGGAATCCACCTGCGCGGCTATGCGCAGAAGAATCCGAAGCAGGAATACAAGCGCGAAGCCTTCGAGCTGTTCCAGCGCCTTCTCGACAGCGTGCGCGTCGACGTGACGCGTCTACTGGTCACCGTGCAGGTGCGCGCTCAGGATGTCGAGGAAACCATTCCGCATGCCGATGTGCAGAACGTCCGCTACCACCATGCGGACTATGACGAAGCCTTGGGGCAGGGGGGCGACGACACGGCTGCGACGCGCGCGCAGAAACCGATGCACGTGGGCGCCAAGGTCGGCCGCAATGAACCTTGCCCCTGCGGCTCGGGAAAGAAGTACAAATACTGTCATGGCAAGTTGTCGTAGTTGCCTGGAGTGAACTGCCGCGTCGGAGCGTGCGGATCTACGCTCTGTCCTGGCGACTGCCGCTCTGCTTCGCTCCCGGATCCTGGTCGTCTCCGCCCGTGAGGTTGTAATGCCCGTCAATTACCGCACTCCCTCCCCTGCGCAACTGTTTCCAGTCGCTGGCGTTCGCCTCGGTGTCGCCGAGGCAGGCATCCGCAAACCTGACCGGCGTGACCTGGCCTTGCTGTCGCTGGCAGAGGGTTCTCGAGCTGCCGGCGTGTTTACCAGCAACCGTTTCTGCGCCGCACCGGTACAGGTCTGCCGTCGTCATCTCGAACTCGGCAGCGACATCCGCGCGCTGGTGATCAATACCGGCGTCGCCAATGCCGGTACCGGTGAGCAGGGCTGGCAGGCGGCGGTGCACACCTGTGCCGCCACCGCTCACTTGCTGGGCATCGACGACCGGCAGGTGCTGCCCTTCTCGACCGGCGTCATCCTCGAACCCTTGCCGGTCGATCGTCTGGTGGCCGGCCTGCCGCGCTGCGTCGCCGATCTCCATGAGAACCACTGGCACGCCGCCGCGCACGCCATCATGACCACCGACACGGTTGCCAAAGCCGCCTCGCGCCGCATCGATGTCGCCGGCCGGACCGTGACCATCACCGGCATCAGCAAGGGTGCCGGAATGATCCGGCCAAACATGGCAACCATGCTCGGTTTCATCGCCACCGATGCCGGCATCGCCACACCGCTGCTGCAACAGCTCTTGCGTGCGGCCGCCGACGCCTCATTCAACTGCATCACCGTCGATGGCGACACCTCGACCAATGATTCCTTCCTCCTGATCGCGACGGACCAGGCCGGGATCGAGTTTGCCGACGCGGCGGCACCCGGCTACACGGAGCTGCGCGAGGCAGTGATCGCCGTTGCCGTCGAACTGGCGCAGGCGATCATTCGCGACGGCGAAGGCGCCAGCAAGTTCATCAGCATCGCCGTCGAAGGGGGCCGCGACCGCGCAGAATGCAAGCGCGTCGGCTATGCAATCGCGCACTCGCCGCTGGTCAAGACCGCTTTCTTCGCTTCCGATCCCAACCTCGGCCGCATCCTGGCCGCCATCGGCTATGCCGAGCTGGATGATCTCGACGTGGAGCCAGTCAGCGTCTGGTTGAGCAGCGGCCAAACGGAGATTCTGGTTGCCGAAAAGGGCGGGCGAGCGGCTTCCTATCGCGAAGAGGACGGCGCCGCCATCATGCAACAATCCGAGATTGGCATCCGCGTCGCCCTGGGCCGCGGCACTGCCAGCGCCGCCGTATATACTTGTGATCTCACCTACGATTACGTGAAGATCAATGCGGACTACCGCAGCTAACCTTTCACCTTAATGAGGCAGGCGAGCGGATTCGGCAGGACGGCGAGGATCAGGTGCAGGATGTAGCTGTGCTTGAGACTCAAGCGTCGGCAATCAGTGCAGAACGTGCGGAACGGCCAGGGTGAACTCGGGGATTTCCGCCTCGAACTGCCTGCCGTCGACGGCCGTCAACTGGTAACTGCCGCGCATCGTGCCGACTGGCGTGTCGAGCTGGCAGCCGCTGGTGTAGGCAAACTTCTCGCCCGGTTGCAGCAACGGCTGCCGTCCGACAACGCCAAGACCACGCACCTCCTGGACCTCACCGCTCGCGTCGGTGATGATCCAGTGCCGCGAAATCAACTGCGCCGGCACGGTCCCGACGTTTTCGATGGTGATCGTGTACGCAAAAACGTAGTGGTCGTTCGTCGGATCCGATTGCTCGGCGATATATTGCGGGATCGCGCTGACGGCGACCTCGTATTTCTTGCTTTCGGCCATGTGTGCTCAATGTCGGAACGATCAGAACCGGCATTGCACACCAAACTGGCGGTAATGACAAGCTTGTTGAGAAAGCGAACCTTTCTTCTAAGCGGACAAGCCTTTTCGCGCTAGAATCCAGCCCAACTTCTCTGGGGTACCTGCCATGTACGTGATTGCTCCAAGCATCCTTTCTGCCGATTTCGCCCGGCTTGGCGAAGAGGTCGTGAATGTCATCGCCGCTGGCGCCGACTGGATTCACTTCGACGTGATGGACAACCATTATGTCCCCAATCTGACCATTGGTCCGCTGGTCTGCGAGGCCATCCGCCCACTGACGCAGGCACCGATCGACGTACACCTGATGGTCAAACCGGTCGATCGCATCGTTCCCGACTTCGCCCGGGCGGGAGCCAACATCATCACTTTTCATCCGGAGGCGTCCGAACATGTCGACCGGACGCTCGCCCTGATCCGGGAAAACGGTTGTCAGTCGGGGCTGGTGTTCAATCCGGCGACACCGCTCGACTACCTCGATCACGTCATGGACAAGCTGGACATCATCCTGCTGATGAGTGTCAATCCGGGTTTTGGTGGGCAGCAGTTCATTCCTTCCACGCTGGCCAAGCTCGCGGCCGCACGCGCCAGAATCGACGCCTATGAGCAGGACAGCGGGCGGCGAATCCGGCTTGAGGTCGACGGTGGAGTCAAGGTCGACAACATCGCCGCAATTGCCCGAGCCGGCGCCGACACTTTCGTCGCCGGCTCGGCGGTTTTCGGTGCCGGCAGCGACAGCGATCGCCACCGCTACAACAGCATACTCGCAGCGCTGCGCGCGCAACTGGAAAAGCCATGATCTCTTCACCGCTCGCCGTACGCGCCGTGCTCATCGATCTCGACGGCACCTTGCTGGATACCGTTCTCGATCTCCATGCCGCTGCCAACGCCATGCTGCGCGACCTGGGGCGCAGCGAAATTTCGGTCGAGTCGATTCGCAGCTATGTCGGGCGCGGCATTCCCAACCTGGTCAAGCGCGTCCTGGCAGGTTCGATGGCCGCCGCTGACGATGCCACGCCGCCACCAGCGGCGGCACTGGCCAGCTTCAGGCACCACTACAGTATCGAGAACGGTCGGAATGCCGCCTTTTTTCCTGGCGTTCGCGAAGGCCTGGAGGCGTTCAAGGCGCTGGATTTGCCACTCGGCGTCATTACCAACAAGGCCGAAGCATTCACCCTGCCACTGCTGCAGCGTACCGGCCTGCTTCCCTTTTTCGAGGTGATCGTCAGTGGCGACGTCCTGCCGCGTCCGAAGCCCGATCCGATGCCCTTGCTCTGGGCCTGCGGTCGCCTGGGTTTTTCGCCGGTCGACGTGCTGATGATCGGCGATTCGGTACATGACTTTCACGCCGGGAGGGCGGCCAGCTGCCCCGTTTTCCTGGTTCCTTACGGCTACAATGAAGGACGTGATGTTCGTGATCTGGCGTGTGATGCTATAGTCTCGTCCCTTGCAGAAGCTGCCCAACTCCTGGTTCGCGCATGACCGAAGCTTATTTCAATCGCCTCGCTGGCGAAGGCTACAATCGCATCCCGGTGACGCTCGAGACCTTCGCCGATCTCGATACGCCGCTGTCGATCTACCTGAAGCTCGCCAATGGCCCGTACAGCTACCTGCTCGAATCGGTGCAGGGCGGCGAGCGCTTTGGCCGTTACTCGATCATCGGTCTTGCCAGCCCGACGCGGATCGTCGTCAATGCGCATCAGGTGCTGGTGCTGAACGGCAACCGCATCGCCGAACGCGAAGACGACACCAACCCGCTCGACTTCATCGGCAAGTACATGAAGCGCTTTCGTGCCGCTCCGACTACCGGTCTGCCACGCTTCTGCGGTGGCCTGGTCGGTTGCTTCGGCTATGACACCGTCCGCTATATCGAAACCCGGCTGACGCGCTCCCAGAAAGCGGACGACCTTGGAATTCCCGACATCGTGCTGCTGCTTTCGGAAGAAATTGCGGTGGTCGACAACCTTTCCGGCAAGCTGACGCTGGTCGTCTATGCCGAGCCCGGTGTTCCCGGCGCCTACCAGAAAGCGCAGGCCAGGCTCAGGAAACTGCTCGCCCGCCTGCGCGAACCGGTGCGCATTCCACCCGAAGCGCCGCAACCTTCGCAGCCGGCGGCCTCGATGTTTGGTGAGACGCAGTTCAGGCAGGCGGTACTGAAAGCCAAGCGTTATATCACCGAGGGCGACATCATGCAGGTGGTTCTGTCACAGCGCATGAGCAAACCCCTGGCTGCCAGCCCGATGGCGCTGTACCGGTCGCTGCGCTCGCTCAATCCGTCGCCGTACATGTTCTACTTCGACTTCGAGGATTTCCACGTCGTCGGCGCTTCGCCCGAAATTCTCGTTCGTCTCGAAGGCGACACGGTCACCGTCCGGCCGATCGCGGGCACACGCCGACGTGGCGTTTCCTTCGAGGAAGATCAGGAACTCGCTGCCGAATTACTGGCCGACGAGAAGGAACGTGCGGAGCATGTGCAGCTCCTCGATCTCGGTCGCAACGACATCGGCCGCGTCGCTTGCGTCGGTACGATCAAGCTCACCGAAAACATGATCGTCGAGCGCTATTCGCACGTGATGCACATCGTTTCGAACGTCGAAGCCAAACTGCGGCCAGGCCTGAACGCGCTCGACGTGCTCAAGGCGACTTTCCCGGCAGGAACCGTCTCCGGCGCGGCCAAGGTGCGGGCCATGGAGATCATCGACGAACTGGAACCGGTCAAACGCGGCATCTATGCCGGCGCGGTCGGTTACCTCGGTTTCAACGGCGACATGGATCTCGCGATCGCGATCCGCACCGCCATCGTCAAGGACGGCCAACTGCACGTGCAGGCGGGCGCCGGCATCGTCGCCGATTCCGACCCGGCATCCGAATGGCAGGAAACGCAGAACAAGGCCCGCGCCGTACTGCGCGCTGCCGAACTCGCCGAGCACGGCCTCGACACCCGCATGTAAGGGGCGGTCGGCCAGGCAGGTGCGACCGCGACTTCGCTGGGCAGGCCCGGCAGCTCGCTCACTCCGCCGGTGCTCCGGTCAGAGGCACGAATGCGACCGGCAGGACCCGCCTTTCGGCAATCCGGCCTTGCGCGTCCTTGCGGATCGTCCATAGATCCTGTCCGAAATACCGACTGCCCACCGGCATCACCAGCATTCCGCCAGGCTTGAGCTGCTCGACGAGTGCCGGAGGAACCCGTGCAGCGGCCGCGGTGACGACGATCGCGTCGTACGGAGCGTGCTCCGGCCAGCCGAAGTGGCCGTTGCCCGTGCGCACCTCGACATTGTGATAGCCCAGCCGCTGCAGGCGCTGGCGCGCCTGTTCGGCGAGCTCCGCGATGATTTCCAGCGAATAGACCTGCTTGACCAGGCCGGCCAGAATGGCCGCCTGGTATCCGGAACCGGTACCTACTTCAAGGATCACGTCTTCCGCCTTGGGGCGGATCAGTTCGGTCATCAAGGCGACGATATAGGGCTGCGAAATGGTCTGCCCATGCCCGATCGGCAGCGGGTGGTTGGCATAAGCGCAGTCCACCAGTTCTTCCGGAACAAAAGCGTGCCGCGGTACCGCGCTCAAGACCTCGAATACCCGTTGCTCCAGTGCCGCGCAACCGGTCAGATGGCCGGTCGCGAGCATTTCGTCGCGGATTTCATCGAGCAACAGATCGACCTCCCGATGATCCGCCTTGCTCATTGACGCCTCACTGAACGCTGGCCCGGCGCACAGACTTCCTGCCACGGAGACCGACCTGGCCATGGCACTCTCGTCGTAGGGCAAGACCTGCTGGCCATGCCGATCATCGCGACCAATGAACGCGCAGCAGCATTTCCTGCGGGTTGTAATGAAATTCGAGTTCGCCCTGGTACGCGTGATGCACGGCTTCACCCAGGGCGCGCGCGAGATGGATGTCGGTGGTGCTGACCCGAACCTCTCCCTCGGCTTCGTCGATGGCCATCACCCGCTTCAAGGGATGCTCCGCACGTTGACGCTCGGCTTCGTTGCGCACCAGGTGCAAGATCTCCTCGTGATGCGCCTGCAGGAAGGCGCCGGCAAGGAAGACAAACCCGGCCGGACAATGATCGTGCACGCGCTGGCAGGCCGGACAGCTTGCCCGATGCGCATCGGTTGCTGCCGAGATACCCCATTGCCAACGGCCAGCATGGAAAACGGCGCCGCAATGCGCGCAGATGGTAGGCTCCGGAAGTTTTCCCCGGCTCTTGTAGCTGTCATGCTGCGCTTCCTGCAACAGGCGATCATGGCGAACCGGCTGATAACCGGGGGGAATGGATCTGCTACTCATGACAAAACTCCTCAATGAAAATGTCACCCCGGCGACAGGCGAAAACCACCCATTCTTCACACTCTGCCCACCCTGGGTATTGCCAGCACCGCAACCCTTAGGAAACAGCCTGCTGACACATTCATGATAGGTCGTCCGATGGCATTTTCCAGGAAAAAAAACGAGATCCACCTTGCCAGGACGCAGCGCGTCCCGCCGACTCATTGCCGCATGGCATGCCGGACCGCATCGTCCACATTTTCCAGGAAGATGAATTCGAGTCGCTCCTTCGCCTCCTGCGGCACTTCATCGAGATCCCTGCGGTTCCTTGCCGGCAACAGCACCCGCTGAATCCCGGCGCGCATGGCGGCGAGCACCTTGTCCTTGATTCCGCCCACTGGCAGAACGAGTCCCCGCAGGCTGATCTCGCCAGTCATCGCGGTATCGTTGCGGACCGGGCGGTCGACAAACAGCGAGGCCAGCGCGATGAACATCGCCACGCCCGCACTCGGACCATCCTTGGGGATCGCCCCCGCCGGCACATGCACATGTACGTTGCTTTTCTCGAAGCTGCCGGCATCGATGCCGAGGTCTGCTGCACGCGTTTTCACCAGGGTCAGCGCTGCCTGTGCGGATTCCTTCATCACCTCCCCGAGTTGCCCGGTGAGGATCAACTTGCCGTCACCCGCCGTACGGCTGGCTTCAATGAACAGAATGTCGCCACCGACCGGCGTCCACGCCAGCCCGGTGGCCACTCCGGCAAGACCGGTGCGCAAGGCGACTTCGTTATCGTACTTGCCTGGACCGAGTATGCTGGCGAGATCGCCCTCATCGACCCGCATCGACGGCATCTTGCCCTCGGCAATGTTCACCGCGGCGCGTCGGCACACCGCGCCAATTTCCCGCTCGAGCGAGCGCACGCCGGCTTCGCGCGTGTAATCGCGGATGATCGCCACGAGTGCCTGTTCCGAAAACTCGATCTGACCTTCCTGGAGGCCATTCTGGGTAATCTGACGTCCGACGAGATAACGCCGGGCGATCTCCCGCTTTTCCTCCTGTGTGTAGCCGGGCAACTGGATGATCTCCATGCGGTCACGCAGTGGCCCCGGAATGTTGTCCAGCACATTCGCGGTGGTGATGAACAGCATCCGGGACAAGTCGAACGGCAAGGCCAGATAGTTGTCGCGGAAGGTATTGTTCTGCTCCGGATCGAGCACTTCGAGCAGGGCGGCCGAAGGGTCACCCTGAATACCGGCACCGAGCTTGTCAATCTCGTCGAGCATCATCACACAGCCTCGCGATCCGGCCTTGCGGATCGCCTGAATGATGTTGCCGGGCAGGGCGCCGATGTAGGTGCGCCGGTGGCCGCGGATTTCGGCTTCATCGTGGACGCCGCCGAGCGATGCGCGCACGAACTTTCGTCCCAGCGCTCTGGCGATCGACTGGCCAAGCGAGGTCTTGCCAACTCCGGGCGGGCCGACAAAGCACAGAATGGGTCCGTGCCCGCTCGGGTTGAGCTTGCGCACCGCGAGAAACTCGACGATACGCTTCTTGACCTGGTCGAGGCCGAAATGATCGGCGTCGAGGATTTGACGGGCTTCGGCAATCTCGATCCGATCCGGCTCGGGTGCCCGCCATGGCAACTCGATCAGCCAGTCGAGATAGGCACGCACCATCGAGTACTCCGCCGAAGCGTCCGACATGCGCGCCAGGCGCTGCAGCTCCTTGTTTGCCTGACTTGCCACCTCCTCGGGCATCTGGGCTTCGGCGATGGCTTTGCGCAGCGCCTCGATCTCGACGCTGTTGCCGGTTTCCCCTTCACCGAGTTCCTTCTGGATCGACTTCAACTGCTCGCGCAGCAGGTATTCGCGCTGACGCTGATCGATGTTCGCCTTGGTACGCTCGTCGAGTTCGCGTGAAAGTCGCAGCACTTCCAGGCGCGCGAGCAGGCAATCGAGAACGATGTCGAGCCGCCGCTGCAGATCAATGCTTTCCAGGACCCTCTGCCGATCGGCAATTTTCAGTTCCGCGACGCTCGCCACCAGGTCGGCCAGAGCCCCCGCCTGGGTAATGCTCTTGACCGCACCGACCAGTTCCTGTGAGACCTGCGGCAGAAACTGCAGGACTTCGAGCGCGCGTTCCCTGAGCTGGATCATGCGCGCTTCGATCTGGCTGTCTGTCGCGTCGGGTTCATCCATCCGCCCGACACGCGCCACCGGGAAAGGATAGCCTGGCAGGTACTCGACGACGCGGAATCGCTGCAGCCCCTGGCAGACGATGACATGCGTGTTATCCGGCAGGGTCACATAACGCAGGATGTTGGCCACCGTACCGACCAGGCAAAGATCATCCGGTCCCGGCACTTCGACCTCGGCATCCCGCTGCAGGAGAACACCGACCGGGCGCTCGGTCTTGACCGCCTGCTGCGCTGCCAGCATCGACTGTTCGCGGCTGATGGTGAGCGGCAGGATCATGCCGGGAAAAAGCAGCACGTTGCGTACCGGAACGATGACCATCGCGTCGTCCGGGATCACCAGGACGCCAGCGCCGGTCGCGAGTGCGTTGCGACTCGCGTCTGTCCGGTCAGATCGCATTTTCGTCTCGCAGGTGGCGCAGCACCAACACCAGGCAGCCGTCCTCCAGGAACTGCTCGTGCAGCTGGTAGTTTCCTGGCGGCAGCGCTATCCAGCGCTCGAAGCGCCCATAGGGAATCTCCAGGCGGTGGATCGTTGCCCGACGCAAAGCCTGTGGTATCGGGCGCGTACCACGTACGACCAGGCCAGCTTCATCGAGGACGACTTCGACCTGCCGGAAATGGACGCCAGGCAGAGCCACCAGCAGTCTCAGTTCGTCGCCGTTCTCGTACAGATCGACCGATGGTTCCCAGCAGGGCACCGACTGCAGGCTCTCCAGGGCAAGAAAGCGGCGCTGCAATCGCTCTCCGCCCTGCAGCAGATCGAGTGCCTCCGCCCACATCCATAACCTTCGATCATCGGCTCTCATTGGCTACATCCCTGACAAGACTGCAAAACTGGTACTTGCTGACGCAAAGCCTGTGAAGTATAGCGCTATGCAGCGATATCGATGTCCATCCAGGCGCAGATTTCCGCCCGCAGATCGACCAGCTGTGCAGGCTCGATCAGGCGGATGCGGTAGGCACGCGCGCGTTCCCGCGCCGCCGATCCGGTGCCCTGTTGCAAGCGCCGCGCGGTGAGCAGCCAGGTTTCGCCCATCGCGCCACCGACATGGCGACGCAGGCTGTCCAGGCGGTTGAGGATCGACTGACTGCCGCCTTCGGTGCTGATCTGCACTCCGGTCTTGCATTCGAGCACCAGCAACTGGTTGCGCCACACCAGTGCCGCATCGAGCTCGTTGCTGGCTGCCTCCTGCAGGCCGTGTCCGGCATCGACGCGCAGATTGGTGCCCCAATGGCCGTCGGGGATCAGGCCATCGGCCTGCAGCCCGGCCAGCGTCAGCCAGGCCCATTCCTCGAGCCAGCCGCCTCCGGCATACCTGGCGCTGGCCTCGCTGGCAAAGAGGAAGCGGCAATCGCCGTCCCACTCCCAGATGCCGGCCTCTTCAAAGGCTCGCGCCAGTTCGTGGTTGTTCGAGAACAACGGGCGCTGAGCGAGGATTTCGTCACGGAAAGTGCGCAGAATGCTGCCGTCCGTACGGCTCTGCGGCAAGGCTTCGCGGGTCAGCCGGTTGACGTAGCCGAAAAAGCCGTTGAGTTGCGGTGCCTCACGGACCAGGCGCTCGGTCAGACCAGCGCGCGCGGCAGCGGCGCACACGAATGTCGGGTTCCAGGTAGGGTCGGCAACGACGCGATATCCCTGCACCTGCAGCACCTCGCCGAGCTTGAGCATGTCGGCCGGCAGCAGCAAAGGCGCACCGCCGCCCAGATGCTCGAGCAGACCATGGCGGGTATCGCAATACCAGGCATCGCCCAGTCCGGCGAGCGCACCGACAAAACCGAAGGACATCACCTTGGTACCGCCGCTGGCATTGAGGTCGATCGGCAGACCCGGATGCTGGTTCTGCAACTCGCTGGCGAGATCCTGAGCGTAGCGGCTGATGCTCCCGAGATCGTGGTCCGGCGTGTGCTCGACGATGCGTACCGCATCCGCTGGCCAACCGGCATCGTGCAGGACGCGGCTGACCTGCAGCGCGCCCTGAAGCGCCGGTTCGGAGTCGCTGGCGGCGATGATCACCTGCGCCGGTCGCAGGCGCAGGGCGGGCAGGGTGTTCTGCATGATCTGCTCGGAGGCCAGACAGACGAGGATGCGTGGCTGGAATTGCATGTGATGTTTCCGTGGACGGTAAGCAATCGCCATTGTGCGCCTGTTCGCCGGAGATGGAGATGGAGATGGCGTGGGAGCGCTTCCATGCCTGCGTTGATCAGAATGCCAGGCCGACAGCGAACGTCCATTGAGAAAATGGGGATTGCCTGCACTGGCAAGACCCTGCGATACTTGCCATCGTCAGCTTCCTGTCTGGCATCCAAAGCTGCCAAAGCGCTCGATCCAACTGCCAACCTTCGGCATTCGGCCAGCAGGCCTCGCCGTGCCACTTTCCCATCGATCATGAAAATTCGCCGCATCCATACTCTGCACCGGCCGGCGGTCGGCGCGAAGCGTTTTCCAGCACTCGTTTTTGTCCATGGCGGCTATGCCACGGCCGGCTGCTGGGACGCGTACTTTCTGCCCTGGTTCAGCCGTCGCGGTTTCGACTGCTACGCGCTCGACCTCTCCGGTCACGGCGCCAGCGAGGGCCGCGAGCATCTGCACTCTTTCGGCATCGACGATTATGCCGAAGACCTCGCCCAGGTGACCCGGAAACTCGATGTGCCGGCGATCCTGATCGGGCACTCGATGGGCAGCGTCGTCGTCGAACGCTTTCTCGAACGTCAGCAGGCGCAGGCTGCAGTCCTGATGGCACCGGTCCCGCCGACGGGCATTCTCGGCGCGACGATGAAGATTGCCTTGACCGAGCCTGCATTCTTCGACCAGCAAGCGCGCGCGACTCGCGGCGAGTACACGCCGGAGACGCTGCAGACGATTCGCGACGTCTACTATTCGCCGGAGACCTGCACCGAGAATCTGCTCCGCTTTGCGCCATTGTTCCAGTCCGAATCCCGTCGTGCCATCCTCGACCTGACGCTGTTGGCGATGCACATCGGCCGGCGCCGGCCGAAGCTGCCGGTGCTGGTCGTCGGCGGCGAAGCGGACGCCCTGTTTCCGCCGGCAGGGCTGGGCTTCATTGCCGCGCACTGGCAGGCCGAAGTGGCGGTGATTCCGCGTGCCGGACACACGCTGATGCTCGACGCCCACTGGGAAGCCGCGGCCGAGCGAATCGCAGCCTGGATCGAGCGGCAGCCATAGGCTGGCACATCGCTCGTCCCTACACCGACGCCAGTCAGTTTTCCAGCCGCCACTCGCCGATGATACCCAACCGTTGCCAACGCCTCCTCGCCGCCATCCTGCTGTTTGCCGCGCCCGTGCATGCCGAGACGCTGCTCTGCCACGTCACTTACGGCGGTGAAACGCAGGATCTGGAAGCGCGGCCGGTCAGTTCGCCCTACACCGTCCCGGTGCAGCCGATCGGCTCGTATTTCCTCTTTCGCATCGTTTTTCAGAAAGAACCGGCAGACCTGGCGGCGATCAAGCTCTATGTCTTTGCCGATCGGGACAGCGGACCGCTGCCGATCCAGCAGGCAACACACCCTTACCCGCCGCTCGCAGGCAAGGGCGCAGGCTTCGGCTTTACTGGCCTCAACCAGGTCTATGAGCCGATCCGCGATGGCGAGCTGCAATACTGGTGCGAATGGTCTCCCAGCAGCGGGCCGGCACGATGAGTTGGCGAGGCCGCTTGCGCCTGCTGGTCATCCTGCTCGGCGTACCTGGGGCAATCCTCGCCGGAAGCGCGCGCGCCGAACCCGTCCGTCTGATTTTCGTCGGCGACATCATGCTCGACGATGGTCCGGGCCGCCTGATCCACCGCGGTGGGGATCCGCTCGCACCTTTCGCGGCGCTGCTGCAGGACGCCGACTACCGCATCGGCAACCTCGAATGCCCGATTGCCACGACCGGGAAACCGCTCGACAACAAGATTTTCAGCTTCCGCGCCGACCCGCGCGTGCTGCCCGTTCTGCGCGGGCGATTCGATGCGCTCGGTGTGGCCAACAATCATTCCGGCGATTACGGTCAGGCGGCTTTTCTCGAAACCCTCGCTCATCTCGCCGGCCACGGCATCGCCACCTTCGGAGGTGGTCGCCAATTGACCGAGGCGCACCGTCCGCTGTGGATCGAACGGCGCGGCCTGCGCATCGCCGTGCTGGCCTACAACGAGTTCAAGCCGCGCGCCTTCGAAGCCGGTGCCGAATGGCCGGGAATCGCCTGGAGCGAGGATAGCCAGGTCGTCGCCGACATCCGCGCTGCGCGCGCGGCCGGTGCCGACCTGGTGATTCCTTTCATGCACTGGGGCTGGGAACGTGAACGGCAGGCGAGCCAACGGCAGCGGCAACTGGCCCGTTTGATGATCGACGCCGGTGCCAGCCTGGTGGTCGGCGGGCATCCGCATGTGACGCAAGACATCGAGTATTACCAGGGCAAGCTGATTGTCTATAGCCTCGGCAACTTCGTCTTTGACGGTTTTGACCTCCCCGCAGCCCGGACCGGCTGGCTGCTGCGCCTGACCCTCGACAAGCATGGCCTGCTCAGTTGGGATACCGTGGCCGCGCAGATCGACGAAGACGGCACCCCGCACCCGCAAGCCGGTACCCCCACGCCCTGCGGCCGCGCCGGGGATCGCCTCGTCCGCGAATGCGCCAAGCCCTGAGGTCGCGCATGCCTTTAAGCTGATTTCATGGAAAAAGCGGTACATTCTTGTTTTGACGAGTCGTTGGGGATCAATCGGAGCATGGGGCAGGAGCCACCGGCGTGCAGCGCAGAGTCCTGGCACGCCACCCGCCTGGTCGCAGTGCGCGCGCCGCGTGCTGCCGGCAGAGACCCGTGCTGACGCTGTTGCGCGCCTGGCGCGAGCGTGGCTGGACGCCGATCGATGCGGCGAGCTACGCGCAGGCCTGGCAACAGTACGGTGGCAGCGTCGCCACGCATCCGCTCGTCGTCGAGCGGCTGGCGGGGCTGGCGGCGATACCGGTGCGTTACCTCGGCTGGTTTGCCGGCGATCGACTGCTGGCAGCGATTCCCTGCTGGGGGCCTTATCTGGCGCTGTCCAAGGTGGTGCTCAAAAAGCGCGGGCAGCGCGGCCTGTTCGATCTCGGCAATGCCGAGATCATCCTGCCGATCGCTGCCGAGGCCTCTGTACCGGTGCGTTTGCGAGTGCCATACGTCTCCGAACTGAACGCCGCACGCATCAGCACGCTGCGGCCGCAGCCGCAGGGCCTGGCGTTGGCGCGCCCACCCGAAGACTACGGCAAGAAGTTCCGCTACAACCAGCGCCGCGAATTGCGTCTGCTCGAGGAAGCGGGGGGCAGCATTCGTTCGATGCTCGATTTTTCGCCGTCCGAGCAGGCCGCCATCTACGCAGATTTGTTCGAGCGCCGCTGGGGCTTTGCCGCGCGTGGCGCTGCGCATTTGAGCGAAGTCTTTACGCTGTTGCGTGAATTCATGACCGGCGCGGTGCTGTTGCGCAACGCGCAGCCGATCGCCATCCAGATTCTCTACCGCGTCGAAGCCCCGCAGTGGATTTCTCTCGAATACATCAATGGCGGTGTAGACCCGCAATGCAGAGAGTTCAGCCCCGGCAGCGTCCTCAGCTTCGTCAACACGCAAGCCGCCTGGCAGGATGCGCGCGCGCTCGGCAAACCCTTGCGTTATTCCTTCGGTCGCGCCGATCGTGAATACAAGGATCGCTGGTGCCATCGCGTGCCAGCCTATCAAATCTAGAAAACGTTTTCTCCGCGATGCCAGCGAATTCCTCCACGAGGCCAGCCATGCTTTCACGTAAACCGCAATTACTCTCGCGCTACCGCCGACAGAAACGCTATCTGCTACTCTCGGCCGCGCTCCTGCTCGTCGTGCTTGGCTTTTTCCTCGCCTGGTGGCTGCTGCCCGGCCTGCTGCTGCTCGGCTGGATCACGCATGAGGCCTGGCTGGCCGATCATCTCTTCTATTCGCCACACGATGACTACCAGTACCGCTTCCCGCCCGATACTCCCCGGCAGCAGGTATCGCTGCGCGATGGCCGCGTGCAGTTGAGCGAGCCACTGGCGGCTGGCGAGACCTTGATCCTCGAAATCGAGTTGCGCAGCAGCGGGCTCGGCTACTGGCTCGACCCGCAGGTTCTGCTCGGCGATGACCGGCAGGATTTCGAGCGCGGTGTCTCGGGTCGGCGCTATCTGAATGTCTCGGGACAGGCCGATGTGCTTGCCAGGAGCGAGTTGCTGATCCAGGGGAGACACTGCCGCCTGCCGGCGACCGCCACGCTCTACACATTGCATAACCCGGATTATGCGCAGCGCCGCATCATGGTGCTCGCGCCGCACGCCGATGACGCCGAATTGGCGGCATTCGGCCTCTATAGCCGAGCGTCCGCAGTACTCATCGTGACGCTGACGCAGGGCGAGATCGAGGCAGAGGCGTACCAGCGTTACGACCTCGATGCCGCGCAGGCGGCCAGGCTGAAAGGCCGCTTGCGCAGTTGGGACAGCATCGCCGTACCGCTCTGGGGCAACGTTCCGCAGAAGCGCTGCGTGCAGCTCGGTTACTACTGCCTGCAACTATCGGCGATGCTCGAAGATGCCGCGGAAACCTTTGCTTCCCGCGCATCGGGCGAGTCCGACATCCGCAGCGCGCGCTGCCACAATCCGCTGCCACTGCCAGCCGATGCCGATGGCCAGCCTTCGGGGAAGAACCTGCTCGGTGATCTGGTTGCTCTGCTCGAACACTTTCGCCCGGAAATTGTCGTCACGCCGCACCCGCAGCTCGACCCGCATCCCGATCACTACGCCACCACTCTGGCGATCGATCTGGCGGCAAAACTGGCGAATTGGCAGCCCGAAATCGCCCTGCTCTACGCCAATCACCTGCACGACAACGACCGCTGGCCGATGGGACCGGCCGGCTGCGGCATCGCCTTGCCGCCGGCGTTCACATCGCTGCCCGCCGATGCTCTCTGGAGCCCGACGCTGAGCGAAGCGGTGCAGCTCGACAAAGCCATGGCATTGGCCATGCAGCACGATCTGCAGGGCCGCCTGCCGATCAAGAAACGTCTGCGCCGGCGCATCCAGCAAGTGCTCACTGGTCGTTCCTGGCCGCCCACCGGCGAAAACGAATTTTTCCGCAAGGCCGTCCGCCGCCATGAACTGTTCTGGGTACGTCGTTTCGACGCCTGAGTGTCGAGGGCGCCGGGTAGCGTTCAAGAAAGCTCATCGGTTACTATTCGCCAGAAATCCCCTGCAAGATTGATGAAGGAATGGCATGGCAACCGCAGTGAATCATCCGCAACGCTTTGCTCTCAACTACGAGCTGCATGCCCGCTTACCGGAAACGCTCAACATTCCGGAGCAGGCATCCTATCTGGCCCTCGCCACCGACCCTGCCAACCGGGAGGCCGAGTACGAGCGCCTCGTCGAGCTGTGCACGCGCTACGGCGTGCCTCCCCCGGCGCCGGATGTCAATCACTTCCAGGCCGATCTCGGCACCTTCCGGATCAAATGGGAGCGGCGTACCGAGTGCAACAGCTACACCTTCTTCCGTCAGGGCGAGTTCGACGATCCCTTCGCCAGGCCAGTGATCGCCAGCGTCCCGCCAGACTGGCTGGAGAGCCTGCCGGGGCAGGTGCTCGTGGCCGCGCACGTCGCGCTGCGAAAAGCCCCCAGGAAAGCGACCGGCAACGAGGAACTGGCGACGTATTTCGAAGGCAACCCGCTCGTCGGTTCACGTGTCGGCGACGGCGTCGCCAGCGTGTGGGCCGACTTTCGCATCCATGCGGATGGCTACAGCCGCTTCCTGATCGAAGATTTCAGCCTCACCCCGCGCCAGGCGGGACGGATGGTGCAGCGCTTGCTGGAGATCGAAACCTATCTGATGAGGGCGCTGCTCACCCTCCCGGTGGCCCGGGCGACCATGCCGGTGCTGGTCGATGTCGATCAGCGACTGGCGGCGCTGATCAACGAAATGGTCGAGGCCAGGAGCGAAGATGAACCGGCGCTGCTCGACCGGCTCACCAAACTCGCCGCCGTCGTCGAGAGCACGATTTCATCGACTCTGGGTCGGATTTGCGCCGCGCGCGCCTACCACGAGTTGGTCGATCGTCGTATCGTCGAACTGCGGGAAGTGCGTGTCGAAGGTCTGTCGCCCCTGCGCGAGTTCGTCGAGCGGCGCCTGATGCCGGCGATGAACACCTGCGAAACCGTGGCCAGGCTCCAGGACAGCCTGTCGGAACGAGTCGGTCGTGCCAGCGAATTGTTGCGCACGCGGGTCGACATCGCGATGCAAAGGCAGAACCAGGCGCTCCTGAGCGCGACGGCACGGCGGGCCAGACTGCAACTGCGCCTGCAGGAGACCGTCGAGGGATTGTCGGTAGCCGCGGTCAGCTATTACGTGGTCGGCCTGATCGCTTACATCACCAAGGCAATCAAGGCGGCGGGCGTCGATGTCAATCCGGATGTCGTCACCGGGGTGGCGATTCCGATCGTGGTCATCAGCGCCGCGATGGGGGTCCGACACATCCGTCGCGTCGTGCAGCGTGCAGCGATGTAAAGCAACAGCTAGCAGCCGGGCTCACATCGTTTTGTGAATGCAGTAGAACCGCCGAACCTGGCCCATTGGTTCGCCTTTGATCGTTTCACACCACTTGCGGGGCTGAACGCAGAGCCTCCGCCGACTGACCCCCTGCCGCCTTCGCCCCTTCGCCACCATGTCCAGTCTCCCCAAGCCATTTTCCCCGCCTCCGACCAACGCTGCGCGATGTCCGAGCTGCCAGGTACCGATGGCAGTTCATCGATTCCAGCGCCAGCTCAGCGGCGAACTCACTTTGGATCTCTGTTTCGCCTGCCAGGGCATCTGGTTCGACGAATATGAGAGTGCGCAATTGGCGCCAGCGGGGGTCCTCGAACTGTTCCGGCTGCTGCACCAGCATTTTGCCGACTCGCGCCAGCCTTGGCGCCAGCCGCTGCGCTGCCCGCGCTGCCAGCAGTCGCTGCTGGCCTGCCTCGACAGCACGCGCGCCGGCCGTTTTGCCTACCACCGTTGCCCGCAACGGCACGGCCGTTACACCGGATTTGCCGCATTCATGATCGAAAAGGGCTTCGTTCGTCTGCTCAACGGCGCCGAAGTCGATCAACTCGCGCGCCAGGTGCAGACCATTCGCTGCTCCGGTTGCGGCGCGCCGGTCGATATTTGTCGCGACCAGGTCTGCAATCACTGCCGTTCACCGATCGTCATTCTCGACCCCGACGCCGTGCAGAAAGCACTTGATGACTTCGGCAAGAAAGCGAACCGGCAGGCAAACCTTGACCCGCAGGCCCTTGCCGAAGCGCTGATCGCCAACGAGCGTGCCAGATTGCGGGCGAAGCGGCAGGAGCACAAGGACCGATTAGCACCCGACGTCGTGGATCTCGTGCTCAACGGTATCGAGGGCGTGTGGCTATTGCTGAAGAATTAATGTGAAAGTCGCGTATGCGACTCACGAATCTCCCCTCCCCCCGCGCGGGGGAGCAACCGTGTCTAACGTCAGAGCGTGTTAAAAAACCTAACCTATTGATTTATAATGATTGCTCATCCGGAAGGCGGGAAGAGAGGCCTGTCTGACCCGGGAGAATATTCCATCCGTTTAAACACGCCATTGTCTATCTATTATATGAGCAGAGCAACCTACGATTCCGATCTGACGAACGAACAGTGGAAAATAATAGAACCGTTCTTGAATGAACGCCATCCGCTCGGGTGGGGGAGACCTCAGGGCCTTGCCACTCGGTTGTCATAGCGGCGTGAGCCCCAGGGAACGCCTACGAAATAACTTCCCGTTTTGACTGTGCGCTCGGGCATGCCACTTGCTTGCTTGGTTGTTCTGAAAACAGCAAAGGGAATGCAGCGTGGGCTATTACCGGGAAGACGTAGAGCGGCGAATGAAGGAATTCTATCGGCGACTATCGGAAAAGGATCGTCGCCGGTACGCGGCGGTGGAGTCTGACAAGTTAGGGCATGGGGGCCAGCAGTACATCGCGCAGTTGTTTGAGATCGATAGCAAGACGATCCGACAAGGACTGGCCGACCTGGACATAGCGGAAGAGGCGACGGGGGATAAGCTCCGAAAAAAGGCGGTGGGCGGAAGCGTAAGCTCGACCTGACGCCCGAATTATCGACGACGTTTCTGGACGTCGTTCGAGAGCATAC
>NZ_SPMX01000139.1 GCF_012940005.1 Candidatus Accumulibacter contiguus | reverse complement strand
CCGGCGCTGCAATCGCTCTATCCGAACGTTACGGCGTAACGATCCACAGAAAGGTAGGTATGGCCAAGAGCAATGCACAACGACAGGCGGACTATCGAGTACGTCACTTCAAAGATGAAGGCAAAGGTAAGCGCTTGAATCTCGTTCTTGATCTCCACGCCAAGTGTGCCCTGGAGCGCCTGGCATTCTGTTACGGCGTAACGCAACGCGAGATTCTTGACGGTCTTCTTCGTCAGGCAGAGGGCGACGTTGCGGACCGTGCCTCACAGCTTCCCAATGGGCTGAGCGACTACTACGAAAAACACCGACGATTAGCCCAGGAATTCGTTACGCCGTAACGCTAGCGTACTCTCATCCAGTTTGCGCAGACTCGCTGGAGACTGTTGCTTGACAGGGGGGCGAGCCCCGTGAATCGCGGGCGGAAGGGAGTCAAGGGGACCGTGGAATAAATGCCTGCTTCTGGCGTTTATGCCGCGAAAGCCCCTTGATGCCCTGAAGGCCGCCAACACTCAAGGCAGTGGTCGGGGATGTTTCTTCATCCCCGGCGGCTGCCAC
>NZ_SPMX01000019.1 GCF_012940005.1 Candidatus Accumulibacter contiguus | reverse complement strand
GCCACTTCATCGAGCGCGCCTTCGAGAATGCGAAAGGTTGCTGTGGGATGGCCGACTACCAGGTACGCAAGTGGCGGGCTTGGTACAACCACATGGCGCTCGTCTGCGTTGCACTACTCTTTCTCGTCAAGGAGCGGCGGCAACACTCACCCTACGCCGAGTTACTGTCCTGTGCCGATGTCGTCGACATGCTCGTGGCGCAGCTCCCGGTGAAGATTCACGGTCGCGAAGACCTCGTGCGAATCATCGCCGAGCGTCATGCACGGCGACAAAGCGCCCGCGACAGCGCCTACCGAAGGCAGCCGCCAGCACCCAAAAATGCCATTAGAATCTGTTAATGTAGAATTAAGATTCCGAACAACTACCGCAGTGGCTTGTTTTGCTGGCCCTGAGAACAGCCCGCTGCCTGGGGCCGCCTGCTGCACGACGGGCAGAGCTTCCTCTTTGACCCGTCCGAATCGAGCAAAGGGAACCCCAATTTCGATCGCAGGAATACTCATCCTGGCAAAGGAGTACCATGTGCGCACGGTATATACAGGAGCGACGAATGCGGACACGGGTGTTCAAAAGCGGGAATTCGCAAGCGGTGCGCATTCCGGTGGAGCTGCAATTGCCACCGGGAGTGAAGGAGGTCGAGATCGAAGCGACGCCCGGAGGGGACTTGCTGATCCGGCCGGCGTTGCGCCGGCTCACCGGCCTGGCTGACAGCTTTTCGGCGATGGGCGCATTGGGATGGTTTCCGGATGGCCAACGTCCCGATGCGGGCGAGGAGCTTGAGCGCGATTGGGGAACATGGGGCGCCGCCAAAGCCGGAAATGGCGAGCCGGGATGAAAGCGGTGCGTTACCTGCTCGACACGAGCATCTGCATCCATGCCATGCAGGGGAATCCGGCGCTTGCCAGGCATTTGAGCGAGTGCTATTTCGGCGACTTGCTGCTCTCGGCGATCAGCCTGGCGGAACTCGAATTCGGCGTCATCGTGGCAGGCGGCGACGGCGCAGCGCGTCGTGCGGCCCTCGACGCGGTGCTCAACGACCTCGTGGTGCTGCCCTTCGATGCCGCCGCCGCGCGCGCTTACGCCGCCGTTCGCCTGGCCGACCCGCAACGCACGCGCAATGCGCTGGACAAGCTGATCGGCGCACACGCACTGGCCGTGCAGGCGACGCTGATTACGGCCAACCCGGCGGATTTTTCGCGCATCCCGGGGTTGCAGGTCGAGAACTGGGCAAGCTGAGCGCCGGGCAAGCCCGATGGGTGGGTCAAAGGAGCGTTGGCGGTCGCCATCACTGGCCGCCGCTGCTTCGGCCAGGACTGGATACGTCGCTGACGATCGACTCTTGATCCTTCGCAGCTGGAGGCCTGCCTTGACATGCTACGGGAAACCCGTAGAGTTCAAGACATGCGCACGGTGATCGAAACCCCGACATTCCAGAGACAGGCCGCGAAGCTGTGGTCAGAAGACGAGCGACTGGACTTCATCGACTGGATTGCCGCGAATCCGCTCGCCGGGGACGTGATCCCTGGTGCGGATGGCGCGCGCAAGGTTCGCTGGAGCCGTGCCGGATCTGGCAAGTCTGGCGGGGTGCGGGTGATCTACTTCAATCTGAGTGCGCGGGAAGTCGTGCTGCTGGTGGCGGCGTATGGCAAGGCGGAACGTAGCAACATGCTGCCCGCCGAAATCGACAAGGTGGTGTGAGATGGAGAGTACGGGAATGGACGTTGACAAGGTGGCGACGGCTATCGAGGCCGATGCCGGTGAAGCGCTGCCGGACCTGTGGCAGGCGCTTGCCGAGGCGAGGGACGGGATGGGGCGGGTTACGACGCGCGAACAAATTCTGGTCCGCCAGGCGCGGAAGCAGTCCGGCCTGTCGCAAGCGGCATTCGCCGAGCGCATCGGAACCCCGGTGGCGACGCTGCGCGACTGGGAACAAGGACGCTTTGCGCCGCCGGGCGCGGTGTTGTGCCTGTTGCGCCTGATCGTCAAACATCCTGAGTTGTCGCAGGAGTTGAGCGAAGCGTGAGCTTCGCCGCAGGCCGTCTTACTCATGTGCCGCCGGGCGCGATGCTCGTGCGGCCAACCATTTTTTGAACGAGCTCTGACTCTCGCCGGAGGCTCGTCCCGCCAACAGGCCTTCGACGCTGATATCTTCCCCGACCTACTTCCTCTCGCACAGCAGCGGCGACGACGGCATCGTCCGCCAGTTGCGCAGGGCGCTGGCCGAGCTCGACACGTCGCTGACGATCGACTCGCGCACGTTTCACGGCGGCGACCCGCTCGAATCGATGATCCGCGCCGCGATCGACCGCTCGTCGGGCGTGCTGGTGCTCGTCTCGCCAGCTGGTCGAACTGATCAAAGCCATGGAGCGGCGCTTCCCAGGGCAACGCGAGCACTCGCTGCTCGCCAGCGTCGAAACTGTCGCTGCGCCGGCTGCCGCCGGCGCTACGCGAACGCGCGTTGGTGCTCGGCGTCTTCCATGGCGCGGTCGACCTCAGCGTGTTGCGGGACATGACCGGCTGGCAGCCGGCCGAGGTGCAGGCCTTTGGCGAAGCGCTGGTCGCCAGCGGGCTGGCCACCGCCGAAGCGTACAATCATCTCAGCCTGAACCTGGCGCTATGCCTGTATCTCGCCGCGCAACTGGAACCGGCGGCGCGCGCGGCGCTCGCGGAGCGCTGGACCACGGCGATGGGCAGTATGCCGGGTTCCTGGTCCGCGAGCAGCACCGGAAAAGCGAAATGGCTGCCGCGCTGACGCGGATGGAGCTGCCGAACTTGATGGTGCTGCTCGAAGCGGGCCAACTGCCTTACCAACCTCGGATGCTTTGACGAAGCGGCGCAGGCTTATGAACAGGCGATTTCCCTCGCCGAACAACGGCACGCCAAACGTGACGTCGCTGTCAACAAGAGCCAATTAGGCACCGTTCGGCTGCGGCAACGCCGCTTCCCGGAAGCGCTCGCCGCGTGGAGCGAGGCGCGCGAGCGCTTCACGGCACTCGGCGAAGCGGGGTCGGTAGCCAACTCCTGGCATGAAATCGGGATCGTCCACCAGGAAGCCAGCAATGGTGAGGCCGCCGAAGACGCGTACCGCCAGTCACTGGCGATCAGCGTACAGCAGCACGATGACAATGGCGTCGCCTTGCAGGCGAAGACCTTGAATCAGTTGGGCGTTCTCTACACCAAAGTCCTTGGCCTTCACGAAGACGGCGTCACCCACTTCCGGCAGGCGGCTGAGCGTTTTGTCGCGCTACGCGATGTGGCTGGCGAAGGCGCCACACGCAATAATCTCGCCGAGACGCTACGCCGCCTCGGCCGCCGTAAGGAAGCGCGTTACGAGATCGAACGCGCGATCGAGTGCAAGCGCGGCCTCGGCCACGCCGTCGAGCCGTGGACAAGCTGGGCCATTCTTGCCAACATCGAGAACGACGACAGGCGCGCCAGCGAGGCACGCCAAGCACACCTTCAGGCACGCGACGCGTACCTCGCCTACCGCCGCGACGGAGGCGAAATGGCTGCCGCGCTGACGCGGATGGAGCTGCCGACCTTCAGGCACGCGACGCGTACCTCGCTTACCGCCGCGACGGAGGCGAGAGAGACACCCACGGTGGAAAGTGGGCTGCCGAAATTGCTCATTTGCTGCTCGCTGTTAAAACCACTACCGCCAACGCGCGGCTCGCGCAACTCGCCGGCCTGCCCGACCCACCCGCCTGGCTGCCGCCCTTCGTCACCGCGCTGCAAGCCGTCGTCGCCGGCGAGCGCAGCGCGTCGCTCGCCGACGCGCCGGGACTCGACTACAGCCTTTCCGCCGAAATCCTGCTGCTGCTCGACCGCCTGGCCGCCGCCGGGCGCTGAGCCCGTGCCGGGGCCAGCGCCCGCCCGGACCGTCGACCGACCGGTCTTTTCTCGTTCGCTCGGTCGACCCCGATCCATGTTAGGCTCTGCGGCTCTTCCTCTCTCTCGCCGGCGCGCAACGCGGCTTCCGTCCGGAGAGAGGCCGCCCGCAGGTTCTGATAGAGACTCGACGACATGTTCCGATCCGTCCTGGTCCTTGTGCATTTCTTTGGCGTCATCGCCTGGGTGGGCGGAATGTTTTTCGCCTACTTCTGTCTTCGTCCCGCCGCCGCCCAGGTTCTTGACCCACCACAACGTTTGCCCCTCTGGGTCGCCACGCTCAAGCGCTTTTTCCGGGTCGCCGCCTATGCCGTGACCCTGGTCCTGGTCAGCGGCTTCACGATGCTTGCCCAAACCGGCTTCCAGTCGGCACCGCTTGGCTGGCACCTCATGGCCGGTCTTGGTCTGACCATGGCCGGTGTTTTCGCCTTCGCCTACGGCATCGTTTATCCCGGATTGCGATTGCATTGCGACGCGGCCGCCTGGCCAATGGCGGCGGCAACCCTGAATTCCATACGCCAGTTGGTGGGCGTCAATCTGCTGCTCGCGCTGTGCACGGTGGCCATCGCCGTCTTTTCTCGATCCTAGGCACACGGTGCGCCACACGCCGCCCTTGATCGGCGCCAGAACCGGCACCGGGAATTCCTGGAGCGCGCGCATCGGCACGCGCCAGGAATCTGCCTTGCCGCCTGCTGATGTGGATCAAATCTCCAGAAGACGCGAGCTTCGTCGCCGCCCAGGCTGGGGGCCACGTTGAGCCGGGCGACGGCCGCCGCGCAGAGTCGTCCCGCCTTGACGGCTCTTGGCGTCAGCCCGGCGCTCGCGCCCTGGTTTTCGTTCTTGCGGTGTTGGTCATGCCCCAAACCTGGGTCCCGTCAACGCTGGCGCGGCGCTGCCAGGCGTTTGAGCATGGCGCGCACGGCAGCGATCTGCAGGCCGTCACGGGTCGCGTAAGCACTGCCGGAATAGCCCCACCAGTCCCAACAGCCCAAGGGGTTGTATACCCATTTCCAGGACCCGAAGGCGAGGCCGCGGCGTGGTACGGTCTGCGGGTAGAGCACGATGATGCGGTTGTTGTCTGCCCAGGCGTTGTAACCGGCGCCATCGACGAAGCGTCGCCCGATCTGCGTGGCGCTCTGGCGACAGCCGTGAAAAGCGACATGTACCCGGCAGAGCGTGCTGCGGCAGGCCTGCGGCACATAGACGTACGCCTCGTCGGCGAGTCCCGCATCGATCGCCTGGCCGTCGACAAAAGGCCGTTGATCGAAACTCAGGACTTCGCCACGCGCTGTTCCGTCTGTCGCTTGCAGTGGACCGAGCATCTGGGCGAGCATTTCACCGGCGGCGTCGAGATTGCCACAACGGTTGATGAACGGCGCCTGCATGCTGCTGCAGGGATTGGCCTCGCGATCGGCGACCGAGATCATCGCGTGCGTGGCTTCGGGGACCTGGACGAAACGAATCGCTGCCGGCGGTAGCCACTCGGCGTAGAAAGCCGCCAGCCGCTCGACGACTGCGGTATGCACGGTCTCATCCTTGCCGCCGGAGAGCAGCCAGACACGGTCGTCGCGCAGATGTTCGAGGGAATCGATGTGGCCGGCGCGCGCCAGTGCCTCGGCGTGTGCCCGCAGTTCGGCGACCGACGGCAGTTCTGCCCAGGAGGACGGCGACATGCAGCGGCTGAGCGCACGCAGGATCGAACCTTTGGCGCAGTCATACGGTCCGCCGGCAATGATGCCGGCACCACGCACCAGTTGCGAATACGCGACCTGGAACTGTACCGCCATGTAAGCGCCCGAAGAAACGCCGGAGACCGTCAGTTCGCGCAGGTCGGCGGCCAGTGCCGGCAGTTCGGCGCTGACACCCGGCAGTGGCGGTGCCGCGATGACGGTCGGCAGGCCGAGCATCAGGAGAACGGCGACGGCAAGGCGGCGCAGGAAAGCGGAGGTGATCATGGTCATGGCGTGTTGCAGCAGGTGGCGATGATGAACATCGGGAGAGTACATGCTAGCAGATCGCCGTGCCGCTGGAATGGGTTACGCGGGTGTGATTCAAAGAGGGGCAAATGGGGGCAAATGAGGCCAGGGTCACATCTGAGAAATGCGATCACGTTGGGACGCCTGGACGGCTTCGAGATGCAGACTGTCATGGAATCAGAAGCGCACCCGGCCCTGCAAGCCGATGATGCCCGGATTGCTGACGGAGAACCGGGTTGAGGTACCATAAATGGGTTACGGAACTGGAGGGAAACCGTCGACGATGGCGGGCATTCAGGACCACCTTTTAACAAAACGCCCTGCTACCCGGAGAACGCTCATGAAGATCGACCACACGGAATTTGGCAGCATCAGCATCGATGGCACCATCTATGCGTACGACGTGGTGATTCGCCTGTCGGGTGCGGTGGAGAAGCGCAAGAAGAAGCTCTCGAAGCAGTATTTCGGCACCTCGCACACCATTTCACGCGACGAAGCAGAGTACGTCTATGAAAAGGGCTGCGACACCTTGGTGCTGGGCGCCGGGCAGTATGGCAACGTGCAGCTCTCGCCGGAAGCGGCGGCATTCTTCGCCGATCATCACTGCCGCGTCATCCTGCAGCCGACACCGGAAGCGATCAGGACCTACAATCAGTCCAAAAGTGGAACCGTCGGGCTGTTTCACGTGACCTGTTGAATCGGGCACAAAAAAGCCGCGCCAAGGCGCGGCTTTCGGGTTCTGCCGGATCGCTTAATGTGCGCGACTCAGGAATCTCCCTCCCCCTCGCGGGGGAGGGGTCGGGGGGAGAGGGAAACGGTCATGACCGTCAGTGGAACTGCTCTTCTTCTGTCGAACCGGTCAGCGCGGTCACCGACGAGGTACCGCCCTGGATCACGGTGGTGACTTCGTCGAAGTAGCCGGTACCGACTTCCTGCTGGTGCGAGACAAAGCTGTAGCCACGGTCGCGAGCGGCGAATTCCGGTTCCTGGACTTTTTCGACGTAGGCGGTCATGCCGCGGGCGACGTAGTCCTGCGCCAGGTCGAACATGTGATACCACATGTTGTGGATGCCGGCGAGGGTGATGAACTGGTACTTGTAGCCCATCGCGCCGAGTTCCTTCTGGAACCTGGCAATCGTCGCATCGTCGAGGTTCTTCTTCCAGTTGAACGACGGCGAGCAGTTGTAGGCCAGCATCTTGCCGGGATGCTTGGCACGCACGGCTTCAGCGAACTTGCGGGCGAATTCGAGATCCGGCGTGCCGGTTTCGCACCACACCAGGTCGGCGTATTCGGCGTAGGCAACGGCGCGCGAGATCGCCTGATCGAGACCTTTCTTCGTCTTGTAGAAACCTTCCGAGGTGCGTTCGCCAGTAACGAAAGGCGTGTCGTTGGCGTCGCAATCGGAGGTCAGCAGGTCGGCGGCTTCGGCGTCGGTACGGGCGATGACCAGCGTCGGCACGCCGCAGACGTCGGCAGCAAAGCGGGCGGCGATCAGTTTCTGCACGGCTTCCTGCGTCGGCACCAGCACCTTGCCACCCATGTGGCCGCATTTCTTGACCGAAGCGAGCTGGTCTTCCCAGTGCACACCGGCCGCACCGGCACGGATCATCGCCTTCATCAGTTCGAAAGCGTTGAGCACGCCACCGAAGCCGGCCTCGGCGTCAGCGACGATCGGCGCGAAGTAGTCGATGTAGCCCTTGTCGCCGGGGTTGATGTCCTTGGAGTACTGGATTTCGTCGGCGCGACGGAACGAGTTGTTGATGCGCTCAACCACCTTCGGCACCGAATCGACCGGATACAGCGACTGGTCGGGGTACATCGCGGCGTAGGAGTTGTTGTCGGCGGCAACCTGCCAGCCCGACAGATAGATCGCCTTGATGCCGGCCTTGACCTGCTGCATCGCCTGGCCGCCGGTGAGCGCACCCAGGCAGTTGACGTAGGGTTCGTTATTGACCAGATTCCAGAGCTTCTCGGCGCCGCGACGGGCGACGGTATATTCAATCGGGAAAGAACCACGCAGGCGGACGACATCAGCGGCTGAGTAGCCGCGCTTGATTCCCTTCCAGCGGGGGTTTTCTGCCCAGTCTTTTTCCAGTTCGGCGATCTGCTGCTCTTTAGTACTCATGTTCTTCCTCACGAAAAATGATCAAGTGCCGTGGCGACAATGGTGATGCACCAAAATGGGTCCGGGGAGCATTCCAGGCACCAATTGGGGGCAACCAATGGCATGCCAGTATAAATGGCTTTTCGTTTGTCGGCAACAGTCTTATATAAGACATAAGAGATATTTTTTAGTCTAGTGAAACAGTGGCTTGCAGGCCCGTTTCCGCATTGCGAAAGGAAATTGTTTTGAGTGAAATGCCCACAGCCTACGCCTGCCGTCTTGCCGGCGCGAAGACCAGTTCCGGGAGGACGACTTCCCATTGCTCGCAGCGAATCCGGTCGAGATATTCGGGCTCGCTGTCGCTCCGGTAGCGGACGAGGATCGCCGCCACGCATGCCGCGACGCAGTCCATCCCGGCTGGTGGGGTGTAACTTGCGGCAAGTTTCCCGACCTGTGTGCCTTGCGCATCGTACAGTAGCCAGCGCCGGTCTTCCTGCCGCAGATGCAACACCGCACCGGGCGTCAGCGCGGCGATTCCCCGGTGGACCGGATGGCTGGGCCACTGTCGACCGGCAAAGCCGAGGTCTACTTCGCCGGGGTGGAGTTGCTGATAGCGCCAGGACAATTCGGCTGCCGGTGCCGGCAGTTCGCTGGCCGTACGGCGCAACAGCGAGGCGGACTCCGGCAGTTCGTCGATGAGGTGCTTACCGCGATCGAGGCGTGCCAGCAGCAGCGTTTGCCGGGCGCGGGTCATTGACACGTAGTACAGCCGGCGCTCGGCTTGCGGATCTTCGCTGGCGTTGCAACGGTCTTCTGGCGGTTTCCAGCCCCCATCGAGCACCGCGACATGATCAAATTCGAGACCCTTGGCGCGGTGCGCGGTCAGCAGCAGCAAGCCGCTCTGCCGGCGCCGCGCTTCGCGTCCCCATTCGGCAAGCCATTCGATGAAGTGTTCACGCGGTAGTTCGGCGTCACCGGTCTCGTGGCCGTATTCATTCACCGCTGCGTCGAGCAGCGCGTGCACCGGACTGTCGGGTAGTTCGGCCAGCCAGGTGGTGATGGCCGGAGCGTTGATCAGGCGGCGTGCATCGTCGTGCAGCCAGGTGAGCAGCCTTTGTGTGTCGCGCTGGCGCCAGAACTGCGCATTTGCTTCACTCGCCATCTGCACCGCAATGCCATGCATTTCGCAGAAGCTGCGCATTGGCTGCAGCCATTTCCATTCGCGGGCGATCACCGCGCAGCGTGCCCAGTCCCAGTTCACCGTCAGGCTGGCCAGACGCTGCAACTCGCCGAGAACGGCCATTGCCTGGGTGCGAGCATCGCTGCCGACCGGTAGGATCTGGACACGGCCCTTGCTGACCGGGTCGATCTTTGCCCAGTCGCCGCCGGGCGGCTGCTGGCGTCGCGCGCGATCAATGCGGATCGGCTGCGCCTCTTTCATGCGGTTCGCCGCCGGCGCGATGAGGCGATTGGCAACGTCGATCAGATGTGCCGTGGCGCGGTAGTTGTCCACCAGATGCACGGCGCGTGCCGCATAGTCGCTTTCGAAGCGACGGATGAATTCGACCGAGGCGCCATTGAAGGCATAGATGTTCTGGTCATCGTCACCGACCGCGAAGAGATTCAGGCGTGTGTCCTCGTCGCGCAGACTGCGCCCGGCCAGCGCGCCGATCAGTTCATATTGCTGCGGCCCGATGTCCTGGTACTCGTCGACGAGGATCCAGCGAAAACTGCCGAGCAGCCGGTCGCGCCGCTTCTCGGCCTCTTCGTCGGCCTGCTCCGGCGGCAGTTCGTCTCCCTTGAGCAGGCCAATCGCCTGCCTGCGAACGTCGTCGATCGCTGCCGCGAAATTTTCGTCACCGAGGCGCCGGTCGCGTCCGGCGAAGCTCGCACCGACCAGCCGCATGGCCAGCGCATCGCAGGTGAGGACGTTGACCAGATGCGCCTCATCGCCGATCAGATAAGCGAGGCGTTGTCGGATCTGCGCCGCGGCGTGGCGGTTGTACGCCAGAGCCAGAATGCCGCGCGGGTTCTCGCGGCGAACGCGAACGAGGTAGGCGATGCGGTGTACCAACACGCGCGTCTTGCCCGATCCGGGGCCAGCAAGGACCAGTACATTGGCGTTCTCACGATCGTCGGTGACGATCCCCTGCTGCACCGGGTTGGCGAGCGCCTCGACGATCCGGCGCCAGGATTCCGGTGTCGTCTGCCGTGCCAGTTCCTGTTCGCGGTCAGGCAGCCAGCGTTGCATGAACTCGTCGCGCGGCAGGCGGAAGTAATCGACCGTCAGGCGCAGCGCATCGGCCATCGTCTGCAGGCCGCGCTGGACATACTCGGCCATGACGTGAATCTGTATCACCTGTTCGTCGTAATGCAGTTTCAGCGGAGCGAAGTCGGACTGGCGAAACTGCCGTTTCCAGTCGGGTTCGAGGTGGATGGTCATTGCCGGGCGGAACACTGCCAGCCCCTTGTTGAGGCGAATCACTTCCTGTTCGTGCAGCCAGAGCAGTGCGCGGTCGAGCAGCCGCGAGGTCTCCCTGACTTCCGACTTGAGCAGCAGGTCGGCTTCGAGTGTGGCGAGCAGCCGACCCAGTGTCGTTTCGGCGAGCTGGTCGGCGCCGCGTGCGCCGGCCGGCAGACTGGCGATCATATGCCCGAGCAGATGGCCGGCGGCGGTACGCCGTAGCTGTGCAGTCTTCGCGAGTACCGACCAGTCGCGCTGCAGAGTGATCGAGATCATTTCGGCGTCGATGCGACGCACAGCAATACTCCCGAGTCCGCCGTCGTCGTTGTGGCCGTCACCTGCAATGCCGGTGAGCAATTGGCGCAGCCGTGCCGGCAGGGCGCCGGCGTGGCCGTCATCCTTCAGACGCTGAGTCATCAGGCGCAGGTGCAGAAGCGACGACTCGCCACGCACCAGATCAGGAGCCTGTTCACGCAACAGGTCGATCAGTGCGAGTTCGAGTCGCGACGCCTTTTCAAAGCGCTGCGACGACGGATTCTCGACGCCGACCTGCAGGTAGGCGGTCAGCGCCATGTCGTTGCTGGCGATCCCCAAACGTTCGAGATCGTGCAGCGCGGTGCGCAGCTTCTCCGGACCCAGACCGGTGACCCCCATCAACTCGTCGGTCGATAGCCCCTCGTCGGCCGCTGCGCCGATCAGCGCATCGACCAGCGCCAGCAACTGCCGCTGGTACTCCGCTTGCAGTCCTGCGCGCGCCAGCCGCTGGCGCGCCTGCTCGACCGAGCCGACGCGCAACGACGAGGGGAAAACCTGCACCTGATTCTGCTCACGTGTCAGCAGGCGGGCTTCCTCGAGCCAGCACACGGCAGTGCGCACGCGCGTGTCGTCGGTGGCGCTGTCGCGTTCGAAGCCGCCGTTTTCGTCTTCGGCGAGGATTTCGCCGGGCGTGGCGATCACCTCGCCGTCCTTGCGTTTCTTGCGATCGAGTTGGCGCAGCGAGCGCAGAATCGTCTGGATTTCCTTGCGACTGAGCCGCGAGCGCGCCGACATGCCGAACTGGCGCTCGACATCTTCCGGCGTGTACAGCAGCACGCAGCGTGCCGCCTGCTGATCACGGCCGGCGCGGCCGGCTTCCTGCAGATAGTTTTCGAGTGAGCCGGGAATGTCGGCGTGGATCACCAGGCGAACATCGGGTTTGTCGATTCCCATGCCGAAAGCGTTGGTCGCCGCGATCACCCGCCGCCCGCCGCAGATGAAGGCTTCCTGTCGACAGCAGGCCGTTGATGGCGACGCAGCTATCGATGCCGCGTGCCCGTAGTCCAGCGACCTGGTCGGCCATCAGGGCGACCAGCGGCGAAATGACCACCGTCAGCGCACCGGTCTTCTCGAAGCGCGACAGCGCTGGAATCTGGTAGCACAGCGATTTGCCAGTGCCGGTCGGCAGGATCGCCAGCAGATGTTCGCCGGAGAGCGCCGCTTCGACGATGCTCTGCTGCAGCGGCCGCCCATCGGTGCCGGTCGGTTCCGGCCGGAATCCGGCAAAGCCGAACCAGCGTTGCAGCTCCTTGTCGGCGTCATGGTGCTTGCTGCACCAGGGGCAATCGGCTTGCCCGCAGCCGAGGTCGCGCAGGCGCCGGATCAGTGCGCCGGCGCCGGGAAACTGATGCCGCACCCATGGCGGCAGCACCGAGTTGCCACCAGCGACGGACAGCCAGGCGAGCGCGTAAGCCAGTGACCAGTGGCTCTCTGCCGCGTCATCGGTGACTTGCAAGGCCTGCGTCCGGCATCCCTTGCCGTCGAGAAAGCGCGCGATTGCCTGCTGCGCTTCGTCGTCGCTGGGGCGAAGCTGGCGCCGCAGCGTCGTGAAAAAACTGTGGATTCCTGAAAGCCGCTGATCGAACGTCGTCAGCCAGTGCCAGGCGAGCATCAGTTCGGGTGTTGCGCACTGACATTGCTGCAGCGCCTGATACTGGTCGTGGAACAGTTCGAGCGTCAGTTGCGCGTCGAGCAGCGGATCGTTGAGCTGCCCGCGCTTGAGCCCGCCGTCCTGGTAATGCTTGACGAGGTGATGGTAAGGGTGGCGAGGGAAAGCCAGCGGATTGAGCCACAGCGTATCGATCACCGGCAGAGCCAGCAGCCGCAGGCGAGGGTCGGCCGCGGCGAGGTGCGGCCGGTCGAAGTGAATGAAGTTGTGACCAATCAGGAAGCGGCAACCGTCGGCGAGTGCATCGAGGTGACCGAGCGCAGCCGCCAGGTCGCCGCGATCGAAACGGACGGTTTCGCCAGTGTCGCCGCGTACTGCCGCCAGTTGCTGGATGCGTCCGCTGCGCAGACCGACTTCAAGGTCTATCGACAGGCAGTTGGGTTGGAAGGGCAGGGGGCTCGGCGGGTTTTCAGCAGTGCTGCACATGTTCGGCATGATACCCGCTGGCCTGGACGGCATCGCCATCGAGCGGTGCACAATTTCGTCAGCCTCAAGGTAGAGGCAATAGGGCGCGGGTCGTGTCGATATGGATCAATGCGTCGAAGCGCTTTGTTGGCGACGAGTGCCAGTAGTGTTTCTCGAGTTCCGCATCGGGCAGGTAGTTGACGCCGATGTCCCGGTCGAGCTGTTGCCGATCGAGCGCGTCGATGAGATCGGCATTGCCGCGAAAAACCAGCACGAACGCCGGCAAGCCGACGTCGTGCAGCAGACGGCTCCAACTTCCTTCGATCGCCGGTCTCAGCGTCTTGACCCGATCCGGAGTCGTCCAGCCGGTAGCGGCACGGACACTGCCGCTGAAAGTGGTGATGCCCACCAGGTAAACCGCCTCTTCACCCATCTGTTCTCGCATCAGTTGGCCGATCGACAGCTCACCCGCCAGCACCTGATCGGTCGCGCGCGCGTCTCCCTGATGGGTGTTGTGTGCCCAGACGACGATCTTGCCGTGTCGTTCGAGAAGTATCCGCAGCGACTCGGCGAGAAAGCGTTCGCGCAGATTCCAGGAATCGCGGGAGCCGAGTGCATACAGCGTCCGGTAGTAGGCTTCAGCACCAGCGATCGTGCGCGCGCTCATCAGCGCGGCAAACGCAGCCGGCGCTGGATCTGCTCCAACAAGTTTGCGCATTTTCTTCAGACGGGATTGCACCGATCTCTCGCAGGAAGGCATGCTGCCGTTGGCCACATCGCGTCCATAGAGCTGTGGATCGAGCGGCGGCCGGCTGTATGGGGCGAAGCACCGGTAGTCGCGTCTGGCCTGCCTGACGGCCGCTGGATCGTATGTCGTGAGGTAGCGCAGGACCTGGTCGATCGCTTCCGGAACGCCATACAGATCCATTCCGTATACCGAGATGGCCGGACTGGTGGGCGGCGAATCCTCTTGCGATTCCTTGAGATATTCGAGAAAGCCGGCGAACTGTTCATTCCGCCACACCCAGCGCGGGAAGTGCTGAAACACGCGCAAGGCGGTCGTCGCATCCGCTCCGCGCAGCCTCCCCTGGACGAAATCGTCGAGCCGTGTCGCCGGTGCCCAGCCAGCCTCGAGAACCAAGGCCCGGAAGCCTTTCTCATTGATCAGCCGTTGCGTGATGCGGGCACGTTCGTCGTAGAACTCGGCACTACCGTGCGTCGCTTCGCCCAAGAGGACGATGCTCGCATCGCCGATCGAAGCAAGCAGTCGATCGTAGTCACTGACCTTGTTGGTGATGGCCTGAGCGTTGTCGCGCATCCGGGCGACCAGTGCCGATGCAGGCGGCTGCGCACTCTCGCCCGCCAGGAGTCCCTGGCAGGCGAGCAGCAACAGAACCTGGATGGCCAGCCGCCGCAAGCGGCTCATCGGCGGCGGACGGAAAAACATCCTCGGAGCAGCTGATCTCATGGATTTTGCGATGTAAAGAGTAGGATGACCCGTGCGGGACAGAACATCCAGCGCCGCTGGCGAGAGTATATTTTTCCTCATCAACCGCGGTCAATCGCCGAATGAATTGGAGCATGCTCCGTACCCAGCCTGTGTCAGGGCTTGCCGCTACCCGTGCAACTGGTCTATACCAATTACCAATACTTTGGACTAGGATCCGATCATGAAGACAGGCCTTCGATCCCAAGCACTCTATCGCGCCGCCGATCTGCGCAACATCGAAACGGTCGCTGCTCACCAGCCCTTGATGGAGCGCGCCGGACTGGCTGCTGCCGACCTCGCGACCTCGCTGTGCCGCCTGCAGGGGGGGGCGTTGCTGGTTCTCGCCGGGCCGGGCAACAACGGCGGCGACGCTTTCGTCGCTGCCCGCCACCTGCGCGAACGTCGCTTTGCCGTGAGCATGGTCTTTGTCGGCGAACTCGGCCGTTTGCCGAAGGATGCCGCAGCCGCCTGCAGACGCTTCATCGACGACGGCGGCAGCGTGCTCGAGAGCATTCCCTCCGGCCAGCGCTGGGCGCTGATCATCGATGGCCTCTTCGGGATCGGTCTGCAGCGTCCGATCGGCGGTTTCCATGGCGAACTCGTTCTGGCCGCCAATGCCCTTGCCGCACGCGACCGCTGTCCGCTGCTCGCCCTGGACTGTCCGAGCGGTCTTGACGCCGATACCGGAAAACTCTGCGGCACGACGATTCGCGCCAGTCACACCATCACTTTCATCGCCGCCAAACCGGGTCTGTACACTGCGGATGGCCCGGATTACTGCGGTTCGATCTCGGTCGCCACGCTCGACCTCGACGCCGAGCGGCTGGCGATAGCGACGGCACGGACGATCGGCACCGACCTGTTCGCCGATTGCCTGCACCCGCGTGCCAAAAACAGCCACAAAGGCAGCCATGGCAGCGCCGGCATTCTCGGTGGTGCGAGCAGCATGGTCGGCGCCGTTTTCCTGGCCGGTCGCGCAGCGCTCAGGCTCGGCAGCGGGCGCGTCTATCTCGGCCTGCTCGATCGACAGGCGCCTGCGATCGACCCGTTACAGCCGGAACTGATGCTCCGCAAGCCGGACGCTCTGCTCGCCGCCGGCCTCAGCGCGCTCGCCTGTGGTCCAGGCATGGGGTGCGACGACGAAGCCATCACGTTGCTCGAACGCGCCAGTTTGCTCGACATCCCGCTCGTGCTCGACGCTGACGCGCTGAATCTGCTGGCGGGCGCAAACCGTTTGCAGCAGGCCGTGCTGGCGCGCCAGGGGCCAACGCTGCTGACGCCACATCCGACCGAGGCGGCCCGCCTGCTTGCTTGCGACACCGCCTTCGTCCAGTCCGACCGTGCTGGCGCCGCGCTGGCAATCGCCGCGCGTTACCAGGCAATGGTGGTGCTGAAGGGCTGCGGCAGCATCATCGCCACGCCTGCCGGCCGCTGGTTCATCAACACCAGCGGCAATCCCGGTCTCGCGACCGCCGGCAGCGGCGACGTGCTCAGCGGTTTCATCGTGGCGCTTCTGGCGCAGGGCTGGCCGGCGCTCGAAGCCCTGCTGGCCGCGGTGCATCTGCACGGCGCCGCGGCCGACGAACGCGTCGCCAGCGGCTGCGGACCGGTCGGCTTGACCGCCGGAGAACTCATCGACAGCGCGCGCGCCGGTTTCAACCGCTGGGTGGCGAACGGCCGATAGGCCATCGGCTATGCCGTCTTGAACAGCCTCGCTGCCTCCTGCTGACCGAGCTCGAAATAGCGCTTCTGGGCGCTGCTGTCCTTGAGCGAAATGGTCATGCTCTGCAGGTCCTTCGGGCGCAGCACGTGCAAGGGCTTGGCGTAATAGCGCCGGCCGCCGATCTCGGCGCTCGTTGTACCCATCGCCTTGAGCATCTCGTTGATCAGGGTCGCCTGCGCGAAAATGCGGGTGTTGGGCAGCGTCAGTTGCAGGTCGCTGACCAGCAGGTGCGTGTCGATGCTGTTGAACGGCAGAGTCAATGGCTTCGCGTGGTAAAGCCTTTCGAGTTCGCCATGGTAGTCGTAATCGGTGAAGTCGACGGCGATGATCTCGTCGACTTCATCATCCTCGAACAGCGTCCGCAGCGGTGTGTTGTCCAGGTAGCCGCCCTCGATGTAGTAATCTCCATCAATGCTGATCGCCTTGAAATAGGGGAGGGTAGTGATGCCGGCGAGGAAAGCGTCCATGAATACATCGAGACTGGCATCGTCAATGCATGTCAGGATCTCATTGACGTTGAAAAACCATCCCCGACGCTGGCTGAGATTGGTCGCGCGGATGTCCCAGCGCAGCGTCTTGAGATGCTCGGCCAACAGTTCGCGGCGGCGCTTGTCATCGAGCAGCAGCGACTTGCGGCAACTGTCCTTGTCGACGGTGAACAGATGCGTGCCGGTGGGCAGCAACTGCGGGCGCAAGCCGAGAAAATTGGCAAAGATATGAAAAATGTCGGTGACGTTGAGCCGGACCGTGCGCGTCAGGACCGGCGGCAGCTCTTCGTGCCACCAATCCCAGAGCAGATAGTCGAGGACGATATTGTTTCCCGAACTGGTCGAAGCGATATGCACGATCGGCACTTCGTTGCGCTTCAGCCACACCAGCACTCCTTCGCTGTAAAAGCTCCGATAACCGCCGCCCGATGCGACGAAACCGTATCTGGCCATGATCGTTCCCTCTGCGTGTATGGGTGGGATGCCGGTCAGCACCGGCATCCGGGACAATTTTGACACATTTTGCCGGGCACGCTGGCAACGGCGTGGCAGGTATTCCCGGAACTTCTGTTACCTTTACGGTTTTCTGAATCGAGGAGAGACCAGCAATGGACGGATCGCAGATGCTTGCGGGGTTTCGCGCAAAGTTCCGGGTTGACGAGTTGCTGGTCGCGAGAACCCCTGCCTGGTCGTGGTCGGTACGACCTGGCCAGGTAACCCTGGGCTGCGGCGTCTTGTCGCTGAATCGTCATGCGGCGCAATTTTCGCAGGTCACGGCTGCAGAAATGGCGGATCTCTCCGGTTTGCTCGGGAAACTCGAGAGGGCAGTGCAGTCGGCTTTCGGCTACGATCGCATCAACTACCTGATGCTGATGATGGTCGATCACCAGGTGCATTTTCACGTCATTCCCCGTTACGCGGCCAGTCGCCAGTTTGCCGGGCTGGAGTGGGTCGATCCGGGCTGGCCGGCTTTCCCGGCGCTGGCCGAACAGCAGCACGATCGGCAGGCAAGCGTTCTCGCGCTGATTCACCAGGAACTGCAGGCGGCCTGTAGCGATTGACTGCGCGTCGCCGGTCAGCGGCGATACGCCCAAGCCGTGAGGCCTGGCGGTGGGGGGCACTACTTTTCGTTGCGCCAGTCGCGCAGCGTTTCCTTGCGCGGCAAGGGCGGATCCTTGTCGGCGCGATGATCGCGGATGAGCGGCAGTGCGGCGCCGAGAACGAATAGGATGCAGATGCCAAAGATGATCCAGCCTGCGTTCATTGCCTCTCCATTACCGTGAGGGGGAGGGTTGAGGGAAAAGGACAGGACTGGCAGAAATCACTGACCGGTCTTGTTCACCCGTTGAAAAAGCCCGCGCAAGGTGCTCTGAATGTCGGCAGGCAGGAGGACGATCTTGGCGTTGTCGGACTCGGCGATCTTGCCGAGACTGGTGATGTATTTCTCGCCGAGCAGGTAGAGCATCGGCAGTTCGTTGTCGCCAAAAGCACGATTCACCTTGGTGATCGCCTGTGAGGACGCTTCGGCGAGGGTCACCTGCGCTGCGGCATCGCGCTTGGCCGATTCCAGGCGTGCTTCGGCGGTGAGGATCATCGACTGCTTTTCGCCTTCGGCACGGGTGACCATCGCCTTGCGCTCGCGCTCGGCCGAGGCCTGCATTTCCATTGCGCGCTGCATGGACTGCGAGGGTTTGATGTCCTGGATTTCAACCGACTTGACGGTCAGTCCCCAGTCCAGCGCTTCGTCGGCAACGCCGGCTTTGAGACGCGCCTTGATGGTGTCCCGCGACGACAGCGCCTGGTCGAGCTCCATTTCACCGACGATCGAGCGCAGGGTGGTCATGATCATGTTGCGGATCGCTTCGGAGTAATCCTGGACGCCATAGACGGCTTTCACCGGGTCGGTGACCTTGATGAAGGCGATGGCATTGACCACGATCACCGCGTTGTCGCGCGTGATCACCTCCTGCTCCTGGACATCGAGAATGATGTCCTTGGTGGTGACCTTGTAGGAGACGATATCGATGTAGGGAATGATGAAGCGCAGTCCGGGCAGCAGGGTGCTGTGGTACTTGCCGAGGCGCTGCACGACCCACTCTTCGCCTTGCGGAACGATGCGAACGCCATTGGCGACGGTGACCGCAACAAAGATGAGAAGGACAATCGAAAATATGGTCATACCAGTCATCTTGCTTGCTCCACTTTGATGTAACTGCCTTCGACAGCGACGATGCGAACCCGTTCACCCGCCCTGATCGTCGTATCGGCGTAGCACTCCCAGACGTCGGCACCGAGAATCGGTTTCTGAAAACGTACCTGAGCACGGATATCCGGGGTGATCCCGGTGATCAGGATGCCGACTTCGCCGGCCACGTTGGCGGCCGAGGTGCCGACAGAGGTCATGGTGCGAGGTTTGAGATAGCGAAACCAGAGCCCGACCAGCGCTGCCGAGAGCGCTGCCCAGAGCAGGATCTGACCTGCCACAGGGAGTTCCGGCATGGCCAGCAGAATGGCGCCGACGCCTGCTGCGGCGATGCCAAACCAGACCATGAAAAATGCCGGGATGGCTATTTCGGCCATCGTCAGGATCAGTCCGAGGACCATCCAATGCCACCATTCGGGCGAAAACATAGTGCCTCTCTCCATCTGCCCGCACGCGCCGGATGGCGGCGGCACATCGCCGTAGTGCCTAGAAGTGCATAGCGTCGGCACCGGGATGTGGATCGATTAGACGCCATAATACCGCTGCTGGCAAGTCACAGCGGGAAGTCCCTGGCAAGCGGCCGGCAGACGGTGGCGTTCTGGCAGAGAACGGTGTGGCGACCGCGCTGGCTTTCGAGGGATTTGCTGATTGACATGATCCAGTTCCAACGACAGAATCTTCGGCAACCAGTCAGGAAAACGACAGAATGCGCATACTGTGCGAAGTCTCGTGTTGTTGCACAGGATGCCGCATCGCCGATCCGCGCGGACCTGAGGGTTGTCCGAATGGCTTTGCCGGGGTGCTGCCGGTCCTGGTGAGGAGCACCTGCCGGCGCGCGGCGAAAGGGGGAAGTTGGCGCTAACCTTGATGCAGGGCGCGCTGGCGACGCTGGCCACTCTCCTCGGCGCTGGTATTGCAGTTCATCATCCGCTGTGGCCGGCATTGTTGAGCGGACTTTTTGTCGCCTGGTGCCTGGCCGTCTGCTGGCGCCCGGACATCTGGCTGTTCGTTCTACCGGCACTGTTGCCAGCCGCCAGTTTTTCCGCGTGGACCGGATGGATCGGCATCGATGAGTTCGACTTGCTGGTGCTTGGCGCGGCGGCTGGCTGCCATGCGCGCATGGCAGCCAGACGATTACGGTGCATGTCGCAACCCCAGGCGGTTACCGAGCAGTCCGCCGGGCCGCAGTGCTTCGCGAGTCCATCCGTTGACTCGCGCCGGGAGCCTGAGCAGACAAAGTCTTTCGGCTGGACGAAGATCGGGATCGGCGCGCTGGCAATGTCCTACCTGTGGGCAACGCTGCACGGACTGGCCGATGCCGGCGGCTTTTCCCTGGGGTGGTTTCAGGGGTATGAAGAGCCCTTGAATAGTCTGCGCACGGCCAAGAGCTTCTTTCTGGTGCTGCTCTTGTTACCGGCCTTGCGGAGCCAGATGCTGGCGGGATCGGTACTGGCGGGGCAAGGCTTGGCGGCCGGGATGGCGAGTGGCCTGGGCGTGGTCGGCCTGGCCGTCGTATGGGAACGTAAGGGGTATCCAGGATTGCTTGATTTTTCAACGCCTTATCGCAGCACCGCGCTATTCTGGGAAATGCATGTCGGTGGTGCGGCAATCGATGCTTTCCTCGCTCTGGCGGTGCCGTTTGCGGCCTATGCAGTGGTGCACGCGCGCACCCGATGGCGCTGGGCGGTCGCTGCGTGCCTGGCGGTGGTCGCTGGCCATGCCTGCCTGACCACTTTTTCTCGTGCCGTATATCTGGGTGTCGGCGTGTCCTTGGTCGTCCTCGCCTGGCGCTTGCCGGCGCCCTGGTTGCGGCGATCTCGGCTGGCGTGCGCCATCGGGCCTGCCGCCACCGCCAGAGTCCCCGAGCCGGAGCCTTGGCGGCGGAGGGGAACTCGGGTGCTGGTCGGTGTACTGATCCTTGAGGTTCTCGCGGTCCTGTGCCTGGGGGATTTTATGGGCAGCAGGGTGTCGGCCGGCGAGCGCGATCTGGGTGGCCGCGTGCAGCACTGGCAAGAGGGCCTGAGCCTGCTGCGTGCGCCATCGGAATGGCTGCTGGGCAGAGGGCTCGGGCGTTTCCCGGCAAACTATTCACAGACCGTTCCCGGACGTGCGCTGCCAGGTCGCCTGCGGATCGTCGAAGCAGGCGAGGGGAGCCATCTGCGCATTTTCCGAACGCCCCACAGCGTACGTGCTGGTGGCGCTTTCGAACTGCTTCAACGCGTTCCGGAGCTTGTTGCAGGGAGCACTTATACGCTGGCGATGGATCTGCACGCGCCGCAGCCAGCGAGACTGCGCGTGGGCTTGTGCCAGCAGCATCTTCTGTATGCCGCGGCCTGCGCGCAGGCTGGCCTGGCCTTGCCGAGTACGGACGATGAATGGCAGCATTTCGTTGTGACCCTCACTGCGCCCAAGGGCTGGTCCCGAGGCTGGCCGGCATCGTGGCCGGGATTTCTCTCGCTACGGCTGGAGGGGGGGGCGGATTTCGTCGATGTGGATCATCTGAGCGTTCTCGCTGCGGATGGCCATCAACTACTCGGCAACGGTGATTTTTCCGGCGGCATGGCGCACTGGTTTTTTGCCGGTCGCCATTACTTCCTGCCGTGGCATGTCGACAGCCTGTTCCTCGAGATGCTGATTGATCAGGGAGCCGTTGGCCTGCTTCTGCTGCTCGGCCTGCTGGGCATGGCGTTTGCCAATCTGCTGCAGGGTCGCGGACGCGCGCATGTCCTCGCACCTTACTTGCTGGCGGCCCTGGCTGCTTGTACGGTCGTCGGGGTGTTCTCAAGTGTCCTGGATATGCCGAGGTCTGCTTTCCTGTTCTACTTGCTGTTATGCTTTGCCCTGTTTCTCGAAGGGCGTTCCCCTGCAGGCATTCCACGCGCCTCCCCGTATTCCTGAAAACCCCCAGAAAGTTGCCGCCCAATGTATAATCCCAGCATAAATCAGCCATTCAATTTATAAAATATCTTTTTCTATCCTATGCTTATCTGGTTTTTTTGAAAGCAGCATCTTACTTTTCACCATGCACAGCACGGCTTGTTACCCCTGGTATTGTCCCCGGCTTGTGCATTAGGTCACGGTCTCTACATATCTGCAGTGATAGCCTTCGTCTCGTGACATTTGCCGAGCTTTCCTGATGTGAAGCAGCTCTCCGAGCATCGGTCATAACGAGAAGTTTTCAGGTTTATGCTTGCAAGGAGTCTATCGTGATCAAGGTGTTCAATCATTGGTTTCACCGGAAGACGCTTGCCCAGGTTGCCGTCGACCTGATGTTCCCGGTCGCGTGTGTGATCCTTGCCGCCATGTGGATCGGGCATGGCGCTCCGCTCGCACTGGAGAGAGTCGCTTTCTATGCCGTGATTTTTGCGCTCACGATGATCGTCCTGAATGCCTGGCTGGGTATCTATCAGCGGGTTCATAGCCGCACCAGGGAAGAGACCCAGGCACGCGCGGTGCTGTCTCTCTACCTGGCGATTCCGCTGGCGTATGTAGTGTTTTCGCTGCTATCGGTGGCCGAGGTCGATCGCAGTTTCATGTTGCTGTCCGGCCTGGCGGCCATTTTTGCAACGCTGGTGCGGCGCGTGCATCTGGCGCACAGTCGATCGAGTTCCTTGCTGAGTCACCGCGTACTGGTTTTCGGGGTTGGTGAGGAAGCGGAAAACGTCGGCCGCGTTCTGCGTAAATCGGATCCGGATATTCAGATCGTTGGCTTCTATCCGTCGGGCAGCGACATGGAGGTCGTCGTCCCTTCCCAGGTGATCCTTTCTCAGGATCGGTCGCTCTCCGACACGGCGCATGCCCTGCGAGTCGACGAGATCATCGTTGCCGTGCGTGAGCGCCGCGGTGGCGCACTTCCCTTGCGCGAACTCCTGGACTGCAAGCTGTCCGGTGTCCGGGTGCTCGACCTGGCAAGCTATTTCGAACGTGCCCTTGGGCAGATTCGTCTTGATTCCCTGCGTGTCGGCTGGCTGATTTTTGGTGATGGCTTCCGGCAGAGCTGGCGGCGGACGAGTATCAAGCGCTTGTTCGATGTCGTGGTGGCGTCCTCACTGCTGCTGCTTGCCATGCCGGTGATGCTGCTGGCAGCGATCCTGATCGTCCTGGAAGACGGGTTTTCGGTCTTTTATCGGCAGGAGCGGGTCGGTCTCGAGGGTCGTTTGTTCAGGATCATCAAATTTCGCAGCATGCGCAACGATGCCGAGAGTGACGGCAAGCCACGCTGGGCGATGGTCGATGATGATCGTGTGACGCGCGTCGGTCGGATCCTGCGCAAGCTGCGTATCGACGAATTGCCGCAGTTGTACAACGTGTTGACGGGGGATATGAGCCTGGTTGGGCCACGTCCGGAGCGCCCCTATTTTGTCGACCAGCTGACACGCGACATTCCGTTTTTCGCTGTACGACATAGCGTCAAACCAGGGCTCACCGGCTGGGCGCAGGTGAGTTACCACTACGGGTCGACGATCGATGATGCTGTTCAGAAGCTGCAATACGATCTGTATTATGTCAAGAACCACAGTCTGTTCCTTGATGTGGTCATTCTCTTCGAAACCATCGGCGTGGTCTTGACCGGCAAGGGCGCTCGATGAATAGTGTGCTGCGGCTTGCCTCCTGTCCGCTGATCATGCTGCGAAAGAGCAGGCGACGGTGATGGACAACAAGATGGCAATGATCGCTGCCTGGAGTTACGGGCTGGCGGCAGTTCTGGCGGCCTTCCTGACGCTCTACCTGGCTTCCGGCTGGCGCACCGGTGGTCGCAGTCGTGCGATGTTTCTGGCGGTAAGCCTGAGCGCGCTATGGGGCGGGTTGGCTCTGGCCTTTGCCCTGACCGGAGCGGCGGTTTTTCTCGCCGGCAGCCTGTTGGCCGATGTACTGCGCTTCGGCGGCTGGTATTTCTTTCTCTTCGTCCTGATGAAACCGGAACCGACAGACGGCGAGCGGGCGCCGGCGCGCTTTGGCTGGTTGAGCGGCTGCGCGCTGCTGCTCTTCGTTCTTGCTTTCGCCTCGCAGCTCCTGCTGGTACTCGGTATTGATCTCGTGGTGCCGTCACAACGGCTGGTTCTGTTTGCATCCCTGGCGATGAGCGTCTTCGGCCTGGTGCTGGTCGAGCGCCTGTTCCGCAATGTTTCTCCCGACTTTCGCTGGAGTATCAAGCCCTTGTGTCTCGGGCTTGGCGGTGTTTTCCTGTTCGACCTGTACCTGTACTCGGACGCGCTGCTGTTCAACCGGATTGATGCAGACGCCTTCAGTATCCGCGGCTTTGCGCATGCCCTGGGTTTGCCACTGGTGGCGTTGTCGGCGATTCGCAGCCATGACTGGAAGAGACGCCTGGTGATGTCGCAGCATGCCGCTCTGCAGTCGGCAACGCTGCTGATCGTCGGCGTCTATCTGCTGTTCATGGCGGCTGCCGGCTATTACGTGCGTTTCTTTGGTGGCGAATGGGGGCGGGCATTGCAGTTGGCGCTGCTCTTTGCGGCATTGCTGGTGTTGGCGGGACTGACTATTTCGGGTTCGATGCGGGCGCGCCTGCGAGTGCAGGTGGGCAAGCATTTCTTCAGCTACCGATACGACTACCGTGAGGAGTGGCTGCGCTTTACCCAGACACTTTCCTCACAGGGCGGCTTCTCCAGCATGGGGCGGCATGTGGTGCGTGGCCTGGCCGACATGGTCGAGAGTCCGAGTGGTGCGTTGTGGTTGAAAGACCCATCGGGTCGTTTTTTTTGCGCAGGCCGCGTGCTGGAACATGCCCACCTCGTCGGCGACCGAGGATGTGGGGAGCCCTTTGTGCAGCTTTCTGTTCGACAGCGGCTGGGTGATCAACCTCGAAGAGTATCGTTCTCTGCCGCGTCGTTACGATGGTCTCGAGATCCCTGCCTGGCTGGTCGAAGTGCCGAATGCGTGGCTGGTGGTGCCTCTGACGACCGGGAATGAACTGATCGCCTTCGTGGTGCTGGCGACGGCCCGCGCCAGAATCGATGTCAATTGGGAGGTCAATGATCTGCTGAAGACGGCTGCTCGCCAGGCCGGTGCCTTTCTCGGCCAGATGCAGGCCAGTGAAGCTCTGCTCGAGGTGCGGAAGTTCGACTCGTTCAACCGCATGTCGGCCTTTGTCGTGCATGATCTCAAGAACATCATCACCCAGTTGTCGCTGATGCTCAAGAATGCCGAGCGCCATCGGGACAACCCGGAGTTTCAGAAAGACATGCTGATGACCGTTGAACATTCCGTCGAGCGGATGCGCAAGCTGATGATGCAATTACGCGAAGGCGCGACGCCGCTTGACGGTCCGCGTGGTATTGATCTGGCAGATGTGCTGCGGCGGATTCAGACCGCCAAATCCGGGCAGGGGCGGGATATCGAGTTGAAGATCGAGGAGAGACTGGTCGCCCGCGGGCATGAAGACCGCATTGAGCGGGTGATCGGCCATCTGGTGCAGAATGCACTGGATGCCACCGAGCACCGTGGGCGCGTGTGGGTCAGACTGGCCCGGCAAGGAACACAGGCCCTGGTCGAAGTAGGCGACAGCGGGCACGGCATGAGCCCCGAATTTGTTCGCGAGCGCCTGTTCAAGCCTTTCCAGACCACCAAGCCGACGGGGATGGGGATTGGCGCTTACGAAAGCTTTCAGTACATTCATGAACTGGGCGGCAAGGTTTCGGTCGATAGTGCTGTTGATGTCGGCACGCAGGTGGACCTGTTGTTGCCATTGTTTGAGGTTGGACACGCCACAGCGTCCCCTGACTTGCTGAAGGAATCAGAATGAGCACAGAGAAGCTGCCGCACCTGTTGATCGTCGAGGACGACCGAGCACTGCAGAAACAGATTCGCTGGGCTTTCGACCAGTACGAAGCACTCACCGCGGATGATCGTGAGAGTGCGCTGCAGCTGGTGCGACGCTATCAGCCGCCGGTGGTGACCATGGATCTCGGGTTGCCGCCAGACCCGGATTCCGTCTCCGAAGGTTTCAAGTTGCTCGAAGAGATCCTGACGCTGGCGCCGGATACCAAGATCATCGTCCTCACCGGTCAGAACGATCGCGCCAACGCGCTGCGTGCGATTGCTCTGGGTGCCTATGACTTCTTCGCCAAACCATTCGAGATCGAGATGCTTGGCCTCACCATCCAGCGAGCCTACCGTCTCCATGAACTGCAACAGGAGAACGTGCGACTGCTGGCGATGCAGCAACCCGACGTGCTGTCCGGTCTGATCACCCGTGACCCGGAGTTGCTGCGCGTCTGTCGCACCATCGAGCGAGTGGGCGTCACCGACGCAACGGTATTGTTGCTTGGCGAAAGCGGCACCGGCAAGGAACTTCTGGCGCGCGGTGTGCATGAGGCGTCGCCAAGGCGACGCGAGCGCTTCGTGGCCATCAACTGCGCGGCCATTCCGGACAACTTGCTGGAGAGCGAACTCTTTGGTTACGAAAAAGGGGCTTTCACCGGGGCTGCAAAAACAACCCCGGGCAAGATCGAATCGGCCAACAACGGCACGCTGATGCTCGACGAGATCGGTGACCTCCCGCACTCCCTGCAAGCCAAGTTGCTGCGTTTTCTGCAGGAGCGCGTCATCGAAAGGCTGGGCGGGCGGCAAGAAATCCCGGTCAACGTCCGAATCGTCTGCGCGACGCACCAGAATCTCAAGTTCCTGATCAATGAGGGACGTTTTCGCGAGGATTTGTACTATCGCCTGGCAGAGATCGTCGTGAATATTCCGCCCTTGCGCGCCCGCTCCGGCGACGCTGCTTTGCTGGCGCACGCCTTCCTGCGGCGGTTTGCGGCCGAGAACAATCGCAGCAACATGACTTTGCGCGAGGACGCCGTACGCATGATAGAAGCGCACCCCTGGCCGGGAAACGTGCGCGAACTGGAGAACTGCATCAAGCGGGCGGTGATCATGGCCGATGGGAACCAGATTACCGCTGATGACATCGGTTTGTCGGGTGCGGAGCAGGAGGAAGCGATCAAGCTGGACCTGCGGCATGCGCGTGATCATGCCGAACGACGCGTGATCATCACCGCCCTGGCGCGCGCCGACGGGAACGTCGTTCGTGCCGCCGAGTTGCTCGGCGTCAGCCGTCCGACCCTGTACGACATGATGCACAGATTCGGGCTGAAATAGTGTTTTTCCTGGAAACATTGATCGAACTCATGGGGGGACTCTGATGAATACTCGTAACTCGATGCACCTGCTGCGCAAAGCCACCGCTTCGGCACTGCTGGCCACTCTCCTGCTGGTGGGTTGCGGTGGCGAGAAGCCGGAGACCATGCTCAGTTCGGCGAAGGCATTTCTGGCGAAGAACGACCACAAGGCCGCCGCAATCCAGCTGAAAAATGCCTTGCAGCAGGACCCGCAACTTCCAGAAGCGCGTTTCCTGCTTGCCAAGGCGCTGCTCGAAGGCGGCGACCCGACCGGTGCTGAAGTCGAGTTGCGCAAGGCGCAGAACTTGAACTATCCGGCTGATCAGGTGACGCCGCTGTTGGCGCGCACCATGCTGATGCTCGGGCAGCCCGAGAAAGTGACCGAAGAACTGGCCAAGGTCCAGCTCACCACGCCGGAGGCAAAGGCCGACTTGCAGACTTCGGTGGGTCAGGCCTACCTGATGCAGGGCAAGGAGGAGCAGGCTGCAGCGGCGTACGCCGCCGCGGTGGTGGCGCAACCGGGTCATGCCCCCGCCTTGCTCGGTGAGGCACGACTGAAAGCAGGCCGCGGCGACCTGCCAGGTGCATTGGCCTTGCTCGACTCGGCACTGGAGAAACAACCCAGGCTGTATGATGCCTGGCAACTCAAGGGGGATCTGTTTGCCGCCCAAGGCGACGCCGCGGCAGCGACGAATGCCTATCGGAAAGCGCTGGAAATCAAACCGGACTATCTGCCGGCGCATTCGGCGATCGTCAGGATTCTGCTGGCGGAAGGCAAACTCGACGATGCCGGCAAACAGATTGAGGTGCTCAAGCAGATTGCCCCCAATCATCCGCAAACCCAATACCTGCGGGCCATGCTGGCTTACCAGCAGAAGGACTATGCGGCGGCCAGAGACGCCATCCTCCTGCATCTCAAGGTGGTTCCGGAGAGTCCTCTGGGCCTGCAACTGGCGGGCCTGATCGAGTACGACTCACAGGCTTTCCCGCAGGCCGAGGCCTACCTGCTCAAGGCGCTGCCGCGGACACCACCACTGAGCATCGCGCGTCGCGTCCTGATCGCCAGCTACCTGCGCAATGCCCAGCCGAGCAAGGCTCTAGGCGTTCTGGAACCGGTCCTCGACAAGATCGACAAGGATTCGAACATGCTGGCGTTGGCTGGGCAGGTGTTTCTGCAGAATGGGCAGGTCGACAAGGCCGGCACCTATTTTGCCAAGGCCACAGCACTCGACCCGAAAAACCCTGCCAAGCGCACCTCGCTGGCGATGGTCAACATGGCGAAAGGCGACAGCGATGTGGCATTCCGCGATCTCGAGCAGGTGGCGGCAGCCGATACCGGCAGCCGGGCAGATCTGGCCCTGATCGCGGCGCACCTGCAGCGCCGCGAATTCGATCAGGCACTCAAGGCCATCGCAGTACTCGAGAAGAAACAGCCGGATAACCCGCTGACGCACAATCTGCGTGGTACGGCGCTGCTCGGCAAGCGCGATGCCGCGGCTGCCCGCAAGAGCTTCGAGAAGGCTCTGGCCCTGAACCCGGCTTACTTTCCGGCAGCCGCCAATCTGGCCAATCTGGATCTCAACGAGAAGAAGCCGGAGGACGCCAGGAAGCGTTTCGAATCGGTGCTCGAGAAAGATCCGAAGAATGTGCAGGCGTTCATGGCGCTCGCCCAACTGCGTGCAAAAGCGGGTGGCACGACCGCAGAGATCGCGACTCTGATCGGCAAGGCGGTGACGGCAAATCCGACCGACCCAGCACCGCGTCTGGCGCTGATCGGCCTGTATCTGGGCAAGAAAGAGACCAAGAGCGCGCTTTCTGCTGCCCAGGAGGCTGTCGCCGCGCTACCGGAACGGCCGGAAATCCTGGATGCGGCCGGACGCGCCCAGCAAGCCGCCGAGGACTACAATCAGGCGCTGGCTACCTATGGCAAGATGGCTGCCTTGCAACCCAATTCGCCCCTGCCCTATCTGCGCATGGCCGAGATTCAGGTGGCGGCGAAAAACAAGGACGCCGCGCTGCAGAATCTGCAAAAGGCGTTGCAGGTCAAGCCGGATTCGCTGGAGGCACAGCGCGGAATCATGCTCCTCGATCTCGACGCCGGTCGCAGCAAGGAAGCACTCGAGGTCGCTCGCGAAGTACAGAAGCAGAGGCCCAAGGAGGCCATCGGCTACCTATTCGAGGGTGACGCACACGCGGCGAAGAAGGCCTGGGTGGAGGCCGCAGCGGCCTATCGTGTCGGTCTCAAGGAAGCTCCATCGGCCGATCTGGCGGTCAAGCTGCATACCGCACTGCTGGCCGGCGGTAACACTGCCGAGGCCGACAAGTTCGCTGAAACGTGGCTCAAGGAACATGCCAAGGACAACCGCTTCCGTCTCTATCTGGCCGAGATGTCGGGCGCGCGCAAGGACTATGCCGGTGCCGCCCGACAGTACCGCATTCTTCTCGAGGCACAGCCGGAAAACCCTGTCGTGCTCAACAACATGGCCTGGGTCGCCGGCCAGCTCAAGGACCCGAAGGCGATCGAGTATGCCGAAAAGGCCAACAAGCTGGCGCCCGATCAACCGGCGCTGCTGGATACCCTGGCGGTTCTGCTGATGGACAAGGGCGATGCCGCACGCGCGCTGGGACTGTTCAAGAAGGCCCTGGAACTGGCCCCACAGGCGTCGCAGATTCGTCTCAACTACGCCAGGGCACTGATCAAGGCCGGGAAGAACAGCGAGGCCAGAAGCGAACTGGATCAGCTCGCCAAGCTGGGCGACAAGTTCCCGGCGCAGGCAGAAGTCGCGCAGTTGCTCAAGGGTCTGTAGGAAGCCGGCGTGGCTGAAAACGAATAGCAATCTGAGAATGGAAAACTGATGACTATTGTGGCTGTGGTGGGTTTGGGTTATGTCGGTTTACCGCTGGCCGTCGAGTTCGGCAAGCAGCGTCGAACGATCGGTTACGATCTGTCGGCAAACAAGGTGGCGCACTATCGACAGCATGTCGATCCCACCGGCGAGGTGAGCAGCGCCGATCTCAAGGCGGCGATTCATCTGGAAGTCGGCACCGATGCGGCTGCCCTGAGAGAGGCGGATTTCGTGATTGTGGCCGTCCCGACGCCCGTCGATCAGGCGCATCAACCGGATTTCGGACCATTGATCGGTTCATCGGAGGCGGTCGGCAGGAACCTGAAGCGTGGTGCGACGGTGGTTTTCGAATCGACGGTCTATCCCGGTGCGACCGAAGAAGTCTGCATCCCGATCATCGAGAAATCTTCCGGGATGAAATGGAAAGAGGACTTCTTTGTCGGTTATTCGCCGGAGCGGATCAACCCAGGCGACAAGGAGCGGACGCTGACGAAAATCGTCAAGGTGGTTTCCGGGGACACCCCGGAAACGCTGCAGCGGGTCAGGGAGGTCTATGGCAGCGTGATCACTGCCGGCGTTTATCCGGCTTCGAGCATCAAGGTGGCCGAGGCCGCCAAGGTCATCGAGAACACGCAGCGGGACCTGAATATCGCCTTGATGAACGAGTTGGCGATCATTTTCGATCGCATTGGTATTGATACGCTGGAGGTCCTGGAAGCGGCCGGCAGCAAATGGAATTTTCTGCCTTTCCGCCCCGGCCTCGTTGGCGGCCACTGCATTGGTGTCGACCCGTATTACCTGACGCACAAGGCGGAGATGCTCGGCTATCACCCGGAGGTGATCAACGCTGGACGCCGAATCAATGACGGGATGGGAAAATTCATTGCCGAGCAGACCATCAAGCAGTTGATTCGCAACGGCTGGCAGGTCAAGGGCGCGCCAATCATCGTGCTCGGACTGACTTTCAAGGAAGACTGCCCGGATCTCCGCAACTCCCGCGTCATCGATGTGATCCGGGAGCTCGAATCCTATGGCGCGCAGGTGCTGGTGCATGAACCGGTTGCCGACGCCGACGAGGCCCGCAAGGAATACGGCGTCGAACTGACGACCTGGGAGCAGCTACCGGCTGCTGCGGCGATTGTCGCGGCGGTTGCCCATCGCCAGTTCAAGGCGCGGCCGCTCGCCGCCTACGTCGGCAAACTGCAGCCGGGCGGCGTCCTCGCCGATGTGAAAAGCATGTTCAACGAGGCCGAGCTGGCAGCGCAAGGGGTAACCGTGTGGCGTCTCTGAGTTCCACAGCCTTGCCGGCAGTACTCGGCGCACGGCTGCTGGCGCAGCCGGCGCGCTGGCTGGTGACCGGCAGTGCCGGCTTCATCGGCTCGCATCTGGTCGAGACCTTGCTCAAGCTCGACCAGACGGTGATCAGCCTCGATAATTTCGCCACCGGTCATCGTCGCAATCTCGACGAGGTGCGCTCGCTGGTGGCGCCCGAGCAGTGGCTGCGTCACCGCTTCATCGAGGCCGACATTTGCGACCTCGACGCCTGTCACGAGGCCTGCCGCACGGTCGATTTCGTCCTGCATCAGGCGGCGCTGGGGTCGGTACCACGCTCTCTGGCGAATCCGGTGGCGACCAACGCAGCCAATGTCGATGGCTTTCTCAACCTGCTGGTGGCGGCCCGCGATGCCGGCGTCAAGCGTTTCGTGTATGCAGCGTCGAGTTCGACCTACGGTGATCATCCGGCGCTGCCCAAGGTCGAAGACCGTATCGGTCGGCCCTTGTCGCCGTATGCCGTCAGCAAACTGGTGAACGAGCTGTATGCCGAGGTTTTCGCACGTTGTTATGCCTTTCCGTCCATCGGTTTGCGCTATTTCAACGTGTTCGGTGCCCGTCAGGATCCGGAAGGCGCTTACGCCGCGGTGATTCCCCGCTGGACGCGTGCGCTGCTGCTCGGCGAGCAGGTGACCATCAACGGTGACGGAGAGACCAGCCGTGATTTCTGCTTCGTGGACAATGCCGTGCAGGCCAACCTGCTGGCAGCGACGACCACCGACCCGGCAGCGCTGAATCAGGTCTACAATGTTGCAGTGGATGATCGGACCACGCTGAATCGCCTGTTCGAGATCCTGCGTGATGCACTCTCCACATTTCGACCGGAGGTAATGCAAATGCAGCCGGCGTATGCAGATTTCCGGCCGGGCGACGTTCGCCATTCGCAGGCCGACATTGCCAAAGCCGGGCGCCTCCTCCATTATCTCCCGAGTCACCGGCTCGCAGAGGGCGTTCAGGCGGCGATCCCATGGTATGTGTCACGCTTTGGCGTGGCCGACGGAGTCCGTTGATGGAACCTGACTGTTTTCGATGTCTGGCACTGCTGCGCCGTGGCGTGCTGGTGCACTGCGGAATGCTGGGATTCCTTCTCGCCACCTCTGTCGCTGCCGCGGATGTTCCCAGCGAAGCGGCCGCCGAGCGGCTGCTGGCTTTGCGCAAGGAAGCGCAGGCGCATGAACATGGCGAAGGGGTGCCCAGGGATTACGCGCGGGCGGTCAAGCTATATTGTGATGCTGCCCGACTTGGTGACCCGGAAGCCCAGTTCAGTCTCGGGTGGATGTACGCCAACGGGCGGGGCGTCGAGCGCGATGATGCCAGGGCAGCCTATTTTTTCAGCCTGGCCGCCAAGCAGGGGCATCTGCAGTCACAGAAGATGCAGCGTTTTGTTGGCGACCCGACGCCGGAGGTGCCGGAGTGCATGCGCCCGCTGCTTCCGCCGCCTGCCGAAGATGGCGGGGATGAAATGCTGCCGCGCAATGAAGCGCAGAAAATGGTCGTCGGCCTGGTGCACCAGCTGGCACCCGAATATGGAGTCAGCCCGCGGCTGGCTTTGGCGGTGATTCGGACCGAATCCAATTTCAACACCGCAGCCCTGTCGAACAAGAACGCACAGGGGCTGATGCAGCTGATTCCCGATACCTCGGCGCGCTTCAACGTCAAGAACCCCTTTAATCCGGAACAGAACCTGCGCGGCGGTCTGGCCTATCTGCGGTGGTTGCTGGCCTATTTCGAAGGCGATGTCAGCCTGGTGGCAGCCGCCTATAACGCTGGTGAAGGGGCCGTCAACCGTTACCGCGGCGTTCCTCCCTACGCCGAGACACGCGGTTACGTGCAGCGGATCATCGGCCTCTTCAAACGCGATGACCATCCCTACGACGCCAGGATCACCACGCCTTCTCCGGAGTTGCCACGGATCCGCCTGGGCAAGGGAGCCCAGGGATGAGATTCCTGTCCTTGCTGCTCTCCGGGCGTGCTGCGAGCAAGGCGACCGTTCCGGGATGGCGGACGACTGTCGTGCGGTTCACTGTCTTGCTGTTGGTCGCTGGATCCGTCTCGGCAGATCTGCCCGAGGTGATCGAACGGGTGAAGCCTGCGGTGGTGGTCGTCGGCACCCATCAACTGACGCGCAGTCCGCAGTTCGTGATGCGCGGTACCGGATTTGTGGTCGGTGATGGTCGTCAGGTGGCGACCAACGCGCACGTGATTCAGGAAGAACTCAATTTGGCTGCTGGCGAGACGCTGGTGATCGTCTTCCGTTCGGCCAGCACCGCGGCCCAGCAACGCCAGGCGAGAGTGGTACTGGTCGACAAGGGACACGATCTGGCCTTGTTGCGTATTGACGGCCAGGCTTTACCAGCGCTCACCCTGCACGATTCCGAGCCGGTCAGGGAAGGAGAGTCAGTTGCTTTCACCGGCTTTCCGATCGGCGGCGCATTGGGTCTTTCACCAGTCACCCACCGCGGCATCATCTCGTCGATTACCCCAATCGTGCTGCCCGGTGCGAATGCACGCCAGCTCAACGCCAGGGTGGTGCAGCAGATCAGGAGCGGCAGCTTCGACATTTATCAGCTCGACGCGACCGCCTATCCCGGTAACAGCGGCGGCCCGCTTTATGAAACGAACCGTGGCGAGGTGATCGGCATCATCAACATGGTGTTCGTCAAGGAAAACAAGGAATCGACCCTCAGCAAGCCCTCGGGAATCAGCTTTGCCATTCCCGTGCGCTTCCTGCGCGAGTTGATGGCGCAGATCAAGTAAAAGCTTGTCGATCAGGTCGATCGGCGACGCCGGATTGTGCTCAGGCCTGCTAAACCCAGGCCGAGAAGCGCGACCGAGCCGGGTTCCGGGACTTTGATGCCGCCACCGTCAAAGTTCAGCCCCCCTACCGCATCGATCTCGTTGTCGTTGTCTCGTTGGATGGCGCCTGGCCCACCCCAAGTCACGGATACATAGCGGAAGGTCGCTGCACTCGGCAACTGGTAAACCGCAACGAAGCCGTCAGCAATGTCGGGGTCTGCCGACCAGCCGCCGCCATAGACATGCACAAGGCTGGCCTGAGTCCAGCCGGCATCGGTAGCGTCCGGATCGTTGGAGAGCCACGCCGTGTTTTCCAACACCTCCTGAGGCACAGGTCCATGATCAACGAACACGAACACGGCAACCTGATTTGCCTGCCCGCCGAGATCCCAGATGATGCCTTGCGAGGGCCCGCTACCCACAGCTCCGCCAGGATTGGCGTTGGCAGAGGTGTCCTGTACCCAATAGAAGTCGCGTTGGTTGGCATTGGCGGCAAGGGAACCCGCTCCGTTGTAGGCCCCGAGCGTCGTCGGGTCATACCCGTACCCGAATCCTTCCGCGCCCTTGAGGTAGGTTCCGAGTCCGAACCCGGACGGGTCCGTCCACACCGCGTTTTCGATGCAAGTCGTTCCCGGGTTGATGCCGAGCCCGATGAATGTGTTAACGGTAGCGTTGAAAACAGGGTTGCCAACTACATCAGAAGGGTTAGTGAGGCAGGTCGCCGCATTGGCAATGCTTGTCGCGCCAAATGCTGCGAGCACTGCGCTGGCGACCACTGCGCGCTGGAGTGTCATGTTCATGTTCATCCTCCTCTCGAAAGGTTGTCAGACTATGGTTGTCTCGGGCGCTCTCGCTACGTCGCGCGCCTGCAGGAAATACCTAAGCATAAATCAGGCCAGAACTCATTGCGAGGTGCAATTGATTAAATAATCAATGACTTTCTCGTTCATGTCGCGCGTAGCCCAACGCTTGGCCGCCGGTATGTAAAAATTCTCGACAGTGAACTGAGCACTCTCTCTCGGACACTGTGTAGTTCCAGCGAGCTATGGATTGTCGAGACCAGGCCGGGCATTGCGGCGGCGATGGGATTGCCTGGCTTGGTCATGATCCGCAGAACCTCTATGAATTGGTCCGTGTCGCGCGGCCTTTGAGAAGAAAGACGCGCATCCGGCCTTTGCCCTTGACTGCAATCTCGCCACGATCCTTGCAGATGAAGTCGGGTGGCAGCAAGGCGCGCGTCACGTCGCTGATCTGAATCTCGCCGGATATTCCCTGCGATTCCATGCGCGCGGCGATATTGACCGTGTCGCCTAGATGAAGCGCTTCTTCCCGATCACGCCAGCCACTACTGCACCCGAATTGATACCGATACGGATCTCCAGCCCAGGGAAATCCTTGATCGCCGTCTGCATCTGCAAAGCCAGTTCCGCGGCTGCGACGGCGTGATCGGGACGTGCTTCGGGAATGCCCGCTGCGACCATGTACGCATCGCCAATCGTCTTGATCTTTTCCAGCCCAGCAATTCTCATTTTGGCCAACGAGGCCTTCTGCTTCCCCACCGAGCGCATGGAAATCGGCAAAATTTAGGGGCCAAACCCCTCTCATGGACGGCAGAAAGGCGCTTTCAGACCAGCTCGTCCCATTGCTTCGGTCATATGGCAGCGCGCGATGGCATCGGCCTCGTATCTGGGCTATAGTCAATCCTGGCAGGATTTTCGAGCACTCTTCTTTCCCCCTCGGTTAGTTTGCACTTCCAAGGGTACGAGATTTCGAGGGTCCTGACACTGTCCCACCATTGCATGATCTGTTGAGGAGTAGCCAATGATGGACTACCGCAAACAATTCTTCGTCAGCCCCGGCGAGAAAGTCAGCCTTGCCAGCATTGATCCGTCGCAAACGGGTGAACATGTTTCCAGTGAAACGGCACTGCCGGAGATCCAGAAAAATATCGCCCGCATGGATGAGCTGCAGGGCCTGCTCTACGCCGACGGCAAGCAGTCGTTGCTGATCGTTCTGCAGGCGCTCGACGCGGCCGGCAAGGATGGCGTCATCCGGCATGTACTTCTACATTAACAGATTCTAATGGCATTTTTGGGTGCTGGCGGCTGCCTTCGGTAGGCGCTGTCGCGGGCGCTTTGTCGCCGTGCATGACGCTCGGCGATGATTCGCACGAGGTCTTCGCGACCGTGAATCTTCACCGGGAGCTGCGCCACGAGCATGTCGACGACATCGGCACAGGACAGTAACTCGGCGTAGGGTGAGTGTTGCCGCCGCTCCTTGACGAGAAAGAGTAGTGCAACGCAGACGAGCGCCATGTGGTTGTACCAAGCCCGCCACTTGCGTACCTGGTAGTCGGCCATCCCACAGCAACCTTTCGCATTCTCGAAGGCGCGCTCGATGAAGTGGCGCTGTGCCTGCATGCGTGCC
>NZ_SPMX01000138.1 GCF_012940005.1 Candidatus Accumulibacter contiguus | reverse complement strand
GGAACAACTCAAGAAGATGGGTGGCCTCGAATACTGGGATACCAGCTTCTCGTTCATCGACCGGGAGAGCGGCCAGGAGACTTTCGTGCGCCTGCCCGAGATGGGTGGGGGCAGCATCATTGCCGAGGGCAAGCTCCCGCCCGGCAGCATCTATACCGTCGGCACCGATGTGACGGATGCCCGGCTTGCTCTGTTCCTGTTGCAGACGCAGATGAACCGCGGGTCAGGCAGGATCATCCCGCTCGGCAATCTATCGAGCAAGATGAAAGAGGCGATCAAGACCGCGGATGCTTATCTGAAGGCGAATCTCAAGAACCTCGGCATCGACCACGACCTCAAGGCCTACGACTTCACGATCCAGGCGATCAACCTGAACCAGGCCAAGGAGGGTTCCGAAACCACGGTCGCTTTCTTCATCTCCCTAGTCTCGGCAATCCTAGAGAAGCCCGTGCTCGACCGGACCGTCGTGCTCGGAGAGATGAGCGTCCAGGGTATGCTTCTCAAGGTTGCTTCGCTCCCCGAGCGTATGCAGCTCGCCGTCGAAGCCGGCGCCAAACACATCCTGATTCCAAGCGAAAACAAGCGCGACGTCGCCGACGTCCCGGACGCCATCCTCACGGCAATCCCGT
>NZ_SPMX01000137.1 GCF_012940005.1 Candidatus Accumulibacter contiguus | reverse complement strand
ATGTACTGGCTGCGATGCGAGCGCAGCTTCAAATGATAGCTGCGGCGGTTGGTGGTCACCACCATCGACGTTTCCAGGCCGACGTCGAGCGGCTTGATGATCAGGTGCTGCACTTCGCCGGCGCCGCTGCCGGTGACGGCCGGTTCGACCGTCCAGCGGGCCGTGTCGCCGAGGTTGATCGAGTTGACCTGCTCGCCGGCTTGCAGGGCGACGTCGCATACCTGCAGCACCGCGCAGACGATGCTCGGTTGCTGCGCGCCGTACAGGAACTTGACCGAGCCGTTGGGCCCGGTCACCGGCGCAACCCCTTTTGCCCTCGGGTTCTTCCACTTCTCGGCGATGGCAATGGCCGCCTTCTCCTGTTGCGTCAGGGTCGGGTTCTTGTCCGAAAAATACAGCTCGGTCAGGTGGTCGCCCGGGGCTGCCAGGACAATGGCGGAAGCGACGCCAGGGAGCAGGGCGAAGAGAGGTTTTTTCATGGGGGCTCCTTTCTTAGAGCTGCTTCGCCCAGGAGAAGTCACGGACGTACAGGCCGATCGGATTGTTGCGGATCTGTTCTTCGCTGGTGCTGGTGGTCGGTTCGGCGACATAGACCGTCACCAGGGCACGCATGCGGAAGGGCTGGCCTTTCAGGATCCCCTGGCGGTCGCGGCTGGTCTCGACCCAGTCGACCTGCCAGGTTTCCGGCGTTTGCGGCAGCACCGAGGCGATCTCGACGCTGACCGTCTCCTTGGTGGCCCGCTTGAATGGGCTGGATTCCTCGGAGCCGTTCAGCCATTCGTTCATCCTGGCCGTGGCCGGGTCGTTCGGTGCCAGCATCGAGTACACGCGGAACACCGCCTTGCGCTGCAGGGCGAC
>NZ_SPMX01000018.1 GCF_012940005.1 Candidatus Accumulibacter contiguus | reverse complement strand
GGTGGTGGCAGGATCAGAGGTTCTGCTTCTGGCGCGTGCACCGGCTCTGATACCAACGACGGGAGCACTTCGCCAGGTTGCGCTGTGGCCACCACAAGCGTCGGCTCAACTGGCGAGGCATCGATCCCACCAGTGCCCTCTTCTGGTTCGATCTCCGGAGAATCATTCCCCTGCGTCTCAAACGGTCGGCGATAGGGGCTGGCGGCCGACAGGAAGACGTCCTGCAGTGACTCGAGCTTCTCGTCCAGGTCCAGCAGTGCTCTCTCCCGCTCGCGCCGTTTCCTTTCGATCGGCTTGCGCTCGAGCGACGATTTCGCCGCGCGTACCTGCCGATCCAGAGTATCGTGCTCATCCTGCAAGGCGTGGCGACCGCCTGCCTCGGACTCGAAGGTCGCGCCGGCGTGCGCAGCCCGCTCACGAGCGGCGTCGACATCGGCTGACAGTGCTTCGAGGCTTGCCTCCGGCTCGCCGAGCGCATCCTCCCAGCGTTTGTCTAGCGCCTGCAATACTGCTTCGTCGAGCCAGGCAAACTCTGGCTTGCCACTCCACTCGTGGCAAAGATCGATCAACGCGTCCACTTTCGCCTTGATCTCCTCCCGTAGCGTGTCCTCCGCTGCAGGCAAGTGCGCTGCCAACACCTCGAACTCTTCGCCAATGCTCATCAAGTGGGCGACGGACTGCCGTGATGGGCGACGACGCAATTCGTCGCGGAGATGATCGAGCCTTTCCAGCAGTGCGTCCCAGTTCGACTGAAACCCAGCCGGGCTCAATTCCTCGGCGACAGGGGCCTGCTCGGATTCCTCCGGTTCAACGGCCTGATAGACCAACTGGAAGTCACTGCTCAAATCCGGGCACAGTTCGATAGCCCGTCGTGCGAACCATTCGTTCGCCGATGCTGAGCAGAGCGCGAAGACCGCGTGGCTCACCGCGCGGCGTCGGGTGTCGTCAAGTTCCGGCCAGCGGGCCAGTTCGTCGACGATCTGCGGCCAGAGCATGAAAACGTTGAACGAAAGCTTCATACCTGACACGGGCAGGCGTTCTTCAATAGCGACCCGGATATCCGGCCATGCCGTGCAGTTGGCGAGCAGGGTCTCCTCGTCGAACGCGAGGCTGGTCCAGCCGCTGTCGAATTCCTCGAGGAAGACCAGGTCCACCGAGCGCGCATAGTCCGTCGCTGTGAACCGGTCGCGCCCTGCGGGCCCGGCTCGGCGCACTCCCCAGAAAGAACCCATCCGCTGTATAGGATTTGACCAGCGGCGGACGAGTTGCTTGTCCGCTTCTGGAAGGTGAGCGACCCGTTCGCCGAGAAACTCAGAAATCATTGCATCGAAACCGCTGTCGCCCTTTGAATGCTCGCTCAGCCGGCGCTTGACGTCCCGGTTCAGACCCTTGGCCTGCAACAGCTTGATCAGCACAATACTCTTGCCGTCCGGCTGCAGAACGTCATCTGGCAGGCCGAACAGGGCTATATTCTTTTTGATATCGTTCATGGCTTGATGGCTTTCTAGTCGATCTTGCTGTTTGGATTGAAACCCTGCGTCCACGGATGCGGTCCGTCCGGCCAGAGCGTCCTACGCCTCGAGCACCAGGCGGCGGGTGCGGTATTCGCCGAACTGGCGGGTTTCGTTGTTCTTGAGGACGCGGTAGGTTTCGGATGGGTAATCGGCGCCCATGACGTCGGCGGGGTCGAGGATGTAGCGCAGTTCGTCACAGAAGAACCAGCGGCCCCGGGTCAGGAGCAGCTTGATCGCCTCCAGCTCGTCGCGACGGCCGTAAAATTTCCAGGATGTCATAAACTCGTTGGCTCATGTTGCGTTTTGAGGACATGTTTCAGGTTGCAGTAGGAGACTGACGAGAGATCCCAATAGGGCACGTCCGCGACGCCTCACATTGTGCACAAACTCGAAGAAGATCAATAGAGGGGTAATTTTTCCAGCCCTGACGCATGACCCATCCGACTCGGGCCCGTTTACCGGTAACGCTCGCTTTCGCCGCCGAGGCGGTCGGATAGCGGTTGGCTAGCGATCAAGGAGCGCTTGCGGCGCGGGGGGGTGTGGGGTCAGTCAGTGGGATGCAAGAGGGTGTGGGAGCTCCGGTACGATCGCTAGGCGAGCCTTTCTCGGCGCGGTATGCGCCGCGCTTGAGAGGATGTGTTGGGCAGGCCATGGCAAGGTTATTTGAGTTGCAGCAGGAACGGTTCGGCGAGGAGCACACGCATACGCATCGGATCGAGCCTGGAGCCGGCGCAGGAGCTTCGGATGAAGCGAATAGCGCCGCGCACACCGAGTTCTTGATAGAGGCTGCGTAACTGCCGGGTGAAACGTGCCAGGGTATTGAACCCATACGCCAGGCGCATGAGGAGGTGATCGCCCTGCATGGCATTCCAGTCCAGAGCAAAGGCATGCTCGTAGTGGTAGCCCTGGTGCTTCTCGACGAGAAAGCCCGCTTCGATGCCCCAACGATGGCGGGCTCCGAGGTTGCAGCGCTCATGGACATTGTCTTGGCTGAGCGGCTGGCTGGAGAGCCAGGCGTGGCGTGATGTTTCGGTTAGGCGATTTCCGGGAATCAAGATCCCGAACAACTACCACAGCGGCTTGTGTTGCTAGCCCCTGAGCCCGGCCTAACGCGATGACTCTTGGTATGGCGTTTTGCGGAAATCACCTTATGGCAACATCAGTGTCCCGGCTTAAGTGGGTAGCCATGATTCCAGTCAACTATTCACGCACCGCTGATTGGCGTGCTTCCCGGTCTTGAACTCACGGCGATCGCGACGAATCCCACTTCGACCGCCATCGGCCGCAGGTGCGCGACCGCTGGCGGGAACAGGCCGGCGCGGGCAGCGGGCTATGGTACGAGCGTGTTGACCGCGAGCAGGGAGGCATAGCTCAGCGTCAGGCTGAACGGGCCATGGCTTGCCGCCTGTGCAAGCGCGAAGCGGGCAAAGCGCGGGGCAGGGCCATGCTCCTGTCGGAAACGACACTGCGGGTCCCAGGTGCTGCGGTTTTCCTGCGACCAGCGGACGAGGGTTCGCTGATCTTCGTGGTTGTTCCAGAGCACGGCGAATGCCTCGCCGGTGTCCTCGCAGACGTGCACGCCGGCACCGAAAAGCACTTCCAGGAGTGCGCGCAGTTGGCTGTCGGAGAGCGCCGTACGGTAGGCACCCAGCACTTCGTAGTCAGCGAGGATCTCGTGCAGCCGCACGCACAGCCCGCGCTTCGCCTCGCTGCCGCAGCGGAAGGCCTTGAGCAGTTTCATCAGGATTCGGGGCCTGGTGTCGTCGTGCCGCTGCAGCTTTCCCTGACGGGCTTGCAGCAATACCTGGTAATTGCTGCTCGGCGCGGCCGGCGGCAGGTGGATGGTCAAGCTGCCGCTCTCCGGATCGTGGCGAGCATCGATCGGCACGCGCCTGCCGTCGCAGGTGACAAGCGTTTGCCCCGGCGCGTCGATGGCATGGAAGACCAGGGTGTAGCCGCGCGCGGCGGGGACGACGCCGAGGTCCCCCTGGGCCGGGCCGATGCCCAGTTGCAGCGCGCTGTCCGACCACTGCTGCCGCAGCGGGGTGAGCACCCGCGCTCCGTGCCGGTAGTGCTCGCTCTCCCCGTCGTCTTCATAGAGATCGAAATGGTTGTCGGCGCCGGGGAAGACATGCACGGTGAGGGCACGCGGGTTGTCCACAGGGCTTGCCGCCGCTCCCTCGTGGCCTGGGTCGGCCAGCACGACGATGGCGCCGGCGCGCGCAAAGACGGGGATGTCATCGAGTTCGCCGTACCGGCTGTGCCACGCCGCTCCGGCGTAGTGCTGCCCGCTGAAGAAGTCGTACCAGTCCCCCGCGGGCAGCCAGACGACCTGCCGGCCCAGGCGCGTTTCCGGATCGCGCGGGGACGTGAATGGCGCGGCGATCAGCTCGCTGCCGAAGGCATACTGGCCGGGACACGCGTACGCTTCGGGTGCGTCCGGGTGCAGGTGATACATCGGCCGCAGCAGCGCACCGCCGCCCTGGTGTTCCTGCCAGGCCATGCTGTACAGATAGGGAATCAAGGCATGGCGCAACTGCATGGCCGATCGGGCAAGCGCGAAGGTTTGCGCGTCCCAGCCCCAGGGTCGCCGCTCGTGGAAGGGATTCTGTGTGCTGTGCAGGCGCAGGATCGGGCTGAATACGCCAAACTGCAGCCAGCGCACATAGAGTTCGGCGTCCTCGGTGCCCTCCATGTGACCGCCGATGTCGTGGCTCCACCAGCCGAAAGCGACATTGGCCGCCGTCGCCGTGAAAGGAACCTGGAAGGCCAGCGAGCGCCAGGAAACGACAGTGTCTCCGGAAAAACCGACCGGATAGCGATGACTGCCGAGCCCGCCCCAGCGCGAGAACGCGAACCCGCGCCGCGCCGGATCGCGGCCCAGGTCCAGGAAGTGCAGGTGATTGAGCCACCACAGCGGATCGAGGTCGGAAAAGGCTGTTCGCTTGCCCTGCTGCCAATCCATCCACCAGAAATCGACGCCTTCGGCTTCCAGGGGGTGATGCAGGATTTCGAAGTAGGCTTGCGTGAAAGCGGGATCGGTGATGTTGAAAGCAACTGCTTCGCCGGTCGCCGGATCGCCGCCGAGCCTCCGGAGCATGGCCGGATACGCCTCTTCGTGCGGCCAGACGCCATCGGCGGGGTGCAGGTTGAGGGCGGTCTTCAAACCCAGTGAGTGCAGATCGGCGAGCAGCGCGCGGGGGTCGGGGAAGAGATCCCGGTTCCAGGTGTAACCGGTCCAGCCACGCGACGCATTGCCGGTACGCGTGCGATGCCAGTCCATGTCGATAACGCATACCGACAAGGGCAGCGCATGCGCCAGGAAATCGCGCATCAGCTCAAGCAGTTCGTCCTGGCGATAGGGCCAGTAGCGGCTCCACCAATTGCCCAGCGCCCAGCGCGGAATCAGGGGAACGGCGCCGCTCAGGCGCCGGTAATCGCTCAGGCAGGCCGTGAAATCCCGGCCATAGCCAAAGAAATACAGATCGACCGCGTCTGCCCCTGGCTCGCGCCGGGCAATCCAGCCCTCGTCGAGGAGTGGGGCGTCCGAGTCGTCCACGACTGCCCAGCCGCTGGTCGACAGCAGACCCGGATCGAGCGGGATCGGGCCGTCAGTCTTGTCCAGGGTGCGCGCCGTCCCGCCAAGGTTGCCGACATCGCGGTCGCCGTAGTGCCAGACCAGGCCTGACTCGATGAGCGTCACCTGCAGTCCGTCACCGCTGAAGCCCAGCCGGGAATCGTAACGCAGACGCAGGTGCGCGGTCGCGATCTCGACGATCTCGTCGTTGCGCAGAACTTCGAAAGCGGGCACGGGTTGGCGGCGATGCCAGAAGGTGCGGCTGGGCCGATCTTCGAAGTGCCCGTCGGCCGCGAACTCGAGGCGCAACAGTCGGGACGTCAACACCGTGAAGCGAGCCCGCTGCGAGGCCAGCACGGCCCGCGAGTCAGCCACCGGACGGCAGTGAACGCGCAAGTGCCCGGCTTGTTTCATCGTTCGAGCAGGCTGGCCAGAAAGTCGAAGAACAGACAGTACAGGGCGATCGGCAGAGGCATGCCGAGCAGTGTGCCGATCATGTACTCGCGGAACCCGATCCCGGACATGGCGAGAGCGTAATTGAGTGCCGGCACCGTCTGAAACAGGATGCGCAGGAAAACGACGCTGCGGATCGGATGGGTATCGAGCTGCTCGAACAGGCGGAGTGCGAGCCGGCTCTTCAACTGCCGCAGGGCATCGCCACCGACCAGGCGTATGCTCAGGAAGGTCAGCGCGCACGAGGTGCTCGCAGCGATGTAAGTGACGACGCCGCCCCAGACTCGTCCGAGGGCCAATACGGCGGCAGCAAGAAAAATCCACCCCGGGATCTGGATCAGGTTGCCCAGAGAGAACAGCAGGACGAAGATCAGTACCCCGCTCACCCGGTTCTCCAGAAATTGATCGTGCAGAAACTGGCGACTGAAGTGATCGCGCCAGCCGGCCAATTCAAAGATCGCAAACAGCACGCCGAGAAACAGCGCAACGGCGAGCAGTCGCGGGTAAGGTATGGCGGTTCGCTTGAGCATATAGTGGGACAATGCAAGCCTTTCATCACTTGGGCGTTGGCCAGCGCTTTCGCCGCGTATCGATTCCAGTTGGCGCCGGCAAGGTCATCCTCTCAGCCCACAGTATAGTGGAACCCAGTTTTCCGGCATTGCTTACGCTGTCTGCCGTGCTTTCCTGATCGGGGGAGCCGGGAGCAGTCATGACCGTTAGGGCAAGTGCTACACTCGCGTGCCATGCGTATCCTGTTTGCTGCCCTCTGCGCCTCGCTCGCGCTCGATGCCGCCGCTACCGGCGTGGTACTGCGCGGCGAGTTGCTGATCGGAGCGCCGTTCGGATGGACGGTGCCACCGCCGTCGATCGTTTACGATTCGTACGGTCATTGTCTTTCCGCCGCGGGCTGTCCGAACTACGAACAGCTACGGCGCTTCCTGGATCGTTACGAACGCAACTACGGCCATCGCTTTGCGCCGAATCCCCCGGCCTTGCTCGTGCCGGTGCAGCCGCGCGACGTACCGCCAACCCCGGAAGCCCACATCCAGCCGCGCTACCGGGGTGCAAGCCAGATTCGGCCGGAGTTCGAGCAGGCCGGGAAGCCGGTCTACCACCAGTGATCCACCTGGCCGCAGGCCCGGGGCCTTGAACCCGCTGCTGCAGGCAGTCGCCGGCTATCTCCTGCTGCTCGGCCTGGCCTGGACTCTCTCCTCCCGGCGCGGCGCCATCCCGTGGCGGACGGTCATCGGCGGCATCGGCCTGCAATTGGCGCTGGCGCTGCTGATCTTTCGTCTGCCCGGCGTGCGCGAGATCTTCGCTGCCGGCAACGACGCCTTGCTGGCCATTGCTGCGGCGACCCGCGCAGGAACCCAGCTGGTATTCGGTTTCCTGGGCGGGGCGTCGCTGCCCTATGCGGAAACCACTCCCGGAGCCAGCTTTGTTCTTGCCTTTCAGGCCTTGCCGGTGGTGCTGGTGATGAGTGCGCTGTCGGCGCTGCTCTATCACTGGCGGGTGCTGCCGCTGCTGGTGCAGGGCTTCTCGCTGGTACTCGAAAAAACCCTTGGGGTTGGCGGGGCGATCGGCATGTCCACTGCCGCCAATGTCTTTGTCGGCATGATCGAAGCGCCGCTGTTGATCCGCCCCTACCTGGCCAGCGTCAGTCGCGGCGAGATGTTCATCATTCTCACCGGGGGCATGGCGGGTGTCGCGGGGACAGTCATGGCCTTGTACGCCAGCATTCTCGGTCCGGTCGTCCCGGATGCGCTGGGCCATATCCTGGCCGCCTCCTTCATCAGCGCCCCCGCGGCAATCGTTTTTGCGGTGATCATGGAGCCGCCCGAGGGGCCGCCCACCGGGCGGCATCTCGACCTGCCGCAGACCGACACCAGCAGCATGGAAGCGGTGACCCGCGGGACCGGCGAGGGCGTGAGCCTGTTGATCAACATCGTCGCGATGCTGATCGTGCTGGTGGCCCTGGTGAGCCTGGCCAATCAGGCGCTTGGCCTGTTGCCCAGCGTCGATGGCAGCCCGCTTTCGCTGCAGCGTCTACTGGGTTGGCTGATGGCTCCGGTGGCCTGGATGGCCGGCATCCCCTGGAGCGAGTGCGCCGTTGCCGGCTCGCTGCTGGGAACCAAAACGGTGCTCAACGAACTGCTGGCCTACATCGACCTGGCCCAGCTCTCGCCGGACACGCTCGCGCCCCGCAGCAAGGTGATCATGACCTATGCGCTGTGTGGTTTCGCCAATCTCGGCAGTCTCGGCATTCTCCTCGGCGGTATGTGCGCGATCGCGCCGCAACGTCGCGCCGAACTCGTACAACTCGGCCCGCTGACGCTGCTCTCGGGCACCCTGGCGACCCTTTCGTGCGGCAGCGTGGTGGCGATGCTGCTGTGACCGGGCGAGTCGAATCGTGACGATTCTTGTACAGATGCAGGTCAAATGCGCACGGAACGACGCGATGGCTCTTCGGGGGATGACGGCCTCGATGCTGTTCGCGATAAGCCGTGTACCAGATCTTCGCCTCCTACCAAACGGTCATGACTTTGCAAGACACCCCCGATGATGAAAGTCATGACCGTTTCCCCTCTCCCCCAACCCCTCCCCCGCGAGTGGGGAGGGGAGATTCGAGAGTCGCTCGCGACTTTCATAGTATACGGTTGCAGATCCGAACTGCCGGACGGCCCTTGTCTGTCAGCCTTGATAAACCACCCGATTCCGTCCCTCTTCCTTGGCCACATACAACCGCCTATCCGCTACTCGCACCAACTCCTCGACACTGATTTCCCCCTTCCCCGCCAGTTGGCTCGCCGCTACCAGGCCAACGGAGACGGTGACCGGGATCCGCTCCCGATTGAAGATAAAGTCGGTATTGGCCACCGCCAGCCGCAATCGCTCGGCAAATTGGAGGCCGTTCTTCAAGTCGCCGATGGAGAATCCGTAAAACTCCTCGCCGCCATAGCGTCCGATTTCATCCTCATGCCGCTTGGTGGCGCGCATCACCTCCGCGAAGCCGAGCAAAACCTGGTCTCCGGCCTGATGGCCGTAAGTGTCGTTCACTCCCTTGAAATGATCCAGGTCCAACAACAGAAAAACAAAATCGTTGATGTGGCCGCGCCGGAGATTACCGATATTCATCTCGATAATCCGTTGCAGGATGGTCCGTTTCGGCAACTTGGTGAGTTCGTCGAAATAGCCGATTTTTTCCAGCAGATCCTTCTGCTCCATCTCCTTGGTGACCTCGGTCAGACAGCCAATGGAGAGGCAGATCTGGTCCTCGACAAAGATCTCGATGTTGGCCTGATCCTTCAGCCAGATCCTCTTCCCCACCGGCAAGGCGAGTTGATAGACGAACTCCACCACCCCCGCCTTTTTCACCTCCTCGCGCAAGCCGGCCTGATCGCCCTGTAACTCGGCCCGGGTAACGATCTCCTCTTCCACTCTGCTTTCCCGCTCTGCGTACCGGTACAGCCGCCGATCGACGATACTCTGCCGAAAAACCTCGTCGACTTCTCTCCGCTCGCAGCCGAGAAGCGCGAGAAAGCCTGCTCCGACATATTCATACCAGAGGATCTTCTCGTGCTCGTGCCAGGCGGAGATATAGGGGACGATCGGCGAGGAAATCTTCTCCAGGGTCGCCAGGGCAGCGACACACTCCGTCAGCCGCCGGCACAGCCGCTGCGAAAACCCGCCGGCAAGAATCTTGCCGCCCGCCCCGGCCAAATCACTCGCCACTCTCCATCCCTCGCCCTTGCTCATGGTCACCCCTCGTGTTTACTCGCCGCTTTGGCGGCCACGGCGGTGCCTGCCTCGAAGAGAAGAGTATAGAACTCGCAATCGACTAACTGAAGTGGCTCATGTTGCGTATTGAGGACATCTCGGATGTGCAATGCGGACAGCTACATGGGCCCGACTTCGGCCAACGCAATTCTCTGAGCCTTTCATAACCCATTGAAGTTGGAGATCGTCCCGGCTTAAGTGGGAAGCCTCGGGAGGCCCATTTCTCAGGCGACGATCTCGCGCGAGCTGATCTTGTAGCGGAAAGTGTCCGGGTCCAGGCTGTCGAAGCGGCCGGCGGCATTTTCTCCCTGCGGATACATCAGGAAGGGGATTTTCGGGCCGCTTGACCCCGGCAGCGCAAGGTCGTGGGCAAAATTGTAGGCCAGCCAGTTCATCTCCCAGGAGCCGAACAGTTTTTCGCGAGTGGCGACGACGATCTCATCCTTGAGGGTCAGGCCGGGTCTTTCTTCGAGAACGACCTTGCGCACGTCGGCGGGATCGACCGGCAACCAGCCGAAACCGGTCAGCCAGACTTCGGCGCGGCAGTGTTGCGCCCTGGTGATGTCCTTGCTCTTGCCGAGGCTCTTGTAGCCAAAGCGCGAATCGGCAACGCGGATGCCATAGACGTCGCGCGCCGGCAGCCCGGCGGCGCGGGCGAGGCCGACATACAAGGCGTTGAGGTCGGCACACTTGCCCGAGAGGTTGCCGGTCTCGAGCATCACGCGAATGTCGCCGACGCCGCAGCCGCGCGTTTTCGGGTTGCGCGCGGTATTCTCGACGATCCATTCGTAGATCGCCCTGGCCTTGTCCAAGTCGGTATTGGCGCCACGGGTGATCTCTGCCGAGGTTTTCCGGACGATGCCGTCTGTCGGCAGCAGTTCGGTCGCTCGGGTATACAGCCGCATCGCCGTCTTGTCGAGCGGCGCCACCTTGCCGGTTTGCGCGAGATCTATGGCACGGTCGCGGGTCGCGAAGCGACTGGTCACTTCGACGAATGGCGCGGCTTCGCCGGCTTCCCAGACAGCGGCCAGCATCTGCGCACCGTAGCCGGGATCGCGGTCGAACTGAACAGTCACGGCATTGCCTTGCCAGACGTTGCCCATGGTCTTGATCCAGGTCGGGTCATCGATCGATGGCAGCGGCAGCCAGACGCCTGTGCTGCTCTCGGTCGGGGCCAGTTCGGCACGCGTGCTGACTTCGAAGACGCGCCAGCCATGGGTCGGCGAAGGCTGGAAGGGATTGTCGGAGGCAGCTGCCGGGCGCCATCCGGCAAGCGCGCTGGCGGTCAGCAAGCTGGTGGTGGTGGTGATGAATTGGCGACGGTCCATGGTGGTATCCTCGGTTATTTGAGCAGGGCTTGCAGGGTTTTGTCGATCGCCGGGGAATCCCAGTCAATGGCACCCTGGCCGCGCAGCCGTATACGATGGCGACGATCGATGATGAGGCTGCTCGGGAGCATGCGCGCGCCCCAGGCGCGACTGATGAACTGCTCGCGATCGTCGATGACCACGAGTTGCAGGGCGTTCTCGGAGAGGAAAGTATCGACCTGCTGGCGCTGATCGGCGACGGCGACGGTGATCACCGCCAGGCCACGTGCCCGCCAGCGGTCGGCGAGGCGTTGCAGCGACGGCATTTCCTGGCGGCATGGTTCGCACCACGACGCCCAGAAGTTGATGAGCACGGGCTGCCCCCGGTGCGAGGCAAGCAGGGCATGCAGGGGAGTATCGGCCGGGATCGGCAGCGGTCTGGCGGCGACCTGTGCCAGTGCATGGGCGTGCACCAAAGCCTGGTATGCCCAGGGCGGGCAGGCCAGCAACAGGATGGCGACAAAACGACGAATCGACAGACGCCTGTTCGGCGCGTGCGTATTCGTTTTCAGCGGTCTCTCCCGTTTTCAGGATCACCGTCGCGAGGCGGAAGCCCTCGCAACTTACGTTGCGCCGGTGCAAAGACCGGCGCGATGGAATGGCGGTAACTCAGACCGCCGTAACTGTCATTATCTCACTATTCATGTGAAAGTCGCGTCAGCGACGCATGGCTTTCATGGTCGGGGGCGCCTGGAAAAGTCATGACCGTTAGTCAGAGCCGCGAGGCGAGAATCTCCGTCAGCTCGGCGTCGCTGAGCACGATCGGATTGGTCTTCATGCTGGAACCGCGGCTGGCGGCGACGATGCGCGGCAGATCGTCCTGGCCGATGCCGTAAGCCGACAGACGGGGAAGCGCCAGTTCCAGTTCCCAGCGGCGCAGGGTGTCGACCAGAAAGCGGCGTGCGTCGGGGCCGTTGAGACCCTTCTGCATCGCGAAGCGACGGCCGACCTCGGCATATTTGGGCAGCGCCGGGTTATCCGGTTCCCGGGCTTCCAGGGCGGTGATGTTGCGGGCGGTCGCGCTGGCCACCAGCGTGCCGCAGACGACACCGTGCGGAATCGGGAAGAAGGCACCGAGCGGCGAGGCCAGGCCATGTACCGAACCGAGCCCGGTCTGTGCCAGGCAGATGCCCGAGAGCAGCGAGGCGTAGGCCATCTGCGCGCGCGCCGCGGCGGACTGCTGCCGATGCAGCGCCGGCAGCGCCGCGCGCGCGGCCATGATCCCCGAGCGGGCCAGCGCATCGGTCAGCGGGTTGGCACGTGTCGACACGAAGGATTCGAGGAGCTGTGTGAAGGCGTCGAGGCCGTCGGCAGCGATCAGTTCCGGCGGGCAGGCGGCTAGTAGATCCGGATCGACGATTGCCCATTCGGCGACCAGCCGGTCGTCGCGGAAGGACTTCTTGAAACTGCCGGGCACGCTCAACACGGCATTTTTCGTTGCCTCCGAGCCGGTGCCGGCAGTGGTCGGAACGGCGATCAAGGGAATTGCCGGTCCCAGGTAGGGCAGTTCCGGGCCGACCCCTTCGAGATGCTCCATCACCGAGTTGCCGGGCCGCAACAGTCCGGCGATCGCTTTCGCCGCATCGAGCGCGCTGCCGCCGCCAATACCGACAACGCAGTCGAAGGGTCTTTCCCGCCAGGCGGCGACGGTTGCGTCGATCCATTCCGGCGACGGCTCGCCGGATACCCTCACCTGTTCCCAGGACAGCCCGCGCTGCGCAAGTTGCGCGAACAGCCTTTTGCCCGCCACGGATTCGGCCAGGGAGCGCAGGCCGGTGACGAGCAGAAGATTGCGGCCGTAGCCGGCGGCGATGTCCGGCAAGCGGGCCAGGGCGCCGCTGCCGAATTCGATGCGTGGCAGGCGGGCGATCGCGAAGCCCGGGATCGACGGGAGAGCCGGGAAGGCGTCGCTCATGCGGGAAACAGCCCGTTCATCGGCTCACCCCGCCGTGGTTCGGCCATCATGTCGGCGACCGCCGTTCGCCAGGCGAGATAATGCGCCGTCTCCTTGTGTGCGGCTGCGTCGGCGGCCGAGGCATAGGCCTCGTAGAGGATGAAGCGCGCCGGATCGTCGGGCGCCTGCAGGACATCGAAGCGCCGGTTGCCCGCTTCGCCGACCGAGGCTTCGTGGTTGGCGCGCGTGGCGGCAATGAAGGCATCGACCGACTCCGGCCGGACGCGCACATGGACAAGTGTGACCTGCATGGTGGCCTCCCGAATATGAACCGGGCTAATTGTACCGTACGCTCGGAGCGTCGAATGCGTCAGCGGGAGAGATAGCTGCCATCACATTGAGCACGGCCTGGGTGCGGCCGTGGTCATCCCTGATTTTCGGTACGGGTCCGTTCCGGCTGCGTCCGTGTCGACCGGACTGGCGAGGCGGGCGAAAACGCGATCACCTCCCGCAGAGAATCGCTGCCGACGGCGAGCATGATCAGGCGGTCAAGTCCGAGCGCGACTCCGCTGCAATCGGGCAGGCCGGATGCCAGCGCCGCCAGGAGTGGCTCGTCGATGGGGATGGCCGGCAGGCCCAGCGCCTCGCGTTCGCGCAGGTCGGCGGCAAAGCGTGCGCGCTGTTCGTCGGCGTCGAGCAGCTCGTGATAGCCGTTGGCCAGTTCGACACCGCGATGATACAGCTCGAAACGCGATGCCACGACCTGGCCTTCGTCGTCCAGGTGCAGACGGGCGAGGGCGGCCTGCGAGGGCGGATAGTCAACCACAAAACTCAGCGTGTCGATGCCGAGGGTCGGTTCGATGACCTGGCTCATCAACAATTCCAGCCAGGTGTCGCGGTCGGCCTCGTCGAAGGCCAGGTCGACATGCCGTCTCGCGACGGCACGCAGTTGATCGACGCTGCAGCTCAGCGGGTCGAGGCCGAGCCGGGTGCGGAACAGGTCGCGATAGCGGTGGCGCACGCAGCGCGTTTCACCGAGCGCGAGGCAGGCAACGGCGGCGACATCGTCGATGAGCTGATCCGGGGTGAAGCCGACGCGATACCACTCGAGCATCGTGAACTCGGGGTGGTGCCGGCGCCCCATTTCATCGGCGCGGAACACGCGGGCGATCTGGTAGATCGAGCCGCTGCCCGCGGCCAGCAGGCGCTTCATCGCGTATTCGGGCGAGGTCTGCAGATAACCGTGGCCAGGCACCTGCATACTGTGCAGGTGCGGATCGGTCACCGTGGTCGGGCAGAGTTGCGGTGTTTCCACTTCGAGGACATGCTGTTGTGCGAAGTAGGCACGAATCTGCGCCACGATCTGCGCGCGGCGGCGCAGGTTTGCGAGCGGTGCGCCGGGTCGCCAGTCAACCGTTGACATCGACGTCAGGGGGAGGGCTGGCATTCGCGAAAGCATTACGCTTTCACGCGCGACACATATTCACCCGAGCGCGTATCGCATCTGATGATTTCCCCCTGGTTGACGAACAGCGGCACCTTGACCGTCGCGCCGGTGGACAGGCGCGCCGGTTTGTTGCCACCGGTGGCGGTATCGCCACGGACGCCGGGCTCGGTTTCGACGACTTCCAGTTCGACGAAGTTGAGCGGGGTCACTGCCAGCGGTGTGCCGTTGTACAGCGTCACGGTGCACAGGTCCTGTTCCTTGAGCCAGAGTGCAGCGTCACCGACGGTGCTGTTGCTGGCCTGATGCTGCTCGAAGTTTTCCGGTTCCATGAAGTGGTGGAAATCGCCGTCGTTGTAGAGGTATTGCATTTCGCAGTCAAAGACGTCGGCGCTTTCCACCGAGTCGCCGGACTTGAAGGTTTTTTTCCGAGACGCGGTTGGTCTTCAGGTTACGCAGTTTGACGCGGTTGAAAGCCTGACCCTTGCCGGGTTTGACGAATTCGTTTTCGAGGATCATGCAGGGGTCACCGTCCAGCATGACCTTCAAACCCGATTTGAATTCGTTGGTAGAATAGCTCGCCATTGCATCCCTCGTGAGATCGTCGATAAATATGAAGGGCGCCATGATAGCGCGAAGCCTCGCCAAATGGCAGGGCGAGGATGCGCAGGCCGAGCCCTGGCAAGGGGCGCTGCAGACGGTGATCAGCGATGGCGACGAACTGCTGAAGCTGCTCGGCCTTTCTCCGCAGGCCCTGGCCATCGACCGCCGTCAGGCTTTCTCCCTGCGGGTTCCGCGTTCCTTCGTCGCGCGCATGCAGCCGGCGACGCCCGACGATCCGCTACTCAAGCAGGTACTGCCGCTGATCGCCGAAAGCAGGCCGCAACCCGGCTTTGGCTGCGACCCACTGGCAGAGGCCGAAGCCAACAAGGTGCCGGGGCTGATCCACAAGTTCCACGGACGCGTGCTGCTGATCGTGACCGGCCATTGCGGCATCCATTGCCGCTACTGTTTCCGGCGCCACTTCCCCTACGCGGCAAAACAAGCGTCGCGGGCGGACTGGTCGAAGGCGTTCGACTACATCCGCCACGATGACTCGATCAGCGAAGTGATCCTGTCGGGTGGCGATCCGCTGGCGGTGGCGGACCGCCATTTGCAGTGGATGGTCGGCCAGATCGAGGCGATCCCGCAGGTCAGCCGTCTGCGTATTCACAGCCGCTTGCCGGTGGTGATTCCACAACGCATCACCCCCGCGCTGCTCAGCCTGCTGGCCGATACCCGCCTGCAGGTGAGTCTGGTGTTGCATGTCAATCATGCACAGGAACTCGATGATTCGGTGGCCGCCGCACTCAAACCCTTGCGCCATGCCGGGATCACGCTGCTCAATCAGACGGTGCTGCTGGCGGGAATCAATGACGACGTGCAGGTGCTCGCAGATCTGTCGGAGCGCCTGTTCGCAATCGGCGTGCTGCCTTATTACCTGCATCTGCTCGATCACGTGCAAGGCGCCGCGCATTTCGAGGTCGCCGAGCAAAGCGTGCATGGCCTGCACGAAGCGTTGCTCGCGCGTTTGCCGGGCTATCTCGTGCCACGCTTCGTGCGCGAGGTCGCGCACGCGGCGTCGAAGATCCCGGTGGGTCCCGTCGCGCCTTGAGGCCGCGATTTTTCGTCACGACGTTTACAGGAGGATGAAGCCATGCGTGGTAATCCGATCGTTCAGTCATTGGCGTGGGCTGCTCTGCTTGGCACCGCACTGCCCTTGCCGGCAGCGGAGAGTCTGCCGCTGTTGCTGGCTGAAACCGAGCAAGGTCAGGCCGATGTCGCACTCTATCTGGTCAGCGAGAAACTCGACGGTGTGCGCGCATTCTGGGATGGGCAGGCGCTACGCACGCGCAAGGGCCATACGATCCAGGTTCCGTCCTGGTTTGTCGCCCAGTTCCCGGCGCAGCCGCTCGACGGCGAGTTATGGATTGGCCGCGGCGATTTCGAGCGGCTCTCTGGTATCGTCCGTCGGCAAACGCCGGATGACTCGCAATGGCAGCAGGTGCGCTATCTGGTTTTCGAATTGCCGCAGTCGCCCGGCACTTTTCGTCAACGGGCGCTGGCCCTGCGCGAGTTGACCGCCAGGCTGGCGCTGCCCTGGTTGCAGGCGGTGGAGCAATGGGAATTCGGCTCTCGCGAGGCGCTCGAAAAGAAGCTCGAACAGATTGTCCGAGGCGGTGGCGAGGGACTGATGCTGCACCGCGCGGATGCCGCGTACGTCACCGGTCGCAGCGATGTCCTGCTCAAGCTGAAAGCGTGGCACGATGCCGAGGCGACGGTGATCGGCCATCAGCCCGGCCGCGGCAAGTATGCCGGGATGCTGGGCGCCCTGCGTGTACGGACCGCTGGCGGTGTCGAGTTCATGCTCGGCACTGGTCTCAGCGACGCAGACCGTCGCCAGCCGCCACCGGTAGGCACCTTGATTACCTTCCGCTATCGCGAACTGACCGGTCGCGGGCTGCCCAGATTCGCCAGCTACCATCGTCCGCGTGATCTGTAGGCTGCGCGTGCACAAAGTTCTCTACTCCACGTTCCGCTGCATCTGCCTTCTCCAAGTCTCCGGCAGCGTCTTCCACTACGCTCAGCAAGCTTTCCATAGGGGCACGCAATACCGGATGACGATTCAGGCGCTCCAGCCACATCAGGTCGCGGTCAATGGCTAGCATGGGTGTCCCCTCCGGTGGATCAGTAGAAAATGCTGAAATTATGGGGCTTGCATCACTTTGAATCACACCCCTTTCTCAGGAGAATGGGCGCCGCCCGGCGGATCGGTGCTAAAATTAACAATTGGTCGACGTGCTCGCCGGTCAACCATTAAGCTTTTGGCTCGTTGTAATCATTCCATTGTCGATAAGGAACCCCATTATGAAAAATTCTCTCCTCGTTGCTGCGCTGATCGCTCTGGCCGTTACCGCTTGTGGCAAGAAGGAAGAAGCCAAACCGGCTGCTGCTCCGGCCGCTCCTCCTGCCGCCGCTGCTCCGGCCGCTCCTCCTGCTGCCCCTGCTGCCGCTCCGGCTGCTGCTCCGGCTGCTGCTCCGGCCGCCGATGCCGCCAAACCCGCCGAAGCCGCCAAGCCCGCCGAAGCCGCCGCAGACAAGGCCAAGGAAGTTGCTGGTGCTGCTGCCCAAGGTGCTGCCGACGCAGCCAAAGACGCAATGAAGAAGTAATCGGTCTGTCCTTTCCAGGCAATGAAAAAGCCGGCGCAAGCCGGCTTTTTCATTGCCTGGAAACGAGACGCATCGTTCAGACCAGCTGCCGCCAGCCGAAGCCGCCTTCCTGGTCGGCGATACCGATCCAGTTCTCGCTGCAGCCCAGCGCTGACGCCAGTGCCCTGGCGGCCAGTTCCGGCCGATTATTCTGCTGGCTCAGGTGTGCCGCAAGCACATGCTGCAAGCGCCGGGTATCGACCTGCCGCAGGAAGTCTGCCGCCTGATCGTTCTCCAGATGACCGAAGCGCCCGCCGATTCGCTGCTTGAGCCGCGCCGGATAATTCGACGCAGCGAGCAGCGCCTGATCGTGGTTGCACTCCAGTACCAGCCCGTCGCAGGCACCCAGAACCTCCACGATGTGGGGCGTGATCGAGCCGCTGTCGGTGAGAACGCCAAGGCACTGCTGACCGTTGCTGAACGCATACTGTACGGGTTCGCGCGCATCGTGCGGCACCGGGAAGGGCTGCACTTCGAGGCCGCCGATGGCAAAGCGCGTTTGACCGTCGATCAGCCGGCATTCGGGCAAGGCAGTCTTGCCCTGGGATGCTGCGGCGTGCGTGCCGTGCGTAAGATACACCGTGAGTTGGTAACTGCGGGCAAAAGCGAAAACCCCCTCCAGGTGATCGGCATGCTCGTGCGTCACCACGATCGCGGTCAACTCATCGGGGGCAGTGCCCAGCCTGGCCAATCTGGCTGTCGCCATGCGTGCCGAAAAGCCGCAGTCGAGCAACACTTTCGTCTCGCCGGCATCGACAATCAGGGCGTTACCCTGACTGCCGCTACCCAGAGACGCGAAACGGATCACTTCAACTGGTCGTAGAGCAGATTGAGGATCTTCCTTGCCGTATCGGACTGGCTAATACCACCCTCGGTCGATAGCACCTGGACTGTCGACAGGCTGCCTGCCTCACGCACGAAGATGCGGTACTGAATCTGTACCTTGTCGGCAGAACTGCCCTTGAAGGGATTCAACCTCGACAAGAAGGTGTCTTCCTTCTTCTGGTTGTCGCTTTCGGGGTCGACATAACGAACGAAGTAAAGGCCCCTGGAACGATCCCGGTCTTCGACCGTGAAACCCACACGGTCCAGCGCCAGACCGACTCGCCGCCAGGCTCTATCGAACGATTCCTCGACCTCTAGGGTACCTGCCCCGTCGGCACCTCGCGTCAGCCGTGCTCGCTCGACGGGCTTTTCCTGCGCCGCCCGGACGGCCTCGGCAGCGCGCTTCTCGTCGCTTCCCAGGCGAATCATCAAACGACGCAGCATCTCGGCTTCGAGTTCCGGGTCGGCCGGACGTGGCTGCCACTTGGTTTGATCCCTGCCCTCGGTGACGTAAATCTCGTACATTCCGCGATGACTGATGAAGATGTCGGTGGTCCCCGGCGTACTTCCCGGTTCCAGACGGGTACGGAACTTGTCACGCTCGGCCGTCGAGTAGACCGAGTCGATCAGCTTGCCGAGCAGGTTGCGGATGAAGTCCTGCTCGATCTTGGCGCGGTTCTCTGCCCAGTCGGTCTCCATCACCCCGGCATCAGGCAGTTCGAGCTTGATCACAAAACCGGTTTCCTGCCAGAAGTCCTTGACCTGCCCCCAGAGCTTGTCCGGCGCCCCAGCGGCCACCAGCCAGCGCTGATTGCCGGAACGTTCGATGTGCGCCCGGTCTACTTCGGGCAGGACTTCGCTCTTCTGCTGTGCCCGCGCCTGCGGCGAACGCTCGGCGGTGTACGCCGAGTAGGTGGCCGTCCCTTTGCCAATGGTGTCCGGCACGGCATAGCGGTCATCGCGCGTGGGTGAGGTCAGGTCAGGAGGCACTTCCAGCGTCGGCACATTGGTGGCCGCAGCCGTCTTGTACTCGATTCGCTTGGGTTCGAGCAGGGAACCACCGCAACCCGCGAGCAGCAGCAGTAGAAGCGCGGCTCGACAGCGCAATACGGCAAGACTCATTTGACCACCCTGAACTGAAATCTAGACAAGTACGCCCGCCTGATCCATGGCGGCACGGACACGGGCGTGACAATCCGGCGACAACGGCGTCAGTGGCAGTCGCAGCCCAGCATCGATCAAACCCAGTTCCTGGCACGCCCACTTGACGGGGATCGGGTTCGCCTCGCAGAACATTTGCCGATGCAGGCCGAGCAGGCGAGCATTCAATGCTCGCGCCTTGATGGCGTCGCCAGCCAGCGCGGCGGCACACATTTCGTGCATCAGGCGCGGCGCAACATTGGCGACCACCGAGATATCACCGCTCGCACCCATCAGAATCAAGGCACAGGCACTCGCATCATCACCGCTATACACGGCAAAACCGGCAGGCGCGCGCGCGATCAGCTCGATACCGCGATCCATGTTGCCGGTGGCGTCCTTGATGCCGACAATGTTCGGGATTTCCGCCAGACGCAGCGCGGTGTCATTGCCCAGATCAGCGACCGTGCGGCCCGGTACGTTATAGAGAATCACCGGGATATCGACGGCTTCGGCGATCGTCCGGAAGTGGCGATACAGTCCTTCCTGTGTCGGCTTGTTGTAATACGGTACTACCGACAGCGCAGCATCGGCGCCGGCCTGTCGGGCAAAGCGCGTCAGCTCGACCGCTTCGGAAGTCGAATTGGCACCCGTGCCGGCGATCACCGGAATGCGACCAGCCGCCTGCTCGACGGCGACACGGATCAGTTCGCAGTGTTCTTCGAGGTTGACCGTCGGTGACTCGCCGGTCGTACCGACGATGACGATGGCGTCGGTACCTTCCTGTACGTGGAAATCGACCAGACGGCGCAGGCCGGGCAGGTCGAGACTCCCGTCGGCGTGCATGGGTGTGACAATCGCTACAATCGATCCAGTAATCATGGTCTTGGAGGGAGCCTGGGAAACTCACCGGGGGGTTTTCCCGGTAGAAATGAAACACTGGATTCTAACCGAAAGGCGCCGCCATGGCGATGAAAAACGGTGGCCGCCAGCAGAATGCGAAGCGGCAACGCTCCGCGACTTTCACGGTACGCTCATATCTCGGCCAGCACCCGAATATGGGCGACCACGCTGCGCGCCAGAGCCGACAGTGAGTAACCCCCTTCGAGTATCGACACGATCCGCTTCTGTGCGAATTCTTCGGCAAGCTGCTTCAGTTGTACAGTGACCCAGGCGTAGTCTTTCTCGAGCAGTTTCAAGCCACCCATCTCGTCCTCGTAGTGGCCGTCAAAACCTGCCGAAATCAGGATCATCTCGGGCTGGAACTCGCGTAGACGCGGCATCCAGATGTCGCTTACCACATTCCGGAATTCCTCTCCGTCGGTTCCCCGGCTGAGGGGCACATTCAACATGTTGAAGGCCGGGTGTTCGGTGCCGCTGTAGGGGTAAAACGGATGCTGGAAGGTGCCGACCATCAGTACGCGCGGGTCGCCCTTGAAGCAATCCTCGGTACCATTGCCGTGGTGGACGTCGAAATCGACGATCGCGACGCGCGACAAGTGATGTGCTCCCAGCGCATGTGCTGCCGCCACGGCAATATTGTTGAAGAAGCAGAAGCCCATCGCTGCCGCCCGCTCGGCGTGGTGTCCCGGCGGACGCACCGCACAGAAGGCGTTCTCGACTTCACCGGCCATCACCAGGTCGACCGCCTTGATCCCTGCCCCGGCAGCGCGCAAAGCCGCCTGCCAGGTGTGCCGGTTCATGGCTGTGTCCGGGTCGAGGTGTACGATGCCCAACTCGGGTGAAGCCCGCTTCAGCCGTTCCAGATGCGCGGCGGTATGGACGCGATGGAGCTGCTGAAAAGTGACCAATGGAGCATCATGATAAACGAAATACGAATCCAGGCCTTGCGCAATCATATGGTCGTTGATCGCGTTCAGACGCTCGGGAGCTTCCGGATGATACGAACCCATGTCGTGCAATTGGCAGTCGCGATGGGTGATGAATGCGGTGCTGGTCACTATGGCCTTTCTATCGCAGAGTGTCACTGTCAGGAACAGTGGAAACTGCGGGAAATCGAGTTATCGGCTGATGGTTTATTATCATCCCAATTGCGCCACCACGACAAGCCATGCGACAAACCATGCAGCCCATCCTCCCGACGACGAGACCCTCCCCGGTCACCAGAATCCTTGCCGCCGCCAACGCGGTGATCCTCGGCAAGAGCACGCAAACCCGCCTGGCTCTATGCTGCCTGCTGGCAAAAGGCCATTTGCTGATCGAAGATCTGCCGGGCGTCGGCAAGACGACGCTGGCGCACACCCTGGCGCGGGTGCTCGGATTCCAGTTCGCGCGCATCCAGTTCACGAGTGACATGCTGCCGGCCGACATCCTCGGCGTCTCGATCTTCGACCGAGAGAGCGGCAATTTCCGGTTTCTCCCCGGCCCGGTATTCTCACAGGTGCTGCTCGCCGACGAAATCAATCGCGCCACCCCAAAGACGCAGAGTGCCCTTCTCGAAGCCATGGAAGAAGGGCAGGTGACCACCGAGGGAGAAACGCGACCGCTGCCGGAACCGTTCTTCGTGATCGCCACGCAAAACCCTTCGACCCAGATCGGCACGTTCCCCTTGCCCGAATCACAGCTCGATCGCTTTCTGTTGCGCATCGAACTCGGCTATCCGGACCACGACGCCGAACGCGCGCTGCTCGAGAGCGGTGGCCGCCGCGAACAGTTGCCGACGCTGTCGACCTGCCTTGGCCCCGGCGAGTTTGCTGCGCTGCAACAACGAGTGAGCACGGTCTACAGCTCGCCGGCCTTGCTTGACTACCTGCAGGCGCTGGTCGAGGCGACACGCCAGGACGCCCGTCTGGTGCATGGCCTGAGCCCGCGCGCTGCCCTGTCACTGCTCGCCGTGGCACGCGCCTGGGCATTCAGCGACGGTCGCCAGATGGTCCTGCCGGAAGATCTGCAGGCGGTGCTGCCCGCCGTCGCCTGCCATCGCTTGCGGCTGCTCAGCGGCAGCCACGCCGGTGCCGAAGATATCGCCGCCCTGATTCGATCGCTGCCACTCCCCTAACGGTCATGATCATCCGCCTTGCAGCCTTGCAGCGCTGGTTGTTCCGTCTGGCACGTGACGAGCAGTTGCCGATCGTGCTCGGGCAACGCCGAATCTTCATCGTGCCAACGCGCGCCGGTGTCCTTTTTGCCGGCGTTCTCGCGGTGATGCTGATCGGCGCCATCAACTACAACCTGAGCCTCGGGCACGCGCTGATTTTTCTGCTCGCCGGCCTCGGCGTAGTGGCGATGGTGCACACCTTTCACAATCTGTTCGGCCTGCGATTGACTCCGGGGCGCGCCGAAGCAGTCTTTGCCGGCGATCTGGCACGCTTCCCGCTGCAACTGGATAACGCCCGCAGGCAGTCGCGGCGCGCCCTCGAGTTTTCCTTTGGCGAGCAGCCGGGAGTCACGGTTGACGTTCCCTCCGAAGGGCGCGTGATCGTGGCCGTTCCCTACAGCACCGCCCGACGTGGCCGCCTCGATCCAGGGCGTGTGACGCTTGCCACGCGCTACCCGCTGGGTCTGTTTCACGCCTGGAGCTACCCGCACCCGCTGTGGTCGTGCATGGTCTATCCCAGGCCGTTGCGGACACCCCTGCCAGGCCCGTCAGCGGGCGCGCAGGCCGACCATCACCACGGCGACAGCGGGCAGGAGGACTTCGCTGGTCTGCGAGCACGCCAGCCCAGCGACCCGACCCGACACATCGCCTGGAAAGCGGTGGCCCGCCGCTCCGATGAGCAACTGCTGCTGGTCAAGCAGTTTGCCGGCGGGGCCAGCGATGAATTGTGGCTCGACTGGTCTCTGACGCCGCCCGAGTGCGGCCAGGAGGATCGCCTGTCGATCCTGACCGGCTGGGTGATGACCGCCGACGAACAGCAGGTGCGCTACGGTCTGACGCTCCCGGGGCTGCAGATCGCGCCGGCGCAGGGCAGCGCACATCGCACGAACTGCCTGCAGGCCCTGGCGCTGTACGGTGCGGCGCCATGAGCAGCCAGCCGTCGCACGCGCTCGAACACGGCACGGTGCCCTGGCTGCTCGCCGGTGCGCTGGCAACCGCCGCACCCCATGCCGGGCATCTACCGCTGTGGCTGTCGCTGCTGGTCGCCAGCGCCATGCTCTGGCGCGTCTGGCTGTGGCAACGGCGTCGCCCGCTGCCACCGCGCTGGTCGCTGGCCCTGCTGGTGATCGCTGGCGTCGCGGGTGTCGCCTGGCAATTCCACAGCCTCTTCGGCAAGGATACCGGCGTCGCCCTGCTGGTCCTGTTCATGGCCCTCAAACCGTTGGAAACGCACCACCGGCGTGATGCCCTGGTGATGGTCATGCTCGGTTATTTTCTCCTGCTGACCCACTATTTCTATTCGCAGAGCATTCCCACCGGTCTCTGGCTGCTGGTCGCCATGACCCTGCTGACAGGCGCCCTGATCCGGCTGCATGGCGGTGCCCAGCCGATCACGGCGATTGCCCGGCAGGCCTCCCTGTTGCTGCTGCAGGCCCTGCCTTTCCTGTTGATTCTCTATCTGCTTTTCCCGCGCGTCACGGGTCCGCTCTGGGGATTGCCGGAGGACGCCCATGCCGGGCTGAGTGGCCTGTCCGAGCAGATGTCGCCGGGTTCGATCAGCAATCTGATCCAGTCGGGCGCGATCGCCTTTCGTAGCCGCTTCGCCGGCGAGACGCCGGAAAAGGCCGATCTCTACTGGCGCGGCCCGGTCTTCGACAGCTATGACGGAATCACCTGGCGAGCCGCAACGCCAGCAGCCGGGCTGCCGAAACCGGAACCGGTAATCGAGGCCAGTGGCACTTCCTATGCCTACACCAGCATTCTCGAAGCGCACAACCAGCGTTGGCTGCTGGCGCTCGACGTCGTCACCAGCCTGCCGCCCGAGAGTTCCCTGGCGCCCACCTTCGAAGCACTGGCGCGCGAACGGCTGCGCATTCGCAGCCGCGTGTCCTTCATCTCTGCAGTAGACTACCGTGCCAACCGCATCGAGGCGCCAGGTATCCTGCAACAGGCACTGACGCTGCCGGAAAAAATCAATCCGCGCGCCCGCGCCCTGGCCAGCGAGTGGCAGTCGCTGCCGCCGGAAAAGATCGCCGCGACAGCGCTGGCGATGTTCCGCAAGGAAGATTTCCATTACACGCTGCGCCCGCCGCTGCTCGGCGTGGACGCCGTCGATGAATTCCTGTTCGGCACGCGGCGCGGTTTCTGCGAACACTACGCATCGGCTTTCGTTTTCCTGATGCGCGCGGCCGGGGTTCCGGCGCGAGTGGTCGTCGGCTACCAGGGCGGCGAGCTCAATCCGGTCGATGGCTACCTCGTCGTCCGCCAATCCGACGCCCACGCCTGGGCTGAAATCTGGCTTGCCGGCAAGGGCTGGGTGCGTATCGATCCGACGGCTGCCGTCGCCCCGTCACGCATCGAACAGGGGATCCTTGCCGCGCTGCCCGAGGGTGAGCCCTTGCCGAGCATCATCCGGCTCGACAGGGACTGGCTGCGCCAGTTGCGCAACCGCTGGGAGGCGGCAAACAACAGCTGGAATCAATGGGTGCTCGGTTACAATCCGCAACGCCAGCGCGAACTGCTGTCACGGATCGGCTTGCGCGACCCCGACTGGCAGAGCATGACCGCGTCGCTGGCCATACTCTGCGGACTGGCGCTGTTGATCGTCACACTGTGGACACTACCCCGACGTCGCCGCGTCGATCCGGTACAGCGTGCCTGGCAACGCTACTGCGCACAACTGGCACGCCGGGGAGTCTGCCGCGCCGCATGGGAAGGCCCACTCGCTTTCGCGCAAAGGGTCGCGCGCGAACGACCCGAACTGGCTGCACTCACCAGCGAGGCCGCCGATTGCTATGCCCAACTGCGCTACGGTCGCAGCGGCGACGAGCCACTGCGACGGCTGCAACAATGCATGCGCCGCCTGCCACCGACAAGGAGAAAAGAGCTTTGAACAAATCATTCGCGACGCTCGGGCTGCTCGGCTGTCTGCTGTCCCTGCCTGGCCACGGTCAGCCGGGGGCCGGCTTCAGCCAGGAACCGGAGGTCCAGGCGTTCATCATCGGCATGCACGAACAGCACGGCTTTGATGTCGCCCACCTGACGCGGCAGTTCGCCGCCATCCACCCGAACGCCACGGTGCTGCGCGCCATCCGCCCGCCGGCCTTTCCCGAAAAGCAGCGCTCCTGGCAACGCTATCGCGAGCGCTTTGTGAACAGCCTGCGCATCGGTGGCGGCCTCTCGTTCTGGCAAAGACATGCCGCTACCCTGCAGCGCGCACAGGCGATCTACGGCGTACCGGCCGAAGTGATCGTGGCGATCATCGGCGTCGAGACCGTGTATGGCCAGAACATGGGCAGTTTTGGCGTCCTCGAAGCGCTCGCTTCGCTCGCCTTCCATTACCCACCGCGCGCAGAGTTCTTCCGCGGCGAACTCGAGCAGTTTCTGCTGCTGGCGCGTGAAAACGGCGTCAGCCCGCTCGAGATCAAGGGTTCCTACGCCGGTGCCATCGGCATCCCGCAGTTCATGCCCAGCAGCCAGCGCCGCTTTGCCGTCGACTTCGACGGTGACGACCGCATTGACCTGCGCAGCAGCAGCATCGACGCCATCGGCAGCGTTGCCCGTTTTCTGCAGCAGCATGGCTGGCAGAGCGGCGCTCCGGTTGCCGTACCGGCAAGTGTCAGCGGCGATCCGGCGGGATTGCTCGCGGCCGGGATCAAGCCCGCGCTGACGGTGCGCGAGATGGCCGCCGAGGGGGTGGTCGCAGTCGCCGCTGCTGACGGCGATCGCACAGCGGCCCTGATCGACCTGGTGACGCCGGGAGCGGCCACCGAATACTGGCTCGGCTTCGACAATTTCTACGTAATCACCCGTTACAACCGATCAAGCTTCTACGCGATGTCGGTCTTTCAACTCGCCGAAGCGCTACGCACGGCGCACAACAGGCTTGCCGAAGCGCGTTGATCTACTGCCGTGGCCGTCAGAGCAGGTTGTCGGCGGTGCCGCCTTCGCGCCGGATGACACGGCGCAGGTGATCGAGCGCCTCGATCTGGATCTGACGAACCCGCTCGCGTGTCAGTTTCAGGTCGAAGGCAATTTCTTCCAGGGTGCAGGCCTCCTTGCCCGCGAGACCGTAACGACGTTGCAGAACCTGCCGCTGCTTTTCGGAGAGTTGCCCGACCCACTTTTTCAGCAAGTCGCCAAGCTCGTTGGACTGCAACAGTTCATCCGGATCGAGCAGGCTCTCGTCGGCCAGCGCATCGCCATACGATCGGCTCGGGTCGACCTGCAAGGGTGCGTCGAGCGAAGCGATACGCTCGTTGAGGGCCATCACGCGGCGCACATCGTCGCTCGGCCGATCGATCAGATGGGCGATCTGGTCGATGCAGATTTCCCGCCCGTTGGCCAGCTCCAGATGGCGAATGGCGCGCAGCACGAGGTTGATTTCCTTGATTACATGCACCGGCAGGCGAATCGTTCGTGACTGATTCATGATCGCGCGCTCGATGCTTTGCCGGATCCACCAGGTGGCATAAGTCGAAAAACGGAAGCCGCGCTCGGGGTCGAATTTTTCGATCGCGTGGATCAGGCCGAGATTTCCCTCCTCGATCATGTCGAGCAAGGGCAGGCCACGGTTGAAATAGTGCTTGGCGATATTGACCACCAAGCGCAGATTGTGCTCGATCATTTTCTGGCGGGCCAGGAAATCACCGGCGCGTGCCCGCCGCGCCCATACCGCCTCTTCGGCCGGAGAAAACAGGGGCTTGGCTCCGATCTCGTTGAGGTAATGCTGGGTGACGTCATTGAGCAACTCGGCCTCGGGTGAGCCCCCGCCCGGTGCGAAGTCCGGCGCCAATACCGGTTCCTCTAAAAAGAGATCCGGCTGCTCCAGATCGTCGCCGAAGGAATCAGCATCAGGATCGAAAGCGCCGGACATGGTCAACGCTGCGGCAAGTGTTTGAGCGGGTCGACCGGCTTGCCCTGGCGCCGGATCTCGAAGTGCAGCTTGACCTGATCGGCGTCGGTATTGCCCATTTCGGCGATCTTCTGTCCCTTGCTGACACTCTGGCCTTCCTTCACCAGCACATTCTGGTTATGCGCGTACGCGGTCAGGTAAGTATTGTTGTGCTTGACGATCACCAGCTTGCCGTAACCGCGCAGCCCGGTACCGCTATACACGACCTTGCCGCCACCGGCAGCAAGCACGGCATCACCGGCCTTGCCGTTGATATCGATGCCCTTGTTGCCGCCCTCGCTGAAAGTGCCGATCAACTTGCCGCTGGCCGGCCAGATCCAGGGGATTTCCTCGCTGCCGGCTGCTGCCATATCACCGGATTTTGCCTCACCTGGAGCTTCTGGCTTGGGTTCCGGCTTGGCTTCGGCCTTGCTCACAGCGGCCACGACTGGCTCGGCCGTTTTCGGCTGTGCTTGCGCCCGCGCCAGCGCCTGCTCCGAGTACGCTTCCTTGCCCGCCTTCGGTTCACGTTTCAGCACGGGGTCACCACCCGGAGCGCCCGCAGCAGCGGCGCCACCAGAAAGCGGGCGCTGCTCGACCGCTGCTCCGGTGCCAATCGGCCGCACCACGACGGCATCGCCGGCGACTGCAGAAGCTGGCGCCCTGACCCGCAGCGACTGTCCGATCAGGATGCGATTCGGATTCTCGATGGCATTCCAGGCGACCAGATCCTTGTAATCCAGTCCATGATCGAGAGCGATCGAATACAGCGTGTCCCCCTTCTTGACGAGGTACATGTCCTTACTGGCAATGGCTGCCGCTGGCTTGGCGGCCGCACTGCGTTCATCCAGCGGCGCTGGCGTGATGCTGGCACAACCAGCGAGAACGAGCAGCAAGGCCAGAGCAGCAGCGTGGCAACGGAAAATCCCTTGGTCCTTCATTCGACTCCTGATAGCAACGGAACGAAACGCACAGCATCCAGGCGGGTTTCGACAAAACCCTCCGGTCTGAGTTCGATCAGGGCAAGCTGCTGTGCCGACACGCCCAAAGGCAGAATCAGCCTGCCATGAGGTGCGAGTTGCTGCAAAAGCGCACGCGGCACCCGCGCCGCCGCTGCTGCGACAATGATCGAATCAAAAGGAGCGGCCTCGGGCAGGCCGAGTTGGCCGTCGGCGTGCTTCAAGCGCACCTTGAGCTCCTTGATCGCGCGCAGATTGAGCTTGGCCCTGTCGAGCAGCGGCGCGATTCGCTCGACCGCATAGACCTCCTGGGTCAGTTGCGCGAGCACCGCTGCCTGATAGCCGCAACCGGCGCCGATCTCCAGCGTCCTGCCGAGTTCGCGGCCGGCGCGCAGCGCTTCGATCATGCGCGCCACCACATAGGGTTGCGAGATCGTCTGTGAGTAGCCGAGCGGCAGTGCCGTATCCTCGTAAGCCCTTGAAGCCAGCGCTTCTTCGACAAACACATGCCGCGGCACGGCGGCGATCGCCGCCAGCACCTCTTCGTCAACGATGCCCTGCTCACGCAGGCGCTCGATCATGCGCGTGCGCGTGCGCTGCGAAGTCATGCCAAAACCGGTATTGGCCCTTGGCGTGTTCATCGCGCCAGCCACGCGCGCAACAGCGGCAACTGCGTGTTGTGGGTCAAATCGACCTGCAGTGGTGTCACCGACACCTGATGGTTGCGCACCGCGTGGAAATCGGTGCCTTCGCCGGCATCCGCAGCGGCACCGGCAGCACCGACCCAGAACACGGTCTCATTGCGCGGCGACAGCGTGCGCACCACCGGCTCCGCCTTGTGGCGCTTGCCGAGGCGGGTGACAACGGTGCCGCGCAGTTGCGCGTAGGGCACATCGGGAACATTGACGTTGAGCAAGACCGGCTCGCGCAGCGCCTGTCGCCGCAACAGGTCGACCAGTTCGCGGGCCACCCGCGCCGCACTCGCGAAATGCTCGCCGGGAGTTCCGCACAGCGAAATTGCCAGGGACGGAATGCCGAGCAAGAACCCCTCGGTCGCCGCCGCGACGGTACCCGAATAGATCGTGTCGTCGCCCATGTTGGCACCCATGTTGATTCCCGACACCACCATGTCCGGAAGCCCGTCGAGCATGCCGGTGACGGCGAGATGAACACAGTCGGTGGGCGTGCCATTGACGTGATAGAAACCATTGGCCGCGCGTTTGAGCGACAAGGGGCGATCGAGCGTCAGCGAGTTGCTTGCCCCGCTGCGGTCGCGTTCGGGAGCCACGACGGTAATTTCAGCGACATCCGCCAGCACGCGCGCCAGATGCTCGATCCCCGGAGCGAAATAACCGTCATCGTTACAGAGCAGGATCCGCATGGCACTCCACGAACATCAACGAACACGGTGAACAAACCGGCGAGGGGCCGGCTTCATCATTATTGGCGGAGCTGCGCTGCAGCCCTCACCCGCCTGCCAGCAAACAGTGCCTGGTGGCACCGGCCAGCAGTACCCGTGGCGCTGCCAGGCTGGCGCCAATTATAACCGCCTCGGCACATCGCTGAATACTTCAGATCGCAATGCGGGTGTCCAGGACCTTACAAGGGTAGGTTTTCTAGCACACCGGCAGTCCCGATGTAGGGAGATGTCGCAACTTTTCGAGATCTTCGCCTAAAGAACCCCGCTGGTGTGCCGATACCCGAAGTATGCAGTGATCGTGCAGTCACTGACCGATCCTGATCTCTGTTTGCCGTTTCCATGTCAGATCGGTACCCGTGCGGGCAGAGGGCATGTTTCCGGGGGGAAAACATGGGTCTTCCCTCTTCCCTGTAATGGCTGTCCGTAGTGACAGGCCAGGTGGCGCAACAAAGGTCTGCGCCGTTTTTGTTGGCACTTCAGAAAGGAAAGATCATGTTTAAGTCATTGCTCGCGGCTGCCGTGGTTTCGGTCATTTCGTCGGTCGCCTGTGCCGCCGACAACTTTGCCACGCCAAAGGAAGCCGAGGCCATGGTGGCCAAAGCGGTCAAGGCACTCGGCGCCGATCGCACGGCGACCTTGAAGGAAATCACCGGCAAGGACAAGAAATGGGTCGACCGGGATCTCTATCCGGTTGTCTATGACATGCATGGGAAGTGCATTGCCCACGGTCAGAACGAAAAACAGGTCGGCAAGGACCTGATCGATCTGGCCGACGCCGACGGCAAGGAGTTCATCAAGGAACGGGTGTCTCTGGCCACGAGCAAGGGCAAGTTCTGGCAGGACTACAAGTTCACCGATCCGGTCAGCAAGAAAGTGTTGCCGAAGTCGGCCTACTGCGAGAAAACCGGCGAGAACATCGTTTGCGCCGGTGTCTATAAGCGCTGATCGGGCTGCCGGGGCTGATGGCGCTGCGCGACGGCCCCGATGCCACCGCCAGCAAGCCTTCTTCCTTCACGGAGAAAAGCATGAAGATCAAGGCAAAAATCGTCGTTTCCTCGCTCGTGCCGCTGACCATGATGCTGCTTCTGGGCATCTTCAGCTACTTCGGTCTGCGCTCGATGCAGCAAACGCTCGATGCCATAGGGGTAAAAGGCATGCAGCACCTCGCCGCCGTCAATGACAGCCGTGGCAGATTGCTCGACGCGAACATTGCGGCCTACCGATTGTTCACCATGTTGGGCAATTTCAATGAGGAGCGCATTGCCAAAGACGCCGCTGTAATCATGGGTCACGCCGATGGCGCGATACAGTTGCTCAAGAAATTCCGCGAACGCAGCGACCTCGATGAGGACGAAAAGAAGGCGATTGCCGCACTTGAGGAGCCCTTGGCGCGTTACCGCAAGAATGTGGTGCAGGCCATCGACATGGCGCAATCCGACATTGCCATGGGCACCGGCATGATGCAGGCGGCAGACAAGCGCTTCCTGGAAATCGACGCTGCACTCAGCAAGTTTCTCGAAGAGCAGAAGAGCAAAGGGGACGAAATGGTTTCCGCAGCGAACAAGCGCGTGTCGAGTTTGATCGCCACCAATCTCGGCCTGTTTCTGCTGGGCCTGGTCGTGGCCGTGTCGATCGCGCTGGTATTGGCCGGCAGAATAGTCGCTCCTCTGGTCGAAGCCGTGCGAACGGCCAGCATGATTGCCGGCGGCGAGCTGGGTACTGCCATCCAGACCGGCGCGCAGGACGAAACCGGGGATCTGCTGCGGGCGCTGGCGGAGATGCAGGGCAAGCTGACACAGATTATCGGCGAGGTGCACACCGCGGCCGACAGCCTGAGCAACGCGGCGGGACAGGTCTCCGCGACAGCCAGTTCCCTTGCGCATTCGTCCAGCGAGCAAGCCGCGTCGGTCGAGGAAACCACCGCGTCCATGCAGGAGATGAGCGCGTCCATCGCGCAGAACAAGGAAAATGCCCAACTCACCGGCAAGCTTGCCGCCAAGGCGGCCAGTGAGGCGGCTGAAGGCGCCACGGCTGTCGGCTGCACGGTCGAGGACATGAAGAGCATTGCCGGCAAGATCAGCATCATCGACGATATTGCCTATCAGACGAATCTGCTGGCCCTCAATGCTGCGATCGAGGCGGCCCGTGCCGGCGAGCATGGCAAGGGTTTTGCCGTCGTCGCCGCGGAAGTGCGTAAACTGGCGGAACGTTCGCAAGTCGCTGCGCAGGAAATCGGCAACCTGGCCAAATCCTCGGTGAAACAGGCCGATCTCGCCGGGAATCTGCTGACGCAGATGGTGCCCACTATTCGCCAGACTTCGGAACTGGTGCAGGAGATCGCCGCCGCCTCCTCGGAACAATCCAGCGGCGTGATGCAGATCAACGGCGCCCTGGGACAATTGAATCAGGCCACACAGCAGAACGCTTCGGCATCCGAACAACTCGCTGCCACCGCCGAGGAGATGGCGGGGCAGGCCAGTCAGCTCCAGGATCTCATGGCCTTCTTCAGAATCGACGACACCACCCTGTCCGGCGTGCCGTCCTCAGATACGGTGATCCCAAGAAGCGCTGCCCGATCCGGTTGATCCTGGTGACCGATTCCACCGCGGTCTTTCGCTGCAGACCGGCGGCGGAACCGGTGGTTCAGAAATACCGCCACCAGACGTAGACGTTGCAGATCGCGACATGGATCAGCATCAGCGGAAAGGCGATCCTGGTGTAGGTCATGAAGCGGAACGGAATGCCGTTGCGCTCGGCGATGCCGGCGACGGTCAGGTTGGCGCTGGCGCCGATCAGCGTGCCGTTGCCGCCGAGACAGGCGCCCAGCGAAAGGCACCACCAGAGCGGCATCAGCGCGTCCGCGCCGCCGAATGCAGGCGCCATCGATTTGATCAGGGGAATCATCGTGGCCACGAACGGGATATTGTCGACAATCGCCGACAGGAACGCCGATGACCAGAGGATGCTGTAGCCCGTGACCTTGAAATCGCCGCCGGTGGCGGCGAGCAGCTTGTCGGCGAGAAGGCGCAGCAGACCGGCGTGCTCGACACCGGCAATCACGATGAACAACCCGACGAAAAAAAAAGATCGTGATCCATTCGATCTCGTTGTACACCTTGACGACGTTCTCCGACTGGTGCTCGGCCGACTTGCCGAGGTTGTCGAGCATCAACAGCAGCGCCGCACCCGCCATGCCGATGGTGCCCGATTCCAGCCCCAGCGACCGTGCCATGACGAAGGCAACGATCACCAGGGCCAGCACCAGTGAAGCCCGTTTCAGCAGTCGCGAATCGGTGATCGCCTCGCTTTCGTCGAAGGCCATGACCCGCGCGCGCAGTTCGGCCGTTGAGGCCATGCTGCGTCCCCAGATGAGGTGAATCGAGATGACATGCACGAGGAGGATCACGACGATCACCGGCGAGAGGTGAATCACGAAGTCGTTGAACGACAAACCGACCTGGCCGCCGATCAGGATGTTCGGTGGATCGCCGATCAGCGTCGCTGTACCACCGATGTTCGACGCCAGGATCTGCGAGAACAGGAAGGGATAGGGATTGACTTTCAGCGCCTCGGTGATGACCAGCGTCACCGGAACGACGAGGAGTACGGTGGTGACATTGTCGAGCAAGGCGGAAACGACCGCGGTGACCACGGCAAGCATGGCCAGGATGCCCGCCGGGTTGGCCTTCACCAGTTTTGCCGACCAGATCGCCAGATACTCGAAAACCCCCGACTTGCGGGTGATCGAGACGATGACCATCATCCCGACGAGCAGGCCGATGGTATTGAAATCGACGCCGGCGACGGCCTGCTCCTGAGTCAGCAGGCCGAACATGATCATCAGCATTGCACCAAGCAATGCGATGATCGAGCGGTTCAGCCGTTCGCTGATGATTACGCCATAGGTGACGATCATCACCACGGTCGCCAGCCACAAGGGATTGAGGCCGAAAATGACCCCGGAAGCTGCTGTGTGCATTACTTGACCCTCCCGATGCGGGCGAGAACATCCCAGACTGAAACGATACCGAGCAGTTTCCCGTTCTCGACGACGGGCAGGACGTTTCGCTGCCGGTGGAGGAAGAGCATGGCGTTCATCAGCGGCGTGTCGGGATCAAGAACCGGCACCTCGGTGTCCAGGTGGCGGCTCACGGGATCGTTGGCGACGGCATCCACCCGCTCCTGCAGGTCGGCCAGCGTATCCTGGATGAAGCCGACCTGCAGGAGGTGGCTCAAGGGATGTTGCTCGTCCTGGTGCGAGATGACTCGCGGCATGGCGAGTGCAATCAGCCGGCTGCGTGGCAGCATGCCGAGGTAGCGGTAGTCGCTGTCGACGACCGGCAGTGCCGGTAGCCGTTGTTCGACCATGGTCTGCAGGGCCAATGACATGGAGTCGGTCGGCTTGAGCACGGCCGGCGGTGCCGACATGATCGACCGGCACAAGGCGTCAGGATGGTGGTGCATGAAACCCCCTTTGGGTAGAGACGGAGGCCGCGAATCTTCTTCCGCCTGCCCGGCATGGACAGGAGATTCGTCGGCACGGCCGGAGTATGCCGAGCCGTGGAAGCCGCTGTCAATCCCGAATTTGCTGCCTGCAACCCGGGCATCAACGCCCGATCTGCAGGGCGCTCACGGCCTGCGGCGATTGCGGAGCCGTTCTCTCCGACTTTGCTGAGATGCTGAAGGATTTGGCCTGGTTTGGCTTGTTAAGGGCAAGAAACATGACATGAAGATTGCCTGCGCAGAGCGGCTGGCGGCGCATCAGCGTAGCCGTCTCAAGGCTATTTCAGCAGCGTGACCGGCAGGTCGGTGATCTCGAGCACCCGGCTACTGACCGAGCCGAGCAGTACGCTGGACACTGCGCCCAGGCCGCGGCTGCCCATGACGATGCCGTCGCATCCCTGCTCCCTGGCGACTCTGGCGATGATCTCGGCGGCAGGGCCGATCTCCACCAGCGGCGTAAAGCGGACGCCGGCAGCATCGAGCACCTCGCGGTACTGCTGCAAGGTGTCGCCACCCCGGCATTCCTCCATTGCCTCGACCTCTTCCTTCTTGAGGAGGCGGCGTACACTCCAGTCGTCGATTTCCGGTTGAACATTGAGCAGGACGACCTCAATCGAGGGGCAGGTGCCAGTCAGTGCGATGATGTGCCGCACGGCGTGATGGGCGGCGGCTGAACCGTCGACTGGGACAAGAACCTTGCGCATGGCGAATTCCTCAGGCGGTTTGCGACTGTCGGAACCAGTACGGCGTGGCAACTGACGGTGCACAGGCCAGCAGGCGACCTGAAAATGCTTGACTGTTCCGAGTGTAGGCGACAAGCTTACCACAGTGGTTTTTCTCGACAGAGGAGAGTAATGCGCAGGACGCTCGGTGGACTCATGAATACGCAGTGGCTGACTTTGGCTGTCTGCTGCCAGGCATTGCCGGTGCAGGCTGCCGACGGCTCGGAGGTGCTCGGCATCCCTGTGGAGTTCATCCTGTTCGCGGCGACGCTTTTGGGCGTCGCGTTGTTCCACCATCGGGTGCTCCAGGTGGCTTTGACCGGGCTGGTGGTGATCGCCCTGTACAAGATCGCCGTCACCGGCTTCAGGACCGGCGCGGGGCTCGGCGGCTTTGCCGGCCACATGGCGCACGAATGGGTGCTGCTGGTCAACCTGCTCTGCCTGCTGGTTGGCTTCGCGCTGCTGGCGCGTCACTTCGAGGACAGCGGCGTGCCGGAAGTGCTGCCGAGACTGCTACCCGAGAGCTGGCTGGGGCCTTTCGTGTTGCTCGCCATCATCTGGCTTCTTTCGAGCTTCCTGGACAACATCGCGGCAGCGCTGATCGGTGGCACCGTGGCGGCCAGCGTCTTCAAGCGCCGGCTGCATGTCGGCTACCTGGCGGCCATCGTTGCCGCTTCGAACGCCGGTGGCGCCTGGAGCGTGATCGGTGACACGACCACCACCATGATGTGGATCGCCGGCGTCAGCCCGCTCGACGTCACGCATGCCTTTCTCGCGTCGGCGGTGGCGCTGGTGGTGTCCGGCATCCCGGCTGCGCTGCAACAGCACGCTCACCAGCCGATCGTGCGCAACCTGCAGGGTGCGCAACATGTCGACTGGGCGCGGGTCGGCATCGTCGGTTTCATGCTGGGGACCGCGATCGGCACCAATGTCACGGTCAACATCCGGTTCCCGGAGGCCGCTGACCATTTTCCCTTTCTCGGCGTGGCGGTATGGGTGGCACTGCTGCTGGCGGTGCCGCTGCGCAAGCCGGAATGGAGCCTGCTTCCGGAGGCCATCAAAGGATCCGTTTTTCTGCTGGCGCTGGTGAGTTGTGCGTCGATGATGCCGGTCGAGAAGTTGCCGCTGGCTTCGTGGCAGACGGCGCTGGGCCTGGGCTTCGTTTCGGCGGTGTTCGACAACATCCCGCTCACCGCGCTGGCCCTGAAGCAGGGGGGCTACGACTGGGGCATTCTTGCCTTCGCCGTCGGTTTCGGTGGCTCGATGCTGTGGTTCGGATCGTCGGCCGGGGTGGCACTGGCCAATCTCTTCCCCGAGGCCAGGTCGGCCGGCAAGTGGCTGCTGCATGGCTGGCATGTTCCGCTGGGTTACGTCGCCGGCTTCTTCGCGCTGCTCCTGATTCTCGGCTGGCGACCGCACGCGGCTCAGCAGGGGTCGCAGGTCGATCCACCGCCGGTGATTCACTCGCAAACGGTAATCGGCAGCGGGGCCATTTCCTTGTAGAGCAGCCCGAGCGGCGGCTTGCGTGAGACGGTGATGATCCGGGTTCCGGGTGGGTAGATCAGATGGTAGGTCAGGAACATGTGCGCCGCTTCACTGCCGAGCAGCAGTTCGCGCAAGGCCGTATAGCCGGGATGCCCGAGAACCTCGACCTCATCGTAGTCCCGCCGGTTCAGTCGCACGGACCTCTGGCGGAACTCGAGTTCGGGCTGGTGCTGGCCGAGTAGTTCGTGCATCAACAGGTGCCGAATCTCGGGCAGGACGATCACGCCGACGCAGTCGGCGCCCACCAGCCACTCGACCGCACGCCCTTCGCCGCCGGGGTCAGGTACATGGTCACCAAAAGCCTGGCACCAGCGCGGAAAGAAAGCCGAATAGCGGTGAATGATTTTTTCCATCACGCTCTGGGTGTTAGCGGCCGCTGCTGGCGCGATCGATCAGATGACTCACCACATCGGTATCCGAGACGAAGCCCTGCAACTCGTTGTTGTCGATGACCAGCACATTTTTCACCGCATACTGGATCATCAGTCGCGCCAGATAGCGGATTTCGAGATGCTGGGAAACCTGCAGCGCCGGTTTCTGGGCAATGTCATAGACATTGAGCAGATCGATGTCGCCATCCTCGGCGATCACCGCCCTGGCGACGTCGCGGTAAGCGATCAGGCCGTAGGCGTCGCCCGAATGGCGTTTGTCGACCACCAGCGACTTGACGCCGCTCTTCTTCATCAGCAGCAGTGCCTCCCGAACGGTGGCCAGCGGGCTGATGGTGATAACGTTTGTCTTCATGATTCCGGCAACCAACATGGCAAACTCTCCTTTAGTCCATGATCGTGATCAGCCAGGGGACGGGCCGATGGCCGCGAGGTGCTCACAGATCTTCCTCGACTTCGCGCTGGAAGGCCTGCATTTGCGCCAGGCCGATGCCGACCACGCTGCCCAGCGGCAGCGAAAAGGCCAGTCCTCCTCCCGGCAGGTCCATCTTCATCTGCATCTTGACCGCCCTCAGGATGCGCATCGAGAGCTGCTTCTCGACCACACTCAACAGCAAGGACTCTTTGCGCTCCAGACCCAGACCGAGAAAGGTCTTGCGCTCGTTGTGCCGTAGACCCTTGCCCTTGAGGATGGTGATGCCGGTGGCTCCGGCCTCCTTGAGAATTTCGACCGCCCGGTTTTCGTCTTCGTCCGGAACGATCAGCACCACTGCAGAGAATTTCATTGGCCGTTCTCCTTGACAGATTTTCTCGACCGCAGCAACCAGCTGGCCAGCATGCCATAGGACATGACAATGACCATTGGCAGCAGCGAGGCGAAAGCAATCAGACCGAAACCATCGATCATCGGGTCGCGGCCCGGCGTTCGCTCGGCCAGCCCGACGCCGAGTGCGGTCACCAGCGGCACGGTCACCGTCGAGGTGGTCACGCCACCGCAGTCATAGGCGATCGGCACGATGAAGTCGGGGGCAAATTTGGTCATCGCCAGCACCAGCAGGTAGCCGGGAATCAGCCAGTAGGCGATGTTGGTGCCGTCGATGATGCGTGCACAGCCGATGACGATGCCGATGCCCACACCCACCGAGACCAGACAGCGCAGCCAGAAACCCTTGAGCTGCCCGAGGCTGACCTCGTCGGCCTTGATCGATAGCGCGATCAGCGCCGGCTCGGCCATGGTCGTCGCAAAACCGATCAGGAAGCCGTAGAGGTAGACCGCCCACATTGCGACCCCGTCGCGCATCAGGCCGTTGGTCATCTCGTCACCAAGCGGGAAGAGACCGACCTGCAGCCCCTCGTCGAACATGAACAGGCCGACCGCCACCAGCAACATGCCGACCGCCAGGCCCCTGGGATCGGCCAGCGGGCGGCGCAGGATGACGAAGCTCGAGAACAGCACGACGGCGATGATCGGCAGCAGGTTCCTGACCATGATCCCGAAATCGATCAGCATCTCGAGAAGCGCATACTGATGCTGATCGTCGCTCGGCATCACCACCACCGGCGTGCCGGCCGCTGCGGGAACAAAGAACAGGATGCCGTAGAGCTGAATGATGATCATCGGTGCCAGCGCACCGAAGGCAATCAGACCAAAACCGTCGAGCAACGGATTGCGTCCTCGGATGCTGGTCGCCAGACCCACCCCAAGCGCGGTGAGCAGCGGTGCGGTGACCGTCGAGGCCACGACGCCGCCGGAATCAAAGGCCAGACCGACCAGTTGTGGCGGCGAGAAAACGGTCAGCGCGATGACCAGCAGATAACCCGGAATCAGGTAATTGCCGATCGAGTGGCCGAGGACGATACGCCAGACGCCGAATACCACCGCAATGCCGACACCGAGCGCCGCCACCATGCGCAGCGTCAGCGCACCCATGCTGCCCCCCGATACCGCCTCCGCCTTGTAGGCGACAGCCATCAGCGCCGGTTCAGCGGCCACCGAGGCAAAACTAACGAAGAAGGCAAAGAAGACCAGCCAGAGAAACGAACCGCGGCGGGCAAAGTCGAAAGCCATCGTCTCGCCGGCCGGAAAGATCGCCGCGTCGAGCCCCTTGACGAAAAGCGCCAGGCCGAGGAGGACGATGGCAAAGCCGCCGATCAGCGCAGCCGGGCTGTCGGGCATGCGCTGGATGAAAAACACCTGGAACAGGACGACCACGATCAGGGTGGGTGCGAGGTCGCGTGCCGCCTCGTGCAGGAGCTCGCGGATGACGCGAAACAGCGAGCCGAGCCCCATCCTAGCGCGGATTACCCGCCGCGGGGCGGCGAGTCTTTGGCGAGGCCTCTAGGCAGTGAACACGGATCGGCTTGGCAAGTGGAAAGTGGAATGTCATCTCGAGCATGGGCACGAATCATGCCCGAGATTTCGGTCATGTGCAAGATTCGGGCAATTTAACGCCATTTCTTACGTCGAAGGACAGTCCTGGTCCCGCCCGGATGCTTAACCGTCATCCACCGTCAGCCACGGCAGTAGTGCGGCAGCCGCTTCTTGCGTGCCCGATGGCAAGGGCAGTGGTGGTGCCGTTTGCTGCCACAAGAGATCAAGCGCCTCCTGGAGACGGCCAGCCAGCAGGTCCGCTCCACTGATTTCCCGGCAGCGGGCGTGCTTGTGCAGCCAGTCGATCAGGCAATCCTGTTCCGGCCAGTCGTGCCGCCGCACGTAGAGGAGCGGTGTGCCGTTGCAGGCGGCTTCGCTGAATGTGCCGTAGCCGGGTTTGGCGATCACCGCGTCGACCGAGCACAGGAGGTCGGTCATCGGTCGGTCGAGCGGCTCGAAATCGCTGCAGTTGGACTGTGCCACCTGCCAGTCTTGCGGGACCAGCCAGCGTACGCCGGCGATCTGTGGCCAGTCGGCAAGCGGTAGCCGCTGGCTGACGCCGCCGAAGGCGATCAGGACCAGTCGCTCGTCACTGGCACAGCGCAGTTGCGCACGCACGGCCTGGCGACAGTCATTGCCGAGAGTGGCAACCGGGCCGATGCGGCGGACCCGCGACAGTTCGCTCATGGCCATGCCGGGAGTCAGTCGCAGGAAGCATTCGGCCCCGTTGTACGCCGCCAGCATCTGATGAAGAATCGGTGCCGCCCAGGGCTCGCTGGCGAAGAAATGGGCAAACAGCCCGGCCCAGTTGAGTGAGCACATCGCCAGCGCGGGGATACCGGCGCGTGCGGCGCCAGCCAGCGGCAGGTAGGCGACATCGCTGAGCACCAGTCGGGGTTGTAGTTCGGCGAGAAGACGCGCTTCACGGTCCACGCGGGCTTCCCAGTCGGCATGCTGTTTGCGGTAGGCGCGGGCCGTCGCGGCCAGGTCGACGCACATCGCGTCATGCATTACGTAACCGAAGTCGCTGCTGTCCGCCAGATGCTGGAAAGGAGCCACAAGGCGGGCTTGCATTCTGGCTGTGGGCAGATCGCTGCGGATGGTGATGCAGAGATCCGGTAGCTGCTGCAGCAGGCGGTTGAGTACCGGTGCCGTTTGCGCCAGGTGGCCAAAGCCGTGTGCCGAGATGTCGACGAAGAGATGAGGAGCAGACATGGTGGTGGAATCTAGATGAAGCGCGCCAGCAGCGCTCCCGGCAATTCGCTCGGCAGGGGAATCCACACGCGATGGCCGTTGCCGGGGGCGACGCGAATTTCGTTGCCGTCGATGTGCTGCATCCGTTCGAGAGTCAGCCGGTGGTTGCCCGAGGGATGGATGATCTCGAGGCGATCACCCACCGAAAAGCGGTTTTTCACGTCGATCAGCGCCAACTGGTGCGGAGCATCCCATGCCAGGACGTCGCCGACGTAGAGACTGCGCCCCGATTCGGAATGGCCGCGCAGGTAGTTCTGCATCTCGTGTTCGTGGTGACGCTGGTAGAAACCGTCGGTGTAGCCGCGATTGGCCAGTCCCTCGAGTTCGCCGAGCAGTCCGGGGTCGAATGGCCGCCCGGCAAGGGCATCATCGATGGCGCGGCGATAGACCTGTACGGTGCGCGCCACATAGTAGGGAGACTTGGTGCGCCCCTCGATCTTCAGCGAGTCGACACCGATCTCGGTCAGGCGCCGGACATGCTCGACGGCCCGCAGATCCTTCGAGTTCATGAGGTAGGTACCATGCTCATCCTCTTCGATCGGCATCAGTTCGCCCGGCCGCTCTTTCTCCTCGAGCAGCCAGACACCCTTCCCTGGTCGTTGATCTGGAAAATTCGCTGAATTGGGTGGCTGGGCGGCATGCACATCGCCGGCCGCATCCGCCTTGCCCGCCTTGAGCTGGTAATCCCAGCGACACGAGTTGGTGCAGGTGCCCTGATTGGGGTCACGATGGTTGAAGTATCCGGAAAGCAGGCATCGCCCTGAATATGCGACGCAGAGCGCGCCGTGCACGAAGACTTCGAGCTCGATGTCGGGACATTCCTGACGAATCTCGGCGATTTCGTCGAGCGACAGCTCGCGAGAAAGGATGATCCGCTGGATGCCGAGCTTCTGCCAGAAACGAACCGCCGCAAAGTTGACGGTATTGGCCTGCACCGAGAGATGGACCGCCATCTGCGGCCAGGTCTCGCGCACCAGGTCGATCAACCCGGGGTCGGCCATGATCAGGGCGTCAGGCTGGAGCGCGACGACCGGCGCCATGTCGTTCAGGTAGCTGTGGACCTTGCGATTGTGCGGCAGGACGTTGCTGACCACATAGAGCTTCCTGCCGGCAGCGTGTGCCTCGCCGATGGCCGTGCCGAGGATGGCGAGGTCTCCGAAATCGTTGTTGCGTACCCGCAGGCTGTAGCGCGGCTGGCCCGCATAGACGGCGTCGGCACCGAAAGCCAGGGCGGTGCGCAACATCGTCAACGAACCTGCGGGAGCGAGCAATTCAGGGATCGGCAAGTCGCGAGAGGTCAAGGCTGCGGAGACAGGCATCCGGGAGAGCTTCGTCACGGGGTAGAATGTGGAAAACCTCATCTTACTCTCATTCTCCAGATTGCTCCGCCATGTCCGAAGAGATCCTGATCAACTTTACTCCGCAGGAAACGCGCGTCGCTGTCATGCATCAGGGCGTCGTGCAGGAATTGCACATCGAACGCAGCGCCAGTCGTGGCTTCGTTGGCAATGTCTACGTGGGACGCATCGTTCGCATCCTGCCGGGCATGCAATCGGCGTTCATCGACATTGGCCTCGGCCGTACCGCCTTTCTGCACGTTGCCGACATCCGTGAGCCGCGTCCGAGTGACGAACCGCTGCGACCGATCGAGCGCCTGTTGTTCGAGGGGCAGAGCATCCTCGTGCAGGTGATCAAGGACCCGATGGGCAGCAAGGGGGCACGCCTGTCTACGCAGGTATCGATCGCCGGGCGCATGCTGGTCTACCTGCCGCAGGACAAGCACATCGGGATCTCGCAGCGTATCGAGAGGGAGTCCGAACGTGAAGCGCTGCGCGAGAAACTGGGTCGCCTGGTACCCGGTGACGAAGCTGGTGGCTTCATCGTCCGCACCATGGCAGAGAGCGCGAGCGAGGCCGAACTCGCCAAGGATATCGAGTACTTGCGCAAACTCTGGCGCGACATCCTGACGCAATCGACCACCGCCGCACCCCCTTCATTGCTCTACCAGGAATTATCGCTGGCACAGCGGGTATTGCGCGATTTCGTCAACCCCGAGACTGCGCGTATCGTCATCGACTCGCGCGAAAACTTCCAGCGGCTCACCAGTTTTGCCGCCGAGTACACTCCGACGGTCGCTCCCTTGCTGGAACACTACGTCGGCGAACGGCCGCTGTTCGACCTGCATGGTGTCGAAGACGAACTTCAGAAAGCCCTCGCGCGCCGTGTCGATCTGAAGTCCGGGGGTTACCTGATCATCGACCAGACCGAGGCAATGACCACCATCGACGTCAATACCGGCGGCTTCGTCGGCGTGCGCAACTTCGACGACACCATCTTCAAGACCAATCTCGAAGCCGCACAGACGATCGCCCGTCAACTGCGCCTGCGCAACCTCGGCGGCATCATCATCATCGACTTCATCGACATGGAGAACGATGAGCATCGCAGCGCAGTCCTCTGTGAGTTCAACAAGGCGCTGGCGCGAGACCATACGCGTCTGACGGTCAATGGTTTCACCGCGCTCGGCCTGGTCGAGATGACTCGCAAGCGGACGCGCGAATCACTCGCGCATGTGTTGTGTGAGGAGTGCCCGACCTGTGGCGGGCGTGGCGAGGTCAAGACGGCGCGCACCGTGTGCTACGAAATCCTGCGTGAACTGCTGCGCGAAGCCCGCCAGTTCAACGCGCGCGAATATCGCGTGCTCGGCAACCAGGCGGTGATCGACCGTTTTCTCGACGAAGAATCGCAAGGTCTGGCCATGCTCTCCGACTTCATCGGCAAACCGATTTCACTGCAGGCGGAGCCCAGCTACTCGCAGGAGCAATACGACATCGTTCTGATGTAGCCTAAGCCGCCTTCAGCGTCTCCAGTGCGCGGTTAACGGCACGATCGAACATCGGTTCGGCCGCCAGAATGGTCGCCTCGCCACGCTCGATCTGTACTGCCAGTGCGTCTGGCGACACCGACATCGCCCGTGGTGACTGGGGGTTGGTCAATAGCAGGATGCCCCGCTGCGGACTGATCCAGGACAGTCGATAACGTACCGGCCCGCTCTCGGGGTTCGCAAACTCAAGCCAATCGCCGCGCTGCAGCCCTTCCACCAAGGACTGGGCGTGGTCACTGCGCTCCGAGCGTGGAGGCGCCGTGCCTGGGGAGAGGAAAACCCGTTCCAGATGGGTTTCGCCGCAGTCGATATGTTCGCTGGCGATCTGTGCCGGGACCGGAGCCGCTGCCGGGACAATCGGTCGCGTGCTCGCCGCCGGTGGTGCTGCGCCGCGCAGTACCGCAGCATGGAGAGTGAACAATTGGTCAGTGAGGGCAAGACGGCGATCGTCAGTCACATGCAACTTGTCCAGGCCCTCACAGATTCTGCGAACCAGGGTCGGCAAGCGCGCCGCGAGACGTTTCCGGCTCTGCACATCCGGTTGGGGTTGCACGCTTGCCACCAATTCTCCAACGGTACTCATGGCCACCCCCCAGGCGATGTCGTCGCCGCTCAGATGGTGCCGAATGAGCAGCTTGCGCCATTCATGATTCAGCAGATCGGTCACGGCAGAAGGCAGCGGCGTGGCCAGCCAGTTCGCGAGAACCTGATCGGCGGCCAGGGCGGCCAGTTCGCGCTGCTCCTGTTCAGCGACGAGTGGAGCCGCCTGGACTGCACGGTCATCGGCGGCGGTTTCCTGTCCTTCGAGGAAAGCGTCCAGTTCAACACAGAGCAGATCGAACAGACTGGTATCCTGAGTGAACTCGTTTTGCAGCCGTTCGACGATTTCCGCGATACGCGCGTACAGCGGATCATCGTGACCCGCCTGTGGACCGCAGCGAACGGCTGCCCGCGAAATGCCGTCCAGCAGACGCCGGGCCGGATGTGCTTTGCTGGAAAAGAAGGTCCTGTCGAGCATCGCAACCTTCAGCACGGGAATCTGTAAGCGTCCAACCAGCGCCTTGATCGGATCGGCGACGGAAGCATCGTCGAAAATGAAGTCGAACAGGGTGGCGATGATATCGACCGTCACCGCTTGCAGATAGCCAAGACTCTGGCCGGTGTCACTGGCGCGAAAATCCCGCAGCACGTTGGGCATCAAAACGTCTGCGCTCGGGGCCGGTACCGCCCCTTGCAGGGTATGCAGAGCAGCCATGACCTGCTCCATCGCCACGGCCATCTGGCCAGGGGTGCCTCCCTGCGGAGATACGCCGGCGGCTGGACCGCCGCTCTGGGTAGCCGGCATTGGCAAGGCAACGGCAGTACCTCCGCCATCTGTGGACGGCGGAGCCACAAGTTTTTGCAGGAGAGCAAACAGATCGGCAGATTCGGTAGTGTTTTCGGTATCTTTCTCGTTCGACTGCTTCTTGTCGGCAGTCGATGCCGAGTAACTGCGGCGTAGCTTCGGAAGTACGCCACGGCCAGCCAGGAAGAGGTTCAGATCATGGATCGTTGGACCAAAGAGGTCGACTGCATGATTCTCCATGGCATGCAGGAGCTCAAGTTGCGCCATTCCGACCACGCCTGCGTCCACGAGTGCCTTGTCCAGCGCCTGGGCGATGAGATCCTCGATGAGCCCTTGACTTTCCGTCTGACCACAGATGTAACGGTGCGCGATATTTGGAAGCAAAATGCGCGATATTTGGACAGATCAGAAGTTGCTCGAAGCGCAATAAAGTTACAAACTTACCGTTAAACGAGGATCTCAACGACGGTCAAAGCGGGCGCGATACCGTCAATTACACCCCCTCGAATAAACACCCTTTGACCCACCGCCGCGACGCCTTTGGCGGTGATCGTGGAGCCATCGGGAAGGGTCACTATCCTGATCTCGTCGGCGATGCTGGAGACCTCTCCGACCAGCAGAGGATCACCCGGCAACAGGCTCAGAAAATCGCTCAGCAGGTTACTCATGGCACTCGATTTCGATGGTCTGCCGGACGGTTGGAAAGGTGGCGTTGAGAGAGACGCTGCGCACGATGCCGCGCCGGGAATCGGCACCGTCGGAGAAGGCGACGAAGGCGCCAACAGGGTAGATTCCAACGCCAGAAAACACTGGCGTTTCCAGCACCAGATGTTGCTTCGGACCGGTGTCGGACAGCACCGAAATCCCCCGCTGCCGGGCGGCCTCGGTGTGGGTAGTCAGGGCGTCGACGACCATCGGCGCGAGCAGATCGCCCGCACTCCCGGCACGGGTCACATGCGCCAGAATTCCCCCTCCTTCGCCACTGATATACACCGAGTTGTAGGCGGGCTTCTCCAGCCAGCGGACGGACTCGCGCGTGGTCGCCGCAGAGGGCAGGGAGAAGTCAGGGACAATGCCAGACCAGTCCCATGGCGCCACCGGGTATCGCGGCAGGACGAAGAGGGTTTTGCTATGGCGGCTGGCCTGGACGTAGCCGCCGGCAGCGGCCGCGATGCGCGCGCAAGCGTCGATGCTGGTGCCGGTGTGGGACCACACGCCGGCCGGCACCAGCCAGTCGGTCAGATGCCAGTCCAGATCCCAGCCGAGGCTCACCGCGTTGAACGTCAGCGCGTCCCCCATCAACTGCTGCGCGGTGCGGTCTGCATCGTTGTGGCGGCTGATCACCGGCGCATACGGCGCCCCCAGTTCGGCGGCGATGCCGCGGCCGGAGACCGTGATACGGGCCTGGGCAAACCGCCGGTCACGCGTGATATTTTCCGCCAGCAACCGGAAATTGACACCGTTGACGATCGCCTCAATCTCGACTGGTTCCCCCGGCCCGGCGGGCAGGACATCGCCGAGACAATGGGCCGGCAGGCTCGCACTCCACCCCCAGACCCACGAGCTGGAATCGATCGATAGGGACAAGGACAGCGCAGGCAATTCCAGCGAATTGGACACGCGGGTCAGCGTGACATCGTTGTGCACAAGATAGGTCCTCAGGATAGGGATGATGACCCGCGCGCCCTTCCCCAGCCACGGGAAGAGCAGGTCCGGGTCCCCGACATAGGGCGGCGGATCGGGTTCCGGCCCAGGCGGAAGGGGGGATCGACCAGGCAAAGGCCATCGACCGATTTGCCAGGGGTGACGCACGAGCAGACGACTCGGTGAGCCGGCGCCAGACGCCAGATCGATGTCGATCGTCATCGTCACCCCATCCCCCCACGGGACAGCAAGAGCGGGGCGCGCCCGGTGAAACAGATCGATCCATCGCGCGGACGTTTGCTGCGGTTGCGCCGAGGCGCCTGTAAACCGGACATCGAGCGCCGGCCGCACAACCATCGACAGAGGGCTGAATTCCTCCTGCACCGCGGCTGTGCGGGGCTGGCCTTCGGCCCAGAGAGCACGCACCCGCGGCCGACGATCACTACGCGGCAATTGCCATGGGCTCTCAACCATCCTCGCTTGATGTGCGGCCTGGCCGACGCCGATCGGGGCATCGGCCTGACTCACCCGCGGCGCACGATGCCCCATCCGGCACCGGTGAACCCGAGCCGGCGCCCGCTGCCAAAGGGTATCCGCCCAGCGGAAGGGCGCCCTATTGACCGCGTTGTCGTAGCTCAGGGACAGTGCCGGGGAAGGACCTGAAAGCGCGGCCGCACTGGTCAGCGCGGGTACACGCGCGATGACCATCGCCAGAATATGCCCATCCGGCATCACGGCCATCCCCATCGGCACGGCGCCGGCCACCAGGGAACCATCGAAAAGCGGCAGAGGCAGCACCAGCGCACTGCCGAGCTGGCGAACATCCGGGGGGTTGCCGGAGTCGCCAAAGACCAGATGGACCCCCGGCCGCGCGTCGGCAAAAAGCAGATCCGCGCTCACGAGGGGCTCACGGCTCGGTCAGTGTGGCGCCGAACAGGAATACGAAAGCGCCGGCATACATCACCACATCCGGCAACGTAAAGGCCGCGCCGGGCGTGCCGGTGACGGCCACATTGCCATCCAGCATCCAGTAGCCATCCCCGTCGCGCACGCGCGCCCACAGGACGGTACCGCCCGTCAGCAACTGCGCCGGCTGCGTCGTCGTGAAGGCAATCACCCCCGCGGAAACCGTCCCGCAGGGCTTTTGCAGGGTGATGATCGTCGCAGGACTACCGCCAGGAGCCGCCCCAGCAGCCGGCTTGGTCGTGTAGTACAACTCCAGCGTACCCGGCGTCTCGGCCCGGTCCAGTTGGGCGACGATGGCATTGGCGCGCGCGTTGCGCACGAAATCGGAGAAGTCCAGGCTCATGGAATCAGATCCGGAGTGATCGCATCGTCGATGACCGCGTTGTAGAGCCCGGTATGATCGTGCGACATCACCACATACGTGAGGTCGTGCCGGATGCGGTCAAAAACGTAGTTGCCGGCGGCATCGCTCCAGGTCTCGCGCGCCAGAACGCCGTCCCGCTTGCGCAATAATCGCACACGGCGAGAAACCGGGTAATCCGGGGTGCCGGCAGCCTTGGTCGTTCCGACGATCCGCCCACGGCCGCCGTGCTCGGCGTCCAGCAGCAATGCAGGCGGGCTTTGCCGGACGGACGTCCAGGCCGGCAGCGCGGGCTGGACCAGCGGCACGACGGGCGCCGCCCGCGCATAATTCAGGGAAAACCCTTCCTCGAACGGCCCGCTGTCCGGGACATAGGCGCTATCGTTGCGCCCGGATTTGCACATGATCCGTAGCTGGCTCAGATACCCGTACAACGGTGCGTCGACCGATGGGTATCCGGATTGATCGCCGCCGATGCGTACGATATTGCTGGCGCCGCCGGTGGGCATGTCCAGGTCCGGGCGTGATGCGATGATCCCCCCGTTTTTGAAAATCAGCGCATTGCGGTTGAAAACCGAGACCTGGAAATCCTGCCAGACGTTCAGAGAAACCTCGCCACTGCTGCTTCCCAAGTAATTCTTACCGGCGGATGGTACATACGCATCGAGATTGTGCCATTCGTCGACCTGTACGCAGAAGGAGCTGCCGGCGCCATTGGTGCCGATATTGATCAGCCTGCACCCGGTCCCCGCGGCCGGATAGGCGAGCAGGTAGAGCGAAAACGAAATGGATAGCGACGCGCCGTTGAACAGAAAATCTGAACTCGCCGCGCAGCTCAGCCGGTCGCTGGCCCCGCCCGGAAAGTAGGCTGAACCCTCGCCGCCCGAAAACCGGCTCTGCGCCGTCGAGATGACGACCGCCCCGGATCGCGTGAAGGTGTGTCCTTTGACATCCGGGAAGGATGTCGCCCCGTGGCTGCCGGACAGATGCAGCCCGGCATTCAGGAGAGGCCAGAGCGGATCACCCATCGATTACCGCCATGGCCCCGTGGTGTCGAAGAAAGCGAACGCCGCGGTCGTCACTCCCGCACCGAACGGCATGATCCGCACCTGTCGCCCTATCAGATTGGCCACATCGGTGATTACCGCGTTCGAGGCGAAAAGCCCGAGCGGGACCGTCTGCGGGCAGCAGTAGACCCCAGGCGCCACCCCCCGAAACGCACCCGCGAACGATTCGAACAGGTTCAGATTGGACAGATACAGCCCCTGATCCGGCCCATTCGGGTAGGGCATCGGCCCGGCGCCGCTGGCAAAGCCCGTGCTGGTCGAGGGCGTCAGCAGGCTGAAGGCCTTGTATGCCGTCGCCGCACTGCCGACCCCGCCATACGACCGCGCGAAATACAGTTCATCGGCGGCATTGCGCAGCACGCCGAAATCGTTGGTATCGCCTGGCGCCGCCCCGCTCTTGTCGCTGGCGTAGCCCGAGAGCACGCAGCCCCAGGCATCGCCCGACTTGACCGGCAAAAAATCGCCGAAGGCCATGAAAGCGCCACCAGCCGGATAGGTCGGATGATAGGCGGTGATCAGATAGCACATCCGGTCATCAGCCACCAGCGTCCAGGCCCGCGAGCTGCCATCCGCCACCGTGCTCTTGGTCCACCAGGACCCGCCGCTGCGCTGCGTGCTCGTCGGAAACGGCCCGCTGCCGGTGCTGATCGCGGTCATCGTCTCGTAGCCGACCACGCGCGCGGTCTTGCCGGCCGTATCGTCGACGCGCAGCAGACACTGCGTCGCCGCCACGTCGCCACTCTTGTACGCGGCCAGATTGGTGCCGGTAAAATCCTTGGTCCACCCCGCCCCGGCCAGCTTCAGCGAAATCGTCCCGCTCGCCGTCTGATCGCTGATCCCGGTAGCGTCAAAGGTCAGCGTGGTGTTTCCCGCGCCGACCGACAGGACTTTTTTATCGCCATTGAGCCCGCTCGGCGTCGCCCCGGAGACGAGCACCACGCTGCCGACTTCGGCGCTATGGCCGGCGCTGACCGTGGCCGTGGCGATGGCGCCGGAGACGACGAGGCTGGCCACGGCCGAGACGGCGAACCCGTTGACCAGGCAGGCATCGAGGACCGCGATCAAAGACCCCGCAGTGCCCGACAAAACAGGCGCTCCGGTCAGCCCGGAATGGAAATATTTAACGCTGGTATCCGTCATTTTGTCCGTCCAGGATCAGGGGGTGTCGACATCGCCGCGGATGCCGATGATGAATTGGTCGCTGGTCTCCGCCGGCGGCCCTTGCAGCACGGTCCGCGCCACCCAGACCGGAAAATTCGCCGCCACGGTGTTCATGCGCACCAGGTTGCCGGCGCTCCAGCCCGCTCCCCAGCCTAGTGGACTGACCGTGAAATAGGGCACCTCGGTCGCCGGATTGATCGGCGCCAGCGGGTTGGCGATGGCATGGCCGGTGACGATCTGTCCGACCGTTTCCCCGATCACATTGACCGTCGTTGTGTTTGTGAAAATGATTTCCCAGCGCTCCTGAATTGCGCCACGATTGGTCACGACGACCGGATACTGGACCGTGTTGTAGCTCGCACTCGCCGCACTGCCGATCAGCGCATCCGACCACACGCCGGTCCAGGTCGCCTGGTCAAACCAATGCGAGACCCGCGCATGCAGATCCCCGACGATCAACGCGGAACTGACCAGCGAGCCGAGCGGGAAATCATGCGTCAAGGGCCGGGTCAGCGTCAGCTCACCATTGATCTGGGCATCCGAGCAGAGGGCCATGTCCTCGATGCGATGCTCGATGGTCACCGGCTGCGAGTAGCCCGTGACATCGGTAAACGTCACCGTTCCGGCGTCCAGATCATGGCTATAACCGGTGGGGATCGTCTCGCCGTCTGCTCCCACCACCCGCACGCGCGCGACCCGCACGCGCCCGAGCGAAACCGTCTGACTGTTGCTGACTGTTGCCGGGGCCGTCGTCGCGGTGTGATGGACGACAAGCACATCCCCCTTGCGCAGCACCGGCACGCGCCCATCGACCGGCAGGCGTACCGGATCGAGCCCCAGCACCTCGGCCGACAGCGGCAGATTGGAGACCGCGACCGCGTTGAACAGCAAAGTTTCCGGCATCACCAGTAACGGCCGGAAAATCTGTCCGGACACCAGCCGATCGGTCGAATACCACCACTCATTTTTCTCCGCGGGCGATAGCCCGGCGTCCGCCACCCAGGCGCCGAAAGACAAGGTCACGATGCCGAATTGCACATCGACATTCCCCTCGATCGCGCCCGTCTCGATCGCCCCCGTGAGGTCGCTGCTGGCGCTGATCTGCACGCTATCCGACGCGCGCACGACCCGGATGGCCAGGCTCGCGGGCTGCAGCGGCGCCCCCGATACCCGGAAGCGGAACTGCCAGTCATCCCAGAATCCCTTGCGCGTCAGGCAGACCACGGACACCGCGGGATTGCCGGCGCCGCCGGCGTAATCGGTGATCGTCACCCGGCCGGTGCGATAGTCGACCGCCCCGGCCACTGTCCCGGCGTTGGTCGTCGTCGACACACCGTAGAGCAACAGGCCGGAGCGGTCGATGTACTCCCGGCCGCCGAGGGTGAATTTCAGGCTGCCCGGTACCAGCGTATTGGAGATGGTCGGCAGCAGATCGATCTGCAAGGGGCCAATGGGCTGCGACACCGAGAGCAGCCCCCCGGCGCTGTCCGTCGCCGGACGATAACGGGCGGTGATCACCCCGGTCGCCACCGCACTCGCGAAGGTCTCGACCCAGGTCCGTTGTTCGGTGGTATCTTCGCCGGAGCCGGTGAGCGTGCGCGACTGCGAGGTGTCGAGCATTGTCACCATCACACCCAAGGCAATCGCCCCGGTCGTGTAGTTGATCGACCCGCTGATACCGGTCAAGGAATTGATCGACGACGAATTGCTGGCGCTGACCCCGTCCTCCTCGGTCCAGGTCCGGTCCGCAGTGACCCTGGGCACAGCGCGCAGCAAATGCAGACCGCCCAGGCCATCGTCGATTACGATGTGCTCTGTCTTCCGGTCATCCTGAAAGCTGAGAGAAAGGCTTTTGGGCAGTACCGCATGGCTCAAACTGAAGTTCGACGAGGCGCCGCCGGCCGGATGCAGCTCCGTCACGATCCCGCCTTGGCGATACTCGATCAGCAGATCAGAATCCCCGTCCGGGAGCGTGGGCGGCAGGATCACGGCCAGGCCGTTGGCGTAATCGATCCAGCCAGCGACCCCGCCCAGAAATCCGGCGGCCCCGTTATCAGAGACCACGTACAAATGCCCGATGCCGCCGGACTGGTAGGTAATCGACACCGATCCCGGTTCGACCGCGCCGCCCGGCAGACTGCATTCGATCGCCGGTACCGCGAACACTTCCGAACCGATCTGCGCACGGTAATGCGCGGTCGTACCCCAGGCAAACAGGATCTGCGTATTGACATCGGGCAGTGCGCCCAGGGTCACGACCAGCGAACCGGTCGCGTAGTTGACCTGGCCCGACCCGACGCCATCATCGCCCGTCAGTCCGCCCGCGCCGTCGTCGACCAGCCGATACCACTTGCCGAGCGCCAGGTAATCGACCGAGACCGATCCCGGCGCCGGCGCTGGCGAGAGGCTTTTGACGTAGTTGTATCCACGGTTGCCGATACTGACGGCGGTACTCTCGGTGTGCCCGGCGGCGGCGATCGCCACGGCCTGCGCGGCGCTATAGGTCGCGCTGCCGCTGGTCCCCACATTCTTCGCCAGGCTGACGGCGCCGCTGGCATAGTCAACTGTCCCGGTGAACCCGGACTGCGCCACCAGATTCCCGTTGCCGTCGTCGACCAGCGAGACCCCGCCGATCGCCACACTGACCGACCCGCGCTTTACCGCCCGGCCGAAGTACCGGGTGGCCGTCACGCCGGGCGCCGTCGTCACCGTCGTCGTAAAGCCGAGGTAGGGCGCATTCTGGATCGGCACGATCAGCTCCCGATCCCCCACGCCACGGGCGTCGATGATGGGTGCTTCGGACAGTGCCGAGGGCACCAGTTGCGTGTACACCGATTCGGCTCGCAGCGTCAGGGCGCCAAGATTGGCCGCCTGCGCCAGCGGCGCCACGCCGTAATAGCTCGTCGCATCGGCCGCGAAGGTGGTGTGCAGGCGAGTCGGCGGGTTGTAATAATCGTACGAATAGCGCGTCACCGGCGCGCCGGTAAACGCCAGGCGCAGCGGGTCGGAGATTTCGAGCACGATCACATCGCGCAGATAATCGCCATACTGATCGGTGAACACCTGATCGACGACGCGCGAGACGATGCGGGTCACGCGCACGAACTGCTGATTGGCGGTCGCATCGCGCTGCACCAGGGCGAATACGTCGCCAATCCCCGGCGTCGCCACCGACCGGGCGCAGTGGACCTGCACACTGCGCTGCCCGATCAGGTGATTGCTGTACAGCACATAGCGCGATTCGCTACCCAGCGCGAGATAGCTCTCCAGCTTGTTCTGCGCGCTGGTGCGCACATCCGACCACGACCGGGTCGTGAAAAGCGCGGCGGACACGCGCGGATCGGCCGGCCCCTCGGCGACGATCACATGCGCGCCATAGTACGCGTCCACGGTATCCGTCAGCACGGCCGGAAATACTTTGCGCAGGGAGGTGCGGCCATAGGTGCGGTCCAGTTCGGAGATGTCCGGGAACAGGTTGTTGCTGACCCCGTCGACCACCGCGAGTCCGGTCGCCATGCCGCCACCCTCGGGTACATCATCGAGTACCGACGATTTGAGCAGCACGATATCGCCATCCAGAATGGGCATGCGTTACACCTCAATCAATTTGATCGTGACCACATAGGGAAAATCCGCACCGGGGTCGGCAATCGGATACAGCGGCGCCGCCGCAATCGCGGAATCCGCCGCGAAGGTGACGTTAAAGCTGCGCCCGTCGGCCAGCGCCAGAACGAACTGCCCCGGCACCTCGCAGGCCAACACGCGCAGTGCATCGACCGTGGCGCGCGGCACCCAGGTACTGGCGTCGCCGGCCAGCGTGATCGGCCGCCCCGCCAGGCGCTGCCCGACATCGACGATCATCGCGCCGGTCAGGGCGTATTCAGTTCTGCGCACCACCGTCGGCCAGGTGAATTCGTCGGTCCACACCAGGTCGGACGGCAGCGAGACGGTATCGAGGAGGTGCTCACTCATCCCGAAATGAACCGTTCCCGGAGAGAGATCAGGGCGCCGACCAGTGCACGGGAATCATTCGGGCTGGCAGTGGTGACCGGAGTGGTCGTCCCGTTGATGCTGATGTCGACGCGATGGACCGAGGAGGCAGCCGATGAAGAAGCTATCGCGGAGCCCGGCGAAGCGGCCGCCGCGCTACGTTCCGCCTGCTCCTTGGCGCGCGCCTTGGCCCGATCTACCGCCCCGGCATACTCGGTTAAATAACCCTCGGTGGAAATCGCCGAGACTCCCAGCAGTTTGTTTTTCAATGCGGCCATTTCTTCGGCAAACAGATCGGAATAGACCTCGGAGAAGGTCTTGACTGCGGCGCCGGTCAGTCCCATCGATCGCGCCACGGTGTCATTGTCGATGCCCTGCGTACTCACCGAGCGGGTGATGTTGCCGGCCGCCTGATCGGCTTGCGAGGTCCGGCGGTTCGCGTAGTAATCCGCGATTTGGGGCTGCGTGAAATTCAAAGCCTGCAACTGCTGGACGGTCAGCTCCGGGCTGGATCCGCCACCGCCGCCAGGCGACGACGGCCGGTTCTGCTGATCCCGCAGGCGCTGGATCTGGTCCGCGGTGAGCCCCGAGGCCTGCCCCAGTTGTTCCATGTCCCGCGTCGCGCCGCGGAGGCTGTTGCCCATCCCGTCCGCAGCGCTGCCCGAGAATTGCATGGCGTCCGCCAGATCGCGCGTGCGCCTAGCGACCTCGCTGGCAATCTCGGCTTCCACCTGCTTGACGCGGGCGCCGGCTTCGGCGGCGTCCAGCTCGGCTTTCTTCGCTTCGGTCAGGGTTCCCGAGGCGATCGCTTCCTCGCGCTTGGCCTGAACGGCCAGCAGCGCCGCTTTGGCCTCGGCGGCTTTGGCCTCGGCGACCAGTTCGGAGAGCCGGACTTCGAGGCGTTTGATTTCCAGCAGCGCTGTGATCGCGCCGCGCTCGTCGCCGTGCGCCCGCGCCACGTCGAGAATCGTCCGTTGCTGCTCGATCGCCAGGCGGACGCCGGCCTGGGCCAGGGTGGACTGCGCTTGCTTGACCGCGTTGTTAACCTGGATCTGTTGCGTCACATCGGCCAGGGCGTCGCGATAGAGCCGGCTCGCCTGCCCGGCCTGGATCTCGGCATCGGCGAGTTGCCGGGTGACGTCGGCGCCGGCCGACTTGCGGTCGCGCAGGGTTTCGAGCGCTTGCGTGGCGGCCTCGTACGCCACCCGGAGTTCGGTAACGCGGCTGCTGTTGTTGGCGTGCGCCGCGGCCTCGGCCTGGGCCTGCGCCGCCACCACCGCCGACGCGCGGGCCTGCCCCTCGGCTTTGTCGGCGTCGGACTGGCGCGCCTGGATGCTCTTCTCGAGCTCTTCGATCTGCTTTTTCTGCTGTTCGGTGGCCTTTTCCTTCCCCCCGATCTCGGCTTCGATCGCCGCCAACTGCCGCTGCGCCATCGATAGGTCGGCGGCCTTCTGGACGGCGACCTGGCGGTCGGCTTCGGCATTGTCTTTGCTGGCTTCTACTCGCGCCTGAAGTTTTTCGACTTCGGTCCCGAAGGCATTGGCCAGATTGACCGAGGCCGCGGTCTGGGCTTTCTTGGCCTCGGCGTCGGCGACCGTCTGCTTGGTGAGCTTTTCTCCGGCGTCCGCGAGGTCGGCATAAACCGCTTTGAGCTTGGTCACGCCGATTGCCGCGGACTGTGCGGCAGTGCCGGTCTGGGCGACGGCCGCGGCGGCTTCCTTATTCGACATCTTGAATTTGATCGCCGCCTGATCGGCGTCACTGAGCGAGTCGACAAAATATCGGTTGTGTTGGGCCGCTTTGCGGAGTTTGTCATAGGCTTCTTCCTGGACTTCGCCGAACGCCTTTTTCGTAGCCTCACTGAATCCCTTAAGGCCGATCTCGCCGTTTCGAAGCGCGGCGAAAAATATCCCGATCTCCTTGCCCACGACGACGAGAGAGATGGATGTGCCGATGAGGATGGCTTCAAGGACTTCCAGGCCGTTCTTTAAGCTGGTCACCGCGCCCGCGTCGCCGATCGTCTGGAACACCTCGGCGACGCTATTCTTGAAGTGGTTCCATCTTTGCGTCAGCGTCTCGGTCTGCTGGCCCGACTGATACAGCTCGTCCAGGCCTTTCTTGAGCGCCGGGAAAAGCTCTTCCGCCGTCAACTTTCCCGACTCGGTCAGTTTGATCAGTTGCTCGGTGGTGATTCCGAATCCCTTGGCCGTAGCGTTCAGCGCGCCGGGGAGCGCCTCGCCCAGCTGGCCACGCAGCTCCTCCATTTGAATCACGCCTTTGGACGCCATTTGCGACAGCGCCAGCAGGGCGTTTTGCGTTTCCGCCGAGGTTTTTCCGGCTCGCGACATCGCACCGGCGACGGACTCAAAGACCTCGCGCGTGGCCTGCCCTTCGACGGCGGTCCCCTTGGTCGCCGCAGACAGCGAGGCATAGGCCTTGCCCACCTCGGTAATCGGCAAGCCGAGCTGGGCGGCAACGTCGTGCACATAGGCCATTTCGTCGGCCGATGCCTTGCTCGAACCGCTGATTGCGGTGAACGTGCGATCGAGGTTCTCCAGCTCGACATTGACCTTGAGGAATTCCTGCGCCAGCGCGACGCCGGAGAATACCGCGCCGAGCCTGCCCAGCATGCTGGATAGCCCTTCAGCGCGGCGGGAGACCTGATCGATTGGTCCCGGAACGCCATTCAGCTCGGTTCGCAGCGACTGGATCCGGGATTGCCCCGCGGCAAATGCCCGATCGAACTGCTCGCCCGAGGTCGTGGTACTGCGCGCCAGGGTTTGCAGCGCCTGATGGACGGCCAGGATGTCGGCTTCGATTCTCGCAGCGGATCGAATCCCGAGCGTATTGAACGCGGCCTGCAGTTGCTCGGAGCCGCTGCGGGTCCGTTGCTCGGCGGCAGTGACGGTATCCAGCGACCGGGCCGTGGTCTGACTGTTCGTGCCCAGATGCGCGACATCGTCCGCCAGGCTGTCGAGACTCGACCCGGCGGACTGGGCACCCCGGCCGGCCGATTGCGCGGCCGCGCCGACCGAATCGATGCCGGCGCCGGCCGTTCTCGCCCCGGCGCCGGCCTGGGTCGCTTCCGTGCCCAGGTGGTCAATCGCAGTGGCTAAGCGGTTGACGTCCTCCTGGCCCGCCACCGCAGCCGCGATGTCGACACGAAAATGGAGGTCATCCGCCATGGGTCAAAAATCCATCACGCTGATCAGGAGGTCAGCAAATCGACCTGGAACGGGCTGGTCTGTCCGCTGGGTGTCTTGAGCCGGCCTTTCAACTGGATGTCCCCAAAGTCGTTGGGAACGAAGTCGAAACCGGAGTCAGGCGACAGGATCGCTTCCCATACAGTGCAGATACACGGCAGGCTGTCGGCGTAGTTGATCCCGTCGAGAACGAAGCGGGCGCGTACCTGGGCCTGGGTCGCGCCGGCGATGCGCGTGCCGGCACTGGCCTGGTAGGTTCCGGAGACCTTGATCGTCGCACCGTTGGCGATCGCGCCGGTGGGCAGCACCTTGACCAATCCCAGCCGGTAGTTCACCAGGTAATCGGTGCCGAGCACGTAGGTCGGCGTTCCCGAGGTATGCGTGACCGAGAATCCGGCAACGGCGAAATTGGTTTTGCTGAGTTGAACCCAGAATCCATGCGCGGCGATAATCGACTCGGCGGTGATCGTCCCGGACCCCTGGGTGACCGCGCTCTGGGTGCCGAGCAGGGCCAGCGTCACGCCGTCCTTGTCCAGCTCGGAGAGCGTCACCGTCAGGTCGGCCGGCTTCTGGATGGCGACCGATTCAATGACCTGACCGTAGGTGGATTTTCCCTTCGAGACCTTTTCCTTCAGATCGCTGTTGGGCTTGATTTCAAATTTGCTGACTTCAAACGGGCCAGCCAGGCCGAGGTACAGGCCGGTGTTGGGGTCCATGCGATTGATGTAGAGGTCGCCGGAACCGAGGAATGCACGAGATGCCATATCAAAATCTCCTAGTGGGAAACGCGTTAACTGCCAGACACCACGAGCTGGGAGGTCACGGCAATCGGGAACCGCAGCACGCCGGCGCGGTAGGTCGGGGGCTTGGCTTCATCGGCCAGCGCCAGTGGGCCGTATCCACTCCCAGGTCGCCAGCCGAGCAGCTTGGCCAGTACGGCATCGAGCAGCGTGGCCGCGTCCGCCCGTGCGGGGGAACCGTCGGCCGGGTCGAGGTTGTTATGGAGGACCAGGACGACATGCCAGCGGCTATCCACCCGCACCGATTTATGGCCATGCGCCCGCTCGATGACGTGGTATCCCCCCCAACGGACGAATAGACACGGGGGAACCTTCCGTGCCGAGCCACTTTCCACCTCGTCGGGCGCGCCATAGACGCCAGTCAGCCCAGGGATCTCGGCCAACCGCGCGCGCAGCAGGGGCTCCAGCCCTAGCATCCGACCGCTTCCGGATATTCGAGGGAGAAGGCCGTTTTCGCTTGCACCACGGCCACGCAGAGGCCTTTGCGATACAAAGGGTCACTGCTGAACATGTCCCAGCGGAAGACGTCATATTCCTGCCCGTCGATCACCGCGCCGTCGACGATCGACTGGACGGATTCCACCAGTTCGAGCAGCCCGATGGACCCGCCGCCACCGTGGCGCGACGTATATGGGCCTCCAGAGATGCTGGTCACACAGGCCAGTCCCACGATCTGCTCGCTCATTCCACGGGAAGAGACGGTCCCAGACATCAGCGACACATAGACCGCGGGCGATTCGCTGGCAAACTGCAGGACCAGCCGCTCATTATCGAGGGTCGGCATGGTACCGATGACCCGCAGTCGACTGGCCAGTACCGAGGCTTTCAGCCAGTCGACGAGGCCCTGCTCGATGTCCATCAGCGTCATTCCAGTCCCCGCTGTTCACGGGTCCAGCGTCGGTTGCCGCAGACTACCGCGACGCTGCTGCTGCTGCCGGGGCTGGCAGACAACTCGCCGGGGAGGGTGATCTTGCCTGCCGAGATGTCCCGACACAAGGCCATGGCGACCTCGTTGGCCTTGACGATCGGATCACTGGCGAGATCCCCGTGCAGATAAAAGCGGGCGATATCGCAGACCAGGCGTCGGATGATTTGAGGGACGGTGCCCAGGGGCGTGGTATAGCGGCCCGCCAGATAGCTATCGACCGCTGACTGAGCGTCGCCGATCGCGGCATCGATCCGGGCCAGGGCCGCCGTCATCGCCTCCACCTGGCGCGCGGGCCAGCCCGTACGGGAATCGCTCGTCACGGCCAGTTCCAGGATCTCCGGCGTCAACTCGCGCGGGATGGTGCGGTCGGATATCTGCGCGATTTCTTCGACGCCGAAGCGCGCGATGAGGTCGGACACGGTGATATACATGAGCGTGGAAATTCCTGGTCGTAGAAGGAGGACGCGGTTCCCCGCGCCCACCCGCTTCCCGCAATGGCGGCTTGTCCTTACGCCACTGCGTTCTGAAAGAAGTATCCGGCGTCGTTGGCGCTGATCACTTCCTTGACGGACTCGCCGACACGCACCATGACGCCGCCCCGCATCCCGATATCCGGGTCTGCGATGTCCGAGGCGATGCGGTTGCCGAACTGCGCTGTGAATCCGAAGGTGGGCTGATCGGCATTGGCCTGCTCTTCCGAAATGAAGAGCAGCGCGCAGTGCTTTCCCCAGACCCGCGAATAGCTCGGCGTCTGACCCTTCAGCGCGGTGTTGCCGAAGCCGGCGCCGATCAGGATGTTCCTGACTTCGAGCAGGTCGGCCAGGTCCTGACGGGTGATCGCGCCGCCGGTCTGGGCCGAGGCATTGGCCGCCTGGATCAGGCGCGGATGCTGGCGCATCTTGGTCCACACCGCCTGCCCCATCACCACGGTATTCGGCCGGACCAGCGGCACGTCGAGCGCCACCAGCAGGGCATCGAGCGGGTTCGAGTTAGTGAAGTCGCTCCATTGCGAGGTGCCCGAGAGCGTTGCCCGGTTGGCCGCCGGATACGTGCCGAGCGTCGTCACGAGGTTGGCGACGCGGATCTCGCGATCCAGCAGGACCAGACCGGTGACCAGTGAAACGCTCTTGGCCATCGGCGAGGCGATCGCGCCGGAATTCTGCATGGCGTTGAAGGCTTCGATCTCGTCGTTGGGAACCGGACACTTGAGGCCCCAATCCACGCACTCGTCGTTGACGATCGTGCCGCCGAAATCGACCATGGTCATGGCCGACTTACGGCCGACGCGAGTCGAGGGGATGGTGTAGGCGTCCGCGGCCGTGTACTTGGTGTAGGAAAACTTCTTCGCCGAGAGGACGCGCGGCAATACCGCGTCAGCGATCAAATCCATGTCGCGGTTCTTGTACCCGATCGCGACGGCGGTGAGTTCCGGATTGACCGGGAAAGCGGTGGTCGACATGAGCAATCTCCGTAAGAAAGGCTACTGTGAAAGTCGCGTCAGCGACTCACGAATTTCCCTCCCCCCTCGCGGGGGCGAAGGCGGGGTTTCGCGGAGCACTGCTCCGCGCCGCCGCAGCCCGCCCGCGATGCAGCATGGGCCGTGGGGAGGGGTTGGGGGAGAGGGGCGGGGAAACGGTCATGACCGTTAACCTTGGACGCTACCAGGAGCGAGCAGCACGCGGATGACATCGCCGGCCGCGGTGGCCGCATCGAGCGCGATGCCTACGATTCGGTTGTTGGTGCCGGCGGCGGGGGCGGCGGTCACAGCCCGCCCGGTGGCGTCGCTGGTGATCAGGGTGCCGATGGTGACGGCGGCGCCGGCCTCGATATAGGCGATCCCGTCGAGCACCACGTCCTGCCGTTCGCCGGAAGCGGCGCCGACCTCATTGGCCACGCCGATCGTGGCGTCCGTAGCCGCGGCGCCCTGGATGACCGTTTCCGCAGCGGAAAACTTGACCTGGCGAAACGGCGAAATCGCAGCGCCGGCGGAAAAATTCTTGATCAGGGAGGGATTGCTCATGGGGTCCTCTTATCGAGAAATGATGTGGGCCACCGCGTCTGCGATGGAAAGATGGCGACCGGCCGCTTCTTCCGCGGCCTGAAAATCCTGCGCCGCGCGGGCAATGGCGTTCGGGTCCTGGAGATTGATGCCTGTGCCAGGGGACTTCCCTCCCGTCTGTGTCGTGCCCGGCGGGACGACCGGAACGGCTGCTTCGAGGTACGTGGCGAGTGCCGCATAGTCCCTGGAACCGAGTTCACGCGCCCAGGCGAGCAGCGAAGGAACCAGCTTGTGCTGCGCCAGGCCCGCTTCGATCATCGCCTGGAGGCGGACCTCGGCCTGCTCCTGCCGGACGGTCGATAGCTCCTGCTGCACGGCGTGCAGCGCGGCGATGGCGACGTACTGCGAGGGGTCCGGCTGCTGCGACCAGCGCAGGTGGGCGCTCAGGTCGAAGTGCGCCGAGGTCGCGGCTTCCGGGACCTCGGCCTTGATCTGCGCGGTCAGCTTTTCGAGCTTAATGGTGATCTCGTCCACCGTGGCGCCTAAGGGCAGATTCAGGAGCCAGCGCAACGGCTCGAGCAATTCGTCATTCATGGAATTCTCCAACGGGGTAAAAAGTTTCGCGGCGAGGCGTTCGAGACTCCCGCTCAGGTCGGTCAGGCCATCGAGGCCGGGGTTGCTGACCAGCGCGGCACAGGCCAGGTGCCGCACGTCGCCGGTCTCTCTGTCGTACCCGAAGACCGGGCTGACATAGCGATACTCCTGCGCCTGGATCATCCGCGCGGCCGCGGGCGTCCAGCAGACGTCGGTGGCGTAGAGGCCATCTTCCCGCCATTCCAGATCGTGATACCAGCCGGCAGCCGGCGCGGGTTTGCCGTTCTCGCGAGCGAGCAGGGTCTGGTGTTCGTAGTCGATCACGTAGTCGGACTGGCGTTGCGCAGCGGCGGCGACGATTGGCGCGGCCAGCGCGGCATCGAGCCGCCAGGCGGGGGCATCGACCGGCCGGCCGTCGACCGAGCGGAAGGCTCCGGCCGGGATCAGGCGCACCACCGAAGGCGCGGACCCGGCGGGATCGACCTCGAGGGCGACCGCCAGCGTGGCGATGACGGGGGGCGGGTGGGCAGCAGAGGGGCGAATGGGACGCGGCATGAGGAGATTGTCTCTGGCCGGCGCCCAGGGCGGCAGGGGGAAGCGCTTCGGCATGGTCACGTGATCACGCGCGCGCGACAATTCGGCCACCCACCTCCTCGCCGAAAGGAAACGTCATGTCCGCCCGCTTTGCCTGCAAGCCCTTGCTCATTGGCGCCGCCCTCCTGGCCACCTCGGGCTGTGCGCTGGTTCCTGCCCACGTCAGCCAGATCGAAGAAAACCTCGCCCAGACGATCGTCGCCAGCGCCGAGCGGACGATTTGCCGAGACCTGCCCATCGGCACCTGGTTGCGCCTCTACGGCGCGAGCGCCGAACGGCTGGACGGCTGGCAGAAACTGTGCACCCACCCGGTGGCGACGCCGGCGCTCGGAAAATAACCGCGATGCCCGCGATCCTGCGCCAGTTGCTGACCGGCCGGGACAACCAGACGCACGATGTCGCCCGCTGGCTGGCGGTCGTGTCGTTTGCCGTCGGCCTGGGATTGACGATCTACGTGACCGTCCGCGGGCAGCCGTTTGTCCTGCAGGATTTTGGCACGGGGATCGGCCTGCTGTTCGTCGCGGTGGGGGCGGCGATCAAGCTGAAGGAAGGGAGTGAACCGTGATCGAGGTAACCATCATGACCGAACAAGACACTATCCCCCAGAACACCATGAACGAAAACAGAACAGTCGACGACGCCAGCCCCCTGCCGTCGCCACATCCGCCGGACGTAACGGCACTCCTAAAACTGGTCAACCAATGGGAAGCGACCGTACGATCAAAGTTTCGTTGCGCAGCGCAAGAACCGGAAGATTTTCCGAGACGGTTCATCGAGCATGGAGCGGTCTGTTATTTCAACTGCGCGCGGCAATTACGGGATCTGATCGAGTCCCGGAACGGTTCGCTTGATCTCGAACTTCAGATACTCGAGCAAGATACCGAACGTCCATGACGCGGAGGGCTTGAGGATAGTTTTCTTTGCTTTACTCCAGAGGGTGTCATCCCTGATGGAGTCTGCAAAATCCTGCCCCGCCCAAGTGAGACGGTAAATGACGGCAACCCGAGCGATGCGCTTTCCCTCGCCCTGTATCGCCGCTGCGACCAGGCCAGCCTCTTCGAGCAGTTGTGCGTGGAATGCGAAATCCTCCTGGGGAAGGCCCTCAACGGAATTGACGTACTCCGCCTGTGCATCACGAACGGCGAGCACTATTTTTCGGATGATATCCATGTCGCGGTGCATCGAATCTCCTAACCCTGTGAGATAGGCAAAAACCTGCCCGGCAAAGGGGCGCGGTGCGTTTATAAACGGCATTTCCCGGCGGGGGCATACATTGGCGTCGGTCACGCCAATGACCTTGCCAGCAAGCGTTTCGGCACTGACCCGTTCCGCCGAGAGGAGCCAAGCGGCCACCAGGATCATGCAGAACGTTGCTGGGAAGGTCAGAGTGGCTCATGCGCTTTCGGCGATGCCGCCGGGGCAGTCGTGTTTCGCGAAGAGATCGCTCGTCGTCTTGAGGGCTTGCCGCGCCGCCGGCGGGGAATGGCGGAAGTTGTCGAGGAGCGCGGATTCTTCGGGGGTGAGGGATGGCACGCCGGGGGATCGCTGGCCGGTCAGTACAAAGAGGACGTCCACGTTGACCTTCGTCGCTGAAGCTAGATAGCTCGCGTCTGGCAGACGTTCGTCCTTTTCATAATTGCGCTGCGACCGCATGGTTACTCCGCATACCGCTGCCATGGCCGGCTGGCTCATGCCAAGCCGCTCACGCTCTTCACGCAAACGATTCCCGATAGAAGACATATTTGTTCCTCATTGTGCTTGACAAGGGGTACGTTCGTTCCTCATAATTCGCCTCATTGGTTCGCTTGCACACGCAACATAAATCGACCGTTGGAGCCTTCAGACCTTGCACCCAGAAGACATCAAATCGACGCTCCGTAAGACTGGCACCACCGCCAGTTGTCTAGCGCGCGAACTGGGCGTCAGCCATCAAGCGGTGTCTTGTGTAATCCGCGGAAGGTTTCGCTCCCTCCGCATCGCCCGCCGCATCTGCGAACTCACCGGCCTGGACCCGGCCCTGACCTGGCCCGGCCGTTACCCCGAGCTTCGGCTCGATCCCATCCGCTTTCAAACCAACCCCTTCCAGGAGGCCGCATGAATTTCCCTACCATGATGATTTTTCCCTCAGTCCGGCTGATCAGCACCCCGGCCAAGCTCGGATTCATCCAGCTCAAGCGCTCGACGAGCTACGCCCTCGCCCTCGACCGCATGCCCCCCGAAGAGATGCGCGGTGTACTGAAGTACATTCTCTGCGGCGAGGCAGTGGAGCAACCACATGGCGGCATCGGCGCCGATGCGCTTGCGCTTGAGCGCCAGCACGCCGCCACGAATCCAGTTGACTTCAAAGGGAAGGGTTTCTGCGACGCTGGGCAGCGGGGCGCCGAGACCAGCGGCCAGCACCTGGGAAGCCTCGATGCTATCGACCCGCCACAAGGCGAGCAACACGCCGCCGAGGGTCTTGGCGGGATCGCCGCCGGCGGCGGCAGCGGCGGCGCACAAGTACAGGTAAGCCCGGTCGGGCCCCTCGGAAAAAATGAGGTTCCCGTTTTCGAGATCCGTATCCGTCTGAACGTCGAAAGCCAGTTCATCGGTCGTTAGGACGACTTGCATGCGGTGCCTGCCCTTTCATCACAAATTTCCAAACCCCCCCTTCCAGGAGGCCGCATGAGCGCATCCAGTCCCCAACCCAAGCCGAAAGACTTCTGGAAGACCTTCGACCTGCCGAAGGGATGGTCCGTCAGATCCCGAGCAAAGACTCGTTCCAGTGGCCCAGCAAGCTGGCTGCGCCAGTTTCTCCAATCGCTTCGAGTTGCCTTTGGGCACCGGCCAGATTGCTGAACAGATGGTCGCGATCGACTACTTCCGAATCGACCAAGGTCTTGACCAGCGCAGTCAGTGCGTAGGTCAGAGCCAGGCATTTCTCGTCGGCGGCCGTGAAGTCGTTTTCCATGATGGTCCCTATCCATTTTGTTTCCCAATCCCCCCCCCTTCCAGGAGGCCGCATGACATCCCCCATAGATTCATCAAAATCAGAGCAGGCGTCGACTGCCCCTACTCGGGAAAGCCACACGGACCTCAGCGTCTTCCCCTTTCACGCGGATGGCACTGCCACACGTGGGGCATTTGAAAACGCGGTCTCTCGCTTCGTACCCGGCGTATTGCAGAATCGACTTCCGGCGTTGATCGAAACACTGGGGGCAAAACCAAGCGTCGCTTTGTGGAGACTGTGCTCCGCCGTTAGCCACTGGATCCTGGTAGCGGTATGCGAATGCTCCTGGCCCGACCTGTTGAAGGGTGTAGGCAGGCTGGTCGGCGTCAAATTTTTGCAACTGAGCAACTACTTCTTTGAGCGCGCTTTCGCGTTGCGCTGCCTCAATGCTGGCCTGGTTCAGTCGCGCTACCTCGCCCTGGAGGCCGAGCGCAATCGCCTGCAAGCGCAACAGATGGTCATTGACGCCCAACAGCGCGACGTCGACGTCGTGGTCGACCTTGGCTCCCAGGGCATTGCGAAGCAACTCTATGCCCGCTTTCGTCGCCTGATAGGCGGCCGTTAGTTCGCTGATCAACTTTTCCCTTTCGCCTTATTCGTTAGCCGAACTTACAGGATAGCAAATCGAAATGAATTCCGCTGATATCCAGTGTGCCCTCAAGAAGGCGCGCACCTCGCAGGCCGACATCGCCCGGCAATGCCAGGTCTCGAACGTGACCGTCAGTTACGTGGTGGCCGGGCGCACGACCAGCCGGCGCATTGCCACGGCGATCAGTACCGCCACCAGCCTGCCGCTGGAGACGCTGTGGCCGGGCAAATACCCGGCGCTGGAATGCGCTCCCCAGGAGGTCGCATGAAGAACCATATCTCGCTCTGCCGGCTACGCCTCGCGCTGCGCCACCAGCTCGTCGTCGAGGCGAGCCGCACCGGCGGCTGGCTCTATTCCAAATCGTGGTCGGCGACGACGGTCTCGGCGTTGCGCAAGTGGGTGTGGGCATGAGCGATCCTCACGCCTTGCACAACGCCGCGCAACTGCGGCTGATGGATGTGATCCGCGCACTCGCGGGCCATGAGGTCTTTGGCCTGCGTCTGGCGGACATCGCCAAGGCCGTCGGTACGGCCGAACCGATGGTGCACCGTGACCTGCAGACGATGGCGCACAAGGGCTGGGCGGTGCAGGACCCGGCCAAGCGCTGGCGGCTGGGGCCAGAGCCGGTGCAGATCGCGGTGCAGTTTTCGTACGGCTTGCGCCAGGCACAGGCGGCCGTAGCGGAAGTCGAGCAGCGCTATACGCGCCTGCCCGGTTGATCCCTTTACTTATCCAAGGAAGCAGAAAATGGAAAACAAAGAACAAGGCGGGGAACTGGTTCCAATCGGCGTCGAAGCGCTGCAGATACAGGCCGCCAGCGAGCGCGAAATCCGCACGGTGCTCGACCGCTACGGATACCAGGGAACCACGTTGGATCATCTGATTGCCGATACGCGGAGGATGGTCAAGGAGAGTACCGAGGCAATGCTGGAAATCGGCCGCGCGGTGTGCTGCTTTCGCGAACTCGGGCGTGGCCGCTACGGCGAGGCCATTGCGGCGATCGGCCTGTCGCCGGCGACCGCCCACCGCCTGGCGGAAGTGGCCCTGAAGTTTCTCGGCCACGCCCACCGCAAACCTTTGCTGACGCTCGACCGGTCCAAAGTGTATGAATTGGCGTTGCTCGACGAACGCACGCTCGATGACCTGGCTGAGCATCCGGAGCAGCTTGACAAAATCGACCGGATGAGTGTCAGCGAGTTGAAGAAGGCGCTGCGCGAGCTGAAGAACACCCTGGACGCCAAGGATGCGGTGATCCAGTCCGTACAGGAGGACAACAGTGCGCTGCGTGAAAAGGAGATCGCCCGCACGTGCTACACGCCCGACCAGGCACAACAGGACGTGGCCGAGAAGCGCCGGGCGCGAATGGCCGCCGTGCAGTCCAGTGCGCTCCAGATCCTGACCGCGGTCAACGATTTCGGACTGGTGCTGCAATCCTCACGCGAGCATGGCGACGCGGATGAGCAGGAGTACGGGACGCAGACGGCGGCCTGGCTGGCGCAGCAGGTCTCGAACCTTTATCTCACGTTCGGTATCGGGGTAGATTTCGACGAGATCATCACGCCGAGCTGGACGCGGCAGCCGACTGACACCCAATAGGCCTAGGGAGGAGTAATGATCATGCCACCTAGCCAGGTGCAGTTGCCGATGGTCCTGCAGCTCGCCGCCGAACTCCCTGAATTGCCGCACGGCCAGGGGACTCCACGGGTACAGTCGATGGCCGAGACACTCGGGATTTCGGTGCAGACGCTGTGGCGCTGGATGCGCGAAGCGGGCCACGGCGGCGAGCGCAAGCGCCGGTCGGACGCGGGCCAGCTGAAATCCTTGACCGAGGACCAGGTGCGCCAGATGGCGGCGATTCAAATCGCCGGCGCGCGGGAAACCGGAAAGGTGCTGCCCACGATTGCCATGGCGCGCGACATCGCCAACGCCAACGCACAGCCGGATCTCGTAACCGGCGAGGTGCGCCGGACGAGCGCGCACCCGTCGACGATCGCCCGCGCCATGCGGGCAATGGGCTGCCATCCCGGGCAACTGATGCGACAGTCCCCCGGGCAGGCCATGCAGTCGCTGCACCCGAACCATGTCTGGCAGTTGGACGTGTCGACCTGCGTGTTGTTCTACCTCAGCAACGGGGGCATGGAGATCTGCGAGGAAGCGGCGTTCAACAAGAACAAGCCGCACAACTTCGAACGCGTCTCTCAGTTGCGCGTGCAGCGCTACCTGGTGGTGGATCATTGCGTGGGGGCGTTCCACCTGCAGTACCTGGCCGGGCACGAGTCGGCCCAGAACCTGCTGGACTTCCTGATTCCCGCCTTTCACCCGCGCCACGGGCGGCCGTTCTACGGCGTGCCGAAGATCCTGATGGTGGACCCGGGCAGCGCACAGGCGTCGCAGGTGTTCCGTTCGCTGGCGCGCGCGCTGGACATCGAGGTCAAGGTGCACAAGGCCAAGAACCCGCGCGCCAAGGGGGCCGTGGAGTCGATGCACAACCACATCGAGCACCAGTTCGAGGGTCGGCTGCACGCGCAGCGCGTGCGGGATTTCGAGCACCTGAACGAGCTGGCGAATTTGTGGAGTGCGGCGTTTCAGTCGCGGGCGGTGCATACGCGCACCCAGCTGACGCGCTTTGACGGCTGGATGAAGATCAGCCAGTTTCCGGGTGCGCTGCGGGTGATCGAAGGGGGGCCGGAAGTCACGCGGGCCTTGGTGATGGCCGAGCCGGTCCTGCGAGTGGTGGATACGCTGTTGCAGATCCACTTCGCCGTGCCGGGCCAGGATGCGCAGACCTATTCGGTGGCTGGCATCCCGGGCGCGGCAGTTGGCGAGAAGGTGCTGGTCGTCAGCAGCCCCTACACGGCGCCCGATATCGACGTGTTAACGGTGAACGGCGAGGGCCAGGAAGTCCGCCACCGGCGCTCGCCGATCCCGAAGACCGAGTTTGGCTTTGACCGCTCCGCGGCGGTGTTCGGCGAGCAGTTCAAGTCGCAGGCCGATACCTTCATCGACCGGAGCCGCAAGACGGCGCTGCGCTCGGCCTGGGGTTCCGACGATCCGCTGGAGATCGCCAAGACGCGCAAGGGCAAGGGCGGACAGCGGGGAATCGCCTTTGGCGGGCAGATCGATCCTTTTGCCGACGTCCGCCAGGTGCCGGTGCCGACGTATCTGCCGCTGTCCGGTACGGCGATCGACGTGGGGACGCCAGCCAGCGAATCGCTGATGTCGGCCACGACGGCCTGCCTGCGCATGCAGCCATTGCTCGGGGACGACTGGCGGCCGGAGCACTACGCCTGGATCACGCAGCGATTTTCCGACGGGATCAGTGAAACGCAATTCCGGAATCTCGCCACCCAGTGGCAGGCGGCGATCGCCGGGGCCGAGGCGCAGGAAGGGGAACGTAAGGCATGTTGATTCTGGGCGAAGTATTGCAGCGCAATGGGATCTCGCAGGCGAGGCTGGCGCGCCACCTGCACCTCTCCCCGGCGGCGATCAATCTGTTGGTCAAGCGCGGGCAGTATCCCAAGAAAACCGAGCGCCGCGCGCTGCGCTCGATGGTTCTCGCGGCGCTGCGCGGGTGGGGCGTCGTCGAGTCGGAACTGGAGGATTGCTTTTTTGAGCCGGAAACGCCCGAGGTGGGCGGGCCGGGAAAGTCGCCGGGCGATCCGGCAAACGAGGGGACGGCACCGCGTATCCGCACGGCGCCGTCGGGTACTACAACACAACCACAGGAGGTTGAGAGCGAAATGTTACTCCGTAAACAGACGCTGAGCGAGGCGGCACGCCGCAAGTTCAGCATTTTCAGGGACCCGTTCGACGATCCGCGGCAGGCGAGCGAGGTGTATTTGAGCCGCGACCTGCGCTACGTTCGAGAATCCATGTGGCAGGTGGCGCTCGGCAATACCCGGTTCCTGGCGGTCATCGGCGAGTCCGGGGCCGGCAAGAGCACCCTGCGCGAGGAGATGGAAGAACGGCTGCGCATGGAGGGCAAGGCGGTCGTGCTGATCGCGCCCTATGTGCTGGCGATGGAGGATAGCGACCAGAAAGGCAGGCGTCTGCTCAGCGACCACATTGCCGAAGCCATCCTGCGCGAGGTGTCCCCTGGGGAGTCGCCCAAGCGCAGCCCGGAGGCTCGCTTTCACCAGGTGAAGACCTGCCTCGTGGAAAGCCGGAGAAGCGGCCGGCATCACCTCCTGATCATCGAGGAGGCACACGCGCTGGCGATCCCGACGCTCAAGCATCTCAAGCGCTTTCTGGAGTTGAAGGATGGCATGGGCTGGCTGATCACGATCCTGCTGATCGGCCAGCCGGAGCTGCGGGACAAGCTCGACGAGCGGCGCAGCGCCGTGCGCGAGGTGACGCAGCGCTGCCAGATCGTCTCGCTGCCCCCGCTGGGCCCGTGCCTGGGGGAGTACCTGCAGCACCGCTTTCAGGCGGCGGGGCTGGACCTGTCGGCGATCGTCGAGCCGGCCGCCGTCGACGCGCTGATGCAGGCGCTGACGATCACCCAGCGCTACGGCAGCAGCGCGGCCGAAACCCAGGTGATCTCGCTGACGCACCCGCTGGTGGCGAACAACCTGCTGACGGCGGCAATCAACCAGGCGGCGTCGCTGGGCGCGCCGCGAGTGACGGCGGGTCTGGTGAAGGCGGTGCGGGAGTCGATGCCATGACCATGAGGCCGGAGATTTGCCGGGAAGACATCGCCGATCTGGCGCATGTGGCGTCCGAACTGGATTTCATGAAAAACCGCTGCGCCTCGGACGCCTGGAAAAACTTGCTGATCCGGGCGGTCGAGGTGATGCACCGGGTGGGAACCAGGATCGATGCCGCACAGGGGTATCACGTTTATGGGAAAGAGGATTGAGATGGGAAATTGGAAGAAGATTCGTTCGCTGCGTCCGGATTCGGACGCGTCCAGGGTGCGCCAGGCCGCGCAATTGCAGTGTCTGTCTCGCCGCATGGACGGTGCGCTGCACCTGGCCAGCTGGCTGACGGCCATCGGTGTGCAGATCCGGCGCCTGACCATCTCTCCCACGCACGGGGTGATCCGCGTGGCGTTCACGCCGCTGTTGTGGCGCCTGTTCGCTGGCGATTGCGCCTGGCGGGAGCGCAAGCGGGTGGGCGAGACGCTGGTGTATACCTGGTTCGCCGTCCGCGATGGCACGCGCATCGAGTGGGAGGAAATCGAATGTCTGGGGTAGAGACGGCGCTGCTGGGCGCAAAGATGGTTCCGCTGGCCATGGCTTGGCCCCTCTTTCCGTCGGGCTTCTGGACGGTGGTCTGGGTGGCGGTAAGTGTCGGGTTACTGGTGGCCCTGTTTCCGAAATGGATCGGATGGGCCGGGTATCTGCTGGCGATGCTGTGCCGGGGGCTGCTCGTGGGGATGGGTCTGGTGATTGGGCTGCTCGTCGTCGCGGGTCGGCCGCTCTATCGCCGGATCGTCGCGAGCGGGGTCCGGGCACTCCTCGCCTATGTGCGGTTCTGGCGGGCGGTGGCCCTCTGGAAGTTCCTGGGGCTGTCCTGGTCGATTGCCTGGCGCAACGCGGAACGGGAGGATTGAGATGGCCGAACCCTCTTCGCCGAGTAGCTTGAAGCTCGCCAACCAGCGGCCCGCGAACCGTGTCTGCCTGCGCTGTGGGAAGACTTTTCTGTCCGCCCATGCGGGAATTCGACGCTGCATACGGTGCCGCAGCGAAATCAGATCTGTATCCAATGTCGACGATACCCCCTACCGACTTTTTCTCTAGGAGAACTTCATGGTCCACAAGAGCAAGACCCGTCTCAAAACCGTAGCCGCACCAATCGTTCCGCAAACGCGCGAAGAGGTGTCGGATCTGATCGCGGGCATTGGCATCGACAGCCGCGAAATCACCCTCATGGAAGTGGAGATGAACGACGCCATGGCGCGCATCAAGGAGGAATACGAGCAGCTCGCCGAACCCTGCCGCCGGCGCATCGAGGCAGCGCAGCGGGGCGTACAGGCCTTCTGCGAGGCCAACCGCCTGGAACTGACGGCCCAGGGCAAAGTGAAAACGCATCAGTTCACGACCGGGGAGGTGTCGTGGCGGACGCGGCCGCCGAGCGTGCGGATCACGGGCGAGGAGTCGGTGATGTTCTCGCTGCGCAGCCTCGGTCTGACGAGATTTCTCCGCGTCAAAGAGGAAATCAATCGCGAGGCGATTCTCAACGAACCCAGCGCGGTGGCGGGCGTGCCGGGGATCCGGATCAGTCAGCTGGAAGATTTTGTGGTGACGCCGTTCGAGGTGGAACTGTCGGCTCGGGGGGTCTCATGAACACCCCGGAATTGATTGCAATCGTCGCGCAGATGACCGAGCAACCCAGGGAATCGGTCGAGGATTGCGTGCGGACGGCCTTGGCGGTGATCGCTGGCGCGCTGTCGGATCACGAAGTGGTCAAGCTCGCCGGCCTCGGCCGGATGCAGGTGCGCCAGGTGGGCGTCGAGCGGCTCGTACGCCTGGCGCCGCATCTGCCGGAACGGTATATCGCACCGCATGCGGTGCACTTTCGTCCGAACCGGCGGCTGCGTGCCGAGATCGACTTTCGAGCGGGGGAGGCATGAGCACGAAGACCCTGCCGGCAGCGGCGAAGCCGGACGGCACCCAGGACCGCGCGGCGCTGATTCGGCTGATCCATGTCGGCCGTCGTGAGATCCAGATGAGCGACGACGCCTGGCGCGCGTACCTGCAGCAGGCGTTCCTGGTGCAGTCGTCGACGCAATTGTCGCTGCCGCGGCTGCGCGCGGCGTTGGCGCATCTGCGGCGAATCGGCTTTGTCCCGAAGGGGGCGGATGGTCAACCGCTGCAGCCGATGCCGGCGCGGCCGGAGCACGAGTGGGCCTTTGTCGATTGCGCCGCGGTTTCCCGGCAGCCGTTGCTGCGCAAGATCCTGATGTTGATGCGCTCGCTCCCCGTCACGCGCGGGCGCCAGGTGGCGTACGTGGAGGGGATCGCCCGGCAGATGGCGGGCCTGGGCGCGACCGCGGTCGACAAGCCCTTGCCGATGTGCGACGAGTTTGAGCTGCGGCGCATCGTGGTGGCGCTGGTGACCCACATCCGGCGGGTGAAGAACCGTGTCGAGCTGGTTGCGGCTGACGCCTGAGGACTGCGAGGCCGTTCGTAGCCTGCTGCCCGAAACGGCGCTGGCGCTGATCGAGACGATCGGGGCGCAGGCGGCGTGCACGCTGCTGAACGAGCGGCCGGGGGTGACGTTCGTGGTGCCCCGGCACGCGGACGCGAACCCGGCCGGCGCCCGGCGCTGGGCGGAACTGGCCGAGCTGATCGGCGAGCCGGAGATGGTGGCCCTGGCTGCGCGCTTTGGCGGGGAAGCGCTGTCGGTTCCGGTCTGCAAGGCGGCTCGCGACGAGCTGCGGGACCGCCGGATGCGCGCGCTCTTCGACCGACTGACGCAGGTAGAGAAGTTTTCTGGGCGGCAGGCCGTCTATGAGGTCGGGCTGGTGTTCGCTCCGATCACCAGCCGGGCCGTGGAATTGATCTGCAACCGGGGCGATCGAAGTGAGCGTCCGCGGCAATCCAGTCTTTTTTTTGGAGGAGAAGGAATGAATCATCCCCCCGCAACCCCGATCCCGGTCGAGCCGGCGCCGGACCTGTTCCTTACGCTGTATGCCGCAGCGCTGTTACCGATCGATGTCGTCTGCGCCGCCATCGACGGCGCCCACGAGGCGCAGGGGCGCCATCTGCCGCAGCCGGGGGCCTGGCCGTTGGCGGAGAGGCCCGAGCGCGATTGACAAGACGATCCGCTACCTGGGCGTAATGTCCGCCCCCAGCCCCGCCCCGTGCGGGGCTTTTTGTTGGGCGTGTCGAAGCGCTTCCCCCCTACAGCAGCTTGCGCGCGCGCGTATGCTGGAATGGTTCACCATCCTTCGGAGTTTCTCTCATGCACTCTTCCCTCTTTCCTCGATGCGTTCTTTTCCTGTGGGCGCTGCTGACGTTCTTCTTCCAGCCCGCGGTCGCCGGGTCTTTTACGGACTATGCCGAGAACAAGCTGGTCGACTACCTGTTCCGCGGTCAGGCGAGCGGCATCCCGGCGAGCTGGTACTTCGGACTGGATACGGTCGCCTGCGGCGAGACCGGCAGCGGCACTGAAGTGGCCGGCGGATCGTATACGCGCGTCGCGGTCACGTCCTCGCTGGCGAACTGGGCCGGCACGCAGTCTGCCGGCAGTACGACGGCCAGCAGCGGCACGAACGGCACGACCAGCAACAACAACGCGATCACGTTTCCGGCGCCCACGGCCAACTGGGGGTCTGTCTCCAGCGTGCGCGTTTGGGATGCCAGCTCCTCCGGAAATGCCTGGCTGTGCTTCAACCTGACAACCGCCAAGACCATCAACAACGGCGACGCCGCGCCCTCTTTTTCCGCGGGTGCGCTGACCGTACAGGTCGACAACTAAGGAGTCCCAAACCCATGCTCACCGAAAACCAAATCACCACGCTCCGCACCGCGGTGCTGGCGGAACCGACCCTCGATGCCGCTCGGGTGACGGGCGACGATTACGCGATTGCCGCCTGGTGCAATGCCGTCGCCTCGCCAGCCTACAAAGTCTGGAACACGACCACGTCGACGGAGAAGATCGGCGACGCGATTACGTGGGGGAGCCTGACGCCCGTGGATACCCCGGATGGCACCGCGACGTTCACCAACCGTGCCTTGGCAGCGCAGGCCAAGCAGTTGAATCTGCAGATCCTGATCCAGGGCCGTGAAACGCTGTCGACCGGCCGGTCGAATATCCGGTCTGGTCTGCAGGATGCGCTCACCGATCTGCCTACCGGCACCAGTGGCGCACTGCGGAATGGCGGCTGGCCGGCGGTCAAATTGATCATCCAGCGGAACGCCACAAATGCGGAAAAAATCCTGACCAGCGGCGCCGGGACAGCGACCACGCCAAGCGATCTGGTTTTTGAAGGCCAGGTCACGCCGACCGAAGCGTCTCTGCTGCGATAGTTCCATGACCACCACCACCCTGAACAAGACCGCCGGCAGCGTCCTGCTGGCGCATACCCAATGCGCCACGGCGACGATTACCGTCGGTAGCGCGGTGGATGTCTCCACCAAGCTCGGACCTGCCACGGCGTACGTCAAAATGGGCCGGACCATCGCCAACGCGCTGACCAATAATGTCCGATTCCGGATTGACGGGTCCGCGAAAACCAGCGGAAACGACGAGTGGGCCCCCCTGTATGAATGGCAGTCGGCCAATGGGAGCACCGCCGCCAGCAAGACCACGCTGAACGACGCCGCGTGCGACGCCGGGGATACCTCATTCACCCTGACCAGCGCCACCGGCTTTACTGCCGGCGATTTGGTCTATCTGCGCGAGACGGGTACCCCGGCAAACAGCGAGTGGTGCCGTGCGAAATCGACGTCTTCGAATACGCTGAGCCTCGAAGAAGCGCTGACTCGTGGGCATACCAACGGGATCGATGTCACCGACCTGGCCGAGGTATTCGCCATTCCGTTCGATGTGTCCGGGCAAGTGCGGGTGCGGCTGGTCGTCGATACCGCCAGTGCCGCATCCGGGCAGACGGTGGATTGTATCGCCTGGCTGGTCACGGCGGACAGCGCCAATACCGCCTAGCATGCCGCTGATTCTCTCCACCAATCGCATCGTCCAACCCGTCGGTGCGGTCGGGATCAATCAACGTAATCCGCTGACGCGAGGACTGGTGTCGCTGATCTGTCCCGGCTGCGGGCTCAGAGACCTGGTCAGCGGACGGGTCGGGGCGTCGGCGGGGATTCGTCATGCGCTCACGTCCAAGGGAAAATCCTGGAGCCTGGACGGCACCGCTTCCACGGTGATCGACATGGGCGGAATGCCGCCCAATCTGCCCGACCTGAGCGGTACGTATACCCTGGCCGCGATCGTGATTCCGGACGGCACGTCTGCGGTCGGGCCTGTCATCCGGCTGTTCGATGGCACCAGAAACATCCAGATCGGCTATATCGTGAATAACGGATGGATGGGGATGCAATCGACCGTAAGCAACAGCTCCCGGGCAATATCCGTATCGTCGGCGTATGGCAAATTCCATACGTTCATCGGCAGCCATGCCAACGGCGCCGATATCGACACGCTTGTGAACGGGGAGATCCTCGGAAAGGCCGGTGCCGCGGGACCCTCTCTGACTACTGCCGGGTATTATCTCAACAACCCGGATATCACGGCGACTACTGCCAGGGTGCTGCTGGTTGCGATCTGGAACCGGTTTCTGACGGTTGGGGAGAAGCGCGCATTCACGCGCAACCCGTGGGATCTGTTCGAGAGTGCTGGTCTGTGGATCGATCAGCCGACCGAAGCTTCCGCCGGACTGGCGGGGTCCGCCACCGGGCAGGCATCCGCCTCTGGATCGCTGACCACCGGCATCCCACTTTCCGGGGCCGCGGTCGTGCAGGTCACGGGCAGCGGATCGCTGACCACCCAGATCCCGCTATCGGGCAGCGCCGCCTCGGTGTCGGTCGCGTCCGGCGTGTTGACCACCACCCTCCAGCTTTCCGGCGCCGCTCTCGCGCAGGCCGGCGCTACGGGCGCGCTGACCACGCAGATCCGACTGTCCGGAGCCGCCGTGATGCAGGCGCTGGCCAGTGCTGGACTCACCACGGCTCCGCAGGGATTATCCGGCGGAGCGATCGCTTCGGCGACCGCCACCGGCACGCTGACCACCGGCATTCCGATCGCCGGCAACGCCACCGCCTTCGTGACCGGCGCGGGCGGGCTGACGACGGCCATCCGGCTCTCCGGAGCCGCCGTGGCCGTCTGCAACGCCACTGGCGACCTGATCGTCAGCGGTGGCCTGTCCGCCGCCGCCGTCGCGCAGGTGATCGCCACTGGCACGCTGTCCACGCAGATCCGGTTATCGGCGGCGGCGGTCCTGTCGGCGCTGGCGATCGCTGTGCTGATGAGTGACTCGGGGATTGGCTGGATCGCCGACCCGAGATACCGCGCATCGGGGTTTACCAGGAGCTATCGGGCATGTCTTCCCTGAGATCGGCCTGGCCGGCGAAAGACCCGGAAGAAGCCCTCGTCGCCGAGTTCTACTACGCGAACGAGGTTCAGGCCGGCGAGACCATCACCGGCATGAGCGTGAGCTGCAGCGTGCTCTCCGGTGTCGACCCTGATCCGGCGGCGGTGCTCAACGGCACACCGACCATCAGCGGCAGCTCGGTGCTGCAGCCTTTCCACGCGGGCCTGGACGGCGTGAACTACCGGCTGCGCTGCGTCGCAACGTTTTCGAGCGGGCGAATCCTGGTACGCGCGGCGAGTTTACCGGTGCGGATGGCATGAGCGACGTGTACGACCGAGCGACGGAGCGCGCAGCCGAGATGCTGTTTGACTCGTTGTTCGAACAGCAGCGTCGGGCTGGTCTGACCGGCCGGACGGTTGAGGATTCGGCGCTGGTGTGCGTCAATTGCGGTGATCCGATCCCGGAATTACGCCGATCGGCCTACCCTGGGGTCACGCGATGCATCGACTGTCAACAATTTCAGGAAAGCAAAAGGCATGCTCGATGAACTGACGATGATCCGGAACTGGATCGATTTCTCTCTGCTGATCGTGGTGACTTGCCATACGGGTTTCACGATCTGGGACCGGAGAAACAAGGTGACGCAGGAGGCGATCGTGCAATTACGATCGACGGTGAACGCGGATATCGGGGCGTTGAGGAGTGCGATCAACACCGAGTTTGCCGCGGTTCGCGCAGATCTGGAAGGCCGGCGCAGGCGGGTGGATGATCACATGCAAGACATGAGGACAAGAATTTCAGACACCCCGACGCGTGTCGATCTGGCGCGATTGTACGAGGCGATTGGCAATGTATCGGATATCGCCAACCAGTTGAGCGGGACGGTGCATTCTCTGCAGAACACCATACAGATGATCAACCAATACTTGCTGGACAAGGGAACCCATGTTTGAACCGAAAATGGACTTCGCCGAACGGGTGCGCCAGGAATGTCGCCTCGAAACGCTGCGCTGCCTGGCCGATGCGCCGGAATATACGGCGACGGATGGGTTGTTGCATACGCACCTGGTCAGCCATGGGCTGAGCTGCTCGCATGCGGTGCTGCGCACGATTCTGGCCGGACTGAACGAATCGGGACTGGTCGTTACCCAGCGCGCTGGCGGCGAGCTGGGGGTGACGCTGGCGACGATCACCGAGAGCGGGCTGGACGTGGCCGCGGGGAGATCGATCGTGCCGGGAATCGCCAGACCGCTTCCGGGGAGATGAGATGGCCTCTCGATCGTCGGTATCGATGCTCCCGGAAGATGTCCGGGACGAACTGAATCGCCGCCTGGTGGAGTCGAATTTCAGCGGGTACGAAGGCTTGGCGAGGTGGTTGCGCGAGCAGGGATTCGAGATCAGCAAGAGTGCCATCCATCGCCACGGCTCCGCGCTGGAGGCGGATTTCGAGGATGCGATGGCCGACGTTCGGCGGACGCGGGCGCTTGCCCGGGCGGTGAAGAACGATGGCGACGAAGGCGAGGTGCTGGCAGCGACGAGTGGCATTCTGCAGGAGCAGCTGCTGCGCATCTCGATCGCCCTGCGCACGGCAGATTCGGACCCGGCCGAAGCGGCGAAGTCGATTTCGATGGTGGCACGGGCGCATTCGGACGTGGGCCGCCTGCAGGTGGCGCTGAGCAAATGGCAGGAGGAACTGAAAGCGAAGTGCCAGGCGGCGGCCGATGCCTGTGAACAAGCTGCGCGGCGGGGGGGGCTGACGCCCGATACCGTCGAGGTGATCCGCCGAGAGATTCTCGGGATTACGGCATGACCGGCCGTCCGGCCGGACGGCCAAGAATGCGGACCGCAGCTCCGGGGCCGGCCACGCCGGCCGTGTTGCTGCCGTATCAGCAGGCCTGGGTGGCGGATTCCGCCGAGGTGGCGGTCTGGGAGAAGTCCAGGCGGATCGGCGCGTCGTGGTGCGATGCGTCGCAAGCGGTGCTGACGGCGGCCGCCGAGGGCGGTCAGGACGCGCTGTACATCGGCTACAGCGAGGACATGACTCGGGAGTACGTCGACGACTGCGCGATGTGGGCAAAGGCATTTTCCTTCGCGGTGTCGTGGCTCGGGGAAGTGGTGTATGTAGACGAGGAACGCGACATCAAGGCATTCCGGATCGATTTCGCGTCGGGGAAAAAGATTCTGGCGCTGTCGAGCCGGCCGCGGTCGATTCGCGGCAAGCAGGGGCGGGTGACGATCGATGAGGCGGCGTTCCACGATGATCTGCCGGGGCTGATGAAGGCGGCACTGGCGATGCTGATCTGGGGCGGCAAGGTGCGCCTGCTGAGTTCGCATAACGGCGCCAGCAATCCGTTCAACGAGATCGTCGAGGACATCCGTGCGGGCCGGTTGGGGTATTCCCTGCATCGCACGACTTTCCGCGAGGCGGTGGCGCAGGGGCTGTATCAGCGGGTGGCGCTGATCCAGGGCGAGCGGCTCCAGGACAAGACGGAAGCGGCGTGGGTCGAGAAGATCTATGCGATGTACGGCGATACGGCGGCCGAGGAACTCGACGTGGTGCCGAGCGAGGGCGGCGGGGCGTTCCTTCCGCTGGCGCTGATCGAATCGCGCATGGTGCGCCCGGGTGAAGCCGGCCCGGCGTTGCTGCGGCGCCAGTTTGATCCGTCGTTCGGGCTGCTCCCGGAGCCGCAGCGGGCGCGCGATGTGCTGGAGTGGTGCAGGGAGGTGCTGGCGCCAGTGCTGGACGATCTGGATGCCGAGCGCTGGCACGGATTCGGGCTGGATTTCGCGCGGATCTCGGATCTGACGGTGCTGACGGTGATCGAGGAGGGGCAGGACCTGGTGCAGCGACCGAAAATCATTGTGGAACTGGGCAACGGTCCGTTCCGGCAGCAGGAGCAAGTGCTGTCGTTCGTCATCGATCGGGTGCCCAGGATGCGCCGCGGGGCGATGGATGCAGGCGGCAATGGGGCGGCGTTGGCCGAATTCGCGGCGGATCGCTACGGCGTTTCGCGCATCGAGCAGGTCAAGCTGTCCGAGGCGTTCTATCTGGCGGAAATGGCGAGGTTCAAGGCGTCGCTGGAGGATGCGACGCTCGACGGACTCCCCCGCGACGATGCCTGCCGGGATGATCTGCGGGCGCTCCGGCGAATCAACGGCGTGCCGAAGTTGCCCAGTGTGCCGACGCAACGAGCCGGGAATTCGTCCGGATCGACGCAACAGCGGCACGGGGACTTTGCGATTTCTCTCTTCCTGGGCAACTACGCATTGCGCTGCGAATCGCTGCCGGGCCGTTGCGACGGTTTCGAGTCGGTTCCCCGGCGCGGATGGGGAGACGCCGAGGAATCCTTCGTTCCTTCGAGGCACATGCTATGAGCAGAATTGTCGATCAGTACGGTTCTCCCATCGATGTGGGAATGCTGCGTGATCCGCAGACCAGCCGGATTCAGACGCTGGCCAACCCGTTCCTGGTGCCGATGCTCGGGGGAATCTCCCCGGCCAGCATCGCGAGCGTCTTGCGGTACGCCGATTCCGGGGATCTTTTTCATCAGCATCGCCTGTTTTCCGATATGGAGGAACGTGATGCGCACCTGATGGCGGAAATGAACAAGCGCAAAATGGCCCTGTTGGGGGTCAGTTGGGATATCGTTCCGCCGAGGAATGCGACCGCGTCGGAAAAATCCTCTGCTGCGTGGTGCAAGGAGGCGATCGAGGATGGGATGGACGATTTCGAGGACCTGCTGCTGGCGTGCATGGATGGCGTGGGACACGGTTTTGCTGCGATCGAGTTGGCTTGGAGCAAAGTGGGATCGGAGTTGTTGCCAAATTTCCATCCGCGGCCGCAGGAGTGGTTTCAGCTATCGCGCGACCGTTCGTCGATCGTTTTGAGAGATGGCGCAGCAGGGCAGGAATTGCTCCCGTTTGGCTGGATATTGCATCAGCACGGGAAGGCGAAAACCGGGTATCTGGGTCGCCTGGGATTGCATAGGGTGCTGGTTTGGCCGTTCTTGTACAAGAGCTACGCGATCGGGGACTTTGCGGAGTTTCTCGAAACGTATGGATTGCCGATGATCGTCGGAAAGTACTTTAACGGGGCTTCCGAGGCGGAGAAGTCGAGCTTGTTGGCCGCAGTGACGGCACTTGGACACGATGCGCGGGCGATCATGCCGGCGGATATGAGCGTCGAGCTGATGAAGGTCGCGGCGACCGCTGGCGACCAGATGCACTTGTCCATGATCGATTGGGCGGATAAATCGGTCAGCAAATGCCTCCTGGGCGCGACGCTGACCAGCCAGGCGGATGGGAAGACGTCGACGAATGCCCTGGGGAAGGTTCACGATTCGGTTCGACACGAAATCCTGGAGGCGGATGCCCGACAGGTGGCGGGGACCCTGACCTGCAATCTGGTGTATCCCTTGCTCTCGCTCAATCGAGGCGGGATCGATAACCTGCGGCGTTGTCCGCGGCTGGTATTCGATGTATCGCAGCCCGAGGATCTGGTCTCGTACGCGGATTCGCTTTCCAAGTTGGCGCCCATGATGGAGATTCCGGCCATCTGGGTGCGCGAGAAGCTGCATATTCCGGCGCCGCAAGAGGGAGAGGAGGTGCTCGTCGCGAAGCCGCCCGTTCTGGACGGCGGGGCGACGCCGGGCTTGTCCGCCGCCACCCGTGCCGCGCTCGCTGCGCAGTCGCCGCAGGTATCCGGGGATGGAGACCCGCCCCCCGCGATCGCGCTGGCCGATCGCCTCGCCATCGAGGCCGGAGACGCCTGGCAGGCGGTCATCGACCATCTGGAGTCGATCGTCCATGCCGCCAGCAGCCTCGAGGAGCTGCAACAAATGATCCTCACCGCCTACGCCGGCCTGCCGCTCGCCGATCTGCGTGCCGTCCTCGCGCAAGGATTGGCGGTGGCCGCGCTGGCCGGCATCGCCGATGTGCAGGAGGAGGCGACCAGGGATCGGCAGGGTCACGCGCAATGATCGGCCCTTCCGATCCGATGGCCTGGGCGAAGTTTCCGCGCAACCAGGTGACGATGGGCATGATCCGCGAAGGCGCTAAAAAGGACCGTCGGATCGGCGCAATTTACCGGGAGCACATCGCCGGCCGCGTTTGCGATGACCGCGGAAACCTGCTGAAATTCTGGGACGGCGCCACATGGCAGCCGGTCGAAAAAGGATGAGTACGTATCACCAGCCCTTCGCGGAGCAGCTCGAGTTCTTCCGGCGCAAGCTCAATCTTTCGACCCAGCGCTGGGATGACATTCTCGAAGCCGAGCACGACAAATCATTCATTGTCGCCGGCGCGCAGGCCGCCGACCTGCTCGCCGATCTTAATGCCGCCATCCTCAAAACCCGCGAAAGCGGCGTCGGACTGAACGTTTTCCGCAAGGATTTCAAGGAAATCGTGGCCCGCCACGGCTGGACCGGGTGGACCGGCGAGGGAAGCCAGGCAGGTGTTGCCTGGCGGACCAAGGTGATCTACCAGACCAATATGGCGACTAGCTATGCCGCCGGACAATACCAGCAGCTCACCAGCCCCGGTCTGCTCAAGATCCTGCCCTATTGGCAGTACAAGCACGCCGACGGCATCCTGCACCCGCGGCCGCTGCATCAGTCCTGGAACGGCCTGACGCTGTCGCATGATCACGAGTTCTGGAAGGCGCATTTTCCGCCTAACGGCTGGGGCTGCCACTGTCGAATCACGGCCGTCTCCAAGCGCGACTACCTGCGCGCCATCGCCGAAGGCCGTGGCCCGGCCAACGCGCCCGCCGCCGGGGATACAGAGGGCATCGACCGCGGCTTCGCCTATACCCCCGGCGCCAGCGTCGCCGACGAACTCAAGGCGCTGGTGACGGGCAAGGTGGCGACGCTTCCGGGACCGATCGGGCGGGCGCTGGCGGGGGATGCGGAGAGGCTCGCCGAACGCCGCACGCTCGACGACACCCTCGACCAGGCGGCCGAGCGCATCGCCGGAGCGCAGGTAGAACACCTGTTCGTTTTCAACGCCGCCGGCCAGCAGAGGCTGCACAAGACCGGCAATGCCAGTGCCGTCGAGCTTTCTCCGGACGAGCTGGAACAACTGCCGGGGCAGGTCTTGCTGCACAATCACCCCGGTGTTCCGCAGTCCTTTTCGGTGGAAGATGTGCACTTGGCCATCTGGCACGACCTGGCAGAAATGCACGTCGTCGACCGGCTCTATCGTTATCGCCTGGCGCGTCCGCCTGGCGAACTCTGGGGACCGGAGGTATGGGCGAAGATGCAGCCCCTATGGTCGTCCATCCAGGAAGAGGTCACTCAGCGACTCAATCACGCCAGGGAGAGCGGCATGATCCAGCAGGATCAGTACGACGTGCTGCGCGAGCACATGATCTGGACCGAGTTCAATGCAGCGCATAATATCGGCTACTCCCGCACACCCAGGACGACCCGATGAGCCCTGACAACGACGAAATCCCGAACCGCCTTGACGGCACGCGCAGCACTGAATCGACATCCGCCACCTGCCGCCATTGCCGGCACCTGGAATTGCCGAATCGCCGCACCTGCGCCGCCTTTCCCAAGGGCATCCCGGACGAACTGTGGTGGGCCTATCGCGGGCACCGCGAACCTTTTCCCGGCGACCAGGGAATCCAGTACGAAGAACGCCCGTTCGTCGACCACCCGGCTGCGTACTACGAGATTCCCGAGTTCCTGAAGAAGAATCCGGACCGGCCATGATCCAGATCACCCTCACCGACACCGGCGTCCACGCCGAGCTGACCCGCCTGTTGCGCCGCTTCCAGGATCCGACGCCAGCCCTGGATGCAATCGGTGTACGGATCGTCGATTTCACCAAGGATCGGTTTGAAGTCTCGCAGGATCCCTACGGCACCCCCTGGGAGCCGAACAAGGATTCGACGCTGCGCGCGATGCTGCACTCCAACACCCAGAATTTTACGCGCCGAGGCACCGTGTCGGCGCGGGGGGCAGAGCTTGCTGACCGGCAAGAAGCCGCTGATCGGCGAAGGCCAGCTCTCGACCCAGTTTCACCACAGCGTCCTCGGCCACGCCGTTGATGTCCGACCCTCGATGAACTACGCCGCCATGCAGCAGTTCGGCGGCACCAAGGCGCGGTTCCCGCACCTCTGGGGCGACATCCCGGCGCGCCCCTTTTTTCCGGACGCGCAGAGAGGTCTTCCCGCACCCCTTATCGAGCAGATCATCCTCGTTCTTCAGGACTATCTTGATTCTCGTGTGTGATTTTACCGGCTTTCATACCGTTCCCCTACGCGGAAGTTTTTTGCAAAGTTCATCCCGCCAAGCCCCACTTCATTCCGCCTCTTCCTGCATTTATCGCGCAATTCCCTCCTGATTTATCGTGCTCGTGCACACACAGAGAAAGGCGAGCCGATGACCGGCGCCAAACAGGTCTTCGTCGCAAGCACTTTGCAGGCGGGACGCGATTGCCTTGACCGCCAGCTCCTGGTCCATTGCGCCGAAATCGAGCAATTGCAGCTCCGTCGGTTCGCTGATGGCGCGAGATGCCTTGGCTTTGTCAGCAGGCTGGAGCCATGATTCACACAGTTTCAACCATGCGCTTGCCAGACAACTTTCAAGGAGCTGTGCCTTTTCATGGAGCACGTCTCGTGTGCCGTAATACAGCTCCCGCTGCAAGCGTCCAGTCGAGGCGTCGCCGCGGGCGAGGAGTTCCTCCTCGAGTCGGGGAAGCAATGAACGCAGGGCATCGCAAAGCTTTTGAGCCATCAGGTCGCGTGCCTTGACGAGGGTCTGGGGACGATCGAGCTCGGTGGTCGACCCCCGGGTTGCTTCGGGAAACCGGATTACGTTGTCAACGGGAACTAACATCGCCAATTCTCCTTGCCGCTAGGGCCAAAGCGCGGTGCCAAACCTGCTGGACGATAGCGCAGAAGCATGGATGACGCGGCAAGCAACCGCCTCGAAACCCGACGGGTCAATCTCGGGCAGAGAACTCATACAGGAGATTCGTGTGTTCGGATTTTGCTTCGGTTAGCTTGGTGGTCCCACCATCATCGATTTGCGTTTGGGCACCAAATAACACGCCTTCAATCTATAGCAAGAACTTTGATAAAGCAAGGCAGTTGCAAGGGTGTTCCCTTTTTCGGCGGATGGTTTCAGCCGCCGGCAGGCAGCCAAAAAAAGCCCGCACAAGGCGGGCTTTCCGAGAAGCTGCGAGGATGGATCAGCGATCGCCGTAGCTACGGCGGCCAGTGCTGGCGCCAGCACCGGATTTCGCGGAGTCGTGGTAGGACGGGCGTGCTGCGCCGTCGCGTCTCGGAGCGGACGGTTTGCTGAAGCGACTGTCGGCTTGTCCGGCGGGCTGACCAAAGTTGCGCTTCTCGCCACTCTTCCAGGCGGGTTTGCTGGTCGGACGAGGATTCGCCGAAGGGGCGCGACGCGTCGGCTCGTGACCGGCAACGACTTCGACCGGAATCATCTGCTTGGTGAAACGCTCGATCTTCCGGACGTTGAACTGCTCGGCGTGATGGACCAGCGAGATCGCCAGACCGCTGCGGCCGGCACGACCGGTACGGCCGATGCGATGCACATAGTCTTCGGCAGCCTTTGGCAGGTCGTAGTTGAAGACGTGCGTGATCGTTGGTACATCGATGCCGCGGGCGGCGACGTCGGTGGCGACGAGGATGCGCAACTGACCGCGACGCATCGCGGTGAGGGTGCGGTTGCGCGCACCCTGATGCATGTCACCATGCAGCGCCGCGGCATTTAGGCCGGCGACGTTGAGGCGATCGCTGACGGTATCGGCATCACGTTTGGTGGCGGTGAACACCAGCGCCTGGTCGATCGTGGCATCACGCAGCAGGTGGTCGAGCAGGCGGTTCTTGTGTGCCAGATCGTCGACGAAGTGCATCCGCTGTTCGATGTGGTCGTGCCTCGCCGAAGCTGCATCGACCTGGATGCGCAGCGCAGAGCGCGTCATGCGCTGCGCCATGTCGCCAACCATCCCGTCGAGCGTCGCCGAGAACAGCATCGTCTGGCGCGCGCTCGGCGTCGCGGCAACGATCCTTTCGATGTCCTCGATGAAACCCATGTCCAGCATGCGGTCGGCTTCGTCCAGGACCAGGATCTGCAACTGCGAGAAATCGATCTTGCCGGAACTCATGTGGTCGATCAAACGACCCGGCGTGGCCACCAGGATCTCGGGGTTGCGGCCGAGGAGTTCCATCTGCTTCGGGTACGGCATGCCACCGAGGATGGCTACTGCTCGCACCTGGTGAAGCTGGCGGCCGTATTTTTCGGTGGCGGCGGTGACCTGCAGCGCGAGTTCGCGGGTTGGTGTCAGTACCAGCATGCGCGGCTGCGCCGGCTGGAAACGATGGCGATCATGGCCGCGGGCGGGCCCTGGGCGGCGCTCCGGAGCGTTGGTGCGGGCCGTCGCCGGGCGTTGCTGCGAGGCAAAGAGATGTAGTGCCGGCAACATGAAGGCGGCGGTCTTGCCGGAACCGGTCTGCGAGGAAACCATCAGGTCGCGGCCGGCAAGGGCGGCGGGAATGGCTTGTTGCTGAACTGCTGTCGGTTCGCTGTAGCCGGAATCGGTGAGTGCTTTGAGGATGGCCGGGTGGAGGCCGATTTCTGCAAAATTCATTTTTTCTTTCGTGTGGATGCGCTGCGCACTGCCGTAACGGCATAGCGCGCTGCTAAAGCAAAAAGGCAACGCCAACCAACGAAAAAGCTGAGACACAGACTCTGTTCGATGCACAGGAGTCAGCACCCATCAGCAAAAGCTTTGTGCCAGAACGGCGCTGAATGAATCGACACCAGAAGGCAGGGGGCTTGAGAGTTACGGCCAGGTTCGCGATGCTCGTCGCACGCCGCAGGCGTGGCTGCGTCGTGCGGCGCGCATTATAGCACTCGGCGGCTTGCCGTCCAGTTTTCTTTGCCGTGTTGACGATGATGCCGGCCTTGCTGCGGCTTGCTCAAGTCACCGGTACCGACAAGGCCTGCCTGACTGCCGCGACGCGTGCTGCGTGCAGGCGTGCAGCAATCTGTGTGCGGTCGGGACAGGCACGCGCGATTGCCGCCGCGTTTACGCTGTGCACCGCCAGCAGCGCCTGTCGGAAAAGATCCGGAGCCGGGTAGGGGCGCTCCTGCCAGCCGAGGCGGCCATGAAAATCGCAGGCGCAGGCTTCGAGCAGTTGTTCGAAGCGGCCGGGCCGGCGCAGGGCGTCGGTATTTTCCAGAAGCCTGACGATCGTCGCCGCCGTCAGCTCGTGAGCACGGTGCACTTTGCCATGGTAGCGTGCTACCAGCAGTGCCAGATCACGACAGTCCACCGGTACCTTGAGGCGCGCACAGACTTCGCCAGCCAGTTCGACGCTGCGTTCCTCATGACCGGGATGGCGCGGCAAATCGGTCTCGGGTGTGCTGCCCTTGCCCAGATCGTGCAGCAGCGCTGCCCAGCGGACCGGCAGGGCGCAAGCGCGCTGCGCCGACTGATCGACGACCATCAGCACATGCACGCCGGTATCGACTTCCGGATGGTAGTCGGCGCGCTGCGCGACCCCGAAGAGACGGTCGAGTTCCGGCAGCAGGCGGAGCAGTGCGCCGCCGGCGCGCAGGACTTCGAACATGCGCGACGGGCGGACTTCCATCAGGCCCTTGGCGAGTTCCTGCCAGACGCGTTCGGCAACTAGATGGTCGAGCTCGCCGCAGGCAACCATGCTGCGGATCAGCGCCAGGGTTTCCGGGGCGACCGTAAACTCGGGAAAACGTGCGGCAAAGCGCGCCAGGCGAAGAACGCGCACCGGGTCTTCGGTGAAAGCCGGGCCGACATGACGCAGGACTTGCGCAGCGAGGTCGTCGATGCCGCGATAGGGGTCGATCAGCGAACCGTCGGCAGCGCGCGCGATGGCGTTGATGGTCAGGTCGCGGCGCGCCAGATCCTCGCTCAGGGTGACCTCGGGGGCAGTATGAAAGGCAAAGCCCTGGTAGCCGTGACCGGTCTTGCGCTCGGTGCGCGCCAGCGCATATTCTGCATGTGAATGCGGGTGCAGGAAGACCGGGAAATCCTTGCCCACCGGCTTGAAACCGCGTGCCAGCATCTCCTCGGCGGTGGCACCAACGACCACGTAATCGCGATCCTGGACCGGTAAGCCCAGCAGCTCGTCGCGAATCGCACCGCCAACGGCGAAGATCTGCATGCTTGCCGCGACTCGTGCTTAAATCATTGGCTCAGCGACCGGCACGGTAGCGAAAGCGGTCGAGACGTAGCTGGACTATCTCGTTGGGCGAGAGATAGCCGGGCGCCACGGCTTCGAGGGCTTCCGGATGCCAGCCGGGATAGTCGTGCGTGCCATCGCTGACGCTATCGACTTCCATCGAGCGCAGGTTGTCGGGCGACAGCGGCGGATTCGGCAGCAGCCACATCAGACCGGCCTGCAGGTACGCCCAGCCACCGCTCCCGAGATCGATGATCCTCGGGGATTTGCCGACCAGTTGAGCGGTGTACTCGACCAGTTCGCGCAGGCTGTAGACCTTCGGTCCACAGAGCTCGTAAGTCTTGCCAACAGACGCGCCATTACCCAGGCAGTCGGTGAAAACGCTTGCGACGTCGCCGACATAGACTGGCTGGAAGCGCGCCGTGCCACCGCCAAGCGGCAGGATCGGGAACAGCCTGATGAGCTTGGCGAACATGTTGAGAAAGGCGTCATCCGGTCCGAAGATGACCGAAGGACGAAACACCGTGATTTCCAGTTCCTGCATGGCGGCGTGGACGATCGCTTCGCCCTCGCCTTTCGAACGGAGATACTCCGATGGCGCGTTGGTGGCGGCCTTGAGCGCGCTCATGTGTACCAGGCGGCGAACGCCGCTTTGCCGCATCGCGGCGACGATCTTTCTCGGCAGGTCGACATGCGCTGCAGCAAAACTCTTGCCATACGGCAGGCGCGAATCATGATCGTGGAGAATGCCGACGAGGTTGATGACCGCATCCTGACCGCGCATCAACCGGACGAGTGCCTGTGGGTCGTGCACATTGGCCTCGACCATGCTGATCGTCGGCAGCATGGTCAGCTTTTTGGTGTTGTCACGATGGCGGGTTGGTATGGTCACCCGGATACCACGTTCCGAAAGGCGGCTGGCAATCCAACCGCCGACAAAACCACTCCCGCCGATCAACAACACGTTCTCGAGTTCCATAGTGTCCTACCGGTAAATTGAATGTCAGAAAACCGTCATTTTAGGGCAAATCGTCGATCCTCGCCTCGCCACCTGTGCGCGGCGCAATCACGCCAAGCCGGTTCTTGAGGGTTTGCGGTTTGCCATCGAAGAGGGCCGCGTAATAAACGGAATTGCTCATCACCTTCTTTACGTAGTCGCGGGTTTCGCTGAAGGGAATGGTTTCGGCATAGATGGCGCCTTCCATCGGCCGCTCGGCACGCCACCTGCGCGCCCGACCGGGGCCGGCGTTGTAGGCGGCCGAGGCGAGCACCGGGTGATTGTCGAGGCTTTCGAGGACCAGGCGCATGTAGGTGGTGCCGAGCAGCACATTGGTTTCGGTATCGTTGACCCTGGCCGGCTGGAAATCCTTGAGACCGATCTTGTTGGCCACCCATTTGGCGGTCGCCGGCATCAGTTGCATCAGCCCGGAAGCGCCGACGTTCGATCTGGCGCTGCTGATGAAACGGCTTTCCTGGCGCATCAGGCCATACACCCAGGCGTCATCGAGCGCCTGGTTTCGCGCGGCCGGCCGAACCTGGTCGCCGTAGGGCGCCAGATAGCGTAGCGAGTAGTCGTGTTCATTGCGAGTGCGGTCGGCGGCGGCAATCGCACGGTCATAATTGCCCGCGCGCACGGCGATTTCGGAGGCCGCCAGCAGTTCCCGATCGCTCATGCTGCGCAGAGCCCAACTCCATTCCTTGCTGCCCTCGCTGCGCAGGTTGAGGCGAAAGAAGGTCTGCGCACGCCGCACGCCGGGAATGGCACTGACTTGCGCCAGCTCTTCCCGGCTCGGCGGTGATGCCTTGGGCGGGGTCATGGTGCTGCGGCCGAGTTCATCGTTGGCCAGGCTGCCGTAGAAGTCGGGTTGTCCGGCGATCTTCGCGAACAGCGTGTTGGCGTCTTCCAGGCGTCCGCCGGCGCGGTACGCGCGACCCAGCCAGTACACCCAGGCAGGTTGCGCGGCCAGCGCCGGCGGCATCCTTTCGATGCTGGCGCGAACGCTGCCCCAGTCCTGCACGCGCAGCGCAGCGCGCACCTTCCACTCGGCGGCCTCGTCGGAAAGGGGTGCGTCGCCGGCCTGCCGGTACCACTCCATGGCTTCCGGCAGATGCCGTTGTGCCGCCTGCAAGCCGATCTGACTCCATGCCCAGGCCTTTTCCCCAGACTTCATCGATCCCCCGATTTTCTCGAGTTGATCGGCGGCCATCCGCGGATCATTGCGGGCAAGGCGCTGGATCGCCAGTGCCGCCAGCTCGCGCTGCCCGCGACTACCCGAGAAATCGCCCGGCAATCGCCCCAGCCAGGGGAGTGGCGTGTCGACGACCGTCTGTGCCAGCTTCTTTTCCGGCATCTGGCTGGCGGGCAGGTAATTCATCGTGTACAGGGCGGCTGCGATCTTGTTGGCCTCGAACTGGCGGCGAATGCGCGCCCATACCGCATCGGCCAGCACCCGCTTGTCGATGATCAGCGCTTCGAGGACCGGGTAGCAGGGTTCGGGTGGTTCGAGCAGGGTCAGCCAGAGCGGCAGGGCATCGTCGAGGACGCGCGCGTCGCCCTGCGCGCGCCGACTCTGCAGCGCCTGGCAGGCGAGTTCCTGGTTGGCTTGCGCCAGGCGCGGATACTCGCTGTCAAAGAGCGACCATTGCTGTTTTCTGGCGAGCTGGCGGAGCCAGTCAGTGCGCAGTTTCTCGGCGATGTAGCTGTTTTCGTGGCGGCTGAGGAAGGCCTGCACAGTCGCCGGCTCGCTGTCCTTGAGGTCCGGGAGAAGCTGCCAGTATTCGACGTAGGCTTCGAGTTCATGGTCCTGCAGCAAAGGCGCCAGACGTTCCAGTTTGGCCCGGTCGCCGGCGCGTGCAGCGTCGCGCGCGGCCAGGAACTGCTCGTCGGGCGTCAGCGCGAAGGCCAGGGTGGGTGCCAAAAACAGGGGGGATGAGGACGAGCAGGATCGACTGAGGGAACTTCATGATAAGCTGGGTTTCTCGAAACACACTGCATTTGAGCATATCACATGGCTGCCGGGTTGATGCCGGGAATCGTTGCCGACCGGCGTGCGCTGCGCAAGCTGCTGATCGAGCGTCGGCTGGCCTTGCCGGCCGACGCCTGGGATGGCCATTGCCGGCACATCCGTGCGCTCCTGCAAGCCGGTTTTCCACAGTTCTCGGGAATGCGCGTCGGTTTCTGCTGGCCGTTCAGGAAGGAGCCCGACCTCAGGCCGCTGATCGAAAGCTGGGTCGGCGATGGTCGGCAAGGCTTCGCGGCGCTGCTGCCGGTGGTGATCGATGAAAACCGGGCGCTGGCCTTTCGCGCCTGGTCGCCAGACACGGCGATGGTCATCGACCAGCATGGCATCCCGGCGCCGGCGGCAGGTGATTTCCTGATCCCGCAAGCCTTGCTGATCCCGGTGAATGGCTTCGATGCCGCCGGCCATCGTATCGGCTACGGCGGCGGCTACTTCGATCGCACGCTGGCTTCGCTCTCGCCGCGTCCGCTTGCGGTTGGTGTCGGTTTTGAACTGGCCCGGCTGGAGTCGATCCACCCCGAGCCGCACGATCAGCCGCTCGACGTGATGGTCACCGAAGCCGGAATCTTCTTCCCCTCGCCAGGCGCCGCAATGCCTCGATCGGCAGTATGACTTGTGCGCGGAAGGGTGAGGTCGTTCATTTGAACATGCTGATCAAATCTTCCCGCAGGTCGCAATACTCGTCATCCCGCAGTCCCAGATGATCGAGTACGCGTGCGCCGATCATTCCCCAGCGGCTGTTGCCGCGCATGAAAAAGTAGTCGTCCTGAAAATGCTCGGCCATGGCGTTGATTGCGATCAGGGTCAGTGCCTGCGGGTTGACGCTGTCCTTGTCGTCAAAGACCAGGGGATCATGATGGTAGAGAATGCCTTCGCAGATCGCCTCGGGCAGGAACCAGCCCTTGGCCACCAGATAGCCAACGGTCGCATGGTCGGTCGCGTGCCGCTCATCTTCCACGGCGGTCGATGGCCGGCTGCTGTCCTTGTCCGCCAGCGCCAGCGTCTGCCGGTAATCCGGGAATTTCTGCATCAGGATCGGAATGCCCACGTCGTGGAACAGTCCGAAGCAGTAGGCGTCGTCGCGAGGCCCCCTGGGGATGGTCGATGCGATGTAACTGGCAATGCCGGCAACTTTTTCGGCGCTGTCCCAGAAACGTTCCAGCGACGGTTCCTTGCCCCCCACGGCAGCCCTCAACACCCAGTCCGGTGACGATTTGCGCAGCGGCTTTCATGCCCAGCAGGCTCACCGCCTGAGCAACCGAGCTGATTTTTCTGGACAGGCCGAAGAAAGGAGAATTCACCGTTTGTAGCACGGCCGCCGAGAGGCCGACGTCGCCGCTGATCAGACGCACGATGACCCGCGGGGCCGGGTCGTCTTTCTTGAGTTCGTTCTGGAGATGGAGCAGTGCCTGCGGTCTGGCTGGAATCACGATTCCCTTCAGGGTTTTTTCGATCATCTCGGCTGGGATCAACTTCGCCATTTTTTCCTTCTCCGAGCAGGTGCATTTTTGATGGATCAACAAGGTACTCCACTCCGCTGTGCTCAGCAATGCCACGCACCGATGCCGCCCGCCCCCGTTTGCATTGCGGCAAAGCCGAAGCCAGCACAGCGCGCCCGTTATAATCAGGGCTGCCTTGTCGGGAAACCCTTCGCCATGTCCGATCTGCTCGCCCATCTCAACGCGCCACAACTTGCCGCCGTCACGCTGCCAGCGCAACATGCCCTGATTCTTGCCGGTGCCGGCAGCGGCAAGACGCGCGTCCTGACCACGCGCATCGCCTGGCTGATCTCGACCGGGCAGGTCGGGCCGCAGGGCATCCTGGCGGTGACCTTCACCAACAAGGCGGCAAAGGAAATGCAGTCGCGACTCGCGGCGATGCTGCCGATCAACACCCGCGGCATGTGGATCGGCACTTTTCACGGTCTCTGCAATCGCCTCCTGCGCGCGCACTACCGCGAGGCCGGGCTGCCCGCGCAGTTTCAGATTCTCGATGCGGCGGACCAGTTGGCAGCGATCAAACGCCTGCTGAAGAACCTCAATGTGGACGACCAGAAGTTTCCGCCACGCGAGCTGATGCACTTCATCAACGCGCACAAGGAACAGGGCCTCCGCGCCGCCCAGGCCGAAGCGTACGACGCATTCACCAGCCGCCGGGTCGAGCTGTATACCGAATATGAGGCGCAGTGTCGGCGCGAAGGGGTGGTCGACTTCGCCGAACTGTTGCTGCGCTCGTACGAACTGCTGCAACGCAACGAGCCGCTCTGCCAGCATTATCAGGCGCGTTTTCGGCATATCCTGGTCGATGAATTCCAGGACACCAACCGCCTCCAGTATGCCTGGCTGAAGCTGCTCGCCGGACGCGGCAGCGTCATTCCGGAAAGCAGTGCTGCCTGTCTGTTCGCGGTCGGCGACGACGACCAGTCGATCTACGCTTTCCGCGGTGCCGAGATCGGCAATATGCGCGACCTGCAGCGCGAATTCGCGTTGCCGAACGTGATTCGGCTCGAACAGAATTACCGCTCGCATGGCAATATCCTCGACGCCGCCAATGCCCTGATCCAGCAGAATCGCGGTCGGCTGGGCAAGAAGCTATGGACCGAAGCCGGCGCTGGCGAACCGATCCGTGTCTTTGAGGCGTATTCGGATGTCGACGAGGCGCGTTTCATCGTCGAAGAGCTGTCCGAACTCGTCCGCGAAGGTGTTGGACGCCATCAGATCGCCCTGCTGTATCGCTCCAACGCACAGTCACGCGTCCTCGAGCACCATTTGTTCACGCAGGGAATACCCTATCGCGTACATGGCGGCCTGCGCTTCTTCGACCGGCAGGAGATCAAGCATGCGCTGGCCTACCTGCGCTTGATCGCCAACCCCGATGACGATACGGCTTTTACACGGGTGGTCAACTTTCCGACGCGCGGGATCGGCGGTCGCAGTATCGAAGCATTGCAGGATGCGGCACAGCAGACGAATTCCAGCCTCTACAACGCGGCCGCGAGCCTCGCCGGCAAGGCCGGGAGCGCGGTGGCCCGATTCGTTCGCCTGATCGAGACACTGCGCAGCGAAACCCGCGATCTTCCCCTGCCGGTAGTGATCGATCAGTTGATTGACAAGAGCGGTCTGCGCCAGCATTACCTGGCCGACAAGGAAGGCCAGGACCGACTCGAGAACCTCGATGAACTGATCAACGCCGCAACTGCGTTCCTGCACGAAGAGAGTGGCTCGCCAAGTGATTCGTCGAGTGACGGCGAAGTGGCGCCGGATGGCGGTCCGCTCGCTTCCTTTCTTGCGCACGCCTCGTTGGAGGCCGGCGAGCATCAGGCCGGCGAAGGCGAGGAGGCGGTGCAGTTGATGACCGTGCATGCTGCCAAGGGACTCGAGTTCGATGTGGTCTTCATCACCGGCCTCGAACAGGGTCTTTTTCCGCACGAGAACGCGGCGCAGGAGCGCGACGGCCTGGAGGAGGAAAGACGGCTGATGTACGTTGCCCTGACGCGTGCCCGCCGCCGTCTCTATCTGAGCCACGCGCAGACGCGCCTGCTGCACGGGCAGACGCGCTACTGCCTGCCTTCGTCCTTTCTCGAAGAACTGCCGGCAACGCTGTTGCGCAGGATCAACCGCGGCGGCGGCCAAGTTTCTGCCCGCCCGACCGGCAGCCCCGGCGGGGAGGCGCAGACCGCAGTCGGCGGTCTGCGGATCGGCCAGAACGTGCGCCATGCCCGGTTCGGTGCCGGGGTCATCGTGGCCACCGAAGGGTCGGGGTCCGAAGCACGCGTGCAGGTCAACTTTGGTGCCGGCGGCATGAAGTGGCTGGCGCTCAAGTACGCCCGGCTGACGCCGGCCTGACGGGCGCGCAGTGGGGAGAGCGGTGGATATCTGGCCTCTTTGCCCACCGATTGTGTGGATAAGTCTGTGGAACACCGGTCGCTTAGGGGGTCAAATGGCAGCCCGCAAGGGCTTTTTTGCACTTGCCTAAGAAGCGGGCGCCACACTAGACTGTCGCGTTACGTCAAATGAGGAGATCGCCATGCCATTTGCCATTCGTATGCACCGCACCGGTGGCCCCGATGTGATGTGTTGGGAAGAGCTTGAAGTCGCCGAACCGGCGCCTGGAGAGGCGCGCGTACGCCATCAGGCCGTCGGCCTCAACTACATCGACATCTATCATCGCAGCGGTCTTTACCCGCTGCAGTTGCCGAACGGTCTCGGCCTGGAAGCTGCGGGCGTCGTCGAAGCGGTCGGCGCCGGCGTCAGCGAGCTGCGCCCCGGCGATCGCGTCGCTTACGCCGGGGGTCCGGTCGGCGCCTATAGCCAGGTCCGCTGCCTGCCCGCCGACCGTCTGCTGAAGTTGCCGGATGCGATCGATTTTCGCACCGCGGCGGCGATGATGTTGCAGGGTCTGACCAGCGCCTATCTGCTGCGCCGCACCTATCGCGTCCAGGCCGGTGACAGCGTGCTGATTCATGCGGCTGCCGGCGGTGTCGGTCTGATCGCTTGCCAGTGGGCCAAGGCGCTCGGTGCAACGGTGATCGGTACGGTGTCGACCGCGGCCAAGGCGGCGCTGGCCGCCGCGCATGGCTGCGATCACGTCATCGACTATACACGCGAGGACTTTGCCCGCCGGGTCCGTGAAATCACCGTCGGCGAGGGCGTGGCCGTGGTCTATGACGGGGTCGGCAAGGATACCTTTGCCGGTTCGCTCGACAGCCTGCGCACCTGTGGGATGCTGGTCAGCTTCGGCAATGCCTCCGGTCCGGTGCCGCCCTTCGACCCACTGTTGCTGTCGCAGAAGGGTTCGCTGTTTCTGACCCGGCCGACACTGATGCATTACACGGCCAAGCGCGAGGATCTGCTCGCGCTCGGCGCCCAACTGTTCGACGTGGTCGGTAGCGGGCAGGTGAAAATCGAGGTCCACCAGACTTACCCCCTGGCAGAAGTGGCACAGGCACATCGTGACCTCGAAGCGCGCAAACATAGCGGATCGACCATCCTGCTGCCCTGATGCAGCATTTGCGCGCCCGGCTGATTGCCCTGCGCTATTTGCTGGCGACGGCCTGGCCGATCGTCCTGATCACGGCGATCGGTCTGGCCGTCGCCTACCAGTTCGTCGCGCCCGAGCCGCCCCGACGCATCACCATCACCACCGGCAGCGACACCGGTGCCTACTATGCCTATGCCCAGCGCTACGCCGTCCTGCTGGCTGCCAAAGGCGTCACGCTCGACATCCGGACCTCTGCGGGTTCGCACCAGAACCTCGAACGTATCGAAAAGGGTGAGGCCGACATCGCCTTCGTGCAGGGCGGCATTGTGTCACCAGCCGTTGGCGAGGACGAAGAAGAAGGTCCGCTGCGTTCACTGGGCAGCGTTTCCTACGAACCGGTGTGGGTGTTCTATCGCGGAGAACGACGTGTCGACAAACTGCACCAATTGGCGGGTCAGCGGATCGCCGTTGGTGAGGAGGGCAGCGGTATTCGCGGGCTCGCGCTGAGCTTGCTGGAGGCCAACGAGATCCCGGCCAACAGCCCCAACCTTTTGCCGATTGCCGGCCTGACCGCCGCCGAAGCCCTGCAGCAGGGGCAGATTGATGCTGCCTTCATCGTTGCCGCCCAGGAAGCGCCGGTCGTGCAGGTGATGCTGCGTTCGCCGGGCCTGCGGGTGGTCAGCCTGAGCCAGGCCGAAGCCTATCTGCGCCGTTTTCCGTTCCTCTCGAAGATCGTGCTGCCGCGTGGGGTCGTCGATCTGGTGCGCGATGTACCGCCACGCGATACCCTGCTGCTGGCGACGACGGCCAATATCATCGTTCGTGACGACCTGCATCCGGCGTTGGCGAGTCTGCTGCTGCAGGCGATGAGCGAGGTCAACGGCAAGGGAGGCTTTTTCCAGCGTGCCGGCGAATTCCCGGCCTACAAGGACCACAGCTTTCCGCTATCGAAAGATGCCGAGCACTACTACAAGTCGGGGCCTCCGTTTCTGCAGGTGTATCTGCCTTTCTGGCTGGCGGTGCTGGTCGAGCGCCTGTTCGTGATGATCCTGCCATTGTTGATGTTGTCGCTACCGCTGTTGAAATTCGCGCCGGCGATCTATAGCTGGCGTGTGCGCTCGAAAATCTTTCGCTACTACGGTGATCTGAAGTTCCTAGAAAACGATCTGCGTCATCACTATGACCCGGCTTGCCACCAGCAGTACGTGGGCCATCTCGATCGTATCGACGAAGGGGCTAGTGCGCTGAATATTCCACTGGCCTTCAGCGATCTGCTTTACACTTTGCGCGAGCACATCAATCTGGTGCGTGATGAGCTTCGCCGGCTTGCCACCAACCATGACAAGGACAATAAACAATGAAATCCTTCCTGATTGCGAATCCCAAGGGCGGGTCGGGCAAGTCGACGCTGGCCATCAATCTGGCCGGTCATCTCGCACGCAGTGGCCAGCGTGTGATGCTCGGTGACGTCGATCGTCAGCAGTCGTCGCGGGAATGGCTGCGTTTGCGGCCATCGATCCTGCCACAGATTCGGAGTTGGGAGATCGAGCCCGGAAAAACCGCCAAACCACCGAAGGGCACCACGCATGTGATTCTCGACACGCCCGCTGGTTTGCACGGCAAAGCGCTCGACACCGTCGTCAAACAGGTCAATCGGGTCATCGTTCCGCTGCAGCCCTCGCTGTTCGACATTCTTGCGACAGGCCATTTCCTGGAGACGCTGCTGGCCGAGAAAGCGATCCGCAACGAACAGGCTTTCGTTGCCGTGGTCGGCATGCGCGTCGATCCGCGTACCCGCTCTGCCGCCGAGCTGGAGCGCTTTCTCGCGAAGTACGACCTGCCGGTCCTCACCCATCTGCGCAGTACGCAGCTCTACGTGCAGACAACGATGCACGGGATGACCATGTTCGACCTTTCGGCATCCCGTGCAGCGAAGGATCTGGAGCAATGGCAGGCGATCATCGACTGGGTGAACAGTTAGCACACCGATTGCCTGATCGATCCGGGTCAGGCCAGCAATTCAGCAGTGCGACAGCGCAACGACTGCCGGCAGCATAGCGATCATCGCGTTTGTCGTTTCGCCTCGGGGTAAAATGGCCGGATGCCTGAAGCCCCGTTCATCCACCTCCGCCTGCACAGCGAGTATTCGATCACCGACGGCATCGTCCGTCTTGCCGATGCGGTTGCCCGTGCTGCCCGCTACGGCATGCCGGCACTGGCGCTGACGGACCTCGCGAACCTCTTCGGTCTGGTCAAGTTCTATACCTCGGCGCGCAGTCAGGGGATCAAGCCGCTGCTCGGCAGCGATGTCTGGATTGCCAACGACAGCGACCCCGACCGCCCCTATCGTCTGCTGCTGCTCTGTCGCTCGCGGCAGGGCTATCTGCAGCTCTGCGAGCTGTTGTCGCGCGCCTACCTGGCGCCGCGGGTGCGTGGGCGGGCCGAAATCACGCGCCGGATGCTGCAGGAAATCGGTGTCGATGGGTTGATCGCTCTCTCGGGTGCCGCTGCCGGCGACGTCGGCGAAGCCCTTTTACAGGGCAACCACGAACAGGCTGCGAAGCGCGCGCGCCGCTGGGAGCAACTGTTCCCTGCTGCCTTCTACCTCGAAGTGCAGCGCTATGGCCAGGCGCAGCAGGAGTCGCTGGTCGCCGTCACCGCCGATCTGGCGGCCGATCTTGAACTGCCGCTGGTTGCCACGCATCCGATCCAGTTTCTCGAACGCGAAGACTTCAAGGCGCACGAGGCAAGGGTGTGCATTGCCGAGGGTTATATGCTCGGTGATCCGCGCCGCCCAAGCCTGTATACCGAGGAGCAGTATTTCAAGTCGCCCGACGAAATGGTCGAGTTGTTTGCGGATCTTCCCGAAGCGCTCGAGAACTCGGTGGAGATCGCCAAGCGCTGCAATCTGCAGATCATTCTCGGCAAGAGCTACCTGCCGGCTTTTCCGACCCCGGACGGGGTGACGCTCGACGATTATCTCCGCCAGGAGGCAGTTGCCGGCCTTGAGCTGCGCCTGCAGCAGCTTTTTCCTGACCCGGTCGAACGTCTCGCAGAGCGCCCGGCCTACGACGCTCGCCTGCAGCTCGAGACCGACACCATCGTACAGATGGGATTCCCCGGCTACTTCCTGATCGTTGCCGATTTCATCAACTGGGCCAAGCACAACGGCTGTCCGGTGGGGCCGGGCCGCGGATCGGGTGCGGGTTCGGTCGTCGCCTACGCTTTGGGGATTACCGACCTCGATCCCTTGCGCTACGCGCTGCTCTTCGAACGTTTTCTCAACCCCGAACGGGTGTCGATGCCCGACTTCGACATCGACTTCTGTCAGGACAACCGCTGGCGGGTGATCGAGTACGTGCGCCAGAAGTACGGGGCAGCAGCGGTCTCGCAGATCGTCACTTTCGGCACCATGTCGTCGAAAGCGGTGATTCGTGACGTCGGCCGCGTCCTCGATCTGCCGTACAACTTCTGTGACCAGCTTTCCAAACTCATCCCGGTCGAGACCAACAAGCCGCTGTCGCTGGCCAAGGCGATCGTCGCCGAGCCGCAATTGAAGGCCAGGATCGACGACGAGGAAGAGGTCCGCAATCTCTTCGATCTGGCCGCACGCCTCGAAGATCTGACGCGCAATGTCGGCATGCACGCCGGCGGCGTGCTGATTGCGCCCGGCAAACTCACCGACTTCTGCCCGGTCTATTCGGCCGACGGCGGCGGTTCGGTGGTTTCCCAGTACGACAAGGACGATGTCGAGAAGGTCGGGCTGGTGAAGTTCGACTTTCTGGGTCTGCGCAACCTGACGATCATCAAGCTGGCGCTCGACTACGTCGAGAAACTCAGTGGCCAGCGTCCCGATCTGACTGCGCTTTCCTTCGACGATCCGCTCGCCTATCAGATTCTCAAGGACGGCAATACCACCGCGATTTTCCAGGTTGAATCGGAGGGCATGAAGAAACTGGTCCGGAAGCTCGCTCCCGATCGCTTCGAGGACATCATCGCGGTGCTCGCGCTGTACCGGCCGGGACCGCTCGGTTCCGGAATGGTCGACGACTTCATCCTGCGCAAGAAGGGCCAGCAGAAGATCGACTATTACATCGACGATCTGAAGGTCTGCCTCGAACCGACCTATGGGGTCATCGTCTATCAGGAACAGGTGATGCAGATCGCGCAGATCATCGGCGGCTATACGCTCGGCGCCGCCGATCTGTTGCGGCGTGCGATGGGCAAGAAGAAGGCCGAAGAGATGGCCCTGCACCGCGACCTGATGCGCGAAGGGGCGAGGAAGAAGGGTTACGACGAAAAGCTGGCGATGCAGCTTTTCGACCTGATGGAGAAATTCGCCGAGTACGGCTTCAACAAGTCGCACACTGCCGCCTACGCCGTCGTCACCTACCACACCGCCTGGCTGAAGGCACACCATTGCGCCGCCTTCATGGCGGCCACGCTGTCGTCGGACATGGACGTCACCGACACGGTGAAGATCGTTCATGACGACGCCATCGCCAATGGCCTGCGCATCCTCGGGCCGGATGTGAATGCCTCCGAATACCGCTTCACGCCGGTGGACCGCAGCACGATTCGTTACGGTCTCGGCGCCGTCAAGGGAACCGGCGAACAGGCGGTGAACGCGATCCTGAGGGCGCGCGAGGCCGGCGGTCCGTTCAAGGATCTGTTCGATTTCTGTCGACGCGCCGACAAACGCCTGGTCAACCGTCGCACCATCGAAGCCCTGATTCGTGCCGGCGGTTTCGATTCGCTCGACAGGCATCGCGCGCGTCTGCTGGCTTCGGTCGGCATCGCCATGGAAGCCGCCGAACAGGCCGAGCGCAACGCCATGCAGGTCAGCCTGTTCGACCTCTTCGATGCCGGCGAGCAGAGGGACGAACTGGGCCCGAGGTATGTCGAAGTGCCACGCTGGAGTGAGCGACAGCAGCTCAACGAAGAGAAGCTGGCGCTTGGTTTCTACTTCTCCGGCCATCCCTTTCATGGCGTTCAGGCCGAGGTGTCGCACTTCGTGCGCAAGCCGCTGGCCGCGCTCGAAGCGAGGAAGGAAACGCAGTGGCTCGCCGGCCTGGTGGTCGGCGTCCGCAGCAAATTCACGGCACGTGGCAAGATGGCCTTCATCCAGCTCGACGACGGCACCAGCGCACTCGAAGTCTCGGTGTTCAACGAACTGCTCGAAGCCGAACGTGCCAAGATCAGGGAAGACGAGGTGCTGATCATCGAAGGCCGCGTCCAGCGCGATGATTTCGCCGGCGAAGGCCGCGTCAAAATCGTTGCCGAACGTCTGTTGACGCTCGCCGAAGCGCGCGGCCGTTTTGCCCGTCATCTGCGCCTGTCGCTCAACGGCCAGGCCAGCGGCAGCAACGCGCGCACCGCCGTACACCGCCTGCAAACCCTGCTGGCGCCTTACACTCCCGGCGATTGCCCGGTGCGGCTGGCGTATCGAAACGGGAACGCGACCTGCGAACTGGCTTTCGGCGACGCCAACCGGGTTCGCCTCGAAGACGACCTGCTGACAGCGATACGCGAATGGTTGGGGAGCGACAATGTCAGCGTGGACTACGCGTGAAGGGATGGTCGCGTAGCGCCGGCGGTCCGCTCGCGATCCCGCTCGTCACTCCGGTGTGAGCGGGCCGGTGAGTGCGGCAATCGATGCCGGCCCTGGGGTGAGCGCCCTGGCCAGCGCTGCGACTTCGCCGCCGACGGCATCCATTGCGGCACGCAGCGGAGCGTCGGGAGCCCGCAGGTCGTCGTTGGCGCGCAGCATCTGCTCCAGGCGCGCCGCCAGTTCCGCCAGCCGCCTGGCTCCCATGAGGGCGCCGCTGCCCTTCAAGGTGTGCGCCACGCGTATCGCGCTGACGTGATCCCCCTCGGCCAGGCTCGCCGCCAGCAGCGACATGTCATCGGCGTGCGAGGCGAGAAATTTGCCGATCAGGGCCAGATACTTTCCGGTGTTGCCACGCAGGGCGACGAGAATTTCCTCCGTGTCCATGCCGGGCAAAGCGGTCAGGCGTGCCATGGCGGCTTCAGCCGCTTCTGGTGACGCTGGCGTTGCCGGTAGCGTCACCGCCGATGCTGGCGCCATTCCGCTGTCCGTCACTATGAAAGTCGCGAGCGACTCATGAGCCATCGCGTCAGGCAGCCACTTCAACAAGGCCGCATAGAGCAGGCCGGGAGTCATCGGTTTGCCGACAAAGTCGTTCATGCCCGCCTGCTCGCAGGCACGGCGGACCTCGTCGAAGGCGTTGGCGGTCATCGCCACGATCGGTCTGGTTTGCCAGCCGGGCAGGGTGCGGATGGCACGGGTAGCCTCCAGACCGTCCATGTTCGGCATCTGCATATCCATCAGGATCAGATCGTAGTCGGTGCCCTGTACCATCGCCAGCGCCTGCTCACCATCGGCCGCCGCGTCTACCGCCAGGTCGACGGCACGCAACAGTTCCTCTGCCACCTCGCGGTTGATGGCATTGTCTTCCACCAGCAGGATGCGTTTCCTCGCGCAACGCTGGCGTAGCCTGACCTCGGCATCGGCAATCTCCAGGGTCGGACTGACGGGCACGATGCCACGACCGCGCAGCAGGCGGGCGGTCAGCCAGAAGGTGCTGCCGACGCCGGGCGTGCTTTTGACGCCGATTTCGCCACCCATCAGGTGTGCCAGGCGCGCGGTGATGGCGAGTCCGAGGCCGGTGCCACCGTACTTGCGCGTCGTCGAGGTGTCGGCCTGTTCGAAGGCCTGAAACAGTCGCGCGCTCTGATCGTCGGTAATACCGATACCGGTGTCCTCGACCTCGAAGCGCACCAGCAATTTGTCATCCTGCTCTTCGAGCAGCCTGGCGCGCAGGGCAATCCAACCGTGGTCGGTGAACTTGACCGCGTTGCCCGCGTAATTGAGCAGTGCCTGGCGCAGCCGCGTCGGGTCGCCGCGCAACCACAGCGGCACGGCATCACGTTCGAGGTCGATCCGCAGGCCCTTGCGGCGTGCCGATTCGCCGATGATCGAAGCGACGCTGTCGAGAATCGCCGAGAGATGGAAATCCGTGCTCTCCACCTGCAATCGGCCGGCTTCGATCTTGGACAGGTCGAGGACATCGCTGATGATGGCGAGGAGGTGCTGCGCGGCGCCGTCGATCTTGTCGAGTCGCTCGGCCTGTGCCGGCGTCGCTCCGGTACGCCGCAGGAGGTGCGTCAGGCCGATGATGGCGTTCAACGGCGTGCGGATCTCGTGACTCATGTTGGCCAGGAACGCGCTCTTCGCCCGGTTCGCGGCCTCGGCCGCCTCGGCCCGGCGCGCGAGTTCCGCCTGCATCTCGGCGATCTCACGCTCGCGCCGGCTGCGCTCGCTGTTGTCGACCATCGTCGACCGGCTGAAGAGGAACTCTCCCGCGGCATTGCGCACCAGGTCGGCGCTGATCAGCACCGGCAGGATACTGCCGTCCTTGCGCAGCCAGTCAAAAGCCAGATCACGTACGCGGCCGCTGCGGCTGAAGACGGCAAAGCGCTGATTGAACAGCGCGCGGCTTTCGGCGGTCATGAACTCGCCGACCTTGTGGCCGACGAACTCTTCCCGGGAGTAGCCGAGCAAGTCGAGTTCAGTCTGGTTGACCGCGATGATCGTCCCGTCGGCGGCCAACGAGTGATAGCCGCAGGGTGCGCGATCGTAGAGGTCGGTGATTTCCTCGGCACGCTGCGTCAGTGCGAGATTTGCTTCCGCCAGTTCGGCGGTCCGTTCGGCGACCAGTTGTTCGAGGTGATGGCGATGGCGAGCGAGTTCGTCGCTCATTAACTTCTTCTCGGTGATGTCCTGCACCGTTCCGATCATGCGCCAGGGCTTGCCGTCGGCATTCCTTTCGAGGGCGCCGTGGCCGAGCAGCCAGCGGCTCACCCCGTCGATCGGGCGTGTGCGAAATTCCAGACTGGACATGCGCTGTCCTGCCAGGCAGGCGGCAGACCAGTCGTGCATGCGCGGCCGGTCGTCGGGATGCAGCAGGTCGACGAAACGATCGAAGCTCAGCGATTCACCTGGCCGCGGCGGCAGACCATACAGCCGGAAGGATTCTTCGCTCCAGATCACCTGGCCGGACGCGATGTCCACCATCCAGCTACCGACATGCGCGATGGCCTGCGAATCTGCCAGTAGCCGTTCCTGTTCGCGCAGCTTGTTCTCGGCCTGCTTGCGCTCCGTGATATCGCGGGAGATACCGAACAGTCCGATGACCTTTCCATCGCCATCGCGCAGCGGCCCCTTGGTGGCCAGGAAGGTGCGTGCCCCATCGGCGGTGGAAAGCGTTTCCTCATACGTATTGATCCGGTTTTCGTCAATTGCCCGGCGGTCGTTGGCACGGAGCATCGCGGCCTGTTCTGGCGGAAAGAGCGCCGTGTCGTCGCAGCCCGGAATCTCCTCGGCTTTCCTGTCGATCAGTCGGGCCGCTCCCTGGCTGAAGGCCAGGTAACGACCTTCGAGATCCTTGGCGAAGATGGCGTCGGTCGACGCCTCGACGATCGAGGCGAGGAATTGCTGGCTGCGGAGGCCCTCCTCACGCGCTTCCTGCTCGCGCCGCGACCAGTCCAGCGCTTGCTGGAGGAGGCCGCGCACCAGGCCATAGAGCAGCATCGACGTCACGGCGACGAAGAGCCAGCCCTTCAGCGTGCTGGCGAGAAGGATCCGGTTCGGATCCTGGAAAAGCCAAGCCACCGCCTTGTCGGAGAGCACGATCCAGAGTCCGGCAAAGATCGCGTAGATGAGGACGAGACGCAGGGCGCCGCGGGTTGGAGATGGTCCGGTCGTCGCCTGGGTCGGCCCGGCTCTTGAGGGATTCATCGCTGCGGTTTCCAGGAGGTTCCAGAATCGACCCTTTCGGACCATCGAGGTCTTCGCGTGAATCGTCGACGATCAGGAAGGTGGCACGGTGTTGCGCGGTCATCAACGGTTCTTCTCGACAGAGAAGAAAGCGCAGACGTTGGTTCATTCCAGCAGTATGCACCTGGATGGGGCCTCATGCCAGTACGCTGACCATCGCCGATGTCGCCGACCGGAAGGGGTTTGCTAGAATGCCCCACCTACCAGCCGGTTACGTCGCTCGCCATGCTCTCTGCGGACAATCCCATCCTGAATTCCCCCTATGACGAGCCGGCCCGGCACTATGCCACCGACGCCCAGGGCAACCTGAACTACCGGGACATTCGCCCGGGCCGCCGCCTCTTCACGCCGGATGTGCCGCAGGTGCCGATCGGCCAGCAGAACCAGGGCAGCATGTTCGACCTGAACGACTTCCAGGCCGAGTACGGCGAACACCTGATCAACCGGCTTCGGGACGAACTGCGCACCTGGCGTGACTCCGGCTACCGGGGCGTTACCAGCCGCGTCACGCGCGATCTGCTCGACTACTGGTTTGCCAACCCCGAGCGGGCCGCGCACCAGAAGCTGTTCTTCGCGCAGCAGGAAGCCGTCGAGGCCGCGATCTGGCTCAACGAAGTCGCGGAAAAATCGAACACCGGTACACATCTTCAGAGCGCGGCGAAGATGGCAGGAAAGTGGAAAGCCGAGAGGACGAAAACCAGGTGCTGCGCCGCGTTCTCGGCAGCTTCAAGGCCGGGCGCCGGCTGCTGGTGATCAATGACGAAGCGCACCATTGCTACCTGCCGCGCGCCAAGGGCAGGGATACCGAACTCGACAATTCGGAAACCGAAAACGAACGCGCCGCCGTCTGGTTCTCCGGCCTGCGCGCCTGCACCCGGCGCTTTCAGGTGCGTGTGGTCTACGATCTGTCGGCAACTCCCTACTACCTTTCCGGCTCGGGGTTTCCGGCGTACTCGCTGTTTCCCTGGGTGGTCAGCGACTTCGGCCTGATCGAAGCGATCGAAGCCGGGCTGATCAAGATTCCTTTCCTGCCGATCGACGACAGCAGCCAGGCGATCGACGAGCCGGTCCTGAAAAACCTCTACGAAAACTGCAAGGCAGAACTCCCGCGCAAGGGGCAGCGTACGCAGCGTCGCGAGGTGCAGGAAACCTCCGTCGGCGAAGCCGCGCCCAACTTGCCGGCCGGGCGCTGCGCCGCCGCTACTACTTTATCGACCCGAAGACCGGCAAGTTCCCGCCCGAGTACGCGCACATCATCGGCATCCCCTTCAAGCTGTTCAAGGCCGGCCAGAGCAGCCACACCGAGCCGCCCGAATACGCCACGCTGCGCGCGCTGCGTGAGCGCGACAGCCTCGAAATCCGCTTCCCCAACCGGCTACCGCCTGCAGACCGACAGCGACCACCTTGCCGCCGACTTCACCGGCACGCCCGATTATTGCCTCGACACCACCCGCCTGCCGGTCGAAACCACGCTCGGCACCGCCGTCTCGGCAGACCGCCAGACGATGCGCCTCAAGCTCGACGAACTGCGCGACCAGACCGTCATTTACAAGCTGACCCGCGACTACCTGCGGCGCATCCACGGCGACGAAGCGCAGCGGGCCGACCTGCGTCTCTTCCAGCAGGTCAGGCAGATCGTCGAGCGCTGGTACGAGGAAAAGCTCAAAGTCGTCGGCGAAGACAACCCGATCTACAAGCGCCTGGTGATCTACGAAGACCCGCAGCCGGTCGTCGAGAGCATCAACCGCGGCATCGTTGCGCACGCCGCCGAACGCGAGCGCGTGCTGCCGATTCTCAACCACTACAACCCGCAGGGCAGCACGCGGCACGTCTTCGGCCACACCAGCCGCAATACCTGGCCAACCAAAAAAAGCCACGTCAATCTGGTCGTCGCCGACACCGGCACCTGGGTCAGGATCGAAATCGACGCTGAAGCCTTCGACCGCCTGTATGGCTTCGTTTCCCATCCCATTCCTTTCCGGGCCGGCAGGCGCGTGGCGGTGCGCGTGGTCAGCCAGTTCGGCGAGGAATCGACCAAGGTACTGCAACCATGAACGCAACAGCGAAGAACGCCGGTGGCCGCCTGCGCCTCAAGATCAGCCTCGACTCCTGGGAACCGGCTATCTGGCGCCGCGTCGAGGTCGACAAGGATCTGACCTTCTGGGAGTTTCACCGCGTGATCCAGGAGGCCATGGGTTGGGACGACGACCACCTGCACGAGTTCCGGGCGGCCGGCCGGGTGGTGGGCATGCCCAGCCTCGACGACAACATGTTCGGTGGGCAACCGGCGCTTCCCGAAGACACCACGACGCTCGGCGAGTTGCTGGCGCGACAGCGCAAGTTTCGCTACTGGTACGACTTCGGTGACGACTGGTGGCACACCATCGCCATCGAGACGCGCCTGCCGCCCGACCCGGCGGCGCCGCGCGCCGTGCTGGTCGCCGGCGAAGGCGCTTGCCCACCGGAGGACTGCGGTGGGGTCTATGGCTACGCGAATCTTCTCGACGTCCTGAAGGATCCGGAGCACGAGGATCACGAGGAGATGATCGAGTGGCTGGGCGACGATTTTGACCCGAACCGGTTCGATTTGCCGACACACGCCCAGCGCGTCAGTCAGGTGGTGGCGAGATGAAAAGGACCCTGGCCGGCACCGGCCGGCAGCAGCCGTTCCTTGCCGATCAGGAGGGGTGAGCGATGCCGCCAGCCGACCAGCAGACGACGGAACGCGTCTTTCTCAGCTACAGCCGCGCTGACCAGACGGTGGCGATCGCCTTGCGCACGGCGCTCGAACAGGCCGGGCTGAGTGTCTTCAAGGATGACGATTCGCTGCGCACCGGCGACAGGTGGCTGGAGCGCCTGCAGGAGGCCCTGCACGGCTGCTCTGCGTTCGTCGTTCTCATCGGCAGGGAAGGCGTGCGCCGCTGGGTCGGCGCCGAGGTGCAGGTGGCCCTGATCCGCCACCTGGCGCCGGCGAAGGACGCCGAGCGCCTGCCGCTGTTCCCGATCTTCCTCGAAGACGCCAGGCCGGAGACGCTGCCGCCGTTTCTCGTCCTCTTCCAGGCCACCCGCTGGCGGGCGGCCGAGGCGCTGCCGGCCACACTGCTCGACGCCATCCGGGCGCGCGCCATCCGCCTCGACTCGCCGCCGGCCATCGAAGGCTGCCCCTTCGTCGGCCTCAACGCCTTCACCAGCAAGGATTCCCGGCTGTTCTTCGGACGCCGCAAGGAAACCCTCGAGGCGCTCGCGTGCCTCGGCGAGCAGCAGCCGGCCGACCCCGACAGGCTGCGCGCCGGCGGCGCCGGCTTCTGCCGCTGGCTGCAGATCGAGGGCAACAGCGGCGCCGGCAAGTCGTCGCTGGTCAATGCCGGCCTGTTGCCGATGATCGAACAGGGAGCGCTGTGGGCGCGCACCGGCTGCGAGCGCTGGCGAATCCTCGGGCCGATGATGCCGGGCAGGGACCCGCTGGAGAAGCTGGCGGAGGTCGTCGAGCACGCCCTGATCGCCGCCGGCGAGCGGCGCGACACCCGCGCCCGCGCGCAGCGCTTCGCACAGGACGAGCGCGCACGCGTACTGGCGCTCGACCTGCGCGACGCACGGGAAGAGCAGACCGCATTCCTGCTGATCGTCGACCAGTTCGAGGAACTGTTCACCTTCGCCGACCCGGCAGCGCGCAAGCAGTTCGACGCCCTGCTCGCCGGGGCGCTGCAGGACCCCGAGTGTCCGCTGTTCCTGATCAGTACCGTGCGCGCCGATTTCCTCGATCGCTTCGAACAATTGCCGCGCCTGCAGGAAATCTACAACAGCCTCTGCAAGCGCTACTTCCTGCCGACGATCTCCGAGCACGGGTTGCGCGAAGTCATCGAGCAACCGGCGCGGCTCGCCGGCCTCGACGTCAGCGAAGTCAGCACGGCGATCCTCGCAAACGCGCTTGACGAGATCGGTTCGCTGCCGCTAGTCGAGAACGCGCTCTACACGCTCTGGCAGCAGCGCCAGGGAAATGTCCTCAGCGGCGAGCGCTACCGCGAGTCGAACGGCATCGCCGGCATGCTCAGTGCGCAGGCCGACGCGCTGCTGGCGCGCATCGACGGCGAGGTCGCCAAGGGCAGGCAATCGGCGCTCGAACTGCTGCTGTGGCTGACCCGCATCAACGACGAGGGCCGCCACACGCGGCAGCGCATCCCGCGCGACCAAGCGGCGAGGATTGCCGGTGACGGCAAGGCGGCGGCCGGCGAGCGCGTGCTGCGACTGCTCTCCGGCGAGCGCCGCGCCGACGTCGCCGCGCCAACGCACGCCGGTTCGCTGCGGCTGATCACGATCGGCACCGAGCAGGACCAGCAGTACGTCGACCTGATCCACGAGACGCTGATCCGCGCCCGCGTCAAGGATCCGAAGACCGGTAAGGCGATCGGCTACTGGCCGACGCTCCACGACTACATCGAGAAGAACCGCGATCGCGACATGCTTCGGCAGCAGCTTCGTTTCCAGGCCGAGCAGTGGGGCCGCAGCGGTTCTCTCGGACGCTGGTGGAACCTTGCCGGCTGGTACGACCTCTGGCGCTACCGGCGGCTGCGCATCGACCTGCTCGGTGCGGAAGAACGCCGCTTCGTGCTGTGGAGTCGCTGGTCCGGAGCGATGAAGCTCGTCGTCCTGCTGGGGGTGTTCGGCAGCGTGGGCGAAGGCGTATGGTGGGCCAGCCGCAACAACCTGCCATTCGACTACGCGGTGCAGAAGCCGCTCTGGTTCTTGAGGTCGCTTGCCGGCCATCCGCTGCTGCCGGAGATGGTGGACATCCCGCCGGGAAGCTTCACGATGGGCTGTCTGGCGGGACGCGACGACGTCGAAGGCGCGACCTGCGGCAAGGACGACGTCGCGCATCAGGTGACGCTGTCCCGGCCGTTCGCTCTCGGCAGGTACGAGCTTACCTTCCGCGAGTACGACTACTACGTGTGGGACCAGCAGCGCCACGGAAAGGAGGTCGAATACCCGTCGGATGGCGGCTGGGGACGTGCCGATCGCCCGGTCATCAACGTCAGTTGGCACGACGCCAGGGCTTACACGCAGTGGCTGAGCCAGCAGACGGGCCAGGCCTACCGATTGCCGACCGAGGCCGAGTGGGAGTACGCCGCCCGCGCCGGGACGGATACGGCGTACTGGTGGGGGAAGGACTTCGCGCAGGACAAGGCCAACTGCCGGGGACGCAGGACGACGCCGGTGCGGGATCGTCATCCGAACCCCTGGGGACTGCACGACACCGCCGGCAATGTCTGGGAGTGGGTCGAGGACCGCTACGCCCCGTATTCTGCAGATCCGGCAAGGGATCCGTCGGGACCAGACGAAGGCGTGTCCCGCGTGCTGCGCGGCGGGTCCTGGAGCAATAACCCGAGGTACTGTCGCGCGGCGAACCGCGTCGACCTCGCTCCGGACGACCGTTACGACCTCATCGGCTTCCGGGTGTGTCGTGGTGCCCCCATCGAACCGCTGCGCGCTGCGCCGCTGGCCACTGAAACGCTGCCGCGCTGATCACTGGGCGCCGCGTAGCGGCGCCCGCGAAATTTTTTGACCCCGTCGTGGCATCACCCCGGCTTCGCGGCACGTCGCCAGGCGTCAGCACCAACGGTGCCAGCAGGTGCTGGCGCAATCCCCACGATTCATCCACCGGGCCAGGGATACTCGCTCGCTTCGCTGCCTGCCTGCGCCACTGATGGTCAGTGGGGCTGACCGCCGAGTTTCTCGAAAGCTTCATTGGCCGACAGAAAGACCTCTCCGGATAGCGATGCCCAAAGGGGCGACTTCATCAGCCGGTCCTGGACCGGCCCCTTGACCTCGGCAAGGTGCAAGCGCTTGTTTCGTTCGGCGAGGGCCTGGTTGAGTTCGCTGAAGACCGCTACTGCCGTGGCATCCATCCGGTTGACTGCGCTCATCACCAGCACCAGGTCGCGGATTGCGGGGGACGCTTCCAGTTGCTGAGTCAGGCGAAGTTCGACGGCGCCGAGGTTGCCGAAGAAGAGGCTTTCATCGATGCGCATGAACCTAGTTCCTTAGCCAGGCGGGAAGAAATCGGTTTGCGAGAGGCATTGCGCGCTTGGCAATCCAAGAAGGTGGTAGTCTTGACAGTCCTTCGACAGTATCTGTTGTCGACTTGGACCCTGTCAATCGACGAATCGAGAACCCTTTTCAACTCGGTTGTACGCCTGCTTCGCTGACCGATGACCCCAAAAACCGCATCTTCCTCGCACACCCGCCAGCCAGCCAATCCCTTTGCCGATTGCCTGGCGCTCGATCAGCGCCGGCTGCGCTCGCTGGCGCGCGATCTCCGGCACCTCTTCGGGACGAAACGCGATGCGCTGCAGGCCGAAAGCGACCGCCTGCTCGACCGTTCGCAGGCGGCCGTCGTCGCCCGCCGCGCACGGCTACCCCGGCCGGAGTTTGCCGATGATCTGCCCGTCAACCTGCGCCGCGACGAGATCACGGCGCTGATCGTCAGGCATCAGGTGGTGATCGTCTGTGGCGAAACGGGTTCAGGCAAGACCACCCAGATCCCGAAGATCTGTCTCGACATTGGACGCGGAACGACCGGTCTGATCGGTCACACGCAACCACGCCGAATCGCTGCGCGCGCCACCGCCGCGCGTATCGCACAGGAGTTGCAGAGCGAGTTCGGCACGCTCGTCGGCTACAAGATTCGTTTCAGCGACCGTACTTCTCCAGACGCCTTCATCAAGCTGATGACCGACGGCATCCTGCTCGCCGAGACGCAGGGTGACCCCTGGCTCGAACAGTACGATACCTTGATCATCGACGAGGCGCATGAACGCAGCCTGAACATCGACTTTCTGCTTGGCTACCTCAAGCAGCTCTTGCCGAAGCGGCGCGACCTGAAGCTGATCATCACTTCGGCGACGATCGACGCCGAGCGTTTTTCGCAGCATTTCGACGCTGCGCCGGTCATCGAGGTCTCGGGCCGCCTGTATCCGGTCGAAGTGCGCTATCGCCCGCTGCAGGTGGAGAAGGAGGAAGCGGCTCCCGACGACGAACGCGATCTCTACGATGCGATCGCAGACGCCTGTGATGAGTTGCATCGCGTCGGGCCGGGCGACGTGCTGGTGTTTCTGCCGGGTGAACGCGAGATCCGCGAGGCGGCCGAGGCGCTGCGCAAGCACCACCCGCCACACACCGAGATCCTGCCACTGTTTGCTCGCCTTTCGGCAGAGGAACAGAGCCGGATCTTCAAGCCGCACGTCGGTCGGCGGATCGTGCTGGCGACCAATGTGGCCGAGACCTCGCTGACCGTGCCGGGAATCCGCTACGTCGTCGATTCGGGTCTGGCGCGCGTCAAGCGCTACTCGTATCGCAACAAGGTCGAGCAACTGCAGATCGAAAAGATCGCGCAGGCTTCGGCCAACCAGCGGGCCGGGCGCTGCGGCCGGGTGGCGGCAGGGGTGTGCATCCGTCTCTACGAAGAGCAGGACTTCGCGCTGCGGCCGGCATTTGCCGATCCGGAAATCATGCGCTCGTCGCTGGCCGGGGTGATCCTGCGCATGAAGGCGCTGCGCCTCGGCGACATCGAGGATTTCCCGTTCATCGAGGCGCCCCCGCGCAAGGCGATCAGCGATGGCTACCAGTTGCTGCTCGAACTCGGTGCGGTGAATGCCGAGCATGCGCTGACCGCGACCGGCCAGGAACTCGCGAAGATGCCGCTCGACCCGCGGCTCGCGCGGATGATCGTCGCTGCTCGCGACGAAGGCTGCCTGCGCGAGGTGCTGGTGATTGCGGCCGCACTTTCCGTACAGGATCCACGCGAGCGGCCACAGGAGCGACAGGGGGCGGCCGACGCCGCGCACCGGAAATTCGCCGACGAGAGGTCGGAGTTTCTTTCCTGGCTCAGGCTCTGGGACTGGTATCAGGCCGAATTCGAGCACCGCAAGTCGCAGCGCAAACTCGTCGAGGCCTGTCACGACCATTTCCTCTCGGCCCTGCGCATGCGCGAGTGGCGCGAAGTGCACAGCCAGTTGCACGCCGTCGCAGCCGAGCACCAATGGCAGGAAAACCAGTTGCCGGCGACTTACGACGCAATCCATCGCGCGCTGCTCGCCGGCCTGCTCGGCAACCTGGGATGCAAGTCGGAAGAATCTGCACACTACCTCGGCGCGCGCGGCATCAAGTTCCTGATCCATCCGGGATCGACGCTGCAGAAGAAGGCCGGCAAATGGATCGTCGCCGCCGAGATCAGCGAAACGACGCGGCTCTTCGCGCGCTGCGTCGCGCGCATCGAACCCGCATGGCTTGAGCAGGTCGGCGCACACCTGCTCAAGCGCAGCTGCTTCGACCCACACTGGGAGAAGAAGGCGATGCAGGCGATTGCTTTCGAGCGGATCACCCTGTATGGCATCGTCGTCGATGCGCGCCGGCGAGTGAACTTCGGGCCGTTGAATCCACAGGAGGCGCGCGAGATCTTCATCCGCCAGGCGCTGGTCGGCGGCGAGGTCAGTGAAGAGTTCGAACGGCGCTGGGCCTTCCATCAGCACAACCAGCAGTTGATGCTCGAAATCGAGACACTCGAACACAAGTCACGCCGGCCCGACGTGCTGGTCGACGACGAGCTGATCTTTGCCTTCTACGATCGGATCGTCCCCGCGGGCATCTACAGCGGTGCCAGTTTCGACAAGTGGCGACGCGACGCCGAGCGCGCCACGCCACGTCTTCTGTACCTGCAGCGCGAAGACCTGATGCGGCACGAGGCTGCCGGCGTGACCAGCGAGGCCTTTCCGCATCAACTGCGGCTCGGCGGCGTCGATTATGAGCTGGCTTACCACTTCGACCCCGGCAGCGCGCGCGATGGGGTGACGCTGAGCGTGCCGCTGGCGCAACTGAACCAGATTCCGGCCGCGCGCTGCGAGTGGCTGGTGCCGGGATTGCTCAAGGAAAAGGTCGTGCAGCTGGTGAAGACGCTGCCACAGCGCTTGCGTGCCAAACTGGTGCCGGTGCCCGACTTCGCGGCCGAGTTCGTCGCGCAGGTGTCGCCTTCGGACAAGCCGCTGGTAATGGCCTTGATCGCCTTCATCCTGCAGTCGCGAGGACTCAACGCGCGCGGCTGGGAGATCACGCCCGATGCCTTCCGCCCCGACGCCTTGCCCGCGCATTTCTCCCTGAATTTCCGCCTGCTCGACGAAAACGGGCGCCAGCTCGGAATGAGCCGTAGCCTCAGCGATCTGCGCGCCGAGTGGGGTCGTGAAGCGAAGCAGGAGTTCTCCGAGCTGCACGAAACGCCTGGCGAGTACTCGGGAATGAGCGACTGGACCTTTGGCGAACTGCCCGAGCGGATGGAAATCGGGGTGGGCGGCGGACAACGGCTGCTCGGCTACCCTGGATTGGTCGACGATGGCGACAGTGTCTCGCTGTGCGTCTTCGATTCTCCCGAAGAGGCGCGCCAGGCGCATGCAGCCGGGCTGTTGCGACTGTTCATGTTGCAGTTTCGCGAACAGCAGAAGTATCTCGAGAAAAATCTGCCGGGGCTCAACCAGATGGCACTGCAGTTCATGGCGCTCGGTACGCTCGATGAGTTGCGGCGGCAGTTGATCGATCTGAGCTTCGCACGTGCGTGCCTGCTCGATCCCTGGCCGAACGATGCGGCCACTTTCCGCGCGCGTTGCCTCGAAGCCAAGCCGCGGCTCGGGTTGCTGGCGCAGGAGATCTGCCGTCTGCTCGGGCAGATTCTCGGCGACTGGCAGGCGCTGCAGAAAAAGCTGCCGGCATTCAAGGCCTTCGCCAGTACGCTGCAGGATATCGAAGGACAATTGGCGCGCCTGATCCACAAACGTTTCATTGCCGAGACGCCTTTCGAACGCCTGCAGCAGTATCCGCGCTACTTCCAGGCGATCGCCCTGCGTCTCGACAAACTGAAGGCGGGCGGTGTTCCAGGTGCAATTCGGGATGCACGCCTGCTGGCCGAGTTCGCACCGCTCTGGACAAATTACGAGCGCCGTGCCAGTGTGCTGGCCAGGCAGGGGGTGAGTGATGTGCGGCTCGAACAGTTCCGCTGGTTGCTCGAGGAATTGCGCGTGCAGTTATTCGCGCAGGAACTGCGCACGCCGGTACCGGTATCGAGCAAGCGCTTGCAGAAGATGTGGGAAGGCCTGTGAACCGTTGAAGGAGTGAGCATGAGTTTCGGGGCAATCATCATCGGTGACGAGATCCTGTCGGGGAAACGCGTTGACCGGCACTTTGCGAAAATCGCCGAACTGCTGTCGGTGCGTGGTTTGCGCCTGGCGTGGGCCGAATATCTGGGCGACGAACGCGCACGCATCACGGCGACGCTGCAGCGCAGCCTGGCTGCCGGGGACGTGGTCTTTTGTTTCGGAGGCATCGGCAACACGCCCGACGACCACACCCGGCAAGCGGCGGCGGCGGCGCTCTCCGTCGATCTGGTCCTGCATCCCGATGCGGAGCACGAAATCCGCGCCCGCTTTGGCGCCGAGATCACCGACGTTCGCCTGCTCCTGGGCACCTTCCCGCGCGGTGTAGAGATCATTCCGAACCCGTTCAACCGCATTCCCGGATTTCGCGTACGCGATCACCACTTCCTGCCGGGCTTTCCGCAAATGGCGCATCCGATGGCCGAATGGGTGCTCGATACTTTCTACGCGCCTTTGTTCGCCCCGCAGGCTTGCGTGGACAAGGCATTCTTGCTCACTGGAGCGAATGCCTATGAGAGTGCGCTGCTCGATCTGATGGAGCGAATCGTCGCCGACTTTCCTGCCTTGCGGCTGTACAGCCTGCCGTCGATGTCCGACGAGGGGCAGCGACGTTATCTTGAACTCGGGGTCGAAGGGGCTCCGCCACTCGTTGACGCAGCCATGGAGTCGATACGGCAAGAGGTAGAGAGGCGGGGCATCCGTTGGCAATGGCGGGCCTGATCCTGTAAACGAACAAACCCCGGCCGTAGCCGGGGTTTGCGGAAGTCAGGTGCCAGGGGGCGGATTACTTCTTCGGGGTCAGGGCGGCAGCAGCCTGAGCGGTGGCGTTGGTAGCCGCCTTGACATTGGTGTCGACGATGTCGGTCATCTGCTTGGCCATCTGCGAGATGTTTTCAAAGGCCGTGCTCGAAGCCGTCATCATCTGCTTCATCGCTGCGCCGAAGACATCGCTCGAGATCGGGTTGGCAACACCGACCTTGTCGATCAGGCCGGAAGCGTTGTGCCGCATGGTGCTGTACTGATCTTCCATCACCGAGGTGATTTCGCGCTGCATGTTGGCTGCCAGATCGTAGAGGCTGCGGGAGTACTCCATCAGCTTGTCGACGTTGGGGCGGGCCAGAGAACCGGCGATGTTGCTCAGCTCTTTTGGATCCTTGACGCCCAGCAGTTGTTGCGCACCGCTGGCAGTGCTGTTGAACAGCTCGCGGCTGGCGGCGAGGTTGAGTGCTGACAATTGTTCGAGACCGTGGAAGGCCGTGCGGACCAGCGTCATCATGACTTGGGCGTTGGCTTTCTGGCTCTGGGCGAGTTGTTCGAGGTCGATGGTGCTCATGGAGTTCTCCGTGAATGGCAATGGTAAGGCGTATGCAGGATGCTAACAGGCCTATTTCTTGGCGGCTGCAGCGGCGGTGCCAACTGCCTTGACGGTGGCGTTGGTTGCTGCGGCGACGTTCGTTTCTGCAATATCAGCCACCTGCTTGGCAGCCTTGTTCATGCTGTCAAAAGCGGAGGTCGCTGCGGCGATCGCCGACTTGACGGCGTTAACCGCAACATCTGAGCCAGCGGGGGCATTCTTGGTTGCCTTTTCGAGCAGACCGAGAACCTGCTTCTGGAAGTCACTGAATTGTGCTTCGAGAAGTTTCGAGATCTCTTCCTTCGATTGCGCCGAGATTTCATAGACGCTGCGGGAATAGGCCACGGCCTTTTCGAGGCCGGGTTGTGCCAGCGAACTCTGCAGCGAGAAAAACTCCTGCGGGTCCTTGGCACCAAGCATCGCCTTGGCGTTGGCAACGCCATCCTCGAGCATCGAACGGGCGGTATTCAGGTTGAGCGCAGCAATGCGCTCGGCACTGGCCAGCGCGGTATTGGCAAGGGTCAGCATCGCATCAACGGAAGCTTTGTTGGCGGCGGCGAATTGTTCTGGGGTGTTGAACATGGTCAATCTCCTCGATTAAAGTGGGGGCACAACACAACATGTGCAATGGTTAACTCACCGATCGCCGCGCCATTCCGCTTGACGATCTTTTTGCTGCACTGCACCATGCGTTGCATTATAGACTTTCGTTGAGCCATGTCAAGCATTTTTGTTGCGCCGCACCAAAATGGCCGGGGTTTCTTTTGACACGGTCCTTCGTGCCATGTGGCAGCTCGCTTCAGTCGGCTCTGGGGCTGATTTTTGCAGCGGGTTTGAGGGTCAGGGGCTCGCTCTTCTTGTCCGCTGGAGAGGGCTCTACGTTCTTGGCTTTGGGCTGGATGATTGCGCGCACGCGTGCCTGCCCTGTGCCGGTGGCGCTTTTGCTGGTGCCGCCAGCGGTGGTGACCAGGTATTTTTCGTTGAGTGCATCATAGGAGATGTACGCCCCCTTGACCTCGTCCAGGCCGTTGCGGACCCAGGCGCGAACAAAAAACTGCGTGATCTCGCTGCGTGCATCGTATTCGATGCGCTCGGCCTCGCCTTCGGTGAATTCATCGACGCCCTCCCGCTTCTGCCTGAAATGCGCAAGCCCGTTGGCACCACCAGTGGCGACGGCTTTCTGGAAGCCATCGGCGTCCTGGGTAACCACCAGGCGACTGGTGCGAAGCTCCATGCTGCCCTGGATCAGGACCGCATTACCCTCGAGAATCTTGACGTTTTTGATGTCATCGATGCTCAGGCGGTCCCCTTCCAGGTGGATCGGCTTGTCGCGGTCCGCGCGCTCGGCTTGCGCCGGCAGGGAAAGAGCGAGCAGGAGGCTGCTCGCGCAGGCACCGTAATGGATCTTGTTCATGTCAGAGGTTTCTTCCTGGCGAAATGGCTTTCGATTTGTCCGGTGACCGCGGATTCCAGCAGGTAAGTCTGCAACTTGTTGTTGACCTGCATGCCGACACCTTGCACCCAGGAGTTGGTCTGGGTGATCAGCACTCTGCTCTTGGTGAAAGCCCTTTCCTCGTCGGTCAGCACCGTCAACTCGGACATCGTGGCCACCAGTGGCCCGTCTTTGGCGGTCGCGGCACGGTGTATCTCGACCTGTTCCCAAAGCTCGATTCGCTCGGCTTGCGAACTCGTATGGCCATGCACCGAGTGGATGCTTACTGGCGGTCGCTTGGGGTCCAGGTAGATCAGCGTCGGCTTGAGCAGGTCGGTGGTATCATCGTCAGGGTAGTGACGAATCTCGTCAGCGGTCAGTATGTACAGCAGGTTTCCTGCGGTATCGAGCTTGCGCCCCCGTACATCGCTGATGATGTAGTCGGGATCGTGACGATTCCTGCCGTCATTGCGCACTTCCGGGAACTCGGTGACGTAGCGCAGCCAGGTAGTCAGGGCGACCAGAACGAGCAGAATACTCAGCGGCAGCAGCGCGCTACTCCACTTCCTCATCGGCCGGTCATCGTCAGATACGGTGCCAGCGCGGCAGCCAGCTTGTCTTGCGCATCGAGAATGAACTCACAGGCTTCGCGTACTGCACCGCGGCCGCCGTGACGTGCGGTGGTGAGCGCTGCATAACGCTGTACCAGCACATGACTATCGCCCGGCGTCGCAGAGAAAGCACATGCGGTCATCACCGGCAGGTCGAGCACATCGTCGCCCATGTAACCGGCATCATCGGCAGCGAGTCCGAGTTCGGCAAGTAGCGAACGCATGCAATCGAGCTTGTTGTCGACCGCCTGATAGAGGTGCTGGATGCCCAGGTCCTGCGCTCGCAGCTCGACGCAGCGAGCACGCCGGCCGGTGATGATGGCGACCCTGATCCCGGCCTGCTGCAGCATTTTCAGGCCAAGCCCGTCGAGCGTGTTGAAGGCCTTGATCTCGATCCCGGAGTCGCTGTAGAACAAGGAACCGTCGCTGAGTACCCCGTCGACGTCAAAAGCCATCAGTTTGATCCGGCGCGCGCGCGCCCTGGCGTCGTCGTGTTCGGAATCGTCTGGCATCAGATGACCTTGGCCTTGAAGAGGTCGTGCATATTGAGTGCGCCGACGACAATGCCCATCCCGTCGACCACGGGCAACTGGTTGATCTTGTGCTGCTCCATCATCTCGACAGCTTCCACAGCGAGCCGATCGGGACCGATCAAACGCGGCTCTCGCCCCATGATGTCGCTTGCCGACAGGGTGCGCAGGTCCAGGTTCATGGCGAAGGCACGCCGCAGGTCGCCGTCGGTGACGACGCCGATCACCCGTCGTTCGGGGCTGAGCACGGCGGTCATGCCGATGCCGCCGCGTGACATCTCACGAATGGCATCAGGCAGGCTGGTGCCGGCAAGCACTGTCGGAATGGCCGAACCGACGCGCATCACGTCGCGCACATGCGTCAGAAGGCGACGACCGAGCGAGCCGCCAGGGTGGGAACGGGCAAAGTCTTCCGGGCCAAAACCGCGCGAATCGAGCAGGGCTACCGCCAGCGCGTCGCCGAGGGCGAGGGCGGCGGTGGTACTGGCGGTCGGTGCGAGATTGAGCGGGCACGCTTCCTGCGCAACTGCGGCATCCAGGTGCACATCGGCTTCGATCGCCAGTGACGACTGCGCATTGCCGGTCATGCTGATCAGCCTGGCACCCTGACGCTTGATGCTCGGCAAGATGGCCAGCAACTCTGCGCTCTCGCCGGAATTGGAAAGCGCAATCAGTACGTCGTCGCGGGTAATCATCCCGAGGTCGCCATGGCTGGCCTCGGCCGGATGAACGAAAAAGGCGGGGGTGCCGGTGCTGGCCAGGGTCGAAGCGATCTTGCGTCCGACATGACCGGACTTGCCCATGCCGCTGACGATCACGCGCCCATGGCAATTGAGAATCAGCAGCAGTGCCTGCATGAAGTCGCCATCGATGCGGTCGACCAGCGCCAGTACGGCGTCGGCTTCTATGTGCAGAACCTGGCGGGCCAGGTCGAGCGCTTTCGGCGAGGGCTGTATTGGGCTCATGAGGTTGTAGTGGTGATCATGGGGCGAGTATAGCAGAAGCCCTTGGAGCACTCATCCCGAGCCGGCAGTACGGTGTGATCGCATTCGCCGGGCGACGATCCCTGCTCAGAAGGCGGCGCAGACCGTATACGGGGTGCCATCCTGGATGGCTTGGGTCGCCACGGCTGCAGTGCCGCGAGCGGCACCATTCGTTACCGCCTGGACCGATCCGCCAGCGGTATTGCCGTCGTCCATGGTGGTATCGATCTGTTTGACATGGCGGCCGAGGATGCTATCCGAGCAAACAAAAAACGAGCCACGCATGCCGGAAATGTATGGCGTCGGAACGCCGGCACTGTCGGTAATCACTCCCTCGATACCGATGAAACCGCCATCGGCATTGGTCGGGCGGTAATCGGCAGCAGCAGTTGCCGTGGGGCCTGTGGCCAGATTGGCGAAGCGAACGTGCTGCCAGAGCATGAAGCTCTCACTGTTGACGGTGGTCGCATTCCATGCGCCGTCGATGCGACCGTTGTTCGGTACGCAGCTACCGGCAGTTATCGTGCATTGAATCGCGGTATTGGCGCCAAAAGCATCCGTCAGTTGCGTCTGATTCTGGTCGCCCGGGAAGGCCTTGAAACGATCCTGGTAGGCATAGATCAGGGTCGAAACGGTGCGAAAGTCATTGATCAGATTTTTCACCTTGGCGCTGTTGATCAACTCCTGTCCCTTCAGCACCCCGCCGAGCAGCAGGCCGATGATGACGAGTACAATGGCAATCTCTACGAGAGTAAAGCCTGACTGTTGTTTGCTTGGCTGGTTCATGTCATTCTCCGGCGACTGTCGAATATGGTGTTCCATTCAAAGCACGTTTCGTGCCCGCGTTGGTGCCCGCGTTGGTGCCCGCGTTGGTGCCCGCGTTGGTGCCCGGATATGTGCCGGGAAAGTACCGGCGATTTGTCCGCCAGGGTCTTTGGACCTGTCGGTTTTTCGACACCCCTGACCAGAGTTGGACTGATTCCAGGCTTGCGAATCGGGCCGCCGGCAGTCGGCAGGAGCGCTGCATGACCCTGCTCCAGCGCATGGGTGGCGCTTTGCGTCAGCGCCAGCGCTGGCTTTTGATTTCCTTGCTGGGGGTGTTGCACCTGGCGCTGGTCGCCGGGGCCAATACGACGATCGGTTTGCCGTGCTGGCTGATGAGTGTCGGACTGTTCATTCTCTGGCAACCATTCACTTACGCCGAACGAAGTGTCGATTTGAGCGGGCTGGCGGTGCTTGCCCTGGTGCTCGGCTGCGGCGTCGCCTGGTACGGCTGGTGGCTGTTGATCGTCTGGGTGGTCATGCTGGCTGCCCTGGTCGGCGGGCGGGTGATGTTCATCGATCATCGACCGACCCGTATATTCTACCTGGTCGCCTTTGCCTACCTGCTGGCCGCGCTGCTGCTCTGGCTGGTACCCCAGGTGGTACCCAATGCCGCCTTGACCGGTCCGGCGCTGGATCGCGAATTCGCCTGGGGAATGCCTCTGTTCTTGCTGGTGATGTTGTTGCTGCTGCCACTCTCGCGGGAAAGCGATCGGCCCGGCGGCAGGATGATCGACCTGTTCTACAGCCTGTTCATCTTTCTGTTGATTGCCGTCCTGATCCTCGGTAGTCTGTCTTTCATGCTGATGCGCCAGTCCGGGTATCTCGAGGCGGTACTCAACGCCTTGATCTCGATTGCCCTGCTGCTGTTGCTGATCGGCTGGACCTGGAATACGCGGCCCGGCTTCACCGGTATTGGCGTCTTCTTTTCGCGCTATCTGTTGAGCATCGGCCTGCCGTTTGAAGCGTGGCTACATCGCCTGACGACCCTGGCCGGCAACGAAAGTGAGCCGGACCAGTTCCTGGCAAAGGCTCTCGCGGAGATGCTCGATCTACCGTGGGTCGATGGTGGCAGCTGGACTGCCGGAGCGCGCAGCGGCGCCTTTGGCAGGGAGTCGCGCTTTCATCATGATTTTTCGGGACAAGCCCTGCAACTCACGCTGTACACTCGCCACAAGCTGAGTCCGGCGCTGGTCTGGCATTTTCATCTGCTGGCGCAACTCGCCAACGAACACTACATCGCCAAGTTGCGCGCTCGCGAGTTGCAGCAGGTGAGCTATCTGCGTGCGATCCATGAAACCGGCGCTCGCCTCACGCATGATGTGAAGAACCTGTTGCAATCGCTGAGCAATCTGTGTTACTTGGCACAAACGATGAATGGCCAGGATGGCCGGCTCGATCGCTTGTTGCAGCACCAGTTGCCACAGATCACACAACGCCTGCAGCAGACCCTGGCCAAGCTCCAGAAGCCACAAACCGAGGTGGGTGGCGTCCTGCCACTTGCGATGTGGTGGCAGATCCAGCAGCAGCGTTACGCCACTTCGCCAGTCATTTTCCTTGCCAGAGACCTGGACCCCGATGCCTTGCTGCCGGCTGCGCTTTTCGACAGCGTTACCGACAATCTGTTGCAGAACGCGCTGCAGAAGGCGCAAGCGGATGGCTCTGTGCAGGTGCGCGTCGCGATCAACACCGACGCCTCGGTATTGCGCATCTGCGATACCGGCAGTGCGCTTGACCCGAGCCTTCTTGGCGATCTGCTGCGCGCGCCCGTGCCCTCCGAGAACGGTCTTGGGGTCGGGCTCTATCACGCGGCTCGACAGGCGGAAAGCTGCGGCTACGAATTGCGACTGGCAAGCAATGTCCCGGGCCAGGTGTGCTTCGAGTTGCAGCGACTGCGGCCGGGCATGCCAGCCGTTTAAACGCTTCCTGCGGTGCGGCGGCCGATCAGGCGATGCACGACCATGTTTCCTTTGCCCTTCAGATAGATGGTCCGGGGTTCCTGAAAAGTGAAGCTCTGCTGCAGGCGTCGATAGGTTCGCTCATCGACCTGGACCATGCCGGGAATGCCCTCGGTGGTCACCCGGCTGGCGATGTTCACCGTGTCACCCCAGAGGTCGTAGATGAATTTCTTCTTGCCGACGACGCCGGCAACCACCGGGCCGGTACCGATGCCGATGCGCAGTTCGAGATGCATCTCGTTGATACTGAAGTCATGGCGAAGCAGATTGCACATTTCCAGCGCCATATCGGCCAAGGCCTCGGCTGGATTGCCGACCGCAGCGTCGAGACCGGCGGCGACCATATAGGCATCACCAATGGTTTTGATCTTTTCGAGGCCATACTTTTCGGCGAGTTCGTCAAAGCAGGAGAAGATTTTGTTCAACATGGCGAAGACCTGTTGGGGGGTCAGACCTTCGGCAACGCGGGTGAAGCTCACGATGTCGGCGAACATCACCGAGACTTCGGCAAAGCCATCCGCAATCGTCTGGTCGCTGTTCTTCAGGCGCCTGGCGATCGGCGCGGGAAGGATGTTCAGGAGGAGGCGTTCGGAGCGATCCTGTTCGCTTTGCAGCAGTCGGTGGGCTTCCTGCAGGCGTTGCTGGGCCCGGTGCTTTTCGGAATCCGAGTAGCGAAGCAGCAGAAAGACAATGGTCGATACGGCCGCAAAGTTGAGGGCGAAGAAGAATGCGGTGGTCTGCAGCGGCACTTTGTGCTGCGTCACACTCAGCGAGTCGGCGAGGTAGTAGTCGAAGGCGCCAGAAAGCGCAGTGAGAAATACATAGGCAAAAAACCAGGCCCCCGACTCTCTCGGGCCAATGAACAGTACCGCGCCGATCGGTGCCAGCAAGGCCCAGAGGCTGATGCCGCTGGCGGTGATGAAACTGCCGATGCTCCATTGCGCGACGAAGGGTGTGAACAGGAACAGCGACAACTGGATCCAGCGGAAGGCATTGAAGTTGAGCGTTTTCAGGTAAATGAGCAGATTGCCGACGAGCAGCAACTGCAAGGCAAAAGACAGGTTGGAAGGGAACCGGGGTCCGAGTTGCCAGTAGAGAAACAGCCAGACGACCGAGGCCAGGCAGATCAGACCAGTTGCAAAAAACAGCAGGGACTTCTGCAGACGCAGTTCTTCATTGTCGGTGTCAGCGATGCCGGCGTTGCGCAGCCGGTCAAGAAAGGTCCGGCCGGCAGTCATCAAGGCAGTTTGCCGGCAGTGATCATGCGGTTGAAGAGGACACCAGGGGAGATCCACACGACTTCATCGTCGTAAGTGGCAGTCGGTGCCGCTCGTTTGACAAACTCCTTCGCAACGGAAGCGTCCGACCATGTGCCTGTAGACGTGATCAAGACCCGGTTTTCGAGTTCATCCACATCGCTGCCTGCGGGTAACTGTGTTCCTTCTGCGGTGAAGGCTGCGTTGCCATTCTTGCCGTGCGAGATCACGACTGCCGGTACGGCGGTGGCGACAGCGATGCCGCCGGCTGAAGACGAGACCTTGATGTCGCCGGTGGACGAGAGTTTGAATAGGGGCAGGGGAGGGGCGTTGCTGAATTCCGGGGTCACCCGGTAGCTATAGCGCCGTCCCCAGGCGTCTTTTTCTGCCACTCCCAGTGTTGCCCATGGCAACACCCCGGCAGGATTGACGCAGGCGCCGGCATTGCGGGCGCCGGCAAGTCCGGCATTGGGACTGCCGCTGGCGATGGTCGGTAGAGCTGGGCAGGGGAAGTAACCGTTGACGGCGACATAGCCCAGCAGCGCCTCACGGATCTCGGCCATGGCTGCCTTGGTGTCATTGCTGTTGCGCATCTCGATCTGCGACGACAAGGGTAGCAGCAGCCCGCCGATCAGGATAGAGATGATGACCAGGACGACTGCCAGTTCGGTCAAAGTGAATCCTTGCCTAGTCGGAGTCTGGCAGGGCAAGCTATTCATGGCAGGCACCTGACGAGATCGGTACTCGGGCTGGCCGCGTTGAAATTCCCTGTGCTGCCGCTGAAGCTTGTCGAAGACGCATTGGGTACATTGAACGAAGTGAGGTTGTTGCCTTCCAGGTAGTTGTTCTTGTCCGCCTTTTCGGTTGCCGTGTTGCGAATCTGGCCGACCGTCTTGCGGCCGCCGAAAATCAGGACTCGGCTGCAAATCTGCGAAGACGGCAAGCCGTTGATCGTGATCTGCGACGGCGGAGAGAGTTGCGCAAGAAACAGCATCTCTTTCCAACTGTTACAGAAGTCGTCATCCGGGGCAAAGCTGCTGCAGCTGAGTTTGTCGGTGCCCTTGCTGCCAGTCACATCGATGCTTCGCAAGTGGTTCTGGAATGCTGGATCGTCGAGCAGCCTGCCGATGGCATCGCTGAAGTCGTTGCGGCGGATCAAGGGCTTGAAGATGTCGTCAACCGTGATGTAGAGAAACAGGTCATTGTAGTGGTCGCTGTCGGCGATCACGAAACGCTTGTTGTTGGTATTCGGGGCAAGCCTGTGGTTCGTGCTGCCGGCAAAGTAGTTGACTTGAGCGCTGGTGGACTCAGTGGCATTGAAGGAATCGAGATAATTGCGGGCGTCGTAGTTGCCCCCGCATTCGGTATAGATGGGATCGGCCAGCGCACGGTTCTGGCCGTCGAGCGCCTGCCCTGGAGCCACCAGCAGCGCGGCAAGGTTAGTAGCAATGAGATTTCCGTTGCTGTCGATGATGTCGATCTGCCCTGCTGTGTCCCAATTCATTGCGTCCGTCTTGGGGACGATCTTGAAACGCCCTGAAACTACATACCATAGACATTCTTGCTGCGCATCACGAAGGGGCGGAGAGGCCAGTTGGCCGGTTTTGGTTTTCCAGGGAAATTTTCCGATTACCGAGAGATCTTTCTGGTTGCCCAGGAAGCTGGGTGAAGGGCCGCCCTCAGCCGGCACCCAACCGACTCCGGAATCGAGATCGGCACCCAGGTCGGGCAAGCGCAGATATCCTGCATCGCTGACAGGTGAGCGCGAGATTGCATCGCCGATCAGGGCGTCTCTTGCCTCTGCCATTGCTGCCAAAGCACTCTGCGTACGCCCCATCCTGACCTGGAATGTGCTGAGTTGACCGAGAAACAGGTACATCCCCCAAAGAGTCAGCAGGGTCAGCATTGCCAGCATGGCGACGCCACGCTGGCGCTGCCGGTAAACTGCCCTGCCGGCACCTGGCCGACTCGCCAGCATGCGCGACCGCCAGTCGATCATCGCACGAGGTCTTCTGCGCATGCGCTTACTTCGTCGCCAGTGGCCGCGAATGTACCAGCACCCGACCACCATTCAGCAGGTCGTTTGCTTCGCCGGTGTTACGGTTGAGCGTATCGCCGATGCGCGCCGTGACGTTCGGTGAAACACCGGATTGCACCACCAATCTTCCCGGATCGCCGCGCCGCTGGGTCACGGTCAAGCCGTTACCGGTCTCATTCTCATGCTGTGGGCTGCCGTTGATCCAGGTCGTGCGCTTGCCGCTGCTGCGGGTGACGATGCCGTCTACCGTGAGCGTCGGAACCGTCATGATCTGCGGTTTGTCGAGTGTGTTCCTCTCGCGCTGCTGATCGAGCTGCTGGCGGAGTTCGGGGGTGAAGAACAGACGACCCAGAGCCTCCTCGGCAGTGACCGCCGGAGCCGCCAGCAGCCAGCCAGCCAGCCCCATACAGAGGGTTTGCTTTGCTGCGCGCGCGAACCTGGTCATGGACTGGCCTCTCCTTCCCTACTTCCGGCTCACTTCGTGCAAGGTCAGCCAGTCGATTTCACAGTTGGCGAGAAGATTCTCTCGGCCACCCCAACGTTCGTCAGCGTTGGCCGGCAGGCGCTCGACGGCGCAGGCCTTGATCAGGATCAGCGCCTTCGCCTGACTGCGCAAATCGCCGAGTAGCCGCGTCAGATCCTCTTCGTGGAGCAATTTCAGCTGCACTTTCATGGTACTGACGGCAAAGGAAAAATCGCCGGCCGAGTTGCTGTCGAGCAAACGTTGTGGAGAAATCTCGTACTGCAGATCAAGCAGGCGACGTGTGTCACGAATGTCCTTGAGCAGTTCCACCCAGTCCAGACGCTGCTCTTCACCAATCATGCCACGCTCTTGCAGCTTGTTGAAAAGAATTGACTTCTGCCTGATCTCGCTTTCCTCGTCACGCACCCTTTTGAGCTTGCCGTCCGCCTCTTCGCGCTGTGCGGTGGCGACCAGCCTGGCGAGTTGTTCGCTGTCCAGGGTGTGCTGCGAGACATACAGCACCGCCAGCGCTGCGGCAAACATCGCCACGCTGGCCAGGATGCTCGCCTGCAGCTTGCGAAGGTCGGTGAGGTCGATTTTCATGAGCCGGCCGTCTTCTGGATCTGCAGTTTGAACGAGCGCGGCCGCAGGTCGTCGACCGCCGCATCACCACCTTTGAGCGACTTGCCCGAATCCAGGTCAAAAGGCTGTTGCAGTACCTCCACCTGCAGTTTCGGATTGCGCTTCAGGGTTTCGACCAGTTGCTTGAAAACGCTGAGTACCTGCCTTGGATGGCTGTCCGGACCTGGCCGCAGAGTGCCGTGCACGATCGCGATCTCGCTGCCGACAGGAGGCGTATGCAGCGCCTCTGCCGTGGCGGCCTCACGCGACGCCAACGCAGCCACTCTCCAATCGATGCCCTCGACTTCGACCGATGCGTCGCCCTGCAGGGCGTGACTGATTTCACGCCACAGGTACTCGGGCGAGGTGCTGCCTTTTTCCAGCTCGACGTAGCGATCGATGACTCGACGCAGGTTCTCGGTGGAGGTCGGAATCGCCGGGAAGGTTTTGACGATGTCATCGTAGCGCTGGCGGGCCAGAGTGGTTTCCTGTTGGATCATTGCCACTTCCCGCTTGAGCTGGTAGGCATCGTGGAACTGTTTGACGGACCACAGCAGGCAGCCGAGCAGTACGACTGCGCCCGTATTCTGGAGAACCGAGCGGATCAGCCAGAGATGATAGTTGTGGCGCTGCTGGTCGCTGGCAAACTGGGCACCTGGCGGGGCAGTGGCCAGGAGATGGAGGATGAGGGTCTCGCAGCGAGTATCCGGTGGCGGTGTTTTGAGGTGGCAGATGCGCGCGCAGTCCTCCATGTCGAGGATCGCAAACGACAAGGTTTCGCTGTTCACACAATGCCTCTCGATGGCATTTCTGGCGTTCGCATGCACGAGAAGATACGCGCTGATCGGCTGTTGGCGACCAAGGAGGCGCTGACTGACGAGGTACTGTTGCAGTTTGCGCGCTTCACTGGAAAATATCTGCGCAATGCCGTCAATGCTGTAGTTTTGCAGAGGAGTGAGGCGGCTGAAATGCAGTTCGCCCTTTTCCACGTAGGTCTGCCGGATGCTCTGGTCCTGAATCGTCAGCAACAGGCAGCGCTCGTCCAGAACACCAATTTTCCTGAGCAGCAAGGGGCCCAGCAAGGGCAGCGAATAAACGCCGGCGAGGGCCACCTCGGCACCGGCCAGAGCCGCCAGCCAGGGAGCGAAGGCCTCCTTGTTGGTGAGTGCGGCAAGCATGATGCGCTCGTCTCTGCGCCGGGATTTTTCATGTCCGAGCGAGATCGATGTGGTCAGTGAAGCATTGAAAAACTGCTGCCCGAGCTTGCGCGTGATGATCGAGCGTCGGTCCTCACCACGCAGGAAGGGGATCGTTTCCATGTGGAAACCTTCTTCCGAGACATTGGCCAGGAGGGTAAAGATGCTCTTCGAATGTTCTGCAAGGTAGCGGGTGAATTGCAGCCTGCCAGCTTCCGTGGCTTCGAAAACGCCCTCGTTGGTCAACACCCCGGCTCGCCAGTGGAAGGCCGTCAGCCGATGCGCACAGAGATAGATGAGGCGGCGGGCGGGCATGGCCTCAGGCCTTGATCTTGCTGATCACGTCGTAGACCGGCCCGAGAACAGACAGCATGATCCATCCGAGCAGGCTGCCCATCACCACGGTCAGCAGCGGTTCAATCAACTGCTGCATTTTCTGGACCGATTCCCGGACGTCACGAGTATAAAAATAACTGACATTCAGGAGTGCCTCGTCAAGCGCGCCGGTGCTTTCGCCGACGCGCAGCATACGGATCACCAGCGGCGGGAAGAAGCTGGTGCTGCGAAAGGCAGCCGTCACGTTCTGTCCATCACCAATCAGTTGTTCGACACGCTCCAGACCCTGGCGAATGACCAGGTTGCCGACGACGTCCTGCGTCGTTCGGATCGACTCGAGGATCGGTATTCCGGAGGCGTAGAGGAGGGCGAAAGTGTTGGCGAAACGCGAGAGGACGATCTTTCGCTGGATGTCGCCAAGTATCGGCAGGCTCAGCTTCAGGCCATCGAACCGGAAACGTGCCAGGGGATTGCTGTGCAGCAGTATTCGCAGCCCGAGAACCGCCAGTACCGGCAGTAGCAGTAGCAGGTACCAATAGGCGACCATCAGGTCGGAAATGAAAAAGAGGATCTGCGTCTGCATCGGCAGGACTTGCCCCATGTTTTTCACAAACATCTTGAGCTGTGGAACCAGGAAGACCATCAGGAAGAAAGTGGCGGCAAGAACCGTCGCGGCGACGAACGCCGGGTAGGCGATCATCTTCTTCAGTTGCGATGCGAGTTCGTCCTCCCACTTCAGCGATTCGTCGAGGCTCTGCAAGACTTCCGGCAAGCGGCCAGTGGCTTCGCCGGCGCGAATCAGGCTGACAAAGACTTTGTTGAAGACGCTCGGATGACTGTCCATGCCTTGAGAGAGTTTCTGGCCACCTTCGATCGATTCGATCAGGCTGGCCACCACCTCGCGGAAGCGCGGGTGTTCGAGACTGTCGCGCAGATCAGTCAAGCCTTCCAGGATGGGCACGCCGGCACGCACCAGTTGCTGCAGATGGAAGCAGAAGTGGATGAGTTCCCGGCGCGGAACCTTGTTGCTGGCAAGCCCGCTGCGGGTACTGAGCGGCTCGCCGTTGACCAGGTCAAGCTGCATGCGCCGCAGTCGCATTTCCAGATCCACGAGGTTGATGGCGTCCATCCTGCCCAGAACCATGCGTCCCTCGGGACTGACCGCCTTGTAGGTGTAGAGCGGCACGGCGGCTACATCCGGTTGGTCAGGTCGACGACCCGAGCGACTTCTTCGAGCGCGGTGGATCCGTCGAGAACGCGGCGCAGACCGTCATCGGCGAGGCTGACGAAACCCTGGCGGTCGGCGAGCTGGCGCATTTCGCGGAGGGTGCTGCGACGAGAGATCAGTTCGTCCATGTCGCCGTTGATCCGAAGCAACTCCATGATCGCCAAGCGTCCACGATACCCCTGGAAGTCACAACGTTCACAGCCGCCTGGCCGGTAGATGACCGGCCGCGGTGCATCGGCCGGGTTGCCCAGCAGGCGAGTCTCGTGCGCTTCGGGCTGGTAGGGGATCTTGCAGTGCACACAGAGACGCCGCACCAGCCGTTGCGCGATGATGCCGATGATGTTGCCGGCCATGATGTCCGGCAGGATGCCGATATCCAGCAGGCGCGGAATGGCCCCCAGTGCCGAATTGGTGTGCAGCGTCGAGTACACCTGGTGACCGGTCATTGCTGCACGCAGCGCCATCTCGGCGGTGTCGGCATCGCGTACTTCGCCAACCAGGATGATGTCCGGGTCCTGACGCATCATCGAGCGGATGCCATTGGCGAAATCGAGCTTCACCGAGTCGGCAGCGGAGGTCTGCCGGACCAGCGTCATCGGGTACTCGACAGGATCTTCGAGCGTCATGATGTTTACGCCCTCGGAATTGATGTGGTTGAGTACCGAATAGAGTGTTGTCGTCTTGCCGCTGCCGGTTGGCCCAGTCACGAAAACGATTCCTTCGGGACGGGCGATCATCAGTTTGAGCTGGTTGAGCTGCGTCTCGGAAAGACCCAGTCCTGCGAGCGGAACGATCCCCTTCTGACGGTCGAGAATACGCAGAACGATGTTCTCGCCGTGAATCGTCGGTTGTACCGAAGCCCGAAAATCAACCTGTCGGCCGCGCATGTTGAGCGAGATGCGGCCGTCCTGGGGGGCACGCGTTTCGGCAATGTTCATTCCCGACAGAACCTTGATGCGCACCGCCATCGCTGGCCAGTAGGTCTTGTGCAGCGAGCGAATCTGCCGCAGCATGCCGTCGATCCGGTAGCGGATGCGCAGGAATCTCGCTTCCGGCTCGAAATGGATGTCGGAAGATTCCTGCTTGACGGCATCCGTCAGGATCGAGTCAATCAGGCGGACGACCGGCTGGCTGTACTCGTCAGAGGAAGACTGCAGGCTGCGGAAGTCGATCTCGCCGGTTTCGATTTCGTGCAGGATGCCGTCGATCGACAGCTCATGACCATAGCACTGGTCGATGCTGCGATCGATTTCGCTCTCGCCGGCGAGCAGAGTGTCGATCACGATTTCATCGCCGGACAGGCTACGGATCCTGTCCAGTGCAACGATGTCGTTGATGTCGGCAATGGCTACCGTCAACCGCAGATGTTCTGCATCGTAGTCGAGCGGCAGCACATGGTGACGCTTGGCGAGGTCGCGCGGGACCAGCTTCAGCGCCGAGGGATCGATAATCGCATTCGATAAATCGACACCCTGTTTGCCCAGGCTTTCAGAGAGCGCGTCGCGCAGCGTCGCCTCGGAGACGAAGCCGAGTGAGACCAGGAGCTTGCCAATCGGGTGATTCGACTTGACCTGCTCCAGCAAGGCGATGCGCAACTGATCCTCGCTGAGGATGCCCTTGCTGATCAGGATCTGACCCAGCGGCCGCGAATGGGAATGGTCGGCAGGAGAGTTCGTGTAATTCATCATCGAGTGGGTCTGACAAAGCCATGACTCTTGGGCAAGCGCATGCAAGGATCGCTGCACGCGGGCAGGATCACGGTTGCAATTCAAGGATGCGTTTCTCGGCGGCTTGCCGGTCGAAGGCACTAGGCCGCGTTGCAGCGACGCTCAGCGCCATCTGGTAGTATTGTGTTGCCAGCTTGCTCTGGCGCAGATGGTCCAGGCTGACCGCGACGTTGAAAATGTAGTCGGCGTTATCGGGGTCCGCCGCATAGGCCTGAAAATACGCCTGTTGCGCGTCGCTCCAGCGACCCTGCCGGGCGTACAGATTGCCCAGCGTGAAATGCAGAGCCGACGAGTCCGGCTGGCTGGCGAGCAGGGTCTTCAAACGGCTTTCGGACGAACCCGTGTCGTTTTGCGCGCGCAGGTTGATCAGTGCCGCCTGCGCGCTGACGTCGCCGGGGTCGGACTCGAGGACCTGCAGGTACAATTCCTGCGCACGCTCGAACTGGCCGCGGCGGGTGGCGATCGCCGCCAGGCCGAGGAGCGCGTCCGAATTCCTGGCGTCGCTACGCAGTACCTCTTCGTAGCCGCCTTGTGCGTCACCGAGCCGATTTGCCTGCCATGCTTCGTAGGCCAGGCTCAGCGTCTGGTTCTGGATGGCCCGCTGGCTACCCGGACGGAAGACGCCCGCAGCTTCGCCTTGATGGGCACTCGCTGCACCCCTGCGCAGCCGCTCCGGATGCATTGCAAGCTTGCTCGGCGCTGGCTCTGGGCGCGGCAAGCCCGCAGCGCTTGGCGGCCGGGCCGGAGGTGCCTCTGCCACCGCCATCAGCGGTGGCGGCCGCGGCGGACCTGGCGGCTGGGCGGCCGGCAAGGTGGCGACCAGTGGTCTGGCCAGCGAGCCTGCGGAGATGGCCTGTAACTGCCACCAGAAGTAGACGCCGATCGCCAGCGTCGCGATGCCGCCGAGCCCGAGAAAAAGCCATAGGGCGGTGCGCGACCGCGGTGCCTGCTTGACGGCAAAAACATTTCTTGCCGCTGCCCGTGCCGCGGCGTCGTTACTGCGGGGGTCGGCCGGTGTCGGTCCCGGCAGGGGTCGGCTCGGCGGCGACCGGGTGGCTTCGGCTGCCGGGCCCGTGGCGTCTGCATCGGGGGGGCTGGAGAGCGGCGGCAGTGTCCAGGGCTGAGGACCAGACGGTGCTGATTCCAGCGGGTCTAGGCTCAGTTCGAGCGGGTCGTCGCTGCCGGTCGGGCTGGCGGCCTGCCGTTTGGCTTCTTCGGCGCGACGCAGCGCATCCATCAGCAGGCTCACTGCAGCGGCTCCGGAGGCTGGCCAGGCGGCGAGAAAGGCCGGTAGACCTGGTCGTTCCTGAAGAACTCCCGGTTCGGCAGGGACTCCCTGAAGCTGCTGAAGTCGCCCTCCACCGAAGCGTCCCGGATTACCGTCGGGCGCAGGAGAACGACGAGTTCCGACTTGGCCGAGGAGTTTGAGCGGGTATTGAACACCTCGCCAAGAAACGGGATGTCGCCGAGGCCTGGCAGGCGACCGTCACGGTTATCGAGCCGGTCTTCCATCAGGCCGCCGAGAACCGCGATGTCGCCACTCTCGACACGCATCATCGACTCGATCTCGCGCATGCGAATCTGCGGCACCAGGTTTTTGATGTTGTTCTTGGCGAGTTCCGGATTGGGATCCTGCTTCAGTTCGGCGATACTCGAAATCGATGGCCGAACGCTCAGGGTGACGGTGCCGTTGTCACTGATCTGTGCGGTCAGGCTCATGAAAAAGCCGATGGAAACGGACTGTGGCGTCGTCGTCGTGGTCACGGTGGCGTTGGTGTTGGTGTTGCCGGGAACGACGTCCTGCTTGACGTTGAAGTAGACGAAATCTTCAGAAACCTTGAGCGTTGCCGTCTGGTTGTTGAGCACCGCGAGCTTGGGACTGGAGAGTACCTTGACGGTGCCAAAAGCACGCAACAGCTCCACGGTTGCCAGCAGATTCAGCGGGTTGATCTGTCTGTACTTGATGACATACGGCGTCACGGCACTGGGCACGTTGGTCGTCAGCGTCGGTTTGTTGATGCTGTAGTCGGTTCCACTGGTCAGGCGGCTCCACTCGATACCTTGCTGGTAGCCATCGCTCAAGGTGACTTCGATGATCGTCGCTTCGATCAGCACCTGCCTTCTTGCGCCACTCATGACCCGATCGAGGAACTCCTGCACTTTTTCATGTTGCCTGGCGGTGGCCCTGACAGTGATCACCCCGCCTTCCGGATTGGCGATCACCGACGCCGCTTCGCGGAAGGTCATGTGCTTGACGATCGTTGCGCCAGCGTTCTGCACTGCCGCGGGATTCGGACTGGCCGCCAGCGACGGCACGATCTGGCTGCCGCGAGCAGCGGCGATTTTTGCAGCAGGCGCACCGGTGCCGGTCGTGCTCTGTGATGAGCTTTGCTCGGTCACCGTTTCGGTCGAGCCTTCCGGGAAAATCTTGTCGGTTTCGTGCAGCAGTTCTTTCAGGTTTTTCTCGAGAGTTTCCCAAAAGCGGTTTTTCGACTTGTTGTCGATCTGGATGCGCGAAGTGTTGCCGGTGCCGGCGGCACCCCCGCCACCGGTCGTCAGCGAGCTGGTCGAAATCTGCGTACTGGTCGATACCGTTCCCGTGACATCGCGGGCGATATTGACGTAATCGACCCTGTAATTCTTGAGGTATGGCGAGTCAGGCATCACCACCAGGTTCGGGCCATCCATCTCGAAGCGCATGTCGACCTGCTTGGCAATGCGGGTGAGCAATTGTGGCAGCGTCTGGTCAATGGCGTTGAGGGTCACCAGCCCGGTGAGCCCAGGATGGATGTCTACGTTCAGCCTGGCATCCCGGGCGAGGGCAAACAGCAGGTCGTGAACCTGCACGTTGTTGACGACGACGCTGTAGGTTTCCGTCTTGCCGGTGACTTTCGGCCTGGGTAGTGAGACGCTTTGCTGAACGGGCTGGGGAATTGCCCCCTGGCTCCTGGACACACTGTCGGCCTGCAGATGTCCGGCCGATGGCCCCTTGCTCAGCGTGGTCGGTGTGCAGGCGCAGAGCAGCAGTGCAAGAGAGATGAAACCAGGAATGCGCAGTATGCGCAGTTTGTTCATGGACACGCTCAAGCTTGATCCAGTCAAAGGGTGGTTTATGATACCATGCCGACACGTCGATACAAGTACATGATTTTTAGTGTATTAAGGATTGTCCATCGGGGCTCGCGAGAGCCGCTGCGAGCGAACTTTGGCGACCGCTCGCACATAGGGCTTGCTCGACGGGCTGATCTCTCCAAGCATCGCCAGCGCCGCGTTCGCCTGTTCGCGGGAAGGGTAGTCGCCGTAGATGACGCTGAGTCTTTCTCTGCCGCCGAACCGTGAACGATAAACCCGAACTTGCCGTAAATCGAGCGTCCTCATGTGCTTGATGATGAAATCGCTCACCTCCTGCTGGCTGCCGGCGTCAGTCATCAACAGTTGAATGAAATAATGACTGTCCGGGGTCTGCGTCAGCCAGTCCTCGGTCGCGGCAATTCGCTCGGCGAGCGTGCCTGGTTTGGTAGCACCGAGTGTTGCCGTCATTGGGGAAACCGGCTCAGGCGCTGCCACGGAAGAAACGGGCGAGGTCGTGCTGTCCAGCGGCCTGGTCATAGCCCATGCTGCTGCGTCGATCGCCGCTGCTGCCGGTAGGCTGCTGGCATGGTGGCTGCCGGCGAGATAGGCCAGACCGCCTGTCGTGCAGAGGGCGGTGGCGGCGCCAGCCCACAGCCAGCGTGCGCGCGCCGGGCCAGCGATGCGCTGGAACCGGGCGTCGCGAATTGCCGCCCGGACCTGCCTGCCATTGACCTGATGCAGCCCTTCGGAAAATGCAGCAAGCAGGGCTTTGTCGGCAAGAATGTTGATGCGCCGGGTCAGCCCCTCGGAGGCCCGGCTGATCAATCGAATGGCGCCCTGGGTAAACAGATCCGGGCCGTGGTAGCCGGCAGCGCGCAGACGGAACATCAGATAGACGGCGACGTCGTTGCGGTGCAGCGGTTCGAGCCTGAAATGATGGGTGATGCGGTCGTTGAGCTGGCGCATGGCGGTTTCACCCAGGCGTTGATCCAGCTCGGGTTGACCGAAGAGCACGATCTGCAGCAGCTTGTGCCGGCTCGATTCCAGGTTGGAAAGCAGACGAATTTCTTCGAGTGCTGCCGGTGGCATGGCATGCGCCTCGTCGATCAGGGCGACCACCTGGCGACCGTCAGCGTAGATTTCCAGCAGACGTTCCTGCAGCGAACGCAGCAGCAAATGAGCATGCCCTTGCTGCAGCGGCGGCGTCACAATTCGCAGTTCCCCGGCAATGGCCAGGAGGATTTCGTCCTGCGACAGCAAGGGGTTGGCCAGATAGACCGTCTCGACGTGGCCCGGAAGTTTTTCGAGCAGCATCCGGCAGAGCATCGTCTTGCCACTACCGACCTCACCGCAGACCTTGACGATTCCCTCATCGTGGGTAATCGCATAGATCAGCGCCTCGAGCGTGGCACCTCGCTGGGCCCCTGCGAAAAAGAACTCGGTGTGCGGTGTAATGCGAAAAGGCGCCTGCTGCAATCCGAAATGATCCAGGTACATCACTGCTCCCGCGCCGAGGATTCCATGCGATTGTAGAGCGTCGTGCGATGGATGCCGAGCAGGCGTGCCGCCTGACTGACATTCCCGTGCGCCAGCTTCAACGCGGCCTCGATGTAGCCGCGCTCCGTGGCATCGAGCAGGCGATCGAGGTTGAAGGGATCTTTTTGCCGCAGGCGATGCATTGCCGCAGCGATGAGCGCATCGCTGGTCAGTGCATCCGCACCGCTGGGCGAATTCACCGTGAACTCCTGCGGTTCGTCGGGGAGATCGAGTTCTGCGGCCAGCGCTGTGGCGTCGACGAGCCGACCCGAGTGCCGGGTGGTCAAGCGGATGACGATGTTGCGTAGCTCACGGACATTGCCGGGGAAGGGGTAGCTGCACCACAATTCTGCCGCTTCTGCAGAGAGGCTGAACGGCTGCTGCTGAGTTTGTGCCGCATAGTGTTGCCGGAAGTGGTCGAGAAGGACGAACCGGTCGTCGCCCATCTCGCGCAAGGGCGGGGCGACGATTGAACAGACCGACAGCCGATGGTAGAGATCAGCACGGAAGTTGCCCGCTTTGACCTCCTTGCGCAGGTCGCGGTTGGTGGCGGCAATGATGCGCGCCCGGCTGACACGCTTCTGGGTTTCGCCGACGCGCTGGTACTCGCCATTTTCCAATACTCGCAGCAGCTTGGCCTGGAGATCGAGTGCCAGTTCACCGATCTCGTCGAGGAAAAGCGTGCCGTCGGCAGCGTCTTCGAAATAGCCGGCTTTCTTCGTTACTGCACCGGTGAAAGCACCTCTGGAGTAGCCGAATAAGGTCGCTTCAACCAGGTTGGGCGAGATCGCGGCGCAATTGATCGCCAGGAATGGCCGGTAGCGACGACTGGTATCGTAATGCAGACAACTGGAAGCGATGACCTCCTTGCCGCTGCCCGATTCCCCCTCGATCAGCACCGGGAACGGTAAGTCAGCATATTGCAGGAGTTGCAAGTGCAGTTTTTGTATGGCCGGGCTGTTGCCGAGCAGTGGCGATGAGCCCTCGTGGCGCCCGTTGTCCACCGCACGAAACTCCAGCGCGCCCGTGAGGACTTGCTGCAGGTCGCCGGGGCTGCACGGTTTGGCGACAAAATCGGCAGCGCCGAGCGTTCGTGCATGGCGTGCATTACCCTCGTCGCTTTGTCCGGAGAGGACCACGATACGTATCCTGGGTGCAAGCTTGAGCAGGTCGGCAATCAGCGCAAAACCCTCATCGGGACGGTGCGGTACGGGTGCCAGGCCGAGGTCGACCAGCGCCAGTTCGGGCGCTCTGCGCAATTGTCGAAGCAGTTGCAGACAATGCGGACGCGAATGGCTGGTGAGCACTTCGAAAAGCGGGCTCAGCGAAATACTCAAGGTGTCACAGATCAGCGCATCGTCATCAACGATGAGCAGTAGTGGCTTTTCGGGCAGAGAATTTCCTGGGAGGGTGGGCATGCAATGCTTGTGATCGTGACCGAAGGGGGCTGTCGGACATTATTTCACAATTCTGGGCGCCCACCAGGCGCTGGTAACGCTCGAACCAATGGTCGCCAGCACCGACAGGAGGTGTGCACGGAGCGGCCATGGTGACGGTCAGGCGTCGTCGTCTCAGCGAATCCGCCTGACCTGCGCTCCGATCTGACCGAGTTTTTCCTCGATCCGTTCGTAACCCCGGTCGAGATGGTAGATCCGCTCGATCAGCGTCTCACCCTGCGCCACCAGCCCGGCGATGACCAGGCTGGCAGATGCGCGCAGGTCGGTGGCCATCACCGTCGCGCCTTGAAGACGCTCGACGCCGGTGACCATCGCGTTGCTGGCATCGATCTTGATGTCCGCACCGAGGCGGATCAGTTCGACGGCGTGCATGAAGCGATTTTCGAAAATCGTTTCGCGGATCACTGCGGACCCTTCGGCAACGCAGTTGATGGCCATGAATTGCGCCTGCATGTCGGTCGGAAAGGCCGGATAGGGCGAGGTGCGAATGCTGACTGCCTTGAGCCGCTGCGGTGCCTTGAGGGTGATCGCTGCGCGCTCGGTAACGATCTCGCAGCCGGCGTCGAGCAACTTGTCGACCACGGCGTCAAGGCAGGCTGCCGAAGTCCCGGTCAGACGAATGCTGCCACCGGTCGCTGCTGCGGCACAAAGATAGGTACCGGTCTCGATGCGATCGGCCATGATCGGATGCGCGGCCCCGTGCAGGCGTGTGACGCCGCGGATGCGAATCTTGTCGGTCCCGGCACCGGAAATCTGCGCGCCCATGGTAATCAGGCAGTTGGCCAGATCGACCACCTCTGGCTCACGCGCCGCATTCTCGATGATCGTTTCGCCCTCGGCGAGGACCGCCGCCATCATCAGGTTTTCGGTACCGGTGACGGTGACCATGTCGGTCACGATGTGCGCCCCCCTGAGGCCTCCGGCACCTGCCGTGGCATGGATGTAACCGTGCTCGACATGGATTCTGGCACCCATCGCCTGCAAGCCCTTGATGTGCTGTTCCACCGGCCGGGCACCAATCGCACAGCCGCCCGGCAGCGATACCCTCGCTTCACCATGACGCGCCAGCAAGGGGCCGAGCACCAGGATCGAGGCGCGCATGGTCTTGACCAGGTCGTACGGGGCAAGCGGGTTGTTGAGGCCGAGGCTGTTCAATAGCACGCCATCGTCGCCCTCGTGAGCAACCATGACGCCCATTTGCTCGATCAGGCGCAGCATCGTCGAGATGTCCTTGAGCCGCGGCACATTGCTCAGATGCAGCGGCTCGGGCGCGAGCAGGCTGGCGCAGAGAATCGGCAGCGCCGCATTCTTGGCACCGGAAATGGCGATTTCTCCACGGAGCGGCGTACCGCCCTGGATCAGCAGCTTATCCACGCGCCGCACTCCACTCTTCAGGGGTCTGGGTTTTCATCGACAGGGCGTGCAGTTCGCCGCTGTCGAAATGCCCGCGCAGCACTTCGTTGACGCGCTGCTGCCGCTGCACGCGATTTCTGCCGACGAACTCGGCACTGACGATCAGCGCCTCGAAGTGATGGCCGTCGCCCACGACTTGCAGATGCTCGCAGGACAGACCTGCGGCGATGATGTTCTGGATTTGTTCAGGCTGCATCATGATTCAGGACCTCAGTTTGTAACCACTGCGGAGGAGCGCCAGCGTCGCCGCAGATACCAGCAGGAAGCTCATGCCAACGACCGCCAGACTGTTTTCTGGCGGCACATCGGAGACGCCGAAAAATCCGAAGCGAAAACCGTCGATCATATAGAAGACGGGATTGAAACGCGATACTTGCTGCCAGAATTCAGGCAGCGAATGCAGCGAGTAGAAAACGCCGGAGAGCATCGTCAGCGGCATGATCAGGAAATTCTGAAAACCCGCCAATTGGTCGAACTTGTCAGCCCAGATGCCGGCGATCATGCCCAGTGCTCCCATCGTTCCGCCACCGAGAACGAGGAACGTCAGAATCCATAACGGTGCCACGAAGGTCGGCACGGCAAACCAGATCGTCACCAGCAGCACGCCCAGGGCCACCATCAAGCCGCGCAGCATCGCCGCGACGACATAGGCGAGAAAGAATTCGACGTAGGAGATCGGTGGCAAGAGAACGAAAATCACGCTGCCAGTCACCTTCGACTGGATCAAACTCGAAGAACTGTTGGCAAAGGCATTCTGCAGCGCCGACATCATCACCAGGCCGGGAACCAGAAAACTGGTGTAGGCGACACCATGCACCTGCACGTGCGCTTCGAGGACATGCGAGAAAATCATCAGATAGAGCATTGCCGTCAGCACCGGCGCGGCTATCGTCTGAAAGTTCACCTTCCAGAAGCGCAGCACTTCCTTGTAGAGCAGGGTCTGGAAACCGGATATCACGGTGCGGATTCCTTCCGGCGGTCACTGCTCTGCATCACGCCCAGGAACACATCCTCCAGGTCGGTCTGCGTCAGGCGCAGATCGTCAATCACGCAACCGGCCTCGCGCACGGCGGTGAGCAACGGTTCGATCTCGCCGAGATTGCCAAGAGGAAAGGTCCAGGTGCTCTCGCTTTGTGTTGCGCGCGCAGAGAGCATCGCTGGCAAGCTCGCGGCAGGCGCCAGGCGCAGGGTCAAAGTGTGGCCGGCGAAGCGTGCCAGCAGGTTGCTGGTCGTATCCAGAGCCACCACACGCCCCTGTTTGAGCATCGCAATCCGTCCGCACAAGGCTTCCGCTTCCTCGAGATAATGCGTGGTCAGGATCACCGTGTGCCCGTCGCGATTCAGGCGCCGGACGAATTGCCACAAGCCCTGCCGCAGTTCGACGTCGACCCCGGCGGTCGGTTCGTCGAGAACGATCACCGGCGGTTTATGCACCAGTGCCTGGGCGACGAGAACCCGACGCTTCATGCCGCCGGACAGGCGGCGCATGTTGGTATCTGCCTTGGCGGTCAGATCCAGGTTGGCGAGAATCTCGTCGATCCAGTCTTCATTGTGGCGAATTCCAAAATAGCCGGACTGAATGCGCAGGGTTTCGCGTACCGAAAAGAACGGGTCGAAAACGAGTTCCTGAGGCACCACGCCAAGCAGGCGGCGTGCGCTGCGGTAATCGCTGAGCACATCATGCCCCATCACCATCAGCTTGCCGGCATCTGGACGGGAGAGACCAGCCAGGCAGGAGATCAAGGTGGTCTTGCCGGCACCGTTGGGTCCCAGCAGACCAAAGAACTCCCCTTCGGCGATCTGCAGCGACACGCCGGCCAGTGCCAGCAGGGAGCCAAAGCGCTTTTCAACGCGCTCAATTGCAACTGCGACGCGCATGGAATTACGTTTTTCGACGGAGAATTTGCGGACCTGCTCAGGCGAGCGGGAGCAGTTCGGCGACGCCGTAAAGCGTCGCCAGGCTGATCAGATTTGCCGGCGGATGGGTAATGCGCAGGGCAAAGCCGTGCGCATCGGCCGTGCGCAGCCAGGCCAGAAGTACGCTCAGGGCCGAGGAATCCACTTCGGCGACCGCTGAAAGATCGACCTCCGTTGGCAACATGCGTGCCCGCAAGACAAGGCGCCCGGCCTCAAGCTGGGTGCGGGCGTTGGCGATGACCATCGGCGCGATGACGCGCAGGCCGCCCTCTGCCTGTTCGATCATTTCCTGCCGGATTCGAGTTGCTTGTTCCGATTGCTCAGCATCGTGATCAGCCCGTCGATGCCGTTGTTACTGACCTCCTGCTTGAAGGTGTCGCGATAATTGGTCACCAGGCTGACCCCGGCGACGATGACGTCGTATACCTTCCAGCTGTCGCCCAGCTTCTCCAGCGAGTAATCGAGCTGAACCGGCCGGTTTCCCGGCTGCACGATTTCGGTCTTGACCACCGCTTCGGCGTCGCCGGCCGCCACCTTGCTCGGCTTATAGACCACTGTCTGATTCTTGTAGGAAGTCAGCGCGTTCGAGTAGGTACGCACGAGCAGGGTCTTGAATTCCTCGGACAAGCGCTTCTTCTGTTCCGGAGTCGCTTTCTTCCAGTCTACTCCGACCGCCAGCGCGGTCATTCTCTGGAAATTGAAATACGGTAGAACCTTGCTTTCGACCAGATCGATGGCCTTCCGGGTATTGCCGCTCTGGATGTCCTTGTCCTGGCGAACGACGGTCAATACATCCTCGGTGACCTGCCGGACCATGGCGTCCGGTGCCAGTTCCTGCGCACTGGCGGAACCCAGCACGAGCAACAGACCAAACAGCAGCGACAGTAGGGACTTCATGGGCATTTCCTGGCAAATGGTGAGTGATGCTTGACGCTGCGCCTGAGCGGTCTAGCGGAGCGAGTCATCGTCAGACAGCTCGTGCGGCAACGCGCCATCGAAAATCTCGCTGCGGCGATGTTGCAGGTAGGCGTCCCTGATGTAGTCGTATTTGTCGAAAGCGGCTTCCTCGACCACCTTGTCGGAAGGCAGCAGGCTTGCGCGCCGGTCGATATATCGCGTCGCCACGAGGCTGTTGCGCCAGGCGATGTTGTCGATGCGCCATACCGGGTCGAAATAGGTGTCGGCCAGCCAGCCGAAGCTGTCGCGCGTCGTGCGCGGTCCGATGATTGGCCAGTAGAAGTAGGGGCCGTCACCGATTCCCCACTTGCCAAGTGTCTGGCCAAAGTCTTCGGAATGCTTGGTCAGGCCCACTTCGGAAGCGACGTCGAAAGCGCCGCCGATACCGGCGGTGGAATTGATCAGGACCCTGCCGACGTCTGAAACTGCCTGCCCAGCCTTGCCCTGCAGCAGATTGTTCACCGCCGTCCAGGCGTCCCAGATGTTGCCGAAGAAGTTGCCGATGACGACCTTCACGGGCAGCGGAGCCGCCGCGTCGTAGCCCTGTGCGACGGGCTTGACGATGACATCCAGGCCTTCATTGACGGCGAACATCGCCCGGTTGAAGCCCTCGAATGGATCCTTGGGGTTGTTCGCAGTGGTCGCGCAGCCGCTGCCAGCAAGGATCGCTACTGCACAGGCCAGGCAAGATACCGAGTTTGAAAGGGATGGCTTCACTGATTCTCCTTTGCGTTATTTATCGCTCTGCCCTTCGGAAGCCTTGTTGAACATGAACTGGCTGATCAGTTTTTCCAGGACCACTGCCGACTGTGTCTTGGCGATCGTGTCGCCGTTCTGGAGCATCTTTTCGTCACCGCCCGGATCCAGTCCAATGTACTGCTCGCCGAGCAAGCCGGCGGTCAGGATCAAGGCAAAGGTATCCTTCGGAAAACGATAGCGTGCGTCGATGGTGAAGCTTACCACGGCCTCGTACGTTTCCGGGTCGAAACGGACCTCGGCCACCCGGCCAACGACGACACCGGCGCTTTTGACCGGGGCACGCACCTTCAATCCGCCAATGTTAACAAACTTGGCCGTCAGTGAGTACGTATCGGAAAAGTTTGCTGCGGAGAGATTGCCGACTTTCAGTGCCAGAAAAAGCACTGCAGCCAAGCCCAGGGCAACGAAAAAACCGACCCACAGGTCGAGTAACTTGCGACTCATCAAGCCTCCCGGAGCATGAACGAGGTCAATACGAAGTCGAGCGCCAGAATCGCCAAGGCCGACTTGACGACTGTACCCTTGATCGAGCTTGACACGCCTTCAGCGGTTGGTTGCGCGTCGTACCCCTCAAAAACGGCAATCAGGGAAACGGCAATCCCGAAAACAAAACTCTTGACGATACCGCTCCAGATGTCGTGACGAAAATCAACCGAAGCCTGCATCTGCGACCAGAATGCCCCTTCATCGACGCCGATGAAAATGACTCCGATCAGATAGCCGCCGAAGACCCCGGTGGCAGAGAAAAGCGCCGCCAGCAAGGGCATGGAGATGACGCCTCCCCAGAAACGGGGCGCCACCACACGGGCAATCGGATTGACCGCCATCATGTCCATTGCGGTGAGTTGCTCGGTCGCCTTCATCAACCCGATTTCGGCCGTAATCGATGAGCCGGCGCGCGAGGCGAAGAGCAGGGCAGCCACCACCGGGCCCAGTTCTCGGACCAGCGACAGAGCCACCAGAATTCCCAGTGCATCGGCCGAGCCGTAACGCTGCAGGGTTTCGTAACCCTGCATGCCCAGCACCATGCCGATGAACAGTCCGGAGACCATGATGATCAGCAGCGACTGGAAACCGGAAAAATAAATCTCGCGGATCGTCAGGTGCAGACGACGGAAGGACTGTCCGGAGTGACGCAGCAGCACGAAAAAAAAACGGGTCGCAAAGCCCAGGCGCTGCAGGGCGTCGTTGACGCGGTGCCCCAGACCGGCAATGGCCGGCAGGATGGAGCCCCGGCGCTGGCTAGGAGCGTCCATTTGCGCCTCTCCCCAACAGTTCCCGAGCAAGAGGATCTGCCGGATAGTGGAAGGGTACCGGTCCGTCTGCCTCCGCGAAAACGAACTGATGGACGAAGGGATGCCGGGAGGCCCGGATTTCGTCCGGTGTCCCGAGCGCGACGATTTTTCCTTCAGACATGAAATAGATGAAATCGACGATCAGCAAGGACTCCTGAATGTCATGGGTGACCATGATCGTCGTCGCGCCCAGTGCGTCATTGAGCTGGCGGATCAACTGACCGATGACGCCCAGTGAAATCGGATCGAGACCGGCGAACGGCTCGTCATACATGATCAGCATCGGATCGAGAGCGATCGCCCGTGCCAGCGCTACCCGTCTGGCCATGCCACCGGAAAGCTCGGCCGGCATCAGATGATGCGCGCCGCGCAGGCCAACGGCGTTGAGTTTGAGCAACACCATGTCGCGAATCAGTTCTTCCGGCAGGTCGGTGTGCTCGCGCATCTGGTAGGCGACGTTGTCGAATACCGAGATGTCGGTGAACAGCGCACCGAACTGGAAGAGCATGCCCATGCGCCGGCGCAGCTCGTAGAGATCATCATCCTTCAGTTCGGGAACCGACTGGCCGTCGACCAATACTGCCCCGCGGCTCGGCCTGAGCTGTCCGCCGATCAGCCGCAATAAAGTGGTCTTGCCACACCCGGAACCACCCATGATGGCCACGACCTTGCCGCGCGGGATCTGTAGACTGATGCCCTTGAGGATCGATCGATCCTCATAGGCAAAGTCGAGATCACCGATCTCGACGAGATTATCTGCAGTCACAGCATATCACTCTGAGCAAAGCACGAATTATACCTGAGCACTGCGGCGATTCACCGTGAAATACTTGCCGCCCAGGGCAATCGCTTACACGGATAGCATGATGTCTTCGCTCGCCGTCGCCGAGAAAGCGAGACTGATCAAGGATTCGCGGTAATCCTGATGCCGGTCGGCGTGAACGCGTCGGCGGCGCAAACCCATCTTCGGGCTACCCACTTAAGCCGGGACAGATTGCAATTTCAATGGGTTACGCACGACCCGTTGGCGGGCTTTCCGAGGCATGGGAAGTTCCCCCATCTGGCTGACCAGCCAGTCGAAAAGATCAGGGAACGATGTACCAAACAAGCGTGCGGCCGCCGTAGTTCCGTCATGGCGTCTCAACCCATAGTGGTGGATGACCGTCAAAGCCTTCAGACGCCTTTCCGTCCACCCACGCCCGTTATGGTACATCTGGGAAAGGCAACCATT
>NZ_SPMX01000136.1 GCF_012940005.1 Candidatus Accumulibacter contiguus | reverse complement strand
AGCAGACCCGAGAACATGACCAGTTCACGATCGCCGCCCATGAACAGGTTGTCGCGATTGCCGGCCCGCCGAATCGGGATCTTGCGCAGCGCCATGCTCAGGCGAGCCTTTCCGGAGCGATTCCGCCAAAGCGCTTGACCGCGTCGAACGTGCCTTCGCCGAGGGCGGCGATCTCCGCGCCACGGCCGAAGAAGCTGCTCATCATGTTCTGCGCGCCGACCAGCAGGGCCATGACGAGAACGACGAAGATCAAGGTGCGGAAGAAGCCGTTCAGGTCGCCACCGAAGATCAGCACGCCACCGGCCACGACGATGCCGATCATCGCCAGCGCGAACGCGACCGGGCCGGTGACCGAGTTGCGGAGGTTGGTCAGCCAGCTTTCATAGGGCAGCGACCCGCCGGTGCCTTCCGCTGCGAAGGCGTGTGGCGGGACCAGCAAGAACACCAGCAGCAGGATCGCCAGTCCGAAATAGAAGAGGGTCGAGCGGTGGAGCGGGTAGGGCAGGGCGGGCGAGTGCATGGGGCTGGCTCCTTTACAGAGGACGAGTGAGGTAAGCGCCGTCGGCGTAGTCGGCCACTTCCAGGATCTCCTGAACGCAGCGGCCTTCGGGGGTGCGGGCGATATGGACGATGACGTGCACCGCTTCGCCGATCAGCGGTTCGATCGGCCGGGGTGATTCCGGGTGCATGCTGATCAGCATGGCGAGGCGGTCCAGCCCGGATCGGGCGTTGTTGGCGTGGAGCGTGGCCGCACCGCCTTCGTGGCCGGTGTTCCAGGCCATCAGCAGGTCCAGCGCTTCAGGGCCGCGCACTTCGCCGACCAGGATCCGGTCGGGCCGCATGCGCAGGGTGGTCTTCAGAAGCATGGTCATCGTCACTTCGAGCGAGGTGTGGTACTGCACGAAGTTCTCGGCGGCACACTGGATCTCGCCGGTGTCCTCGATGATGAAAACACGCTCGGCGGGATCTAACTCGACCATGGCGTTGATGATCGCGTTGACCAGCGTAGTCTTGCCGGAACCGGTGCCACCGATCACCAGGATGTTCCGGTGCGCCTTGATGGCGGCGGTCAGGGTCGCCTGCTGCGCGGCGGTCATGATCCCGGCCGCGACGTACTGTCCGACGTGA
>NZ_SPMX01000135.1 GCF_012940005.1 Candidatus Accumulibacter contiguus | reverse complement strand
ACCCAAAGCATTCCGGTCGGCCTGTACTGGCTGAGCAGCGAGCCGGTGGAGAAGGGCGCTTACGTGATGTTCTGCCCGCCGCCCATCGGCGTCTTCGAGGAGGCCAGGGCCAGGGGCTACGTCGGCGCCGGCTTCTGCCCGGGCGGCTACGGCTACCTGATGAAGCGCGTCCTGGCCGCCAAGGACGACGCCGTGACCATTACCGACGGAGGCGTGCGCGTGAACGGCGAACTGCTGCCGCACAGCGCCCCGATCCAGGCCGACAAAGCCGGCCGGCCGCTGCCGCGCTTTCCGGCCGAGCGCTTCACGCTGGGCGGTTCGGAGCTGCTGCTGATGTCGGACGTCAGCGGCACGTCCTTCGATGGCCGCTACTTCGGCCCGATCCACCGTTCGCAGATCAAGGGCGTGATCCGCGGAGTTTTGACCTGGTAACGAGTTGGCAAGCCCACTGACAGCAACCGCAAGGAGAAAGGCGATGAATGACCGAGACCCCCTTCCCAAGAACGACGTGAGCTTCGCCGCGAAGGTCGACGATCGAGCCAACGCCGCCGGCGCGCTGCGCGAGAAGCTGCTCGACGCGATGACGCCCGGCTATCAGGCCGAGTTCGACCCCGACGAGGCCGAACAGGCCGGCGCCTTCGTCGAGGACGCCTTGAGCGAGCAGGACGCCGCCGAGAGCGACATCGACCTGATGGATACCACCGCGCCGGCCGCCACGACCACCACCAAGGCGAGGAGGTAAGGACGATGGCCGACACCAAAAAAGCATTTCACGAACAGGTGGCCGAGAAGCTGATCGAGCAACTGCGGCAGGGCACGGCGCCATGGCAGCGGCCGTGGGAAGCGGGCGAGGCGGCTTCCCTGCTCCCGATCAACCCGACAACCGGCAAGCGCTATCGCGGCATCAACGCCATCCAGTTGATGAGCCAGGGCCGTGTCGATCAACGCTGGCTGACCTACAAGCAGGCCGCCGTTGCCGGCGCGCAGGTGCGCAAGGGCGAGCACGGCACGGCCATCCAGTACTGGAAGTTCAGCGAGGAGCAGACCCGGACCGACGAGAGCGGCAAGCCCGTCCTCGATGCCCAGGGCAGGCCGGTCAAAGCGGAAGTGCGGCTGGAACGGCCGCGGGTGTTCTTCGCCACCGTCTTCAACGCCGAGCAGATCGACGGTCTGCCGCCGATGCAACGCAGGGAACAGACCTGGGACGCCGTCGAGCGCGCCGAAGCCATCCTGCAGGCGTCCGGCGTCGTGATCCAGCACGGGGGGCAGAACCGCGCCTTCTACC
>NZ_SPMX01000017.1 GCF_012940005.1 Candidatus Accumulibacter contiguus | reverse complement strand
GGGGAACACTAGTAGCGACTCCAACGCTGGCCCTTACAGGGCGGTTCATCCCCGCGCCTGCGGGGAACACCTGCCATTGCTGGCAGGCTGAGGGTTAGACTGCGGTTCATCCCCGCGCCTGCGGGGAACACACTTCTTCCATCACCATGATTTTTCATGGAAGTATTTGGCCTTCAAATTCTACCAACAACAAGACATGTAAATGCCATTTTCCGAATTGTTAAAGATCGCCTTCCTTGGGCTCGGGAAAGAAACTAACCAGGCGTACTCCATCGATCTCCGACGGAACCCGGCGGTTCGCCCCAAGCGTTTCGAAGTCGAATCCCGATTCGGTGTTGGAGCGCCAGACCATCACCGCGTTGCCGTCTTCGATGCCCTTCCCCACCTGCTCCCAGATCGCTTCCCGAACTTTACGCGAATAGTTGCCGACATAAACACCCGCCCGCACTTCGAGCAGCCAGATTGCCAAGCGGCCACGCAAACGTGGCGGCGCGTTTTCAAGAACGATGACCAGCATCGCCGAGGCTTTCCGGATTGGGAATGGCGGGACCGACTGCATCGGCAGGTGCCTCCGGGCGCGGAATCTCGCCCGCTGCGAGAATATTCTCAATATCCGGGATGATACGGTCCAGTAACCTGGTCTGTCGGAACATATCCCGGCACGCCAGCCGCACGGCACGTTCCGGGTTCGCTGGCGGGTTGGCAGCCACCTTGAAAGCGGCCGGCACCACCGTCTCAAATTTATAGATATCGGCAATGTCATACACGAAAGACAAGGGCTTGCCGGTATGAATGAAACCAACGGCAGGGGCGTAGCCAGCGGCAAGCACGGCGGCCTCGGTCACGCCATAGAGCGCTGCCGTCGCGGATGACAAACAGCGATTCGGCAGATCGGACACATCCCAATCTTCCGGGTCATAGTCGCGCCCACCCCAGTTGACGCCGAACTTCTGTGCCAGCAACTGATAGCTGCGCCGCACCCGTGCGCCTTCAATCCCACGCAGTTGTTCGACGCTGCGCCGCGCTGGCGGCTCCTCGCCAAAACGAATCGCGTACATCTTGCGCACCACTTTCAGTCGCAACACCTCGTCGAGCGCCAGCTTGGCCTGATACAGCAAACGATCGGCACGCGCGCCGCCCGGTTGCCCGGCTGAATACAGGCGCACCCCCGCTTCGCCGACCCATACCAGCAAAGTACCAACGCGCGCAGCCAGTGCCGCGGCAGCATGCGACACGCGCGTGCCGGGCTCCAGCATGATGCAGGCAACCCCACCGATCGGGATGTGTGTGAGCACAGGTCGCACTCGCAAGCCCTGTTGATCCACGCGCACGAAAGCGCCATCAACGACATCGATTTCACCCCGTTCCACGAAGACGACAGACAAACGCTCCTTGATCAGGATGGGTTTGAGAGGTGGCAGCATGAATAAAGCTCCCTAGCTAACGGTCATGACTTTTCCAGGCACCCCCGATCATGAAAGTCATGACCGTTTCCCTCTCCCCCCAACCCCTCCCCCCGCGAGGGGGGAGGGGAGATTCGTGAGTCGCATACGCGACTTTCACATGAACCTGTCTTGGCTGTAAACCCGTAGATCATGCCGCACGCACCAGCAACAGGCCACAGCCAAATGCTTTTGCATGCCCAATGCCACCGTACAAAGCATCAGAAAATGCCGCAGCATCAGTCACTCTCAATACCCCGGAAAAATCCACGCTGCTGAACCGCAGACTCCCCTTCTTCTCGGCGTGCTGCGTATAAGCTTCTACCAACAGGCTTTCCTGCACGATTTCGAAACCCAGCCGCGGAGATCTGGAGAACAGCCATTGCCCACAGGTATCACTCACCAGTTCATGGAGCGCGGGCCTGTCGTTCCCTTTCCACTGATTCCAGCAGGCAAGACCGCGTTCTGCGAGCAGGCGTTTTTTTTTCCTGCATGACGACATCGTGACGTGCAGACTTTCCGTCCCTACTGATCGTGACGACTGGATTTGCCCGGAGGTCGAAGCGTAAGAACGCGCCTGCGGCAAGACGTGGCGAATATTCTCGCGTCTGGACGCGCCAAGCGCCATTCAGTAGTTGCGGAGATCGTTTCGAGACAAGGTAAAAACGCGGAAGGCCGTCAATGTCCATTCTCCGGAACAGAAAATCCCTGGGGGAGTTCTCTGCCGCAGGAAAAAAGTGCCACAGCCATTGATGTTCGGCGTAAGGGCCTATCGCCCGCTGATGCGCTGCCTCGCGTTCTCTGCCGGGCGATGGCGTGATCACGGTGAAGTACATGGTCACACTCCTTCGTTCCGCAACCAGATATGCTCGGTGCGATCACCAAACTGCCAGCCCTTGCGACGAATCACGCGATCCTTGCGTGGCACGCTGAGATCGGGATTTACACCGGCAGCGACACCGTCGGACCAGGCGATTCGTACCAACGGAGCCACATCCTCCAAGAGCGAGCGCCCCCGAGCATCCGGATGCGCCAAATGCAACTGTTCAAGCCGCGCCAGGTATTGTTCGAAGGCAGCCCGCGCCGAATCGGCATTGATCACTGTCGGGTACAGAGGAGCTGCAGGCGGACAGGCTTTGCGCCCCAGATACAGTACAAAGCGCGGCGTTCGCAACGCGCCTGCCAAGGTATCCAAAGGATACGGCGCGTCTACGCGCGCCTGCACCGCCACGACGCACGCGGCATTTTGCCGATAATCCCGTGTTGACAGGATGGTGTTCAACTCGCGCTTTGGCACCGCCAACTCGTCACGTCGCGTCGCCTGCGGCCGCCCCTTCAGTGCCGCACGTCCCGGCACCTGGGCCGTGTGGTAATCCCGCAGCAAGGTGCCCCCGTCTTGCACGCCGACGGCAAACCCATAGCCTTGCCTCAGTCCTGCCAACGTCGAATCCTCCTCGCGCCGGATGCCGAGTGCGGCGGCCAGCAAGCCGAGCAGGGCTGATTCACCGGGATACTCGTAGCTGCCGCGATACTCGCCCACCGCTGCGCCGCCCCAGGACGCCAGCGGCGCCTGCAGTTGAAAGACCAGAAAATCCATGGCTTTCAACTTTGTACGAAGGCGACGAGTTCCGGCAGCGTGCCTTCTCCCTTCTCCACATCAATGTGGTAGCGCAGCTCCGCGCACTTGCCATATACCTTGTCGAAATTTTCATAGCGCTTGGTCATGGCCTTCACTGCCTCTGCCAGCATGTCCTGTTCGTCATATGGTTTGACCGGTTTGAGAAAAGCTTGCGCCAGCGAACGTGGCTGCTGATTGCCTTTTTCGGCCAGCACATAGCTGGCATAGGCGCGAGAGGCGAAGCTGTTTTGCATGCCGGTCGGAGATACCTTGGTCACGGCATTGACCAGGGCTTCCAGGGATCTGGCGGTGAGTGCCTCGTCACCGCCGAGGTTTTCTTTCAGCAATTCCCGGTCAATGCACAGATAGAGGTAGAACAGGCCAGCGCCGTAGCCGCGTTCACCGATGTGCGAAGCGCCACTGTCCACCTGACCATTGTTCAGGTCATCCACGGCGACAAAGTAGTCATCTTCCACTGCCGCCTTGTGCACGGTAATCGCATGCGACACCTGCACAGCAGCCTCGACATTGAATGCCGGTGTATCGGCCAGCATACGGCCGAACATGGCAATGTCCACGGCACGCCTGGGCTTGCTTAGAAGCGCCAACTCGTCTTGAGTCGGGGCGCTGCCACGTTCAGCACACTGGTTGGTCAGGGTTTCAATGGCGGCTATTTCTTCCGGGCTGAAGTGTGCCAATTGCTCAATCTCCAGATCCTCGTCATTTTCCGTCTTCTTGTCCGATTTCAGCTTCCCGAAACGAGCTGCGATGGCCTTCGTCCATTCGCGGGCGGCTTTTTCTGTAATGCCGGCAGTCTTGAGCGCCTTGAAGATTTCCTTGCCCATCCACTTGGTGCGCTTACCGAGGTGCCCCGCCAGGGAAATCTCGAAAATGTCCGAGGTTCTCCACGCGCGCTTCTGGCTTTGCGATGAGAGACGCAAGCGCGTCGCATTGCCCATCAACGCGGTTTTTGGGCGACCGGTATCGTCGCGATTCAGGTTGGAGGGTGGATAGCTGGTCAGAACGTGAAGCTGAACAAAGCGTGACATCGCGTGTTTTCCTGAAAAGAGTTGAGAAAGAATTTAGCGAACGGATTCATCAGGCCACTCATAGCTATAAGCCCACTTTTTCTTGACCGCATCGCCCCAGTGCATCAGATCATTTGCCAGCACGATGACATCGACGCTGCGCATCAGGGGAAGAACGCGGCGCATGCCCGAAAACAGGGAATCCGGGTCGGGGGAATCGAGCAGTCGCATGAAGCGCAGTTCGCTGACGGGAGGTTTGTCTCCCGGCTTGACAGGCTCATGCTTGCTCATGGCCTGCGCCGGTGAGCGTGCGTCGTTGGCTTTTATATGCGACAGCACACCGACGACGACGGCAAATCGATCCCTTTCCCACGCCTTCCAGTTCAGCGCGCCCAAACGCCTGCATAACCTTTGATAAGCAGGGAGCAACGCGATCTCAGTGGGTGACGATGCTCTGCGCAGCACCGCGCGACTCGCGCGATCCTGGTCCAAATTTTCCCACCAGTCGAACAAGACCTTGCCACTCCCTTCGTCTTTCGTGAAGTAAACAGCCATACGGGACTCCTTAATGTGAAAGTCGCGTCAGCGACTCACGAATCCTGCCCTGAGCCTTGTCGAAGGGCTCCCCTCGCCCGCTTGGGGGGTCGGGAGGCGAGATGGGAAATTCGCGGAGCATGGCTCCGTGCCTATCGAACAATTCCGGCGTGCCAGCCGGAATGCGCCCAGCAAGGAAGGGACATGGTCATGGCTTCCATGATCGAGGATGCCTGCAACAGCCATGACCGTCAGATGGCGGCCATTTGTGTGACCTTCTTGCTTGACCTTGGTTTATCGGTTACGGATGACGGCAGATGAAGGGCCTGCCGCATTTTCGGCCCACGCATGTTTCTATTTAGTTGCTGGTATGCCAGGGCCACGCGTTGAGGCTTTTGCCGCTCCACCTGGCCGGCTCCAACAAATACCTCATCGAATAGCGAAGCGACAGTTTTCATCAGTACCTGGTGCCATCTCTGCCGAACTTGCAGCATGTCGCCCTCGAGACCCTGTCGGGTGAGATCGATCACTTCCTGCAACTGCATATAGAAAGCAGATTCGGTCACGTTCCAGAAAGCCGCATCAATGGCACTGAAATCCCCACGCGCGTCTGCGCCAAACCAGGCATCCTTGACGGCAGAGCGCAGGTAGAACGCCGCCAAATCGGCGCCCGCGAGCCAAATCTCCACCTGCGACTCCACCCATTGCTGGGCATCTTCATCACAGTCGGCCAGGCCATAGAGCGGCATGGTCGCTTCGTACCAGCAACGTGGCTTCATATTGTCCATGTCATAGCCGAAAGCCCACAGACGCAATTCCCCACGTCGGTGGGCGAGCGCATGTTCCACCACGCTGGCGCGCCGCTGCTTCTTCTTGCCGGTGCTTTGTCCAAACACCCAGCCGAGCCAGTGGCGATAGCCGAAGCCGCCAGGCTGCGGATGCAGTGGCAGCCACTCTTCCTTGGTCTCATAGTACGGTGAGAAGGGGTGGAGCCAGGCTCCCTTGTAATTGAAGCCGTAGTTTTTGGCGATGTATTGTCCGATCAGTTGTTTGCTGGCTCGACCACAGACGTCACATTCACCGCTGCAAACGGTGTCGAAGTCCAGGCGTATGCGACGCGGCATGGCCCAAAACACCTGATCCGGATGCACCTGGACAGGCGTAGTCTCACCACCCGTTTTCTGGATAGCTGACATATCGTTCATCCACGGAAAACGGAAGTACAGTGCTGACTTGCCGGCATCACCGCACAGACCCAGAAACCCTCTGCGATCGCGTACGTTGAGCCACAAGTCATGCCACAGGGAACGGGTAGGTCCATCGATCGACATGCTGACGACCAGGGTAGTCAATGGCCCTCCACCGCGCAGCCCGGTCCGGTTCCCGACACCTCCCGCTGGCGCATTGATCTGCAGGGTCAACAAGGCGGTGGCAGCGCAATGCGGGCACATGGCCGAGATGCGTCCGCGCTTGATGAAATGATCGCTATTGTTCTTGAGCGCGTTTTCACCAGGCGTTTCGATGAGCAACGTACCGATCTCATTGGATACCCCTTCTTCAGCGGTCAGGCTGAAGTCCTGCATAAAGCGAGCCCCCTCAGCATCCAGTTCGAAAGCCGGGGCGAGGGGCGCAAACCATTCGCTCAGAACGTTCGCCGGCGGCGGCTCTGCAAACCATTTACCCCATGCCGTCTCGCTATTCATGGGGGTGCTGCTCTGCAACAGACCCACAGCAAACTGCGCCAGCGCACCGTTGAAATCGGGCCGGTCAGCATCGAATGCCAGAAGGTCAGGATCGGATAAGCGATCCGGGGCAATCCACATTCGGCTGCCGTCACGGCACCGCACAGGCATCCAGGGTTCAGACAATAGTGAAACCATATGCATCCCTTCGTGCGAAATTGGGTAGCCGGGCGATTTTCGAGGCCGTCCGCTCTTGCTTTTTCTGCACCTGCCCGCCCGGTGCTTGGAGTGCCGGGAGGCGATTTGCAATACCAGCAAGATGAGCAAAGTCTAGCAGGAAATGTGGAGCGATGCAAATTTTACAAAGTATCAAGTTGGTTCGCCTAAGAGTTTTTTCCTGTTTTTGTGAGACACTTATCGCCGTGTTCCTCATTCCGATGGGGATGAACCGTACCAAGTCGGTTCGCCAGCCCTTTGCTGGGCAATGTTCCTCGCTATCGCGGGGTGGCACCGGACGAGTCCTCGTCCGGTGCTTCCAACCCAAGCAACCCGCTTTCGCTCTGGTATTGCCAGCGTCGAAGTACGAATGCCTCTTGGCCGGATTTCTTGCTCCAGGCCTCTCCGGTCCATGCCTCATTGATCAACTCCAGGGGCAGCAGAACTGCCCACTGGCCCCTCCCCGGCAATGTCAGCAGTGCCTGCTCCAGGGCTGCCTGCCGTTCGGGGTCCTTGGGCTCTGCCGTCTTGGCGATCAGTCGCTCGGCGACGCGAACCGTGCTGTAAGCCCAGGCATGCCGCAGATTCGCGTGCGCACACCAAGGCACCAGTTGGCCAGTCTCCCAACGCGCCAACACGACGTTCACGCTCGCCTCGCCCAAACGCGACGGCGTCTTGGCTTCGCTCCACCAGTCGAAGCCACCTCTTACATATCCCAACTCCAGTTTCACGGTGTTCTGCTGGGCTTGGCTGGCGTCACCGTAGGCTTTGCCTTCCGCCTGATTGGCGTTGTGCTCCAGCGCGGTCGGAATCTCCGTATCGCTTCCGAATACGCCCTCGATCAGACTGCGGGCACCGCCAGGCATGGCAAAACCGCCGTTTTGCAGCGCCTTCGCGGTCAGCCAGAGCTGGCCATGGTGGGAATAGACGTTGGCCGCTTTCCTGAACGCGGATTTGAACCAGTCAGCCTTAGGCACATCTGTCCACCCCGGGCCGAATACGCACAAACGGGGTTCGCCGCGCTGGTCGCGTGCGGCAGGGTCTTGCAAACGCCACCCTTGCTGATCACGTGGATGACGCTGCAGGCGACCGGCGCGCTGGATGAGACGATCAATGGGTGCGAGGTCACTGACGACGAAATCCCAGTCTGCATCCAGGCTTTGCTCGACGACTTGTGTAGCAATGACCAATCGGCCCCGCCGCCGTGCCGGTGTGCTGCGCTTACCGAATAACGTCAACACTTTGCGTTCGGTGTGCAGGCGGTCGCGCAAAGCGAAGCGGGCGTGAAAAAGGGTGAGCTTGTCGGCAGGCAGTTTGCCCCGAAAGAGTGCACAGGCTTCCAAGGCATCGGCTACCGTATTGCGAATCCAGCAAACACATTTGCCGGCAGCAAGCGCCGTTTCGATGGCTGCAATGACTTGCGCCTCATCACTGAGATAGTCGACGGCGACCGTGCGCTTTACATCGTCGCGTGTGGCGATGGGAATCTCGGCGGGACGATCGGGCCGATCGCTATGCCAGGAAGTCACCAGCGGGTAGTCGGTCCGACCCGCCATCATTGACAATTCTCTTTGACATCCACATCCGCGCGCAAACGCCCGTAACAGTGCTTTTTTCATGCGTTGCGGCAGCGTTGCCGACAACAGGATGGCGCTTCCACCGGCACGCGCATGAAAGATCAGCAGGTTCTCGAGGATGCCCTGCATGTACGTGTCGCAGGCATGCACCTCGTCCACTACCAACACCTTGCGGAACAATCCGAGCAGGCGCAGCGACTGATGCCTGCTGTGCAGAACGGCCAGCAATGCCTGATCGAGCGTGCCGACGCCTGCCGGAGCCATCAGCGCACGTTTGTTGTGGTCGGCCAGCCAGGCACTACAACGGGCGCTCGCCGTCTCGTCCAACTGCTGCTTGTCTGCATCAACTGGGCCGGCAGGGATCACGGATTCCGCGAACGCCTCCACCAGATTGCGCTGACCGTGCGCCAGCACAAGACTGGCGTTCTCTTCAAACAGGCGCGCATAGACTTGCGCAATGCGGCCGTACATCGCATTAGCCGTGGCCATGGTCGGCAGGCCGATGAAGAAGCCATCGGCATGCCCTGCCGCCATCAGACGATGTGCAAGCAAAACAGCCGCTTCGGTCTTGCCCGCGCCGGTCACATCCTCCAGCAGATAAATCTGTGGGCCTTGCGAAAGCTCGGCCGTTGCAGCCCAGGCCTGCAGTGGAGATGGCGTGATGATGCTGGGGAAAAGCGCATCGAACGCTAATGCGCGCCCGACATTCAAAGGCAACACGCCGGAATGATCAAGCGCAACGACGGCTTGCCGCCTGGCGTGCTCCCAATACTCCCGCAGTGGCAGCGGATTTTCCGTGTCGGCACGATACGCAAAGTAGTCCGTATTGGAGCCCAGCCAGTCCGCGAGAACAGCCAATCCCGCCATCCACCATGACAGATCCTGACTCGCCAACTCAAAGGCTTCCGGGTCGAGCATGGTGGGAATGGCCGCCTCCCGATCCTCAAAGATCAGGGCTCTGATGTCTGTTGTGAATTCGAGAATTGCATACGGATCATCTTGCCAATGAAAATTGGCTTTCCATGAACCACCCTCTTGCGGCGGTTGACCATGATGTCCCGTCACTGCGCGTGCCCAGTAGTTGAGTCCGCACTCGTATAATCCGGTTTGAGGGCCAAACCACACATCCTTCTTCACGTAGTCCATGAGAGGCTTGCTCCAGAACTGCATGCCCAGGCTGTCATGGCGAAGCTTGTACTCTTTGCTGGCGTCCGGCGGGCGACCTCTCATGGCCTTGAACAAGTCTGGCCGTTGGCTCTGAAAGGCTTCGGAAAACTTGCCGAGATCGTGTATGGCAAGCCAGAACACGATCCATCGTTGCAGCGCCACGTGATCATTAAAGTTCAGTCGTTGGCCGAGAAGACGACAGAATGCGGGCGCCTTGCGACAGAATTCCAACCCGACCGCCGCGACATCCAGACAGTGATATGGCAACAGATGAAACTGCGTCCCACTGCCGTCTTGCGGCTTGGCCTTACCCCAGTAACGAAAGTACGGTTTTGAGGCATTGATCATCATTCCGGCCATCCCCGCTACGCCGCCAGCGGCATCAGATAGGGCGGCTTGGACGGGCGAGGTCGTCGGCACGCCGGATGTAGTAGTGGTGCACGGCGGTGAGCGCCGAGAGCTTGCGGTCGCTCAGGCGATGGCAGCCATGGTGATGCAGGGCCAGTTGAGCGTTGCGGCCCTCCACGCCGGAGCTGCTGCGCTGAAAACGATCTTTCGGTCTGCACTACATCGCTCACGGCGGCGTGGATGCGGACGGGCGACCGCAGGGACGTGGCGAGGGGTCTTCGTACGCCTGCTGGGCCGCCCGCTCAACCGCCCAGCACGCCTGGGCGGCTGTCCCGCTGCCAAGCGCGCGCTGGCCGTTTCACGCTGCTCCGCCCGATCCAGGCGCGAGCGGCGCCTCACGACCCACCGGCCATCGATGGCCGTGCAGCGCGCCGTGGCACCGGCCTCGTGTCTGGAGTCGATCCCGGCAGGACCTTCGAGCATCTTCCTTCTCCCTCGGTTGGTTTGCACTTCCAAGGGTACGTGATTTCGAGGGTCCTGCCACGCTTCCGCAGGACTTTCACCAGGTGCAGCACTCGGCTTTGGCCGGAATGATGATCAAGGCCGTTTCCCCCTTATGTTTGCCAACGCACAGATATTGCGCGATTCCCCACCTATCCTGAGCGCTGGAATTCATCGTGTGGGCTTCTCCGGATGTATTTCCCACCTGCGGAGATCAACAGCGCTGAATTCCTGTTTCCATCCACCCTGCAGAAGGAAAAGCAAGATGAGTGCAACGCAAACATTTTCAAACCCTCCCATTAAAGCTTCGAGCATCACCGACAAGAAAGTGCTTAACCCTGAAAACGAAAGCCTCGGAAACATCAAGGAAATCGTTATCGACCCCTGCACCGGTCGCGTTGCGTACGCGGTCCTCTCTTTTGGCGGTTTTCTCGGCATGGGAGGAAAACTCTTCGCAGTTCCGTTCGGCGCGCTCAAGTACAACGTGACGATAGGCTCCTACTATCTTGATATTGCCAAGGAGCGATTGGAAGCGGCGCCTGGATTCGATCCGGAACATTGGCCTTCGATGGCAGATGAAAAGTGGAACAGCGAAGTGCACGCGTTCTACGAGTGCACGCCGTATTGGCAATAGTGTGATGCAGTCCCCGATGGCCACCGGATCGATGGTATCGCTGATTGCTTCGCTTCGCGCCGTCGGCGAACGCTTCCTCGCTCTGGTCATGCTGGAATGCCAACAGGCCGGCCAGAGTCTGGCATGGATGGTGGGGCTGGCGCTCGTTGCCACCCTGCTGGCGCTCGTTGCCACCCTGCTGGCGCTCACCGGCTGGCTGACGATGCTGGCCTGCGTCGTGCTGACCCTCGTTCAGAACCAGATCGTCGGCTGGGAATGGGCGCTGTCGATCGCGGCATTGCTCAGCTTTGCGGGCGCCGGCGGAGTCGTGTTGATGGTGATTCAGCAGAGCCGATACCTGCTCTTCCCGGCAACGCGGCGGCAACTGCGGCGAATTTCCGACGGGAGGGAATCGACATGAATCCACATGAATAAACACACTGACTCGATTGTTCTGGCCGAACAGCAGGTTGCCGAAGCACGCATGGCTGTGCTTGCCGAATACCAGGCGGCACGGGCGAATCTACGCCGCCACATCGGTTCACCGCTAGTCATCGGCGGCGTACTGCTTGGTGCCCTCGTGCTGGGCTATCTCTGCCGTAGCCGCAGCAAACCAATGGCGGTGGTTTACCCGGCAAGCCCGAGCGTATTGACGCAGGTGCTCAAGACGTTACAACTGCTGTTACGGTGAGGCATGCGATGCAACGGCCAGGCCGCGCAAAAGCACTGCGCCAACTGGAGCGGGCAAGCAAGATGACACGGGGAAACGACACCAGGAGACCGGCATGCACCTCAAGCAACTCTGGGATCTGAGCAGGAAATCCGTCAGGGCGTGGGTGGACGATTACGCCCCGAGCATGGGCGCAGCGTTGGCCTACTACACGCTGTTCTCGATTGCGCTGGTGGTCAGCAACATTACGCCGATCATCGGGGCCAACCACTGTGTTCGGAGAATTACAGAGCGACCTTGACCGCATCTGGCGCGTTCCCGCCGCGGCCACGGAGAACGGCCTATGGACCTTGCTGCGCAAGCGCCTGCTTTCTTTCGGCCTGGTCCTGGGACTGGGGTTTCTGCTGCTGGTCTCGCTGATCGTCAGTGCGGCGATCGCCGCATTCGAAAAATTGTGGGATGGGTTTTTCGCAGGCTGGGAAGCGCTTCTGCATGCGCTCGATTTCAGCATCTCTTTCGCCATTACGACTGTACTCTTCGCGATGATCTACAAGTTCATGCCACGAGCCAAAATCGCCTGGCGGGACGTGTGGGTCGGCGCCGAGTTCACCTGGGTGTACGCGCACGAGCACGGTTCGAAAGTGGCTCAAACCGGGTAGCAATCGACTTCTGCAGTGTCTGGTCGTTCGAGCGTAGCAGCGGCTGCAATCTTGATCATCGTTCCGGCCCACCCCCGCTACGCAGCCACTGGCATCCGATACGGGCTGTGGGCAGGGCGGGTCGTCAGCGCTACCGATGGCCAGAACGATAATCAAGGCCGTTTCCGATAAAGTCTAACGGTCATGACTTTCATGATCGGTGGTGCCTGCAATAGCCATGACCGTTAGGGCGATTTCCGGGAATCAAGATCCCGAACAACTACCGCATTGGCTTGTTTTGCTGGCCCTGAGCCCGGCCTAACGCGATGACTCTTGGTATGGCGTTTTGCGGAAATCACCCAAGAGCATGACGAGCAGGGCGAGACGCAACCACACACCGGCATTCCAGGCGCAAGTGGCACTGGCGGCGTTGAAGAGCGACAAGACGCTGGCGGATCTGGTCGAGCGCAGCAGCTGGTATGCGCGCCTGGCGGCGCAGCAGTTCAGCGCCTGATGGCTGGAGTCACTGCGCAGCGGTGCCGCTGCCTTCTTGCGGCGTTGGCGGGTCGCTGCGGGCCACCGCGAGTTCGCCGTCAGGCGGGCAATACAGAGCGGCTTCCTGGAACAGCCAGTCACGAAAGGCGACGACAGCGGCGTGCTGCTCGTCGGCGAGGCGGCAGACGAAAAAGTAGGAGAAAGGCGACTCAACGGCCATCGTGAAAGGCCGGCACAGGCGTCCGCTTGTCAGATCGTCGACGGCCAGCGTATGCCGGGCCAGCGCCACGCCCTGGCCCGAGGCGGCGGCCATCAGCATCAGGCTCGAGTCATCGAACACCGCACCCCGCTGAGGCTCCTCGACCACCACGCCGGCGGCACCGAACCATGGTTGCCACAGTTCATCGTTCGAGCGCAGCAGCGGCAGTCCCTGCAACTGCGCCGGGCTGACCAGCGCGTGGCGAGCGATGAACTCGGGTGAGCAAACCGGGTAGTACCAGTCCTTCATCAGCAGCCGGCAACTGAGTCCCGGGTAACGGCCAGGGCCGAAACGCAGGGCGACGTCGGTTTCGCCCCCCTTGATGTCGGCCAGCCGGGCGCTCGATTGCACCTCGACATCGAGCTCACGATGGCAGGAGATGAAGCTGCCGAGCCGCGGCAGCAGCCAGCGCGCGGCGAACGATGGCATGCAGGTCACGCGCAGACGGCGGTAGTCGCGTGCGGCAATCAGTTGCTCGGTCGCCTTGCCGATCTCGGCGAGTGCCCGCGAAACCCGCTCGGCATAGGCGGCGCCCTGCGTCGTCAGTTTCAGGCCGCGGCCGCTACGTTCGAACAGGGCGACGCCAAGGTAGTCCTGTAACTGTCGCAACTGATGACTGACCGCGCCATGCGTCAGGTGGAGCTGCGCGGCGGCCTTGGTGACGCTCTCGCTGTGCGCGGCCGCCACAAAAACGCGCAGGCTGCCCAGCGGTGGGCTACGTCGGCTATCTGTCAATTTGCTTCACATGTCACGTGAGAACAATTCGATTGTACTTGCTTCGCGCGACGATGAGAATCGCACTGTCTGTCCAGGACCGGGCAGGCACTACCGCCAGCAAAGGAGAACCCCATGACCGCTCTGTTACCCTACATCGAGTTTGAAGTGCGTGCCGCCGAGGCCGTTTCCCTCGACCGGCTCGCCGGCTGGACAGTCGTCGCGCTCGGTACGCGCATCTGGCTGACCGAAGAGAAGGGTGGTCGCGATATCTGGCTGCTTCCCGGCGACCGCCATCGTATCGCGGGTGCGGGCAGGGTCGTTGTCGAAGCGTGGCCGGCGGCGGGCGCGGACGCCGACCTGCCGGCGAAGATCCGGCTGGCGCCGCCGGCGGGAACCTTTGGGCGGCGCTGGTGCCTGCCGAAGTTCAGGCTAAGCCGCGTTGCGTCGGCCTGGATATGAACGTCCGGACGGATGCCCGGATCGCATCAACCATTGACGATTGGAGAAAAAGATGACGGACTTGACGGAAGCCACGCCACACCAGTTGCTGGGTCTCTATGATTCACCCTTCGTGCGACGCGTGGCGGTGACGATGAACCTCTACGCGATTCCCTTCACACACCTGTCGTTGTCGGTGTTCCGGCACATGGATGCCATGCGGCCCCTCAACCCGCTCTTCAAGGTGCCGATGCTGACGCTGCCGAGCGGCGAGAAGCTCTTTGAAAGCGCCTACATTCTCGACTATCTCGACGAACTGGCCGGCGAACGCGACATCCTGCCTCTGACGCCGCGCAGCGGTCCCGAGCGCCGGCAGGTGCAGCAAATGATGGCGCTGGCGATCGTCGCGACCGAGAAAGCGGTGGCCATCGAATACGAGCGCAAGCGCCCCGGCGAGTTGCAATGGGCCGACTGGACGGGCCGCCTGCGCGGCCAGATGCGGCAGGCATTCACCATGCTCGAAGAACGGCTCGCCGGCGATTTCCTGGTCGGAGGCCGCCTGACACAGGCCGACATCACTACCGTTGCCGGGATCGGTTTCGTTCGCTACGTCCTGCCACACGAGTGGCCGGCGAGTGACTACCCGGCACTTGCCAGGCTGGCCGACAGACTCGAGGCGAGTGCCGCGTTCAAGGCCGTGCCGATCGACGAATGAACCGCAGCGCGCCGCCGACGGACCCGCGCAGGGAGCGGACGAGGCGACTAGTGAATCTCCGTGCCGCCTTCGACGACCTTTCAGCCAAGAGACTTCCTGCGCTATTTCGTGAGTCTGGCTGCCTTCGGCATGCTGGTGCTGATCATCGTCCAGGAAGCGGCCAAAGCCGCGTTCAAGGATGGTATCCTTGAAGTGACACTGCCCAAGACGGCCTCGGCGACGCGGACGAACGTGCCGATCGAGTAGCCTGCGGGGGCGTGCGGTTTCGCGGGCGGCGCTCTTGCCGTGGCGGGCAGGCCGGAAGGATGCCCGCCTTTTGCCCGCGGCGAGCGCGACAGGCGCAAGGGCTGAACGAACTGGCCGGCCTCGACCACAGACGCGGCCAGGGAGTCGATACTTGCGCCGTGTACTTCAATCCACTGCAGGAGAGCCTCATGCTTCAGCTCAAAGTCAATGGCCAGCCTCGGCAGGTCGATGTTGCCCCCGACACGCCGCTTCTCTGGGTGCTGCGCGACACGCTGCAGCTTACCGGAACCAAGTATGCCTGTGGCCAGGCGCTGTGCGGCGCCTGCGTCGTCCATGTCGACGGCGTCCCGGCACGCGCCTGCCTGACGCCGGTCTCGGCGGTCGCGGGACGCGAGATCACGACCATCGAAGCCGCACACCAGTCGCGCGTCGGCCGGGCGGTGCAGGCGGCCTGGCGTAAACTCGATGTCGTGCAATGCGGCTACTGTCAATCCGGGCAGATCATGAGTGCGATCGCCCTGCTCGGCCGCCAGCGAAAGCCGACCGACAGCGACATCGACGATGCGCTGTCGGCCAACCTGTGCCGCTGCGCGACCTACCAGCGCATCCGTGCGGCAATCCACGAAGCTGCCCGATCCCTTGCCTAGGAGCTGAAATGGTCAACACGAAGATTGCCAATGCCAGCCGCCGGAGCTTTCTGCAAGGCGCCGCCGGTCTGACGCTGGGTTTCTGCCTGCCAGCGATCGCCGCCCCGGCCGGGGCCGGAAAAGCCGCCGCGCCGGCCGGCCAGCCCTTCGAAGCGAACGCCTTCCTGCGCATCGGCACCGACGATAGCGTGACGGTGATCGCCAAACATCTCGAGATGGGTCAGGGAAGCTACACTGGTCTGGCGACGATCCTCGCCGAAGAACTCGACGCCGACTGGCAGACTGTCCGCCTGGAGGGCGCACCGGCCGACGCATCGCGCTACAACAATCTGTTCTGGGGAGCGTCACAAGGCACTGGCGGTAGTACGGCAATGGCCAATTCCTGGGACCAGCTGCGCGCCGCCGGGGCGGCGGGCCGCGCCATGCTGGTCAACGCGGCCGCCCGGCGCTGGCAGGTGCCGGCGGGCGAGATCACGGTGCGCGACGGCATCGTCAGCCATCGCCGGTCGAAGCGGCAAGCGCGTTTCGGTGAACTTGCCGCGGACGCCGCCCGGGAAGCGGTGCCAGCCAGCGTGGTGCTCAAGGAGGCCAAGGATTTCCGGCTGATCGGCAAGCAGGCACCGCGCAAGGACAGCGTGGACAAGACCAATGGCCAGGCGCAATTCACGCAGGACATTCAGTTGCCGGGCATGCTGGTTGCCGTCGTCGCGCATCCGCCACGTTTCGGCGCCACGGTTCGCGGTTTCGACGCCAGCGCGGCCAGGCGCGTCCGGAACGTCGTCGATGTGGTGCAGATTCCTTCCGGCGTCGCGGTGCTGGCCAGCGATACCTGGAGCGCGAAAAAAGGGCGCGATGCGCTGCAGGTCGACTGGGACGAAAGCCGCTCGTTCAAGCTCGGCAGCGAGGAAATCGTGGCGCGCTATCGCGAAATGGCAAAATCGCCCGGCCTGGTCGCCCGTCGGGTCGGCAATACCGAGCAGGCCTTTGCCGGCGCGGCCCGAATCGTCCGGGCAACGTACGACTTCCCCTATCTCGCGCATGCGGCGATGGAGCCGATGAACTGTGTCATCCGCCTGAGCGAACGGGGGTGCGAGGTCTGGAACGGCGAACAGATGGCCACCGCGGACCAGTCGCGCCTGGCGGCGATCTTCGGCCTCACGCCGGAACAGGTGCGGATCAACATGCTTTATGCCGGCGGCAGCTTTGGCCGCCGGGCGAATACGCATTCCGACTATGTCGTGGAAGCGGCACAGATCGTCAAGGCGATCGGCGGCAAGGCGCCGGTGAAGCTCGTCTGGATGCGCGAGGACGACATGCGGGCGGGCTATTACCGGCCGCTCTTCCACCATGCCCTCGAAGCCGCCCTCGACGCGGGCGGCCAGCTCACCGGCTGGCGGCACCGGCTGGTCGGCCAGTCGATCCTGCTCGGCTCGCCGTTCGAGTCGATGATGGTCAAGGACGGGATCGACGCCGTCTCGGTTGAGGGAGCAGCCAACCTGCCGTACGCGATTCCCAACCTGCTGGTCGACCTGCACACCCCGAAGGACATCGACGTGCCGGTGCTCTGGTGGCGTTCGGTCGGCTCATCGCACACCGCCTATTCGACCGAGGTATTCCTCGACCAGGTGGCGAGAGCCGCTGGCAAGGATCCGGTCGCCTGGCGCCTCGAACTGCTGGCCGATCATCCCCGGCATCGCGGCGTCCTCCGACTGGCGGCCGAGAAGTCCGGCTGGGGAACACGGCTGCCGGCTGGCGTCAAGGGAACCCGGCGCGGCAGAGGCGTCGCGGTGCACGAGTCGTTTCACTCGTATGTCGCACAGGTTGCCGAAGTGACGGTTGCCGCCGATGGCACGGTCAAGGTCGATCGGGTCGTTTGTGCCGTCGACTGCGGTATCGCGATCAATCCCGACAACATCCGCTCACAGATCGAAGGGGCCGTCGGCTTCGCCTTGTCGGCCGCTCTGCATGGCGAAATCACGCTCAAGGAGGGCGCCGTGGTCGAGGGTAATTTCGACACCTATCGGCCGATCCGGATCGGCGAGATGCCACGGCTCGAGGTGCATATCGTTCCCTCGACGGCCAAGCCGACGGGTGTCGGTGAGCCTGGCGTTCCGCCGCTCGCCCCGGCGGTGGCCAATGCGATCGGCGCGGCAACCGGAAAGTATCCGGACCGTCTGCCGTTCCGTGCCGAAGACCTGCGTGCCTGAGAATGGACAGCGTCGATCGGCAGGTGCTCTCGGAGGTGCGACGCTGGGCGGAGCAAGGTTACCGCTTCGCGCTGGTGACCGTCGTCCGGACCTGGGGATCGGCACCGCGCCCTGCTGGCGCCTGGATGGCCTTGCGCCAGGACGGGCGGGTTTGTGGCTCGGTTTCGGGTGGCTGTATCGAGGACGACCTGATCGGCCGCCTGCGGGCAGGGGAGCTGGCCGGAGATCTTCCTTTCAGCCAGACGTATGGCGTGACGCGGGCCGAGGCCGAACGCTTCGGCCTGCCCTGCGGCGGGACGCTCGAACTGGTCATCGAGCCCCGTCCTTGCGTTTCCTTGCTTGCCCAACTCGAGGAAGAACTGGCGTGCGGCAGGCTCGTCGTCCGCTCGCTCACTCTCGCCACTGGCCAGGCAAGCCTCGCTGACGCGGTGCCGGGGGAATCGATCCACTGGGACGGCAAGCTGTTGCGAACCCCGCATGGTCCGGCCTGGCGCCTGCTGATCATCGGCGCTGGCCAGATCTCGCGCTACCTCGCCGAAATGGCGCAGGCGCTCGATTACGCCGTCACCATCTGCGATCCGCGGCCGGAGTATCGCGACGCGTGGCAGGTGCCGGGCAGCCGTCTGGCCGACGGCATGCCCGATGACGTCGTCCAGGCGATGCGTCCCGACCCGCACCTGGCGGTGGTCGCCGTCACCCACGATCCGAAGCTTGACGATCTGGCCCTGCTCGAAGCACTCAAATCGCCGGCTTTCTATGTCGGTGCACTGGGATCGCGGCGCAATAACGCCAGGCGCCGCGAGCGCCTGATGCAATATTTCGATCTCAGCGCCGAACAGGTCGGCCGGCTGCACGGACCGGTGGGAATGGCGATCGGCAGCAGGACCCCGCCGGAAATCGCGCTATCGATTCTGGCCGAAATGACGGCCACCAAATACGGCATCGTGACCCGGACAGCCGATAACGGCCCGTACCGGCACGAATCGACAGCGGCCGCAAAGGCCGCCGTCGCGGGCCCGCCGCTCGCTTGATGAGCAGGACGGCTGGCGAACTCGTCGGCATCCTGCTGGCTGGAGGCTGCTCGCGCCGCTTCGGCGCCGACAAGCTTCTGCACCGGCTGCGCGATGGCACGCCAATGGCCATCGCATCGGCCAGGACCCTGATCGCCGTCTGCCCCCATTCGGTCAGCATCCTGCGCCCCCAACAGACCGAACTGCGCCGGCTCCTGACCGACACCGCGGTCGATGTACGGCTTGCTCCGGAGGCCGAAGCCGGCATGGGCAGCAGCCTGGCCTGCGCCGTTCGAGCGAGCGCCGACGCCGATGGATGGCTCGTGGCTCTGGCCGACATGCCTTTTCTGACGGCCGCGACCTTGCATTCGCTGCTGCAGGCCTTGAGAAACGGTGCCGACATCGTCGCGCCCGTCTATCGCGGACGCCGGGGCCACCCGGTCGGTTTCTCCCGGCGCTGGTTTGCCGACCTCGCCGGCCTGCAAGGCGACGTCGGCGCCAGGCGAATCCTGGACGATCACCCCCGGTCGGTCACGCTCATCGCGTCGGATGATCCTGGCGTCCAGCGGGATATCGACACGCCGGATGATCTGCGGATCGAATAGCACGCGTCGTCGGCTTGGCGAGTGGTTCCTGCCGCTGTCCGCTCGATCCGGAAGGAGGGCGTTCGCCGATTCCGCCGTGCCGCTACGGTAGAAAGTCGGTTCGTGAGCAGTCACCGCAAGAGAATAATTGCTGCCCCTTGATGAACACCGCATCCCCCGATGACCAAGACCACAACCATGAATAAGCCGCGCTGGCATCAGATCCGGCTCAAGTTTGTCCTCATCATGCTGTGCCTCGCGGGCGTGCTTTACGTGCTTTACCGCGACATCCATCCGGGGATGGGATCTGGCCCCGCTGGCCCGGGCGTGCCGGCCGAAGCCTTCGCTTCATCCTGGAACGACGGTGATGTGCTGCTGCTGGGACTGGGTGACAGCATCGTCACGGGCTTTGGCGCACCGCCTGGGTTCGGCTTCTTCGACCGACTGGTCAAGGTACCCGACGGAGACGAAGCGGACATGACCGGCAAGGACTTGCGACACGTCTTCGCGAAGCTGCGGGTGCTCAACCTCGCGCAAAACTCCACCAGTTCCGGCGATCATCTTCGTTACCAGATCGCCCTCATTCCTTTACAGTCACAAAGCACTCGTGGCGTTGTCGTTCTCTCCACCGGCGGCATCGACCTCATTCACGACTATGGTGCGAGCCCGCCGCGTGACGAGGCTCTCTATGGAGCGACCTGGAGCGATGGACAGCGGTACGCCGCAGCCTTTCGTCAACGCCTCGATCAACTGCTCGACGCGATCAGTGCGCGTTTTCCCGGAGGTTGTGAAATCTTCATCGCGACCATCTTCGATCCCACCGATGGTGTTGGCGACATCGAGCGTGTGAATGTGTTCTTGCGATTCATCAAACCGTTCCCGGCCTGGCCGGATGGACTGCGCATCCATGCTGAATTCAATCGCCACATCCGTGAAGCCGCAGCCGCACGCGCCAATGTACATGTCGTCGACGTGCATGGAACCTTACTCGGTCACGGACTGCATCATCGTGATTCCAGGCATCCGCACTACCATTCCGAAGATCCAACGTATTGGTATTTCGCGAACCTCGAGGATCCCAATCAGCGAGGCTACGATGCAATCCGCCGCGCTTTCCTCAACGAAATGATCCGTTACCTCGTGCCAACAGCAACACAGTAATGCAGGGGCCGGGTTTCCCCGGCCCCGAAATCACCCGATCGCTGGGTATTTACTTCCAGCCGGACTGCTTCTCGCAATCATGCATGGCCTTGGGGTTGGCCTTTTCCCATACGGAAATGGAGCGGGTTTCGTTTTCGTCCATCTTGTCGTTCATGCAGACGCAGTACTTGCGGACCACCTCAGCGGTGGCGCCTTCGCCCTTGTTGTCCTTGATACACTGAGAAATCCACTTCCTGTCATCGGCATCGGCAAAAGCGGCTCCGCTGAACAGCATGGATAGCAGGAGGCACGTTGCGCTGATATTCAATTTCATCTGATTCTCCAAAGTGGTTTGTAAGAAAGGAGTCGCAATGCTAATCATTGTGACGTCAAAGTCAACCTGGAGAGCCGGATGATTTTATGGAGATCTTCAATCTCCCCGCGACAATCATGAACAGCGGGATGGCCGCTGTAGGACACACCTTCCTCCCCCGGACTCTCCTCCGCACCGGAGAAAGGGAAAATCGTCGCGGGAGGAGAGAAGCGCTGCGGCTCAGTAACGGGCCGGGCCACCGGGACCACCGGGACCACCCGGCCCGAAGCGGCCGCCCTGCCCCATCCGTTCGATCTTGCTCTTGAAGAACAGGCGCGCTTTTTCCTTCTGCGCGGCGTCGAGGCTGTCGTATACCGCCAGCCAGCGGTCGCGGCCGGCTTCGCGCTGCTTGCGGCCGGCATCTTTGAGTTCGTCCATCTGCTTGACGACGGCGCGCAGGTCGGCACCCGGTTTGCTGACGCTGGCCAGGACTTCCTCGTGGTGCTTGCGCCACTGCTCGCCCATCTCGCGCATGCTGGTCCTACTGAACTGCTCGGCGTCCTGCCAGAGGGCATCCTGCCTGGCGTCCAGCTTGAGGTCGTCGTGCAGGCGTGACATCTCTTTCATGTGGTATTGCATCCGATGTTCCATCCGGCCGCCGGGCGCGCCGCAGCGCTCGGGGCTCATGGCGAAAGCCGCACCGCCGGCGCCGAGCGCCAGAATCAGTGCAGCGACGAGAATACGGGGGGTGAATTTCGATTGCATGGAGTGACTCCTGAAAGTGGGGTTGATCGATCGCGACGGGCACGCTTGCCTGCCCCTTTCGCGATGCAGCCATTCTGCTCCTCCCCGCATTTCAAACGATTTCATCGCCACGGCGTCGCGTTGCAAATTGTTTCTTTCGCCCGGACCGGCGCCGCCGACGGCATAGAATGCAGTTCATCGCCACAATCGCCACGACCATGAAAAAAATCCTCCTCATTGACGACGACGCCGAGCTGCGCCAGTTGCTCGCCACCTATCTCGGCCGACACGGTTTCGACACCTTGCTGCTCCCCGACACGCGCCAGCTCGATGCCTTTCTCGAACGCTACCAGCCGCAGTTGCTGATACTCGACCTGATGCTGCCCGGAGAAGACGGTCTGGCGGCGTGCCGGCGGCTGCGCGCGCGCGGCGAGATGCGACCGGTGATCATGCTGACCGCGCGCGACGAGCCGGTCGACCGGGTGATCGGCCTGGAAATGGGAGCCGACGATTACCTCGGCAAACCTTTCGACCCGCGCGAACTGGTCGCCCGCATCGAAGCGGTACTGCGACGTGGAGCGCGCTCGCTGGTGGCGCCTGATCCCGAGGGAGGCGTGACGCGCTTCGGCGAATGGCTCTTCGACCGTGCTGCGCGTCAGTTGTCGAGAAAGGATCAGGCGGTGACGCTGACCAGTGGCGAATTCGCGCTGCTGAACACCTTGATCCATCACGCCAGGCAGCCAATGAAGCGCGAGCGTCTGCTCGAGTTGACGCGCGGCGACGCCAGCGAATCCTTCGACCGCGCCATCGACGTTCAGATCCACCGCCTGCGGCGCCTGATCGAGACCGATCCCGCCCACCCGCGCTATCTGCAGACGGTGTGGGGAATCGGTTATGTCTTCGTTCCGGATGCGCCTGGCGACGCCGCTGCAGAATGAGAATCTTCCCCGCCTCGCTGGCCGGACGGACGGTGCTGCTGGTGATTGCCGTCATCGCCGTCGCGGAGATTGCCACCTTCTCGCTGCTCGGGCACTTCCGCCGCAGCTCGCACGTCCATCAGACGGTGCAACTGATCGCCGGCCAGGTGCGTCTGCTGCAGGTGGTGCTGCCGGGACTCGGCGATGCCGCCCGCCAGGCTCTGAGTGCTGCCGATGCCGGCGAGCAGGGACTGCAACTGCGTCCGGATGGCAGCGGTGTACCGCTCCACCAGCCACGCTTTCCCTTCGCCCGCCGCCTCGCCAACGATCTCGCCGAACGTCTCGGCGAGCCGGTATTGCTCCGGCACGGCGGTCCTGGACAGCGCAGCGGCCTGTGGATCGGTTTCATGGCCGGCAGCGAGCGCTGGTGGCTGCTGCTGCCGCCACCGCGCTTCGAACCGCAGGCGCTACCCACCGATCTGTGGCTGTTTCTGGCAATGACGCTGGCCGCCGTGCTGCTGATCGCCGGCCTTTTCGTGCATGGCATCGTCGGTCCGCTGGCACGCCTCGGCGACGCCGTCGCGGCGACCGGCGACGGCGCTGCACGCACGGCGATACCGGAAGGTCCGCGCGAGGTGCGGCGCCTGGCCGAGCGCCATAACACCATGCTTGGCCAACTGGCCGCAGCAGCGGCCGAGCGGCGTGAGATGCTCGCCGGTCTGACGCATGACCTGCGGGCACCGCTGACGCGCTTGCGTCTGCGTCTGGCGCTGCTCGCCGGCGATGCGCAAGGAAGTAGCGAATGTGCCGGCCTGGTGCGCGACGTCGATGACATGGAGCGGATCGTCGGACAATGCCTGGCCTTCCTGCGCAGCGAAAACCCCGATGCTGCGCCAGCGCCGCTGGCCATCGCGGCGCTGCTGCGCGAGGGCGTCGCCCGCCAGCGCGAACTCGGCCGTGCCGTCGAGTTGACGGTCAGCGACGCCGCGGCGCAATGCCGGGTGGCGATCACCGCCGGCAATCTGCAACGCTTGCTCGACAACCTGATCGACAACGCCCTGCAGCATGGTGCGCCACCGGTCGAGGTGCAACTGGCACTGGCCAGTACAAGCATCGCGACGCTGCGCGTGCGTGATCACGGGCCGGGAATCGCCGGCGCAGATCGCAGCCGCGCCCTCGAACCCTTCGCCCAGCTCGAACCGGCGCGCGCCACCGACGGCAGTTGCGGACTCGGTCTGGCGATCGTGCGGCGAATCGCCGTCGCTTGTGGCGGTGAGGTGCTGTTGGCCGACGCGCCCGGCGGCGGCCTGGAAGTTCTGGTGCGGCTGCCGACTCGCTGAATGCCCGAGCGCAGCGCACTGGCAACACATCCGTCTTGATCGTGGCGCGGAACTTCCGGATACTCGCCGGGCCAAACCACCATTTCCCAGGAGACACTTCGCATGAACGAGCAGGAACAACAAGCCATTCTCACCCTTTGCCTGATGGCCGCCTTTGCCGACGGCCACAAGAACGAATCCGAGCGTGCCGAACTCAAGCGCATCGCCGACGCCCTGGCCGGCGAGGGATCGATCAATATCGCCGCGCTCTATCAGGATGTGCTGCTCAAGCGCGTATCCATGGCGTCAACCGTGGCCACGCTGACCTCCCCGGAAGCGCAACAGCTCGCTTTTGAAATGGCGGTCTGTGTCTGTGACGCCGACGGCGTGCAAAGTGCTGCCGAACAGGCTTTTCTCGCTGAACTGCGCAGCGCTCTCGCGCTCGACCTGCAGCAGTCGGCGGTCTACAGCCAACAGGCGGAAGCCATCGCGGCGCTGCCGCTTGCTGCAGGCGCCAGCAGCAGCTCACAGATCCCGCCGCCGGCACCCGCCTCCATTCCTGCTGCCGAGCATGCGTCTACGCTGAGCGAGACGGAACTGGAGCAGGCGATTCTCAATGCCGCGATCCTGAATGGCGCACTCGAACTGCTGCCGGAATCGCTGGCGACGATGGCGATCATCCCGCTGCAGATGAAACTGGTCTATCGCATCGGCAAATCCTACGGTTTCGAACTCGATCGCGGCCATATCAAGGATTTTCTTGCAACCCTCGGCGTCGGGCTGAGCTCGCAGTATCTCGAACAGGCTGGCCGCAAGCTGCTCGGCGGCCTGCTCGGCAAGATCGGTGGCGGCCTCCTGGGCAGCCTCGGCAAACAGGCGGTGAGTTCGGGAATGAGTTTCGCCAGCACCTATGCGCTCGGGCACGTCGCCAAACGCTACTACGCCGGCGGCCGCAGCTTCTCGGCGCCGATGCTGCGTGCAGCTTTCGACGACATGCTCGGCGAAGCCAAAGGGCTACAAAGCCGTTACCTGCCCGAGATGCAGGCCAGAGCGCGAACACTGGATACTGCCCGGATCGTCGAACTGGTCAGACAGGGTTGATTTCCTGATACGCTGACACGCCTCACATGGCGCAGCAATGCCGCCGGCTCGTCACCGCTCTCCTGACACGGTCTTTTCATGCTCACCTTCGATAATCGTTTTCTGCGCGAACTGCCGGGTGACCCCGAGCAAAACAATGTGTCGCGGCAGGTCTTCGGCGCCTGCTGGTCGCCGGTCGATCCGACGCCGGTCGCCGCGCCGCGCCTGCTCGCGTATTCGCGCGAGGTGGCGGCAGCGCTCGATCTCGACGAACAGTCGATGGCCGCACCCGAAGTGCTCGCCGCGTTGTCCGGCAACGGACTGCTGCCCGGCATGACCAGCTATGCCAGTTGCTACGGTGGCCACCAGTTCGGACAGTGGGCCGGACAGCTCGGCGATGGCCGCGCGATCCTGCTCGGGGAAGCGATCAACCGTCAGGGACAGCGCTTTGAACTGCAACTCAAGGGTGCCGGCCCGACGCCCTACTCAAGACGCGCCGACGGCCGCGCGGTGCTGCGCTCATCGATCCGCGAATTCCTGTGCAGCGAAGCGATGCATCACCTCGGCGTGCCGACGACACGCGCATTGAGTCTCGTCGGCACCGGCGAAGCGGTTGTCCGCGACATGTTCTACGACGGGCATCCGGTCGCCGAACCGGGTGCGGTGGTCTGCCGGGTCGCACCCTCGTTTACCCGCTTCGGCCATTTCGAGCTGCTGGCGGCGCGCAGCGATCGCGCCCTGCTGCAGCGCCTGGTCGAGTTCACCGTGACACGCGACTTCCCCGAACTGGTCGCTGGCCCCGAGTACGACCTGGCCGCCTGGTTCAGGGAAATCTGCGAGCGCACCGCGCGCCTGATGGTGCACTGGATGCGCGTCGGCTTCGTGCATGGGGTGATGAATACCGACAATATGTCGATTCTCGGCCTGACCATCGACTACGGCCCCTATGGCTGGGTCGACAATTTCGATCCCGGCTGGACACCCAACACCACCGACGCCTCGACCCGTCGCTACTGCTTTGCCCGGCAACCGGCGATCGCGCTCTGGAATCTCGAACGACTGGCCGAGGCACTGGCGATGCTGATGCCCAGACCCGGCGCTCTGGCCGACGCGCTCGAACGTTATGGCGAGGTCTATGCCAACGAATTCCGTGCGGCCTTCGCTGGCAAATTGGGCCTTGAACGCTGGCAGGAAGACGATGTCGACCTGCTCGAGGATCTCTACGGACTGATGCATCGGACGGAGATCGACATGAGCGAGTTTTTCCGCAGCCTGGCACGGCTGGACATCGAGCAACCGAGCGTCGATGTCGTGCAGGGGTCGTTCTACCGTGAAGATCTCCGGCAGCGTTTTGCCGGCGATCTGCTGCAGTGGCTGCAGCGCTACGCTGCCCGCCTGCGGCAGGAAGGGCAACCGACAGAGCGACGTACCGCACGGATGAACGCCGCCAACCCACGCTACGTGCTGCGCAACTACCTGGCGCAGCAGGCGATCGACCTCGCGGAAGAGGGCGACACGCAGATGATTCACGATTTGCTGGAAGTCTTGCGCCATCCCTATGACGAACAGCCGGGGCGGGAAGCGTTCAGCGCCAAGCGGCCTGACTGGGCGAGACACCGGGCGGGGTGTTCGATGCTTTCTTGCAGTTCCTGACGGTATCGCTCTGCTCTCGATTTACCGGGTTCGCCCGCTGACGCGTCATGGCGAGTGGGAGACTTGCCGGGCTTCGCAGGCTCAGCCCAAGCCACGACACTGGCGCATCCCTTTGCATCACACCCAGCTCATGCACTTCCCGAGAGCCACAAGGGCAAGCCGGGTTAGAATTGCGCCTCACGGTCACCACTGGTTGCGACCAACGAGGAATTACCATGCCTTTTACACCCGATCTGGTCGATGAACTCAACACCCTGGTCTTTTTCGATCTCGGCAGCACCCAGCAGGGAATCAAGATTCACAAGACCGCCGACCCGGCGATCATCGCGGCGACGCGGCGGCTGCATGCCAAGGGGCTGCTGACGCTGGTCGACGGCGGTTATCTGACGAGCATCGGCCGTGATGCCGCGGAACACGCGCAGGCGGTGCTGACCATTCTCAGCTCGACGCCTTCGCTGACGACCGGATCGTAGGCGGGCAGCAGCTTGCCAATCTGGGGTACGGAGCGACCATGAACGGAATTCCCTGCCGGCACCTGCTGCTCGCGCTGCTCGCCGCCAGCGCCATGGCCAGCGCCAACGACCAACCCCCCGCCCGACAACCGCGTGTCGGCCTGGTTCTCGGCGGTGGTGGCGCGCGCGGCGCGGCGCATATCGGCGTCCTCGAAGTGCTCGAAAAAATGCGCGTGCCGGTGGACTGCGTCGCCGGCACCAGCATGGGCGGGCTGGTGGCCGGAGCCTACGCCGCCGGACTCACTCCGGCGATCATGCGTCAGGAACTGGCAAAAGCCGACTGGGATGACCTGTTCCAGGACGACCCGCCGTACTCGCAGCGAAATTATCGCAAGAAGGCCCTGGAAAAGCATTTCCTGCCGGCTTCGGAAACCGGCGTCGGTGCGGATGGACTGAAGTATCAGACTGGCGTAGTGACCGGGCAGAAGATCAAACTGTTCTTCAACCAGTTGGTGGGTGATTATCAAGGGGAACGGGAAATCGCGGCACTGCCGCTGCCGCTCTCGATCATCGCCACCGACATCGTGCATGGTGAACGGGTGGTCTTTCGCAGCGGCAGCCTGACCACCGCGATGCGCGCCAGCATGTCGGTTCCCGGCCTGATGTCGCCGGTCGAAGCCGAGGGCAAAAAACTGGTCGACGGCGGCCTGGTGGACAACGTACCGATCGACGAAGCGCGTACGCGTTGCCAGGCCGACATCGTGATTGCCGTCAATGTTGGCTCGCCGCTGCTGAAGGCCGACGAGATCAGCGGGCTGCTGAGCGTCGCGGCGCAGATGGTGAATATCCTGACCGAGCAGAACGTCACCCGCTCGCTAGCCACGCTCAAACCAACCGACATTTACATCAAACCCGACCTGGAAGGGGTCAGCGCGGGGGACTTCAAACGTACCTCGGAAACCGCCGATCGCGGCGTGGCGGCGACCGAAGCAGTCGCTGAGCGCCTGCGCCCGCTGGCCGTCAGCGAAGCCGCTTATGCCGCCTGGGCCGGGAAGTTCCAGATGGCCCGACGCGAAGCACCGAAGGTTCATGAAATCCAGATCGCCGGACTCAAACGGGTCAACCCGGTGATGGTGGAACAGCATATCGATCTCAAGCCGGGGGATCCAGTCGACCCGACCAGAATCAATGCCGAGCTGCTGCGGACCTATGGCGATGGCTATTACGAGCATGTCGATTACCAAATGCTCACCGAGCGCGACCGCAACATCCTGCGCGTGACGCCGCTCGAGAAGAGTTGGGGACCCGATTACCTCCGCTACGGCGTCAACCTCGACACCAACTTCAAGGCCGATTCGACCTACAACCTGCGCCTTGCCTACCACAAGACCTGGCTCAACTCACTGGGCGGAGAACTGCTGACCTTTGGCGAGATCGGTTCGAACAACGGCATCGGGATCGACTATTACCAACCGGTCGATGAGCGCCAGCGCTACTTCGTCGAAACCAACCTGCGCTATGGCAGCAAATTGAACGGCATCTATCAGGACGATCAGAAGCTCGCCGAATACCGGCTTCTCCAGGGCAGCGCCAAACTCGGCGGGGGAATCAACCTCGGTGCGATCGGCCAGGCCCGCCTTGGCTGGGAGGAAAAATGGTGGAATCCCAGGCTCGATACCGGTTCGCCGCTGCTGCCGAATGCATCGAAGCGGTATGGCGGCTGGTTTGGCCGGATCGACCTCGACCAGACCGATCGCCTCTATTTCCCGACCAGCGGTTGGCGTTCCACGATCGAGTATTTCGACTCACCGGCGAACCACTTCAGCAAACTCGATGCCGGTGCCAGCGCTTTTCACAGTTTTGGCGACTGGGTATTGAGTAGTCGGCTGTCGTATCAGGGCTCACCCGTCGGGCAGTTGCCCATTTACGATCCCGGCAAACTCGGCGGCATGCTGAACATGACCGCTTTCGCCGTTGGCCAGTTGAAGGGCGATGACATCAGTTATGGCAATCTGCGTGCCGAAAGGATCATCGGCCGCCTGCCGCTCGGCCTGCGCGGCGACATGCGCCTGGGGCTTGCTTTCGAAGCGGCCAAGGTCGGCACGCCCTACACCGAAACCAATCTCAAGGGCTGGATCAACTCGACCGCCATCTACCTTGGGGGAGAAACGCCACTCGGCCCGGTCTACCTGGGTTACGGTTACTCGACTTCGGGATCGAGTGGCGGCTATTCCAATCTCTACCTGTTTCTCGGGACGCCCTGAGCGCCTGTCATGCAGCTCAGACCATCTGCGCGGGATTCGCCCGCGTAATGATGGCGTCGACATCGGTGCCAGCCGGCAGCAGGCCGAAAACGTCGGCGGCGGCCTCGAAGCGCGATGCACAGAAAGCATCGAAGACCGCATCGCTGGCATGCTGGCGCAGCAGCGCTGCCTGCAGCAGCAATGCCAGATCGCGCGCCAGGCGACGGGCCTGGGCTTCTTCGGTGAGACCGTCGATGGCCCGCAAGGTGGCCGCCAGGCTCCGGTCCAGGACCGCGTGCGCGTGCCGTGCCGGCGCAACCTCGTGTTCCAGGGCGCCGGCCATTTCCGGTGCACGCAAAGCACGCAGCAGGTCCAGCGCCATGATGTTGCCGGCACCTTCCCAGATCGAATTGAGCGGCATCTCGCGGTAGATGCGTGCCATCACGCCCTCGCCCTGCTCCTCGACATAACCGTTGCCACCCAGGCATTCCATCGCCTCCTGTGCGAAGTGGCTGCCGCGCTTGCAGATCCAGAACTTGGCGATCGGCGTCAGCAGACGGCGGAGCCGTGCTTCGTGCCCGCTGGCATCCTGTCCGTTCTCGCTACGGTCCACCGCGCGCGCCAGACGCAGCGCCAGAGCGGTCGCGGCCTCGCTCTCGAGCGCCAGGTCGGCGAGCACATTCTTCATCATCGGCTGTTCGGCAAGGCGCCTGCCGAAAGCCTGGCGCTGCCCGGTATGGTGCAGGGCCAGCGACAAGGCATGCCGCATCAGGCCAGCGGTACCAAGCGCGCAATCGAGCCGGGTGAGCGCACCCATGGCCAGGATTTGCGGTACGCCACGGCCCTCGTCGCCGACCAGCCAGGCGCAGGCCGCATCGAACTCGACCTCAGAACTGGCGTTGGCATGGTTGCCGACCTTGTGCTTCAAGCGCTGGATGGCGAGCGCGTTGACCGTGCCGTCGGGCAGGATGCGCGGCAGGAACAGACAGGACAGGCCAGCGGGGGTCTGCGCCAGCACCAGGAAAGCATCGCACATTGGCGCCGAGAAGAACCATTTGTGGCCGGTGATGCGGTAGCGGCGTCCCCAGGCGTCTTCGCCGTCGAAGTCGGCCCGGCTGGTGTTGGCACGCACGTCCGAACCGCCCTGCTTCTCGGTCATGCCCATGCCCATGGTCAGGCCGGTCTTCTCCTGGAAGGGCAGGAAGCGCTGGTCGTAGCGATCGCTGGCCAGTCCCGCAGCCCACTCGGCATAAATCGCAGCATTGGCGCGCAGTGCTGGTGTGACCGCATAGCTCATCGACACCGGGCAGAGTACCGACGGCTCGCATTCGGTGAACAGCATGAAGGCCGCGGCGCGCTCGACATGCGCCCCGGCAGCCGCCGACCACGGCGCACCGTGCAGGCGATGGCGCAGCGCCGCCGCCAGCAGGGCATGATAGCTCGGATGAAATTCCACCTGGTCTACGCGATGACCATAGCGGTCATGGCTTCTCAGTTGCGGAGCAAAGGCGTTGGCCAGCCGCGCATGCCGCTGCATCTCGGCCGACCCCATCTCGGCGCCAAGTTTCGCAAAGCGCGCGGCGTCGAAGCCGGCATGGTTGAAGCGGAGCGCGTCGGCGAGAGCGCGGTTCGCGGTAAACAGGTTGATATCCACAAAGGGGGTGCTCTGGTTGAACACCGCGTGCGTGCCTCGACTCATCGAATTCTCCACGTCCTGAATGTGAAAGTCGCGTCAGCGAAGCGTCTGTAGTCAGGGATCGACAGGCGCGGCAAGCCTCGCGCTCAGATCAGGCGGACCAGCTGCTTGCCGAAGTTGCGGCCCTTGAGCAGACCGAGAAAAGCCGCTGGCGCACTCTCGATGCCCTGCGCGACGCTTTCGCGGTACTTGAGCTGGCCGCTCGCCACCAGCGTGCCGAGTTCCTTGAGCGCCTCGGGCCAGAGCGGCAGGTGCTCGCTGACGATGAATCCCTCGATCTTCATCCGGTTCACCAGGATCAGTTGCGGCGCACGCATCGGGATCGGCTCGCCGTTGTAACCGGAAATCATGCCGCACACGGCGATGCGGGCGAAGGCGTTGCAGTTCAGCATCACCGCGTCGAGGATGGTGCCGCCGACGTTCTCGAAATCACCGTCGATGCCGTTCGGACACGCCGCCTGAAGCGCCGCTGCGAGTGACTGCGGCTCCGGATGCTGGCGGTAGTCGATGCAGGCGTCGAAGCCGTAATCCTCGACCACCGCGCGGCACTTCTCGGTGCCGCCGGCGATGCCGACGACGCGGCAGCCACGCAGCCTGGCGAGTTGGCCGACGACACTGCCGACCGCGCCGCTCGCCGCCGATACCACCACTGTCTCGCCCGCCTGCGGAGCGATCACCTTCAGCAGCCCGTACCAGGCGGTGACGCCCGGCATGCCGACCGCGCCGAGGTAGGCCGAGAGCGGGATCTGCGAGCTGTCCACCTTCTGCAGCACACCGCGCTGATTGGCATCGACCAGCAGGTACTGCTGCCAGCCGCCCATGCCGACGACCTGGTCACCGACCTGGAACTGCGGACTGCGCGAATCGACGACTTCACCGACCGTGCCGCCAACCATCACCTGGTTCAGCGGCTGCGGCTCGGCGTAACTCCTGCCCTCATTCATGCGGCCGCGCATATAGGGGTCGAGGCTCAGGTAATGGTTGCGCACCAGCACCTGACCATCGACGAGGGCAGGAATCGGTGTTTCGACCAGCCTGAAGTTATCGACGCTGGGCTCCCCGGTCGGACGGGAGGCCAGAAGGTACTGTTTGTTCACGAGATTCATGATTTGACCATATATGATGGTTATTTTCTGCTGCAGGATAGCGCGTGGCAGTGGCAAATCCCGCGAGCCCTGTTCACCAAGCAAGAATCACGCCGAACCATGACAAGCAAATCGAATCAACCACTTGTCACCATGACGCGGCAGCGAAGACGATGAACTGTAAGAATTTTCGACAGTTGGCGACGCGCGCGCCTGCAAGGGCTAAGCAATCGTGGGGGGAACGCGCATTGACCCGTGCCCGGCAACAGTCTCATACTCCTCTGCATGGTGTTCAGTCTTCTCTCTTTCGTCTATCTGGCACTGGCGCTGGCGGTTTCGCTGCGCATCTTTTCGCGGCGAAGCTCGCACGGCACGGCATTGGCGTGGCTGCTGCTGGTCATTCTCGTGCCGGCCATTGGTGCCCTGGCGTATCTGCTGATCGGCGAACGCCGTCTCGGCAGAACCTGGATGCAAAGGGCGATCACCCTGCAACCGCAGATTCTGCGCTGGGCCGGGCGCATTCCGGCGAAAGACGTGGTTGCTCCAGCCACCCTCTCCAGCGGAGCGGAGAGTATCAGCCGGCTTGCAACCGGTCTCGCCGGCCTGCCGCTGATGGGCGGCCATCGCCTGCAACTGCTCGTCGACAGCGAGTCGATCATGCGCATGCTGATTGCCGACATCGACGCTGCCCACAGTACGGTGCACCTGGAGTTCTACATCTGGAGCGCCGGCGGCTTCGTCGATGACCTCGTGAACTCCCTGGTTCATGCCGCAGGCCGCGGCGTTTACTGTCGCGCGCTGATGGATTCGCTAGGTAGCCGTTCCTTTTTCCGCAGTGCAGCGATCGAACGACTGCGCGCTGCCGGTGTCGAGATCGTCGAAGTCCTGCCGGTCAATCCCCTGCGTATGCTGTTCGTCCGTCTCGACCTGCGCGATCACCGCAAGATTGCCGTCATCGACCGCTGCCTCGCCTACACTGGCAGCATGAACATCGCCGATCCACGATTTTTCAAGCAGAACGCCGGCGTCGGCGAATGGGTCGATGCCATGGTCCGGATCGAGGGCCCGGCCGCCTGGGCACTCGAAGCGGTGTCGCTGTCGCTGACCTTCCTGCAGTCCGGCGGCGATTTCGCGCCGCCGCAGGCACCGGCGCTGGCGCTCGCCGGCAATAGCCAGGTGCAAATCTTTCCGTCCGGGCCGCAGGCTTCGACCCGCCACATCGAGGCGCTGCTGCTCACGGCAATCTACGCAGCCAGGCGCGAGATCGTCCTGACTACGCCCTACTTTGTTCCCAGCGAGACGCTGCTCGTCGCCCTTCGCTCGGCGGCGGTTCGCGGCGTCCGCGTCATCCTGATCGTTCCGGAGAAGGTCGATTCCTTGCTCGTGCGTTACGCCAGCGACGCTTATAACGACGACCTGCTGGCTGTCGGCATCATCATCCTGCATTTCACAGACGGTCTGCTGCACACCAAGAGCATGGTCATCGATGAACAGGTGACGATCTTCGGCACCGTCAACCTCGACCTGCGCAGCTTCGAACTCAACTTCGAAATCTCGCTGATCGCCTACGACCAGCAATTCTCGGCGGAAGTCCGCGAACTGCAACGCCACTATGAATCGCGCTCACGACCCTTGCTGCTGGAACACTGGCGCGCGCGCCCACACTGGCGCCGAGTGCTCGAAAACGCCGTGCAGGTGATGAGTCCGCTACTCTGACCGGGACGGCAAAGGCAGGAATGGCGAGGAGCAGACTTCCTGAGCAAAGCCCCGGAGTACATCACTACGGCTTGCATTGTTGTTATAAACTGTACGGAGGTACAGATTCAACGACAGGAGGCCACGTTCATGCCCAAGGTTACGCTGCTCACCCCGCGCCAACAGGAGATACTCGACTTTATCCGCGATACGCTGGAGAAGCTTGGCGCACCGCCGACGCGCGCCGAGATTGCCCATGCCTTTGGCTTTGCCTCGCACAATGCGGCGGAAGAACACCTCAGGGCGCTTGCCAAGAAAGGCGTCATCCTGCTTGAACCGGGCTCGGCGCGAGGGATTCGGCTGGTCGAACAACTTGGACTGCCGTTGATCGGCAGCGTGGCTGCCGGCAGTCCGATACTGGCCGCGGAAAACGTTCAACGCCGTTACACCCTGGATGCCGGTCTGTTCAGCCCACGCGCCGATTTTCTCTTGCGCGTACGCGGCCTGTCGATGCTCAATGCCGGGATTCTGGATGGTGACCTGCTCGCCGTACACCGCAGCAGCGAAGCGCGCAATGGCCAGATTGTCGTGGCCAGGCTGGATGACGAGGTGACGGTCAAGCGTTTCCACCATCAGGGCGACACGATCGAACTGATCGCAGAGAACCCCGATTTCGCGCCGATCATCGTCCATGCGGGTGCGCAAACATTGGCCATCGAAGGCATTGTGGTCGGCTTGATCCGCAGCGGTACGGCGAGGTGAGAGCGGCCAGACTTGTTATTTGAGCACGAGCTGATTTTACTGGAATTATTGACTCTCTTTTTTTTATACTGTGCGAAGAGAATAGCTGACCTTTTCCTGGAGAGCCTTGTGATGGAGATCAAATATACCGGTCTGCTGCCGGAGGCTTTGATGATCGATCTCCCGGAAATCGATGCACAGCATGAAGAGATTTTTCAGCAAGTGGAATCGCTCAAGGCGGCGTGTTTCGGAAGCGAACCGGTCTGCTTCTCTGCGTTCGACAGCCTGCTCAATTATGTGGAGCACCATTTCGCCACGGAAAAGCGCATTGCCCGGGAAGTCGGAGTCGACTTCCTCGATCACGATGCGGTGCACCGAGAAAATCTGCAGTCGCTGCGCAAGGCGTTCGACGAAGTGCGTAATGGTGCGCGCGATGTTCATTCCTTCCTGCGCTATGCCGAGTACTGGTTTGAACGCCATATCTCCGAGGAGGACAAGTCTTTCGCCGCCAGCGTGCGCGCCCGCAAGGCGAGGTTTGCCAGCAGCATTCCGTCTGCTGCCCCGACCATCTGATTCGCCATCCGCTGTCGGGTACGCGCCGACCGCCCGGTCGGCGTATCGGCAACCAGGCCGCCGCCATGATCAGCAGTGATCGGATCTGACCCGAAGACCTTCCACAAATGCTCTCGAGATGGCTTTCCCTCATTCTTTTTTGCGTTCTTCCGTGCATTCTGGCAAGCTGATAACCGGAACAGCATATCTTGTCATATTTCGTCACATACCCCTCCCCAAGGGCCGTTTGCAAACGGCCTGACCACTCATCCATGAGCTTTCATCGACCATGAACATCACCGCCTCAGCCTCCTGGAAGGCTATTGAAGCGCACCGGCTATCGCTCTCGCCTGTGCATCTCAGACAACTTTTTGCCAGTGATCCTGGCCGTGTGGCATCTCTCTCGCTAAGCTACGACGGAATCCTTTACGACTTCTCGAAGCAACGTATGGATTCGACGACGCTTGCCCTGCTGGTCGGGCTGGCCCGCGAGGCTCGGCTTGACGAATCGACAGACCGCATGTTCAGCGGTGAAAAAATCAATGCCAGCGAAGATCGATCGGTGCTGCATGTCGCCTTGCGACGATCGATTGGCCCCTTCCCCGGCACTGATCTGGATGTCATGCCCGAGGTGCTCGCCACACGCCAGCGGATGGCTGCTTTTGCCGACCGTATTCGCTCCGGGCAAATGCTTGGTTTCACGGGCATGCCGATTCGTCATGTGGTCAATATCGGCATCGGAGGCTCCGACCTCGGACCGAAAATGCTCGATTACGCTCTACGTTCCATATCGCATCCGGCGCTTGGCGTACATTACGTCTCCAATCTCGATGGGGCTCAACTGGCACCGCTCCTGCAAACGCTCGACCCGCGCACGACCTTGTTCCTGGTTGCCAGCAAGACCTTCACCACGCAGGAAACCATGCTCAATGCGCAGACGGCGCGCGACTGGCTGGTGGCCAACCTTGGTGATGCCAATGCAGTATCCCGCCACTTTGCGGCGCTAACGGCCAAACCCGAGCGCGCAGTCAAGTTCGGGATCAAGGCAGATGCCGTATTTCCGCTCTGGGATTGGGTGGGTGGACGTTTCTCGCTGTGGTCGGCGGTTGGGCTGGCACTGATGATCGCCATTGGGCCACATGCTTTTGCCGATCTGCTTGCCGGTGCGGAACGTATGGACGAACATTTCCGCAGCACGCCCTACGAGCGCAACCTGCCAGTGGTGATGGCGCTCATCGGTATCTGGAATACCAATTTCCTGGGTGCGACGAGCAACGCGGTGCTGCCCTACAACGAGTCGCTGAAATATTTCCCGTCGTTCCTGCAGCAACTCGAAATGGAAAGCAACGGCAAGTCGATCGGCAGCGATGGGCAGCCACTTGCCTGTGCGTCGAATCCCATCGTCTGGGGCGAACTCGGCAACAATGGTCAGCACGCCTTCTTTCAGCTGCTCCACCAGGGTGGGCGACTGGTACCCTGTGATTTCATTGCCGCCGTACGCTCGGACTATCCGCTCCCCGGCCATCAGGAGGCCTTGCTCGCCAACTGTTTTGCGCAAAGCGCAGCACTGGCGTTCGGCAAGACGGCCGAAGAGGCACGTAGCGAATTGAACGGCACGATGCCGGAGGCGGAGCTTGCGTCCCTTCTGCCGCACAAGGTGTTTGCCGGCAATCAGCCATCATCGACGCTGCTGCTTTCCCGCCTCGATCCGCAAACGCTGGGCGCGCTGATCGCCCTGTACGAACACAAGGTATTTGTGCAGGGTGTCATCTGGGGGCTCAACTCTTTCGACCAGTGGGGCGTCGAGCTGGGCAAGGCCGTTGCCAGCAGCATCCTGCCGGCGATTGCCAATCCGCTGTTGGCCGAAAAACTCGATGCATCGACCCAGGGATTACTGGCGTTCAGCGACAGCATCTGGCATGAATCCGGGGTTTACCAGTAGCAATTCAGGGCTTTCCTATTAGCGACGAGGCATGACATGACTATGCAGGTGATCAGCGTTCCCAGTACGCCTTTCTCCGGTCAGAAGCCGGGGACATCCGGGCTGCGCAAGAAAGTGACCGTATTTCGGCAGGCGCGGTATCTCGAGAATTTCGTACAGGCCATCTTCGATACCTTGTCTGGCCAGCAAGGCCAGACGCTGGTCCTTGGTGGCGACGGCCGCTACTACAACGAAGTCGCCATCCAGACCATCCTGCGCATGGCGGCGGCAACCGGTTTTGGTCGGGTGCTGGTCGGCTGCAACGGAATTTTGTCCACCCCCGCGGCCAGTGCCGTGATCCGCAAATGGCAGGCTTTTGGCGGCATCATCCTGTCAGCCAGTCATAATGCGGGCGGTCCCGACGGTGATTTCGGCATCAAGTACAACCTTGGCAATGGCGGACCAGCCAACGAAGGCTTTACTGATGCCGTTTATTTGCGCACGCAGGAAATCAGTGCCTATAGCACCGTCGAGTCCCCGGATATCGACCTGAGCAAAATTGGCGAGGCGCGCATCGGTGACATGATCGTCAGCATCATCGATCCGGTTGCCGACTACGCCGAACTTCTCGAATCCCTGTTTGACTTCGATCGCATTGCCCGTCTGCTGGCTCGCCCGGACTTTCGCATGCGTTTCGACGCCATGCACGCAGTCACCGGACCCTATGCGCTGGCGATTCTCGAAGGCCGTCTCGGTGCACCCGCCGGTACGGTGGTCAACGGCATACCGCTGCCCGATTTCGCTGGCGGACACCCCGATCCCAACCCGGTTTATGCTGCTGATCTGGTTGCAGCACTGGCTGACAGCAGTTCGGGCCTGTCCTTTGGCGCAGCTTCGGATGGTGATGGTGATCGCAACATGATTGTCGGTCCCAATTTCGTGGTCAGTCCGAGCGACAGTCTGGCAGTTCTCGCGGCCAACCATGCGCTGGTTCCGGCCTACGCCAGCGGCCTGGCGGGTGTCGCCCGTTCCATGCCGACGAGTTGTGCAGTCGACCGCGTCGCCGAGGCACTCGGAATCCCCTGCTACGAAACGCCAACCGGCTGGAAGTATTTCGGATCACTGCTGGATGCCGGCCTGTGCACCCTGTGCGGTGAAGAGAGCGCCGGCACCGGTTCCAATCACGTTCGCGAGAAGGATGGCCTGTGGGCGGTGCTCTACTGGCTCAACATCCTGGCCGTGCGCGAGATGCCTGCCGACGTGATTGTGCGTGAGCACTGGCAGCGCTTCGGGCGCAATGTGTACTCCCGCCATGATTACGAAGGCATCGAGACTGCGCAGGGGGATCGCCTGATGAATGAATTGCGGGCGCGTCTCTCGCAACTGCCGGGCTCGGAGTGCTGCGGCCTGCGCATCGCCGCCGCGGATGATTTCGCCTATACCGATCCGGTTGATGGCTCACGTTCGGAGCGTCAGGGCATCCGCATCCTGCTCGACGATGGTTCGCGGGTGGTATTTCGCTTGTCGGGTACTGGTACCGAGGGGGCCACGCTGCGCGTCTATCTCGAACGTTTTATTGCCGACCCCAGCCAACACGAAGTTCCCACGCAGAAGGCACTGGCGCCTCTGGTCGGCCTCGCCGATACACTGGCACAGATCGCCTCCATCACCGGCAGAACAGCGCCGGATGTGATCAGCTAGGATCGGTCAGGCAGCGGCGAATGGATAAAACCAGCGCCGCCAGATGAGATGGATCAATTTCACAAGGGGTAGCAAAATGGTGGATAGAAAAACTTTCCAGTTGCCGCGAAAGGCGATTGCCCTGGTACTTGCCGGCGGGCGTGGCAGCAGGCTACACGAACTGACGGATCGCCGCGCCAAACCGGCGGTCCATTTCGGCGGCAAGTTCCGGATCATCGACTTCGCCTTGTCGAACTGCGTCAATTCCCAGATTCGACGCATTGGCGTGGTCACTCAGTACAAGTCGCACAGCCTCTTGCGCCACCTGCAGCGCGGCTGGAACTTCCTGCATGGGGAAGTCAACGAATTCGTCGACCTGCTTCCGGCGCAGCAGCGAATCGACGAAGAGTCCTGGTATCGGGGTACGGCCGACGCGGTGTACCAGAACATCGACATCCTCGAGACCTATACGCCAAAGCCCGAATTCGTCGTGATTCTGGCCGGCGACCACGTTTACAAGATGAATTACGCGGTGATGCTGGTTGACCATGTCGAGAGCGGTGCCGAATGTACGGTTGCCTGCATCGAGGTACCGCGTCAGGAAGCCAGCGGCTTCGGGGTCATGGCCGTCGATGAAAATGGTCTGATCACCGACTTTATCGAGAAGCCTGCCGACCCACCGGCGATGCCGGGCAAACCCAATATGTCCTTGTGCAGCATGGGGGTTTACGTGTTCAACGCCAAATACCTGTATGCCGAACTGGCGCGCGACATCGACGACCCGGCATCCGACCATGATTTCGGCAAGAACATCATTCCACATGCCGTGCGAAATCGCGTGGCCGCAGCACACTCCTTCTCGCGCAGTTGCATCGTGGCCCCGGACGAGCAGTTCAGAGAGCATTATTGGCGTGACGCCGGAACGATTGATTCCTACTGGGATGCCAACATCGATCTGACCGCGACGGTACCAGCGCTGAACCTGTATGACCGCAACTGGCCGGTGTGGACGTATCAACAACAACTCCCGCCCGCCAAGTTCGTGCACAACCATCTCGACCGGCGCGGTAATGCCATCGAATCCTCGGTTTCCAGCGGCTGTATCGTTTCCGGAGAAGTCAACCGCTCGCTGCTGTTCTCCGGTTGCCGTGTCCATTCCTATTCACGGGTCAATCTATCGGTTATCCTCCCCGATTCGACGATCGGCAGCAGAGCCCGCCTCAGCCACTGCGTCGTGGACAGCGACTGCGATATCCCACCGAACATGGTGGTCGGTGAAAACCCGGAAGAAGATGCGCGCCGCTTCCGCCGTACCGAGAACGGGATCACGCTGATCACCCGGAAAATGCTCGCACAGCTCACCTGATACGGAAATAGAAGCATCTCTTGCGCATCCTGCACGTTGCCGCCGAAATCTATCCGCTGGTCAAGACCGGCGGCCTTGCTGACGTCGTCGCCGCCTTGCCCGTCGCGCTTGCAGCACGTGGCCTCGATGTCCGCGTGCTGCTGCCCGGAATGCCGGCCATTCTCAACGGCGTCACCGACCTGAAGCCACTGATCCGCCTCGGGCCGGCCTTCGGCGCGGCGGTCATCACGCTGCGACTGGGTCGTCTCCCGGACAGCGGCTTGCTGGCCTATGTCATCGATGCGCCCTTCCTGTACCGGCGTGACGGCGATCCGTATCTTGGCCCGGACGGTCGCGACTGGAACGACAATCATCGGCGCTATGCCCTCCTGGGCTGGATTGCAGCGCATCTGGCTGCCGGCGAGCTGGATGAATCCTGGCAACCGGAGGTGGTGCATGCGCACGACTGGCACGCGGGACTGGCGCCGGCCTATATCGCGCAGAACCCGTCGCTGAATACCGCAACCGTGTTCACGATTCACAATCTCGCTTTCCGTGGTCTGTTTCCTCTCGACCACCATACGGACCTCGGGCTGCTGATTACCGGTGCGGATCAAAGCGCACTCGAATTCTACGGACACTTGTCGTTCATGAAGTCGGCGCTCGTGCATGCCAAGCGCGTGAACACGGTCAGCCCGACCTATGCCCATGAGATCTGCACGCCAAAGCACGGCTGGGGACTCGATGGGCTGTTGCGTGATCGTGGCGGGCATCTGTCCGGCATTCTCAATGGGGTGGATTATACGGTATGGAATCCGAGCAGCGACCCGGCTCTGCCCAGGGGCTACAGCGCCGACAAGCTGCGTGGCAAGAAGGTTTGCAAGCTCAAGCTGCAAGCTGAAATGGGTTTTGCTGTCCGGGGGAAAGCGCCCCTGTTTGCCGTGGTCAGTCGCCTGACGTCGCAAAAAGGCATGGATCTGGTACTCGCGTGCTTGCATGAACTGCGAGCAGAGGGCGGACAACTGGTCGTCATCGGCAGTGGCGAGGCAGAAATCGAGGCCGGCTTCAGGGCCGCGGCCGCGGCTCATCCTCATACCATATCGGTACATCTCGGCTATGATGAAGCACTGGCGCACCGCATCATCGCCGCTGCCGACGTTCTCCTGGTCCCTTCACGTTTCGAGCCTTGCGGCCTGACTCAATTGTATGCCCTGCGCTACGGTACCCTGCCGCTGGTGCGGCGGGTTGGCGGCCTGGCGGATACCGTCACGGATGCCACGCCGGGCAACCTCAAGGACGGCACAGCCAACGGTTTCGTCTTTGACGAACCCAGCAGTCGTGCCTTGGCCGCTCGCCTCCGCGATGCCTGCGCACTCTACCACGATCCGGCGACGTGGCACCATTTGCAACGGCATGGCATGGCGCAGGATTTCTCCTGGGCCGATTCGGCCGCACGCTATGAGGCACTATACCGGAGTATCTGAACCATCTGCTGTCCAGGCACGGTGCCGTGCACCATGGCCATGCCCGTCGCCTCCAGAAACAAACTCCCACAGGAAAATCTCGTGTCCCTTGATCATTGCCTGATTCGACCCTTCGCCGGCCTGCGTCCGCGTCGCACAGACGCTGCTGCAGTCGCTGCGCCACCCTATGATGTCCTCTCCAGCGCAGAGGCCCGGCAGACCGTGATCGGCAAGCCGCTGTCCTTTCTGCATGTCTCCAGGGCGGAGATCGACCTGCCGCCAGAGGTCGATCCGCATGCGCCAGAAGTGTATGCCCAGTCAGCCGAAAACTTTCGGCGCATGATCGATGGCGGGGTGCTTTGCCGTGATCCGGGCGCCTGTTATTACGTCTATCGACTGCTCATGGGCAAGCACATTCAGACCGGACTGGTGGCCGCCGCGTCGGTCGCCGCCTACGATAGTAACCGCATCCGCAAGCACGAGTTTACCAGGCCCGACAAGGAAGATGACCGGGTACGCCAGATCGAGGCGCTGAATGCGCAGACCGGCCCGGTGCTGCTCGCCCACCCGGACAACGCGGAAGCCGAGCGCCTGCTCGCGCTCGCCACCGACAGCCCGCCGGTCACCGATTTGACCGCAGACGATGGCATCCGGCATATGCTGTGGGTCATCGATGACGCCGCGAGCATTGCACGAATCAGCGCGGTGTTTGGCGGCATGCCCAATCTCTACATTGCCGACGGTCATCATCGCTCGGCGGCTGCCGCGCGGGTTGCCGCGGCTCGGCGTGAGCAGAGCAATGCATCCGATAGTGCCGAGTTCTTTCTCTCCGTCATCTTTCCGGCTTCGCAAATGTTGATCATGGATTACAATCGGCTGGTGAAGGATCTCAACGGTCTGACCCAGGAAGCATTTCTGGTGGCGGTTGGCGAGCGCTATACCGTCCGCCTTTCCCCAGCGCCGGTCAGGCCGGAGCGCAGCGGCGTGTGCGGCATGTATCTTGGCAACTGCTGGTATCGGCTGGAAATCCGGCCCGGACGGATGCCGCTCTCCGACCCGGTGCGCCAGCTCGATGTCTCGGTGCTTGCCGAACAAATCCTCGGCCCGCTGCTCGGGATCACCGATCTGCGCCGAGACACACGCATCGACTTTGTCGGCGGCATGCGCGGCCTGTCCGAGCTCGAACGGCGAGTGAACAGCGGCGAAATGGCGGTGGCCTTTGCCATGTATCCGACACCGATGGCCGATCTGATGGCCGTTGCCGATGCTGGCCAGGTCATGCCGCCCAAGTCGACCTGGTTTGAACCCAAGCTCGCCGACGGACTGGTGTCGCACCTACTCGATCCGGCTTAGGCCATACCGGAACGAGGTGTGAAGCGTCAGCGACGCTGCATCAACAGCCGCAGGCAGCGCATCGCTGCTGACGCCTCATTCCTCAAAAGGCAGATATGGACCCTAGCAGTCCCAGATCCGGATTCCTGGAACGTCTTTCTTCGTTTCTCGTGCGCGAGCCGGAAGATCGCGAACAACTCATGCAGCTGCTGCATTCTGCGCACCAGCGCAAGCTCCTCGACGCTGATGCCCTGAGCATTACGGAAGGCGCCATTGCCGCTTCGGAAATGAGCGTGCGGGAAGTCATGGTGCCACGCCCGCTGATGGAGGTCGTCGATGTCAGTGATTCGCTTGCGGAAGTCATCAGCCAGGTCAACACCACCGCCCACTCGCGCTTTCCGGTCATCAACGGCAGCCGCGACAATGTGATCGGCATCCTGCTGGCCAAGGATCTGCTGCGTGTGCAGCGCGAAGACGATTTCAAGCTGCGCGACTGGGTACGTCCGGCAGTGTTCATCCCCGAATTCAAGCGCCTCGACGTCTTGTTGCGGGAATTTCGCGTATCACGCAATCACATGGCGATCGTCATCGACGAATACGCCGGGATTGCCGGCCTGATCACCATCGAGGACGTACTCGAACAGATCGTCGGGGAAATCGAAGATGAATACGACTTTGACGAGTCCGACGATAACATTCAACTCGATCCGAATGGTCTGTACCGCGTCAAGGCACATACTGCGATAGCCGACTTCGACGCAGCTTTCGGCACCCGCTTCAGCGAAGAAAAATGCCAGACTGTCGGCGGGCTGATTCTGCACCACCTGGGCCGGGTGCCGCAGTTCAACGAAACGATCGTCATCGACGGCATCTGCTTCCAGGTCTTGCGTGCCGACAGCCGCCGCATCTACACGCTGGTGGTTTCGAATTTGCCAGAGGCGGGCGATCCTGCTGAATAAGGCCAGATATTGGCGCAGCTTTGGCGCCGCCTGCCTGGGAGCCACGGGGGTCGTCGGCTTTGCACCGCTCGGCTGGTTTCCGGTCAACTGGTTGAGCCTCGGCGGTCTCTTTGCGCTGCTCTGCACCGAGATCGACGGCGGCGGCAACCGGCCTGCCTGGCGGGGCGCACGCATCGCCGCCGCCCATGGCCTTGGCCTGTTTCTGGCCGGCGTCTCGTGGGTCTATGTCAGCCTGAGCGTTTTTGGCGGCATGCCGGCAGCCGTCGCGGGCCTCGCTACAGTGCTCTTCTGCCTTGTTCTGGCGATCTTCCCGGCACTGGCCGGGGCGCTGTTCGTTGGCTTCGCCGTTGCCGGCTGGTGGCGACGCGGCCTGCTCTTCGCCAGCCTGTGGGTGCTTGCCGAGTGCTTGCGTGCCTGGGCGTTTACCGGCTTTCCCTGGCTGGCCGCCGGCTATTCGCAAACGCCACCGAGTCCGCTCGCCGGTTATGCCGCGCTGCTCGGCGTCCATGGCGTCTCGTTTTTTTCAGCGCTGCTCGGAGCACTGATCTTCGAGGTCAGCAGGCGCTGCTTGACCACCGAACCCTGCAGTACGCGCGGCGGGCAGCGCCACTTCCCGGCGCTGCCGCTGCTCGCCGGCGCAGCGATTCTCGTCGCCGGCGAGCAACTGCGTGACCTCCGCTGGACAGAGGTGGCGGGTGAACCATTGTCGGTGGCCTTGCTGCAGGGAAACGTGGCGCAGGAAATGAAATGGCGTCCCGAGAGGTTCGTTGATTCGCTGCGCACCTATTACCGGCTGGCACAGGAGCATCCGGCACAACTCACGGTGCTGCCCGAAACCGCCCTGCCTGCTTTCCTCGACCAGGTTCCCAACGAGTATCTCGAGGCGCTGCAAAACCTTGCACTGCGCCAGAACGGCGACCTGCTGCTGGGAATCGCCGTCGCCGACGGCAAGCAGTATTTCAATGCGGCGCTGAGCCTTGGTGCGTCCGGCCAGCAGCGTTACAGCAAGGTTCATCTGGTGCCTTTCGGCGAGTTCGTACCGCCCGGTTTCGCCTGGTTCATGGCCATGGCCAACATCCCGATGTCCGACTTCACCGCTGGCTCGCCGGGGCAGCCACCACTGCGCCTGGCCGGCCAGCGCGTCGGGGTGAACATCTGCTACGAGGACATCTTTGGCGAGGAGATCATCGCTGCGCTGCCAGCCGCAACGCTGCTGATCAATATCTCCAACGTCGCCTGGTTCGGCGATTCCCTGGCGCCAGCGCAGCACCTGCAGATCGCCCGCATGCGCGCCCTCGAGACCGGCCGCATGATGCTGCGCGCCACCAACACCGGCATGACGGCGATCGTCGACGTGGACGGTCGCGTCCTCTCGTCGCTGCCCCCCTTCACCCGCGGTGCGCTGGTCGGCGAAGTGCGCGGCCATACCGGTGCCACGCCCTATGTGCGCTGGGGCAACTGGCCCGTGATCGCTTTTGCCTGCTTGCTGATTGGCCTCCTCGGCCGTCGCAAGGCGGCGCCGCGGAAGCAGGTTCTTGTCCAGCGAGAAACCAAGTAAAATCGCGCTTTCGCTTTTATCCGAAGTTCTCCCATGCCCACGTTTCAGGAAGTAATACTGCGTCTCCAGGATTTCTGGAACCAGCAGGGTTGCGCGCTGCTGCAGCCCTACGACATCGAAGTCGGTGCCGGCACCTTTCATACCGCCACCTTCCTGCGCGCGATTGGCCCCGAGCCGTGGAATGCGGCTTATGTACAGCCATCGCGGCGGCCCAAGGACGGGCGCTACGGCGAGAACCCGAATCGCTTGCAGCATTACTACCAGTATCAGGTGGTGCTCAAGCCCTCGCCCGACGACATCCAGGAGCTATATCTCGACTCTCTGCGTGCGCTCGGGATCGATACCGCCCAACATGACATCCGTTTCGTCGAGGATGACTGGGAAAGCCCGACCCTCGGCGCCTGGGGACTCGGTTGGGAAGTCTGGCTCGACGGCATGGAGGTGACGCAGTTCACTTATTTCCAGGAAGTCGGCTCTCTCCCCTGCAAACCGGTCCTCGGCGAGATCACTTACGGCATCGAGCGCCTGGCGATGTATCTGCAAGGAGTAGAAAACGTTTTCGACCTGGTCTGGGCAGAGGGGCCGGGCTATCGGGTGAGCTACGGTGACGTCTATCACCAGAACGAGGTCGAACAGTCGAAGTACAACTTCGAGCATTCCAATGTCGAGATGTTGTTCCGTCATTTCGGCGAGCACGAATCCGAAGCCCGGCGTCTGATCGCTGCCGGCCTGGCACTTCCGGGCTACGAAATGGTGATGAAGTGCTCGCACACCTTCAATCTGCTGGATGCGCGCGGCGCCATTTCGGTGACTGAACGGGCAGCCTACATCGGCCGCGTGCGCGCCCTGGCGCGCGAAGTTGCCCAGGCTTACCATGATTCCCGCCAGGCCCTCGGCTTCCCGATGTGCAAGGCGGCCGCTGGCACTGGGGTGCAATGACATGAACGAAACCATCCTGATTGAGCTGCGCAGCGAAGAGCTGCCACCGAAATCACTCAAGTCGCTGTCCGAGGCCTTCGCCGAGGCGGTTTTTTCTGCGCTCAAGGCACAGGAGTTCGCTGCCCCGGACAGCGTATGCACCGCTTACGCCACCCCACGCCGCCTGGCACTGACCATCACCGGGATTGCCGCCCGGCAGCCCGACCGCATACTGGAAAAGAAAGGCCCCGGCGTTGCCGGTGCGCTGGACGCCGCAGGCAAACCGACCCGGGCACTCGAAGGCTTCATGCGTGCGGCCGGCGTGAGTTTCGACCAACTCGCGACGACGACTGACAGCAAGGGCGAATACTTCGTTGCCCGGCGCGAGAAAAAGGGCGAGGAACTCGCTCTGCACCTGGCCGACATCGTTGCCCAGTCGCTCCGGAAACTGCCAATCCCGAAGCTGATGCGCTGGGGAGATTCCGAACACCAGTTCGTCCGCCCCGTGCATGGACTGATTCTCCTGCACGGCAAGCGCGTCCTTGCCGGTGAAGTCCTCGGGCTGCACAGTGGCCGGACGACACGGGGTCACCGCTTCCTGTCGAGCGGCGAGATCGTCATCGACCATCCTGACGAGTATGTGGCCAGACTGGCTGCGGGCAAGGTCGTCGTGTCATTTGCAGAGCGGCGTGCAAGCATCGCCGCGCAGCTCGACGCCGCCGCCGGCAAGCTAGCTGCCCGCATCCATCCGGCCGATGGTCTGCTCGACGAAGTGACGTCGCTGGTCGAGTGGCCGGTGGTTTATGTCGGCGAGTTCGAAGCCGAATACCTCGAAGTGCCACAGGAATGTCTGATCCTGACGATGCAGCAAAACCAGAAATACTTCCCGCTACTCGATGGCAAAGGCAGGCTGCTCAACAAATTCCTGATCGTCTCCAACATGCAGGTCAGTGACCCGGCCAACATCATCCGGGGCAACGAGCGCGTCGTCCGCCCCCGCCTCTCGGACGCCCGCTTCTTCTACGACCAGGACCGCAAGAACGGCTTTGCCGCCCGCGTCACCTCGCTGGGCTCGGTGGTCTATCATCACAAGCTCGGCTCGCTCGGCGACCGTGCGCAGCGAATGGGGCGCATCGCCCGCAGCATTGCCGAAAGACTCGGCGCCGAAGCCAATCTCGCCGAACGGGCTGCGCTGTTCGCCAAGATCGATCTGTTGACCGACATGGTTGGCGAATTCCCGGAACTGCAGGGAATCATGGGCCGCTATTACCTGCTGCACGAAGGGGGTCTGGCGGTGGTTGCCGACGCCATCGAACAGCATTACCGACCGCGCTTTGCCGGCGACGCGCTGCCCGCAGGCAACATTGCCTGTGCCGCCGCGCTGGCCGACAAGATCGATTCGCTGGTCGGCTTCTTCGGTATCGGGCAGCTACCGACCGGCGACAAGGACCCCTTCGGCCTGCGGCGCGCCGCCCTCGGGGTACTGCGCATCCTGATGGAGACGCCGCTGCCGCTCGACCTCGGTGAACTGATCAAGGACTCAAAGGCGGAGCTGGTCAAACAGGGAATCCCGCTCGCCGCCGTCGATGAACCTTTGCTCGCCTTCCTCCATGACCGTCTGCGCGGCATGCTCAAGGACGCCGGGCATGCGCCCGACGTCATCGAAGCGGTGCTGGCGCAAAGACCGACGCGCATTGATCTGGTGCCCGCCAAGCTGGCGGCGGTGCGCGAGTTCCTGCTCCTCCCCGAGTCGCTGGCGCTGGCGGCTGCCAACAAGCGCATCGGCAACATCCTGAAGAAAGCCGAGCAAAGCCTGCCCGAGCCGGACATCGCCTTGCTTGAGGAAGACGCCGAGAAGGCCCTGTTCGAGCGTGTGCTGTTGATCGCGCCACTGCTCAGGTCGCATGTCGCCAACGAAGACTATACGGATGCGCTCAAGGTCCTCGCCTCGGTGCACAGCGAAGTCGACCGCTTTTTCGACGAAGTGATGGTGAACGTACACGAACCGCTGCTGCGCAACAACCGTCTGGGCCTCCTGAGAGCGCTTTTCGACCAGCTCAATGCCGTCGCCGACATCTCCAAGCTGGCCGTATGAAGCTCGTGATTCTCGACCGCGATGGCGTCATCAACTACGACTCGAAGCAGTTCATCAAGTCGCCGGCGGAATGGCGTCCCATCCCTGGCAGCATCGAGGCCATTGCCAGATTCAATCAGGCCGGCTACCGCGTGGTGGTGGCGACCAACCAGTCCGGCATTGGGCGCGGCCTGTTCGACATGGATACGCTGAATGCCATCCACGACAAGATGCACCGCGCCGTACACGCTGCCGGCGGACGCATCGACGCGATTTTCTATTGTCCGCACCCGATCGATGCCGGCTGCAATTGCCGGAAACCAAGAACCGGCATGTTCGAACGGATTTCCAAATGCTTCAACGTCGGTCTGGAGGGCGTACCGGCGATCGGCGATTCACTGCGCGACCTGCAGGCCGCCGTCGCGGTGGGGGCGAAACCGTTGCTGGTGATGACCGGCAAAGGAACACAGACACACGCGGAAGGCGGTCTTCCGGAAGGTACGCTGATCTTCCCTGATCTCGCCGCAGCAGCCAACCACCTCCTGATTTCGTGATGGCGGCCTTTCGCACAGTGCTGTTCCTCCTGCTGCTCAGTCTGTTGACGATTCCCTTTGGGGTGCTCGTTTCGCTGGCGGTATTTTTTCCCATGTCGGCGCGTTACCGCATCATCGCGATCTGGCGAAAGGGTTTCATGGCCCTCTGCCGCTACGTGCTCGGTATCCGCTACTGCGTGCTCGGCCGCGAGAACATCCCGGCCGAACCTTCGGTGGTGCTCGCCAAACATCAGTCGGCCTGGGAAACGGTCGGCCTGCAGGAGGTCTTTCCACCGCTGGTCTTCGTGCTCAAGAAGGAACTGTTGCGAGTACCCTTCTTTGGCTGGGGACTGGCGGCGATGAAGATGATCTCGATCGATCGGGCAGCAGCCAAGGATGCACTCAAGCAGATCTTCGATCAGGGACGTGAACGCCTCGCGGCCGGCTACTGGGTGGTGATCTTCCCCGAAGGAACGCGCGTTGCCCCCGGAGAAACGGAACGTTACAAACCCGGTGGTGCGCATCTCGCCGTTCGCAGCTCGGCCAAGGTCGTTCCCGTGGCACACAACGCCGGCGAAATCTGGAAAAAAAGCAGCTTTGCCATTTCCCCCGGCTTGATCACCATCAGTATCGGTCCAGCGATCGATCCTGTCGGCAAGACGGCAGTGAAAATCAACGCCCTGGCGTCTGCCTGGATCGAGGCCGAAATGCGGCGTCTGTCGCCGCATCGCTACAGAGTGCCTGCCGATGCCGTGGCCGCCTGAGCAGCCGCCGGCCGGCGAAACGTCGCACGGCATCGTCGATGGCATGCAACTGCCAATGCTCGGGAGCTTGATCAGCATCCGCCTGGCGCTCGGCGCCAATCGCATCGTCTGGAACCTGCAGACTGCCGGGCAGGCACTGACTCTGTGCCTGCGTTCGCCGAGCGAGGCGCCGCGGCTGCTCGAGAAAGCACTGCGTGAACGAGCGCGGGCGTTGTTCGTCGAACGGCTCGCTCATTACGCACCACAGCTTGGTGTCGACCTGCCCGCGCTCTCGCTATCGGCGGCGCGCACGCGCTGGGGCAGTTGCAGCCGGCGTACCGGCATTCGCCTGAACTGGCGGCTGATCCACTTTGCGCCGCCGTTGATCGACTACGTGGTGATCCACGAACTCGCACATCTGCGCGAAATGAATCACGGCGCACGTTTCTGGTCGATCGTCGCAGAGCTGTACCCCGACTACCGGAGCGCACGCGCAGAACTCAGGCGCTGCGCGACGCATTGCCCATACTGGTGAGGAGAAGACATGAGAATTCTGCATACGATGTTCCGGGTCGGCGATCTCGATCGCTCGCTGGCCTTTTACACGGAAGTCCTCGGGATGCGCGAGTTGCGGCGCCAGGATTACCCGAGTGGTCGTTTCACGCTGGCATTTGTCGGTTACGGGCCGGAATCGGAGGGCGCGGTCCTGGAACTGACGCACAACTGGGACACCTCGTCGTACGAAATCGGCAACGGCTTCGGGCATGTGGCAATCGAAGTTCCCGACGCCTACGCCGCCTGTGAACAGATCAAGGCGCGTGCTGGCAAGGTGGTGCGTGAAGCCGGCCCGATGAAACATGGCACGACGGTGATCGCTTTCGTCGAGGATCCCGATGGCTACAAGATCGAACTGATCCAGAAGAAGGTGTGAAGCCCTTGTCCCAGCCGGACGCAGGGAGGCCACGGATTGCCGTGAAAGTCGAGGAGCGAGAGGCGTCAGCCACTGGGTCGGCATTGCGTAAGCAGACCGCTTCCAGCCGGCAGGTCGGGTCACGGCCTCCGGCCTGACCCGACCGACCAGTGCTTACGGCAATATCTCGCCTTCCTCTGGCTGCGGATGATTCGCCAGTACCAGGACTTCGGAAGGCGGCAAATTGCGTATCTCGACAAAGGCAATGCCGCCGCCGGTCCGCTTCACCACCAGACTCGAACCCACTGCATGCGGTCCGGCATACGCAGCCGCGCTGCCCGCCTGAGCGGTGTTCAGCACCACCGTCAGCACCGACCCGGGCGGGCTGAGCGAGCTGTCCACCAGGACGTCGGCGCCACGTGCGTCGGTACCATGGCCATTGACCACGCACAGCAGCTCTTCGTCATCAAGGATGCGCGACCAGGCGATCAGCTCGCCCGGCCCGTAGACGTCGAAGGCTCGTCCGAACAGGGAGATCGGGCGCAGGTACTGGCGACCGTGCCGCAGGCACGGGTACTGCGCGCGTACCGTATGGATCGCGGCAATGCGGATGAAGGCCGGGCTCTGTTCGTCGAAGCAGTGATGGCCGGCGGTTCCGAACGGGCCAAAACCAGGCAGATCCGGATCCTGAGTAGACTCCAGGCCGGCTCGCCCGCTCCGGAGCGGATGCACCGGACCGAACATGGCTTCGCGGAGATAACGATCCGAACCCTTCCACTCCGGCAGCCAGAAACGCTCTGCCGGCTCCGGCCCTGCCAGGCTCTGCTCGGTCCCGTAATAGACACACGGGATACCCAGCGTGAAGGCCTGCATGGCCACGCCGGCAGCGATCTGCTGCTGCGATGCTGCCTCGCTCGAAAAACGCAGTTTCTGACCAAACACATGGTCATGGTCGTCGAGGATCGAAACATGCCGGCTGCCGAGATTGCGGTGCGAACCCATGCCCGCAGAACCCGGGTTGAAACCGTCGAAGTAGGCATGCGGGTGCACCAGGCCCTTGGCAACGCCATTCAACGTCGGGCGCATCTCGCCAATGTCGAGCGCGGCATTCAGGTTGCGGTCAAGAACGTCCAGATAGCGATCTTCGGCGTAGTCGCCACCCGCCACCTCACCGACGAGGAAGAAATCGTCCTTGCCGAGGTTGCTGGCGAATTCCTTGATCGCGCCGCAGAAGTTGCGCGCGTCTTCAAGCGAAACGTGCTTCAGCGTGTCGATCCGAAAGCCATCGCAGTCGCTCAGCGCGATCCAGTACTTGTAACACTGCGCCAGGTCGCCCAGCGCCGTGGTCTGGTTGAAATCCCGCAGCGTGATGAAATCGCTGCGTTTGTGCTCGGCAATCGGGTCGTTGATGTCGCCGGCACCAAGGCTGCCGCTGCCGGCGCGCGTGTAGTACTCCGGGTCCTGTAGTTCGCTCGGCCAGATACCGTCTTCGGGACCGGCGATGGCGCCGACCGTCTGTCCCTGGTCGCCGAGCCATGCACCGAAGGCGTAACGCCCCTGGGTATAGTAAGGCGTCGAGGTGCCACCCGGTGTACCCTCAGGATAAACCCAGTTGGAACCCGAGTGATTGAAAATGATGTCGAAGATGACCCGGAGTCCGGCCTGGTGCGCTTCCCCCACCAAGGCAAGCAGATCGGCGCGACTGCCGAAGCGCGGATCGACATCGAGGAAGTCCTGGACACCGTAGCCATGATAGCTGTCGAGATGCCCGCGCTGCTTGAACACCGGACTCAGCCACAGCGCCGTCACGCCAAGCCGTTTCAGGTATGCCAGCTTGGAGCGCACGCCCGACAGGGTTCCGCCCTGCCAGCGATCGGCACCCGACGCCGCCCAGCGATCCCAGCGCCACGCCTGACCATTGGGCAGGGCAGTCCGGGCAGCGGCGAGATTGTTTCGGTCGAGCAAGGGGCGCGTCCCTTCGGCAGCGTCGCTGAAACGGTCTACCAACAGAAAATACAGCACCTGGTCTCGCCAGTCTGTCGGTGATGGAAAATAGTGCTGCCGACGCGGCAGCTTGACATTGCGGCGGATACTGGCTGGCCGCGGACTCTTGAGAGCCTGCTTGGCGAATTGCATGATGTAGACCTCCATGGACGAATGGACGAAATGGACGAAATGGACGAACAACGAAGAGGCACCGGCTTGCCCCCCCGATCAGTGTGGCCAGTTCCGTGTCGCCTCGCCAACCAGGCCGGGATGACGCACCATATGGGCTGAGCCGGTATGGCGATGATGCCGAAGCCACTTACATTTCTCATTAAATAGCATACTTGACATGTTTTCAAGGGAAAATGGCGAGTCACTTCGGCTGCTCCCGCCTGGCCGCCGGCCAGGCGCCACGATGATCGAATGCGTGTTGTGCGTGCGCCGATGCCGGCCGGGTCGCCCGGACATCCGCCACAATGCCTCGTGCACATTGTCTGGACGAGGGCGAAGGGCCTTATACTTGGCGAAATCCTTTTTTCTCTTTGCGCACGTGATGATCCCCTGCTTCGCAAGCTACCTCCGCCACCTTGCCGGATGGCTACTCATCGTTCCACTGCTGTGCCCGGTGGTCGCCGCACACGCCGGGCTGGCGATCGCCCTCAATTCGGCGGAAGGCACGCTCAGCCTGATCGATAGCGAAACCTATCAGGTCACTGGCAAGGTGCCCGTCTGCAAGGAGCCGCACCACCTGATGCCGACGCCCGACGACAAGTCGTTGATCGTTGCCTGTGCGGCTTCCAACCAACTGGTATTCTTCGATCCGAACACTGGTCAGGAGCAGAAACGCATCCGCAACATTTCGGACCCCTATCAACTGGGCTTTTCGCCGAACCGCAAATGGTTCGTCGCCACTTCCTTGCGCCTCGACCGCGTCGATCTCTATGACCCCAGCGACTTCCGGCTGATCGCCCGCCTGCCCGCGCCGAAAACACCATCGCACATGGCTTTTGACGATAACAGCCAGTTCGTCTTCGTGACCCTCCAGGACTCCAATGAGATCATGGCCATCAGTCTGGGCACGCAGACCGTCGCCTGGGTGATCCCGGTTTCCGCAACACCGGCCGGGATCGTGATGTCACCCGACAATCGCAATCTCCTGGTAGCCTGCATGGGTGCAGGCGTCGTCGAGGTCATCGAATGGCGCACTCGCAAGAGCGTCATGAAGATTCCTACCGGCACCGCGGCCCACAATCTGCAGCCCAAGGGCGATGGACGCCATTTCTACGTTTCCAACCGTACGCTCGATGGCAGCATTGCGCTGCTCGATACGCAGACGATGACGGTGGTGGAAAAATACGAGGTCCCTGGTGGACCGGACGACATGATCGTGCGCGCCGACGGCAAGGAACTCTGGACGACGGCACGCTTTGCCCGCAAGGTGCAGGTCCTCGACCTGGTCACCAAGAAAATCAAACATTCGATCAGCGTCGGCAGTTCGCCGCACGGCGTATTTTTCGTCAACCATGCCGGCCTCAGATGAAACCTGAGCTTCAACACCTGCTCCTGGCCCTGCTGACGTCGACCCTGCCGGCGCTGGCCATTCCTGACGCGCACGCCGCTGCCGCCTGCAAAGGAACGCTCTACCTGACCTTCGACACCGGCAACATGCGCCATGCCGAATCGATTGCCGATACCCTGGCCAGGCACGGGGTCAAGGCGACCTTCTTTCTGGCGCAGGAAGAAACCAGCCGTGGCGATCACGCCCTCGATGCCAGTTGGGCTTCCTACTGGCGGGCGCGCGTCGCCGAAGGCCATGCCTTCGGCAGCCATACCTGGCGGCACGGTAGTTTTCGCAGCGACAGCGGCCAGCAGGTACGCTACCGGCTGCCGGATGGCCACACCGAGATCCTGGACGCGCGCGCCGTTTGCGAGGAGTTGCAGCGTTCCGACGTGCGTTTCCAGGAACTCACCGGTCGTCGGCTCGATCCCCTCTGGCGCGCTCCGGGAGGCCGCACCACACCGAACACCCTGGCTGCGGCGCAGGCCTGTGGCTACCAGCATGTCGGCTGGGCGCCGGCGGGTTTTCTCGGTGACGAACTGCCTTCCGACACCTACCCCAACCCGGTGTTGCTGCAGCGCGCCCTCGACCGTCTCAAGGATGGCGACATCGTCATGGCCCACCTCGGTATCTGGTCTCGCAAGGATCCCTTTGCGCCAATGCTGGACCCTTTGATCTCCGGCCTCAAGAACAAGGGCTTCTGTTTTGCCACGCGACGGGCACCATGATCAACGCCTGCATTGAAGCGTTCGTCGATCTGCAGGGCTGGCTATTGGCGCATCTGCTGCAACCCGTGCTGCTGGCCACGGGAATGGGCAGCTATCTGGAAATGGCTTTCGACGGCATCGAGTTCTTCCTCTGCGGGGTATTGCAGATCACCGTCGCTTTCCTGCTGCTGCGACCCCTGGAGGCGTTGCGACCGATCGAGGTCTGGCCGGATCGCAAGGCGGTGCGGGTAGACGTGCTGTATTCCTTCCTCGACCGGCTGGGAATCATTCCGCTGCTCATTTTCGCCCTGCTGGCACCCCTGTTCGCCGACCTCGAACGCTGGCTGCGCTTCAACGACATCATTCCGCCGCAACTCGAGGATTGGTTCCCGATGCTGGAAGCCCGGCCATTGCTCAGTTTCCTGGTCTATCTGTGCATCCTGGACTTTACCGAGTACTGGCGCCATCGCCTCTCACACACCTTCCGCTGGTGGTGGGCGCTGCACGCGATCCACCACAGCCAGCGCCAGATGACGCTATGGACGGACAGCCGCAACCATCTCCTCGACGACCTGGTTGGCGGTTGCTGGTTCGCCATCGTCGCGCTCCTGGTCGGCGTCCCGCCAGGCCACTTCATTGGCCTGCTGATCGTCGTCAAGACCATCGAAAACCTCTCGCACGTCAATGCCCGGCTGTCCTTCGGCCGCATTGGCGAACTCCTGCTGGTCAGCCCGCGCTACCATCGCTGGCACCATGCCATCGACCTTCCTGCCGGCCGGCAGTACCGCTTTGGCTGCAATTTCGCGATCCTCCTGCCGATCTGGGATCAACTCTTCGGTACCCAGTATCGTGGCCAGACGATGCCGCCCTGCGGCCTCAGGCAGGGGCCACTGCCGGAATCGGCCGCGCGGAGTGGCTTCTGGCAACAGCAGTGGGAAGGACTTTGCGCCCTCGCGGCGACGTTTCTCCCGGAAAACAATCATGGCGAAGAACGCCAACGCCAAAGCCAATGATGAAGACCTTCCATGCTCGATGAAGCTCGCTCTTTTGCGCTGACAGCGCACGGCAGCCAGATGTACGGCGACCGGCCATACGCCTTCCATCTCGAAGCGGTCGTCGGCCTGTTGTCGCCCTATGGCGCCGAAGCACAGATCGTCGGCTATCTACACGACGTCGTCGAGGATACCGGGGTCAGCGAAAGCGATATACGCGAGCGCTTTGGACCACTGATTGCCGACTGTGTCAGCCTGCTGACCGATTCTCCCGGTGCCAGCCGTGCCGAGCGCAAGGCGGTCACCTACGCCAGACTGGCAAAGGTCAGCGGAGCCACCGAACTGGCCCTGGTAGTCAAGGCTGCCGACCGCCTGGCCAACGTCAGGTGCTGTGTCGCCGATCAGAGGCGCCGCCTGTGGGAGGTCTACCGCAGCGAGCACCCATGCTTCCGGCAAGCCGCCTACCGTGACGGCCTCTGTGAGTCACTGTGGATGGAACTCGACGCCTTGCTGCAGGTATCGCCCTGATGATCGCCGGGAGAGCAAGCGGTGTTTGAAATCCAGAACTACGCGAGCTTCGTCGCCGCGATTCTCGTCTTCCAGTTGATTCCCGGTCCCGGCACGCTGGCCATTCTCAACGCCACTGCACGCAACGGCATCGCCGCCGGCATCGGCGCCGTCCTCGGCACACTGCTCGGCGACATGGGGTATATGGTCGCGGCAATTGTCGGCCTGGCCGCCGTGATGAAGGCAAACCCTGCCCTTTTGCAGGGCCTGCAGTGGTTCGGTGCCGCTTATCTGGGCTGGATGGGGCTGCAACTGTTGCGAAGACCGCTTGCCAGTGGCAATGGCGACCAGGAGGCCAGAAAAAGCGCCTGGGTGTATTTCCGGCAAGCCTTTGCGGTCAGTCTCACCAACCCGAAGGTGATGCTCTTCTTCGTGGCCTTCTTCCCCCTCTTTCTGCGCGCCGACGCCTCCGCCCTGACGCTTGGCGTGATGATCGCGCACGTGACCCTCCTCAGCTTTCTCTACCAGGCCGGCCTGGTGCTGCTTGGCAACGCGGTCGCGCGCAGACTGAGGACGCTGCCGCTGCTGCGCACGCTGGCGACCCGTCTGGCGGGCTCGGCCCTGCTCGGTTTCAGTGTCAAACTGGCACTCGACAATCGCTGACACAGGCTACGCCACAACAAGCCCCAAGAGCTAGGGCGTGTCATCGATTACCGGATCCTCCCTTGCCGACTGCTCGCGCAGTATGCTGCACTACATGCCGTTCAAGAAACAGGATGTCGATGCCTGGGTGCGCGCGGGTGGCGCAGCGGCCAGTAGCGACGATTTTGAAAACAGGGAGGGTTCCAGTGGCTAGGGTCAAGGCAGCAAGCTCCGAACAGGGCGAGGAGATGAGCGATCTTGCTCAGGCGGAGCAAGAGACGGAAGACAGCGCGCTGGAAGAAGGCAAGGTCTTCGACTACATCACCGGCAATCCTGTCAAGGACAGCGAAAGAGAGCGTGTGCGGCAGCGCATTGCGCGCGCCATCATCCATGAATATGGCATTGCTGCCGAGGACATGGAGCCGGACTACGGCGTGAAAGTCGCGGGGCGAAACAAGAGAATCGACATCGCCATCTTCCGTCCCGGCACCCCGCACGAGGACCAGAATCTCTATCGTGCTGTTGCCGTGGACAAGGAGCCCAAGGTGGGCACCAAGGGTGCCTATCGCATGCGTGACCCGGACGAGGCGCGCAAGGAATTCCAACTGCTTGAAGCGGTCATGGCCGAGGTCGAGACTTGCGAGTACGGACTGTGGACCAACGGGCTGGAGTTCTTCTTTTTCCGCAAGGAAGTCACTCGCTTCGATACCCGCTTCAAACCCATCGCCGACTGGCCGATGGGCGACGAGACCATTGGTACCCGTGAAGGCGCGTCGCTCGCCAGGATGCGGCGGGCCGATCCGGTCATGCTGCGCACGGCTTTCCGTCGTTGCCACAACTACATCCATGGCAACGAGGGCATGCCCAAGGACGCCGCCTTCTGGCAGTTCCTCTACCTCATCTTCTGCAAGATGTACGACGAGCGTCGTCTCGGCGAGCAGCGTGTCTTCTGGGCCGGCCCCTACGAACCGTTCAGTCCCGAAGGGCAGAAGGAAATCCGCCTCCGTATCGTGCCCCTTTTTGAAGCGGTGAAGCGTGCCTACCCGGACCTCTTCAAAGGTAACGAAGAAATCACCCTGTCTGACCGGGCACTGGCGTTCATCGTTTCCGAACTCTCACGCTACGACTTTGCGCGCACCGATGTCGATGCCAAAGGTGCGGCCTACCAGGAGATCGTCGGTACCAATCTGCGCGGCGATCGTGGTCAGTACTTCACGCCGCGCGGCGCGATTCGGCTGGTCATCCAGATGCTTGCCCCGAAGGAAAGCGAACGGTTACTGGACCCGGCTTGCGGCACGGGTGGTTTTCTGGTCGAGACACTCAACTATCTCAACAAGGTTTTTCACGACGAAAAAAAACGTCAGGCCCGGCGACGAGGATACCCAGGAATTCATTTCGCTGCGCGACCGTCTGGCCGATTTCGCCGCCAACAAGCTCTTCGGTTCGGACTTCGATCCCTTCCTCGTTCGTGCCGCGCAGATGAACGTGATGATGGCCGGCAATTCGCTTGGCCACCTGTACCACATGAACTCGCTCGAATTTCCCGTCGGTCACCTGCCGGGCGTCAAAGCGGCGAATGACACGCTTCGCCTCGGAAGCGTGGACGTCATCGCCACCAATCCACCCTTCGGTTCGGACATCCCGGTGACCGAGCGAACCATTCTCGAGCAGTATGAACTCGCCCGCCGCTGGGTACGCCAGGGCGATGGCTTCGTCATGACCCAGGCGATCAAGCCCGCCGTTTCACCCGAGGTGCTGTTCATCGAGCGTTGCGTGCAGTGGCTGCGGCCGGGCGGCCGCATGGGCATCGTTTTGCCGGACGGCATTCTCGGCAACCCCGGTGACGAGTACATCCGCTACTGGATTCTGCGTCATTGCTGGGTGCTCGCCAGCATCGACCTGCCGGTCGAGTCCTTCATCGTCGAAGCCAACGTCAATATCCTCACCAGCCTGCTGTTCCTCAAGAAGAAGCCCACGCAGGAGATTCAGGCCAGCGATCTGGGCAAGAAGCAGGATTACCCCGTATTCATGGCCGTTGCCGAGAAAGTCGGTTTCGACCGCCGAGGCAATGTGCTCTACAAGCGCCGACCAGACGGCGAAGAGATCCTCGTCGACAAGACCTATGAAGAGAAGGTGCGCATCGGCGGCAGGCTGGAAGTGCGCACCCTGCACCGCAAGGAGCGCATCCTCGACGATGACCTGCCGGACATTGCCGCCGCCTACGCGGAATTCCGCGCCAGGCATCCGGAGCCCGGGCAGTGATCACGCGGCTGGAAGCGATCCGCTACCGCTGCTTCGAGCGGCTGGCGATTGATCTGAGTAATTTTCAGGTCATCGTTGGTGCCAACGGAGCGGGCAAGACCACGCTGCTCGATCTGCCGGTGTTGTTCGGTGATTTGTTGCGCGCGACGACGGTCGGCTCCGCCTTCAGTGACAAGCGGCCGGACTTTCTGCCTCGCACGGGGGATCTGCGCGAGATTCTTTTTGCCCGGCGCGGTACCCGCTTCTCTCTGGCTCTCGAGGCTGCTCTTCCGGAAGGCGTCGCCAACGATGTTCGCAATGGCGCCATAGCCCGCCTGAAAAACCAGAGAGCGCGCGAAGCGTTCAGTTCAAATGAACAACGCTGGCCCACTCACCTGCGCTACGAAATCAGCTTCGAGCTGGCTGATGGTGGGCCGCTGCACGTTCGCAACGAGTATCTATTCCTGTTTCCGAAGGCTTTCGCCCCTGAGCGCGCGGCTGTCGAACTGCATGGTGCACAGGCCGAACATAACAGGAACTGGTTGACGGTACTGAAGCGCGACAGCATATCGGGCACCGAAATCAGTCCGGAATCGCCAAAACGACGGCAAGGAGGTTCGGGCAAGATTGATCTCCCATCCACGGTATTGGCCTTGCCGCGTGTTCTGTATGAGTCGAGCAGCGAATACCCGGCAGCGCGCTGGCTCTACGAGCTGCTGACCGGAGGCGCGGTTTTTCTCGACCCCAATTGGGCTGAAATGCGGCAGGCTAGCCCGCCTGGTCAGCCGCGAACCGTCATTCCCAGCGGCCGCAATATCCCGTGGCTGGCGTTCGACCTCAAGCGCCAGGGCGCCGGCGGATCTGCGGCAGCCGACTATCGCAGCGAGAGCTACGCGGACTGGATTGATCACGTGCGAACCGCCTTGCCGCAGGTTGTCGACATCGACGTACGTGAGCGCGAAGACGATCACCACGCTTATTTCGTGCTGACCTACCGTGGCGGCTACAGCGTGTCGTCCTCCGGACTGTCCGACGGAACCCTGCGTATCCTGGCGTTAACGCTGCTGCCCTACCTCGCCAGGCAACCTGTCATCCTGGTGACGGAGGAACCCGAGAACGGCCTCCACCCCTATGCGATCGATGCGGTGTTGCAGTCGCTCTCGTCGATGTACGACAGTCAGGTGTGGATATCTTCACACTCTCCGGTGGTGCTGGCCAGCACCAAGATCGACCAGTTGCTGTGCGCGCGGCTGGCCAGCGCGGGTGGAGTGGAGATGGTCGCCGGCAGCGATCACCCGCGTCTCAGGGAATGGCGTGGCGGTATCGACCTCGGCAGCCTGTTCGCGGCCGGGGTGCTCGGATGAGCGACCACAAACGGCCCTGCGTCATTCTGGTCGCCGACAGCAACATGGCTGCAGCCTTCCGCGGCTACCTCACCCGAGACCAGTGGCACCGCAGTCTGGGCTGTGCCCCTTTCGACTTCAATCCCGATGTGGGTGGCGATCTGCTGGTGGACGAAGGGGGGAACGATCCCGGCGTCTACCTGCGCGCCCATGAACTGCTGCGACCCTACCTGAATACCCACGAACGTGTGCTGGTTGCGCTCGATTGCGAATGGGATGGGTCACCCGGCAAGCAGGCCATCGTCGATGACGTCAGCGGCCGACTGGTCAGCAGCGGTTGGCAAGCCAGTGCTATCAAGGTGATTGCCATCGAGCCGGAACTCGAGAACTGGCTCTGGCAGGACAATCCGCTGGTTGCCGACGCCCTGCGCTACCGTGGCGAGTCCGGTCTGCGCACCGTGCTTGCGCAGCAAGGATTCTGGCTCGCAGACGAGGCCAAGCCCCGGCGGCCAAAGGAGGCCGCGGAATGGGTGCTGCGGCAAACGCGCCGACCGCGCTCTTCAGCGATCTATGAAGAGATCGCCCGGCGGATCTCGATCAAAGGCTGTACCGATGTCGCTTTCATGGAGCTGAATGCTGCGTTGCAGGAATGGTTTCCGGCTGAGGTGCCTACATGAAATTCGCAAGCTTCAGGAATGCACGTGTGGTGCGGTCGGATTGGCTCGAAGAAGGTGGCAGGCGGCTGGATTGCAATCCCTATATGTCGGGGGGCGCTTGAAGCGCGGGATGCTCTAAGACTTCTTAGCGAAAGGAAGGACAAGCTTGCGGATGTCACCACTGGCATTTTCGACTCCGGAAGGGAGAGTCGGAGCTGGGTCGATGATCGTAGATACGGTGTTCCGTTCATGGGCAGCTCAGCGATCGGCTTGGCTGACCTATCAACTCTGCCACTGATTTCCAAGAAGCAAGTGGAGCGGAATCCACGGCTGCTGTTGAAAGAGTCCTGGTCTCTTATTACGCGCTCTGGGACTATTGGCCGAATGGCTTACGTTCGGCCAGATATGGCCGGCATGGCATGTTCTGAGGACGTCTTAAGAGTAGTGCCGGATGAATCCAAGATTTTGCCGGGTTACCTCTATGCCTTTCTCTCCAGCAAGTATGGCGTGCCGTTGGTTGTGGCTGGCACTTATGGCGCGATCATTCAGCACATTGAGCCGGAGCACATCGCCAACCTTCCTGTACCGCGTTTTGGCCATGATTTCGAGAGGAAAGTCGACTTGCTGGTGGCTCAAGCAGCGAACAAACGAGATAAAGCGAATTACATTCTCCGTGAGGCCATTTCCGAGCTGATCAGCACGCTTAGGCTTGCAAATCTACGTGCGGTGCCATCATCCACGCCCTTTTCCGTCTCGATTGCGCCTGCGGTAGACGTGCAATACCGACTGGATGCATTTTTTCACAGCAGTTACCATCGGCAAGCAATAGCAGCACTGGAATCCAGCGGGGCAGATCTCTCTCCTCTGCGGAGTGTGGTAACTGGCATCGAAGAGCCGAACCGTTTCAAACGTATCGTGCTGGACGGTGACACGGCAGGGATTCCGCTGTTTGGTACTTCAGCAATCTTCTGGAATGATCCAGAACCTTCCTATCGATTGCCCTCAAGGCTTGCGGCGCATTGCATAGTTTCCCGAAAAACGCTGCTTGTTCCTCGTTCGGGGCAGCTTTCTGGAGTCATCGGCCGTACCGTGCTCCCTTATGGTCGAATTATTGGCGGCGCGGTTTCTGAGGATGCCATTCGGATTCATTGTCACTCCGAAGAAGACGCAGGGTTCCTTTTCGTCTTCTTGTCTTGTGAATGCGGCATTCGACAGCTCAAGGCGAGAGCATTTGGTACGTCCATACCTCACCTTGACGTTCGCCAGATTGGTGATTGCACGGTTCTGGCCCGCAGCCATCCACTCTGGAAACGGTTAGGCCATCGCGGCTTGAACGTCTCGGCGCTACGAAGTCAGGCAATTGATTTGGAGAATCTGGCAAGGAAGATTGTTGAAGCTAAAATCAAATCAGAGGAAGACTGATGGCCAAAGTGATCCCCATCGGCCAGCCAATGAACGATGCCGAGCGCATCGCCATTGCCCACCTGCGGGATCACTTGCCGGACAGTTTCGTCCTGTGGCACAACTTCGAACTCGAACGCCAGGGCGAGCGCTTCGAGATCGACATCGGCCTGCTGGCCCCGCATGCCCTGTACCTGATCGACGTCAAGGGTACGCGTGGCAGCATCGATGTCTACGGTCCCCGGTGGTATCCGGAAGGCCGCGCGCCTTATCCTTCGCCGCTCGCCAAGTTGCGCAGCCATTCGCGCGCCTTCAAGGGGCTGATCACCCAGAGTCACCCCGGGCGAGCGGAACTGGAGAACATCTACGTCGATGCCGCGATTCTGCTCACGGCGCCTGATGCGCATGTGAACGACCGGGCTGGGATGGACGCGCCCGCGGTGGTCAAACTCAAGGATGCCGAGCGCTACTTCAAGGATGCGACGAGCATCCCGGCGCGCTTCTCCAGAAACATCCTGGCGCAGCAGTCGTTGATCCTGCATGCGCTGCGAGTGCTCAAGCCGGCCTCGGCTGTGCTGCGCTTCGGTCACTGGCAGGTGACGGAAAAGCTCGGCGCCGCCGATGCCTATACCGAATACCGCGCCGAGAATGCCTTTGCCGGTGGCACGGCGCGCTTGCGCGTGTATCAAGCCGATCCGTATCAGCCCGAAGAGGCGCGCAAGGCGCAGGTCAACCGTATCACCAACGCCTATCGAGCGCTCTCACGGCTACCGCTGCACCCCAACATCGTTGCCGCGCGCGATTTCTTCGCGACCGACGACGACCGCGCATTCATCCTGATCCTCGACGATGCGTCAGGGCAGGCACTGACCGTACATCTGGCGCGACCGCAACTGGCGCTGACGCTCGACCAGAAGTGGCGGGTGGCGAAAGACCTGCTGGCGGCGCTGGCCCATGCCCACCAGCACGGCGTCGTGCATCGCAATCTCACGCCGGGGGCGATTCTGATTGGCCAGGATGGCACCACCCGCATCACCGATTTCGACTTCGCGAAGCTGGGCGTGGATCGCAGCCTGACGATCGCGGATTCGATCATTGATCTGGTGGAAAAGGCCTATGTGGCGCCCGAGGCGTATCGGGCGCCGGAAGTGGCGAACCGTGCTTCCGATGTGTTTTCCGCCGGGGTGATTCTCTACGAGTTGTTCACTGGCGAGCGTCCGTTTGATGGTGATCCAACGCGTGTCTTCGACACCGACGGCGTTTTCCCGGTGCCGCCTTCGCAGTTGCGGCCGGAATTGAATGGAGCCTTCGATGCCTGGTTGCAGGCGCTCTGCCAGTTCGACGAGGCGCAACGGCCGATGGCCTTGGCGGCCCTGGCGGCGCTGAATGCCCTCCTCTCTCCCGCCTTGGCCCCCGTAGCCGAACCGGCGTCAGTATCGACGATGGTTCCGCCGGAGCCCGAAAGCGATGTGGATTTCCGCAACCTACCGCCGGGTTATGCGCTGACCCGGACCTATGTTGTCGAAAGGAAGCTTGGTCAGGGCAGCTTCGGCGTGGTCTACAAGGTAATCGACACGCTGGGCGACGTGCCGCGAACGGTCAAGCTGATTCTCCACGATCGCCATTCCACGTACGAGCGCCTGAAAAAGGAATACCGCAATCTGGTGCAGATTCCCGAGCATCCGCATGTGGGGCGGGTGCTCTACGGTGAGGTGCTGCCCGGCAGCGATGTTCCCTTTCTCGTCTTCGAGTACGTCGAAGGCGCCGACGTGGCCGACATGATCCAGCAGCATCTGCTGGCGCCGGACGATGCGCTCGAACTCGGCAAACAGGTGATCGATGGGCTGGCCCACCTGCACGCTCATGGCTTTCACCACTGCGACATCAAGCCGCGCAATCTGTTGTGGACGCAGAAGGGGGCGAAGATCATCGACTTCAACGTCTCGGTGCGCGCCGACAACCGTGACGCACGCGGCGGCGGCTCGCGCCGCTACTTGCCCCCGGATTTTGACCCGGAGGTCATCCCGCATAACGGCGAGCGCGCCGATCGCGATCTCTACGCGCTCGGCCTGACGCTCTACGAGGCGCTGACCGCTCGTTATCCCTGGGAAACGAGCGAGCCGCCAGCGAACCGACCGGCACCCGATCCGCGCGAGTTTTCCGGCTTTTCCGACCTGGCGCCGGATCTGGTGACCGTACTGCTCAAGTCGATTGCGCCGCGTCGTGCCGAGCGCTTTGGCTCGGCGATCGAGTTCGGCGACGCGCTGCGCCAGGTGCGTCACGCTCGGCGCCGGGTTCCGGGCATGGCGCCGGTGAATGTGGCCACGACCTCGGGTGGACCGGGAGAGACCTCGAACAGCAACCCCTTCGTCTCACACCTGATCACGCTCTATAGCCAGAGCCGACGCAGCAATGCGGGTACGCGCGGCATGGATGCCCTGGGACACGCGGCCTATGTCGATACCGCCCTCGACCGGGCACTGTTGCCGGCGGTGCTGGCCGGCGAGTTCCGTCTGGTGCTGATCACCGGCAATGCAGGCGATGGCAAGACGGCGTTTCTGCAACGACTGGAGAAGGATGTTGAAGCACGCGGCGGTGCGGTGGATCGTGGTCTGCCCAACGGCAGCCGCATCGAGCTTGCCGGTCGCCGCTACCTGATCAACTATGACGGCAGTCAGGATGAGGCGAGAAGGACAACAACCAGGTGCTGGTCGATTTTCTCGCGCCCTTTGCCGGTCGGGATCCCACCCACTGGCGGACCGACGAAACGCGACTGATCGCCATCAACGAGGGGCGGCTAGTGGATTTTCTGGCTGCCCACGAACCTGATTTCAGCGCACTGAGTGCGCTGGTTCGGCGGGGTTTTGCGACCGGACAGGCGGAATCCGGCGTGGTGGTGGTCAATCTCAACTTACGCAGTGTGGTGGCCGATACGGCCTGCGGTTCAATTCTCGAGCGGACGCTGCAGCGGATGACGGAAACTCAGCACTGGTCGGCCTGCGAGCAGTGCGATCTGCAGGCGACGTGCTACGCGCTGCACAACGCGCGCAGCTTCCAGGATGAGACGGCTGGCCCGCGGCTGATCGAACGGCTCAAAATGCTTTACACCATGACGCACCTGCGCGGGCGCTTGCACATCACCATGCGCGACCTGCGTTCAGCGCTGTCGTTCATGCTGATCGGCAACCGGGACTGCGCCGAGATGCATGCGCTGTATGCCAGCGGTCAGCATGGCGACATCGCCCGCAGTTATTACTTCAACAGTTGGCTGGGTGGCGGCCAGCCGAATGGGGATCGACTGGTGTCGCTGCTGGCCGAGGTCGATGTCGGCCGGCAGGAGGATCCGCGCTTCGATCGCAGCCTCGATTTTGTGCGACCCGATGACCGCGCGCTGTTCCGTTTCGAGCAACGGGGCAATTTCGACCAGGAGGTATTGAAGCGCTTGTTCGAAGAATTGCCGCGTGGCGTGTCCGGGGCGTCGGTACGCCAGCGGGCCCAGCCCCATCGCGAGTACGTAGCGATGGCGCGGCGCCGATATTTTTTCGAGCGACGAGACCTCGGCTGGGAAAGAATGCTGCCTTATCGCTCCGCGAAGCGGATGGCGGACATCGTCCGCGGCACCGAGCCCGCTGCGCCCTTGATTGCCGAACTGTTGCATGCCATCAATCGGGGCGAGGGCCTGCAGCGTCCCGCTCGACTGGGCGGTCATCTCGCCCTGCAGTTGCGACAGGTCGAGCATGGCACGGTACGTACCTACCGACTTTTCCCGGCCGAGCGCTTCGACCTGGAAGTGCAAGCGCAGGGGATGGGGACCTCCGAAGAGCGATTTGTCGAACATCTGCCGACCGGGCTGGCGCTGCGTTTTGTCGGTCAGGGGACCGATGCCATTGCCAGCGAGTTGATCATCAAACCTGTTGGCCGAAGACATCCAGCGTCTGCTGTTCTACCGGCCGTTCATGCCGCGCGCGGTCATGGTGGATTACCTGAAGCTGCTGCTGTCTTTTCACCTCGCTCTCTATCACCTGCGTCTGCTTAAATTGCTGCCTGCCTGGCAACGCTTGCAGAACGCGAATCCGCTGTGTTCGGAGTCGGCCTGTCCGATGAAGCCTCGGCAGTTGCGAGAACCCCAGGGCGACTGTCCTCACCGGCCCGGTTTGTTCGTGGACCTGACAGGCAGCGCCGAATCGGCGACGGTGGCGATTGCCGAGCGCTCTGCCGATGCTTGCTACCGAAGGATTCCGTCCTTTGTCCGGGCGTACTTTGCCGCGAAAAATCTGGATGAGTTCGCCGACTATCTCGTGGCACGCAACAAACTGATTCGGGGTCTGAACAGGCACTTCTCGGTGGGTGAACTGTTTGCTCTGCAGGCCGAGCCTTACCGGGAAGAGCGTGAGAAATTCTTCAGTGGCCGTCTCGCGAATCTCCTGGATTCGCTGAGGGATGATGCCGGCGGTTGGGATGAGGAAACGACCGCCTTGTCGAAAATGGGGCTTTCGGATTTCGAAACGTACATCGAAATTCTCTTGGCCCAGCGCGGGGCATTTCACCGCCGTTACATCATTGAATCTCTCGATTCAACGATGTTGAAGAACCGCTCCGGTGCCCTTCTCGCTCAGTCACGGGCCAAGAATGCGCCGCGGCGATTTGTGCTCGACAGCCGTTTGCTGGAAGTGCTGCTGCAGATCGCCGTGTTGCGTGTTGGCGAGACCGGCTACCACACTGCCGAGATGCGGATTGACGATCTGCTGACCTTTCTGAGAGAGCGCTACGGGCTGTACATTGATCAGTTGCCCCTTGATGAAGGATTCCCGGCGCCATCGATTGATGATCGAAAGGCGTTGCGGACCAACTTGCAAGCCTTCACTGCCCGCTTGCGAGAGATCGGCTTTTACCGTGACCTGTCCGATGCCTACGTGACTCAGACGGTTGTGCCACGCTACACGATTGCAGAAAAGCGAGCGAAGGCATGACTCAGGGACTGCGCGAACTGACTAGCCAGGAGCTGAACGTCGCCCTGGAATCTGTCCTGCTGCCGCGTTTCGCGGCAGTGCTCGGCAAACGGGAGGCGGGGCATTGCATGCGGGTGACGGACCTCGACCGTGACTTGATGGTGCGTCTGTGTGGGGGCCTGCGCAGCCTGGTTCCGGGCGCGACAGTCGTGGTTCTCGCCGACGAAGCCCTGCGGCAGTCGGCCCCGAACATCGCGGTATCAAGCACCAAGCTGGTGGAACTTCGGAACCCCTTGCCCAACGATGAGTTGCGCGCCCCGCTGCTGGTCTTTGTACCGAACGACCTGCGCGCTTCCGCCGAGGACTCTTTCGGCGTAGCCACGTTCGAGGAGATCTCGATCGATGACGCCTATGGCGACCTGGTCTCGTGCTTGCTCGCGTCGGTGCCGGCGCCAATCAAGGGTGCGGTCGAGGTGTTGCTGGAGGATCTGCAGAGCGAGGGCAGAGCCTGGCGCTTTGCTGATGAGGCGTCGGTCGCACGTTTTCTGCTGACCGCACAACTCAATGACTTCGATGCCCAGGCCATTGGTGCGGCCTTGTTCGAATTGGGCCTGGTGCCCGATTTTGAACTGCTGTCAGTTCCGGATCGTGCGCCGGCGCGTGTGGCGCGCAATCGGGAGTGTGTTGAGCGTGTGACCTGGTCAGCACGCTCCGAACGGGCGCGGGCACTGGAGCTCGGTTTGATGGATCCTGCCTATTGCCGGCAGATGGGGGACTTCTTCTCGCGTGTGGGTCTGGCTGATCCGCGAGAATGGACGCACCAGATCGTCAAGGATCGAGCCAACTGGCCTTTGGCATTCAACCGCTGGGTTTTCGCGGATGGCGGAATCAGTCCGGATGCGATCTACATCGGCGATGTGGAGCTTCCCGATCTGCCCTTGGTCAAGGCGGATGAGACCGATCCGCGCCTGACTGATCTGATTGGCCATCGTGTCTTGCCCATCTCCAGGACGGGTCAGAAGAAGTTCAGCGTGTCTTTTCGCGTTGAGCCACAGCCTTCGAAAGTCGAAGGCCTGAGCCGATTCGTCGCCGAGGTGGTGTCTCGGGATAATGGTCCGACCGGCCTGCGTCGCCGAAAAGCGGCATGGACCAGGGCGACGGACGCCGCCACGGTCGCGTTTTCCTCGATCGGCAAGATCGACTGGGAAGAAGGGTGGCACTTCGTTCGTGTCTACGCCGAGACGAAGGATGGAGATCGCGTCGCGCTCTTGAATGAAGCCGGAGAGTCGCTTTCCCGGGTGGTAGACGGAGAAGAGGCCAACCGGCCCAATGAAAGCGATTTGTTCTACGTTGTAACCGACGACGACGTGGAAGTCGAGCCACCACAGCGGGCCGTTCCTCGCGAGCACAGCTTGTCGCATGCGCTGTTTCAGGCGCGCTTCAGAGCAGTGGTGCAGGAGCGTGATCCGGAAGCCATCACGGTATCGGCTTGCGCCTGGGTCGAACGGCAGGCAAGAAGCAGGACGGTCGGTTCGGATACGCTGGAGATCAGGCTCGGCAAGGAAGGTAAGGCGAACGTGCTGATATCCAGCCTGCTTGCCGATATCGAACGTCGATTCCTTGCCGATCCGGTGGCAGTCAATCGTTTGCGCCTGGAAATTACACCTGCCAGAGGAGCCAGCCTGGCAACGCTGTCCTACAGCTGGCCACAAACCGTGGAATGTGGTCGTTTCGTCGAGGCTCGGCAGCATTTGTTCCAGGCCATCCTGCGCGGGGATGAACAATTGATCCTGCAAGGAAGCGATCTAATTGGACTGCGAGAGCCGGCGGAGAATTATGCCAGCGCCTATGTTGATTGGCTTGAGGCGGCAATGGTAAGAGCTGCGTCAGCCGATGCGGTGACATCGAGAGATGCTTTCGAGGAGTTGCGCGGTGCGCTGACAGTCGATTCCGTGGTGCTGGTCATTGATGACTATCGCGGTCGAAGGCGCGAGGCGGTATTGCTCGGGCCAACCCATCCGCTACGCATCACCTGGCACACGACCTGGGCACATCTGGCGCAGCAATGGCTGCAACAAGCCCGGCAGGCTGATCGTGAGTTTGTGGTGTCAACACGCGACGCCGTCTTGAAGCAGCTTGCGCCGGTAGGCTTCCCGCCAGTGCTGTTGCAAAGCGATGAGCTGGGCCGCACCGTATTGGCTGTGGATAACATCACACCGTTCTGGACACTCTATGCGTCTGCCGACGAGAATGACCCACGGGGATTGATCGGCGAGGTGTGTACTGCGCTCAGCCTGGCGGAACCATCGGTCGGCGGTTCGATGATCGATGCCGATTATCTGGTGGCTCGCGTACAGCGCTATATGATCCAGCACCCTTATGTCAGAACGCTGACCATCAATGCCTTCAATGCAGGGCGCGCTGCCGTGCTCGCCGACGTGCTGGTGGGCATGCAGAGAAATTCTCAGTTTTCCGATCTTCGTTACGACGTCCGCCTGTTGGTTCCCGATCCCGACGCGCCTGGGACTGGTGACGCGCTGAACGAGCTTCTTGCTCCCGACTCGGCAGTTACCGGGCGCGAGGTGGATGCTTTTGCCACCCCTACCGAAAGCCATCTGCAGCCGAAGCTGCGGCTGGCCATCCGTTCGATCGAGGAGTTTCGCAAGGCGCCAGATGAGCATGCGGCACATCTGAGTTTCTTGTTCGATCTCTTCCCGGCGGAGGAAATTCGGGCGATTGATGCCGGCGCGTCAGAGGAGTGCGCCTTTGTCCACGGATTGGTACAGCCTTATGCCGTGAAATACCGCGAGGACGAGCAGTCGATTACCTGGCTGAGGCAGCCGCTGCATGGGGGGTGCGCAGGCACTGGAAGATGCCGAGGAACTCACCGATCTCGTGGCCACCATGTCGCGCCTGCTGTCGGTAGCGTTGGCCAGCGTATCGCGTTCTCAGGCCTTGCCCAACGCTCGTCCGGTGATCGCGCTGTCTCTCTCGGCCGAGCAACGGGCCATGCTGCATCAGGTGCACGAGGTAAGCGATTGGGTTCTGACGATGGATCGGAACCTCGGCATCGAGTTCTTCGACCATCGGCGCCATCCCACTCGTCCGGATTATCTGATCGATCATTCGCCTGATATGGCCAATGCGATGGGGCATCGTCTGGTGATCACGTCGCGCTCGGTGGCAGAACTGGAAGCCCTGCTGGTACCGCTATTGGCCGACTATGGGTTGCCGAGCAGCGGCAAACATGCCTTGGTGATGCTTGATCAGCTACGCTCGCTTTCCGGGCGCCTCGCACTGAAGCTGCTTTCGTCGCCGACGCAACGCGCAGAGGCGATGGGCCTGGCGCTGTCGCGCTTGTTCCTTGAACATCAGGGCGTTTTCCTGAACCAGATTGTTGTCCCGCTGGATGCGCATCTGGAGTTGTACAGTGCTCTGCGCCAGAACGCGATGGAACTTGGCGATGAGGTCAGCTTCCGTCGCACCGACCTGGCGCTGTTCGACCTTGATCCAAATGGCCGAATGATCACCTGCCGATTGGTGGAAGTGAAATGCTACTCGCAGCTTGGCGACGTGGCAGCCTATGAGCAACTCAAAACGTCTATTGCCGAGCAGATTTCGCAGACCGAGCAGGTCTTGTCGTACCACTTTGATCCGCATCGCAAAGCGATTGATCGGCCCGATCGCCCGATCAAGAACTACGATCTGGCGTCGTTGCTCGGGTTTTACCTGGAACGTTCTGAGCGCTACGGCCTTGTGATGCCGGACGCCGCCGAGGAGGCGCGGTATTTCTTGCGTCACCTCGATGATCTGCCCTATCGCTTGCAGTTCACTCGCAGCGCAATCGTCTTCGATTTCAGGAAGGTCGGTACCGAGACACCAGAGGTGGATCACGGAATCGAGTACTACCGGATTGGTCGGGACCTGATCGAACAGCTGGTGGATGCGGCGGTGGTGGAAACCGAGTCTTTGGTCACTTTTGCGCCGGCTACGGGGCCGGATGTGACGAAGGAGATCACACAGGAGTTGGTACGTCGACGCAGCCTGGCCCCTGGCGTACCGACCTTCGGCAAGGCGGCGTTCGTAAGTCTCGGGCGTGATCGCACAGTGTCATGGGACGGGGGCGATCGGCAGTTCTACCCTAAAGGGGTGGACCGCAGCCTGGTAGTTGATACGAGGTCAACATCCGTGGAATCGGCAAAGGCAGTGCACGATGTGCCTCAGTTACCGTTGGGCAAGGTATCGCGTGACCGCGCCGAGGTGCAGGCGCCGGTGGCTGTCGCGTCGCCAGATTCGAGTGCAGAGCCCGTGATTTCGGCTAGCCAGTCGGCATTCGATCACGCTGTATCGAAGAGCCTGCCGCCTGCCAGCACCGCCGAATACGACATCATGCTGGGGACTACAATTGCCACCCCTCAGTATGGCCTTCTCGGGGAAGTTTCCGGTCGCAAGGTGGCGTTGGATCTGAACCAGACGCATACGATCAGCCTGTTCGGGGTGCAGGGCGGTGGCAAGAGTTACACGCTCGGTCTGGTGGCCGAGATGGCCTCGTTGATGATTCCGGGGATCAATATTTTGCCAGAGCCCTTGGCAACCGTGATCTTCCATTACAGCCCGACGATGGACTACAAGCCAGAGTTTACGTCGATGGTCGGAGCGAATTCCGTCAAGGAACAGGTACAGCAGTTGCGAGACACTTACGGTGCCGAACCTCGGGCACTTGAAGACGTCGTTCTCCTTGTGCCGGCTGACAAATTGGACGAGCGACAGGCAGAGTATCCGGACATCGAGGTGTTGCCACTGCAATTTTCAGCAGCGGAGCTGAAGGCTTCCCACTGGAAGTTCCTGATGGGTGCGGTAGGCAATCAGGCGACCTACATACGGCAGTTGATGCGCATCATGAAGTCGATGCGTGACCACATCACGCTCGATGGATTGCGCAGCGGGATTGATACCTTGTCGGTTCCAGACCACCTGAAGGACCTGGCACGTATGCGACTGGATTTGGCCAGCGAGTACATTGATGATGCCGCGTCACTGACCGATGTGGTGCTTCCGGGTCGCCTGGTGATCGTGGACCTGCGCGATGAGTTCATCGAAAAGGATGAGGCGCTTGGCCTCTTCGTCGTGTTGCTCCAGTTGTTTGCCGACGCACGGGTGGATGGGCGTAGCTTCAACAAGCTGGTGGTTTTTGACGAGGCGCACAAGTACATCGAGAGCCCGGATCTGGTTGCCGGATTGATCGCGGTCGTCCGTGAAATGCGGCACAAAGGGGTGAGCATCATGGTTGCCAGCCAGGATCCGCCTTCGGTGCCCGTCAGCCTGATCGAACTCTCCAGCCAGATCATCATGCACAAGTTCAACTCGCCGGCATGGTTGAAGCATATTCAGAAGGCCAATGCGGCGCTGGCCAACCTCACACCGGAGCGGATGGCGGCGCTGAAGGCGGGTGAGGCCTATGTCTGGTCCAGCAAGGCAACAGACGAGTCGTTTTCCAAAGGTGCCATGAAGGTGCGTTGTCGACCACGGGTAACCCAGCATGGTGGGGCGACGAGGGTTGCTGTTCTGGAAAAGAGTCAGTAATGGAGCAGCAATTCTCATTGTGACTCAAACAATGGAGCGAGTTCGCCGGAAAGTGCCTTTCTGCCAGCCATGAGTGGGGTCCAGTCCCTGAATCTGGCTCATTCGCAGATGCTCGGTGGGAGAACAGAAGGCCACCTTGACCAACATGAGAATTGCTGAGCAACGATGCGGAACAGGCGCATCGACGGCCGCTGGGGTACAATATCGCCCTTTTGCAACCTGATGATTTTACCGAGGTTTCTTCGTGCTCGTCGCCAATAACATCACCATGCAGTTCGGGGCCAAGCCCCTTTTTGAAAACGTCTCGGTCAAGTTTGGCGAGGGCTATCGCTACGGACTGATCGGTGCCAATGGCGCCGGCAAGTCGACCTTCATGAAGATCCTGGCCGGTGAACTCGAACCCAGCGCCGGCAACATCTCCAAGGATCCGCACGAACGCATGGCCTATCTGCGCCAGGATCAGTTCGCCTTTGAACAACAGCGCGTGATCGATGTGGTGATGATGGGTCACGAGCAGATGTGGGCCTGCATGCTTGAAAAGGACACCATCTACGCCAATCCGGAGGCGAGCGAGGAAGACTATATGCACGCCGCCGACCTGGAAGCCAGATTCGCCGAATACGGCGGCTACACTGCCGAAGCACGCGCCGGCGAACTGCTGCTCGGTGTGGGCATCCCGGCCGAACAGCACTTTGGCCCGATGAGCGATGTCGCTCCCGGCTGGAAGCTGCGCGTTCTTTTGATCCAGGCGCTGTTTGCCGACCCGGACATCCTGTTGCTCGACGAACCAACCAACAACCTCGACATTGCCACCATCCGCTGGCTGGAAAACGCGATCAACGAGCGCAACAGCACGATGGTCATCATTTCCCATGATCGACACTTCCTCAACCAGGTCTGTACACATATGGCCGACCTGGATTACGGCAAGATCTCCGTCTATCCGGGTAACTACGACGACTTCATGGAAGCCTCGACACAGGCCCGCGAGCGCCAGCAGAGCGCCAACGCCAAGGCCAAGGAACGTATCGCCGAGCTGCAGAATTTCGTTCGCCGCTTCTCGGCCAACGCTTCCAAGGCCAAACAGGCAACCTCTCGCCTGAAGCTGATCGACAAGCTGAAACCGGAAGATATCAAGCCTTCGTCGCGCCAGTATCCGTGGATCCGTTTCGAGTTTGACGAAAAGGAGAAGCTGCACCGGCAGGCCGTCGAAATCCAGAACCTGAGCTTCGGCTACCACGACAGCGAGCGAAAGATCTTCAACAAGCTCGACCTGACGCTCAACGGCGGCGATCGTCTGGCAATCATCGGAGAAAATGGTGTCGGCAAGACCACCCTGCTGAAGTTGCTGATGGGCGAGTTGCAACCCCAGCGCGGCAGTATCAAGTGGGCGGAGAAAGCTCGCCCCGGTTACTATGCCCAGGACCACGCCAGCGAATTCAACAGCGACCTCAGCCTCACCGCCTGGATCGCCGGCTATGCACGCAGCAGCGTCGGCGATGGGGATGACCTGTCTACGCTGGTCCGCGGCACGCTCGGACGCCTCTTGTTCTCGGGCAATGAAGTGCAGAAAGCGGTCAAGGTGATCTCTGGCGGTGAACAAGGCCGGATGATTTTCGGCAAATTGATGCTCATGCGACCGAACATTCTGGTCCTTGATGAACCCACCAACCACCTCGACATGGAATCGATCGAGTCGCTCAATAGTGCGCTCGAGAAGTTCAAGGGAACATTGATCTTCGTCTCGCACGACCGCGAATTCGTTTCATCGCTCGCCACCCGCATTCTCGAAGTGCGCATCGACGGCAAGGTGATCAACTACCTCGGCAACTACGAAGAGTACCTCGCCAGCCAGGGGATCGCCTGAGGCAGAACTCGAGCGCGCAATTCCGGCGGATCAGTTGGCAGTTCCGTCGGCTGATCGGCCTGCTTCCCTGGTAGCCTTCCTGGCTCGCGCTCGGCATCCTGCTGCGCCCGTTTCTCCTGTTTGGCTTGTCTCTTGGCCTGCCTGGCTGCCTCTCTGCGGCGCCCTTCTTCAGCCTTGGCCGCTTTTGCAGCCAGCTTCTGCTCGCGTGCAGCGGTCTTCGCAGCCTCCTCGGCGTGGAAACGCTCGGCGCTCTCCTGCTGCCCGGCTTCGCGCCGAGGCTGATCGGCAAGCCGCTGCGCTTCCTTGGCCTCGATTTCCTGTCTCTTTGCCTCGCGTTGGAAATCGCGAGCCGGTTGATCGAGCTTTCTAGCCTCGATGATCGTCGCCGTATAGCGCTTCTTGGCGGCCGCGAGACAATCGTTGACCAGAAACCTGGTATGGCAATTTTTTTTGCTCGGCCTCGTGGCGACGCTCTGCTTCCGCACGCATCGACGCGGCTCTCTCCCGCTGCGCGCTGGCCTCTTCGAGCGTTTGCGGCAGCGGCAGCGAAACCTCAGCCCAGGCCGCGCAACTGATCCATAGTAAGGCCAGCAGCAATCTGCCGACACGCATTGAACTCTCCTTCAATGTGAACCGTTAGGCCCGGCAGACTTCCCGGTTGGTCCGAGTCCCTGGCTTTCGCTGGTCGGGTATTCTCCCGGCAAACTGCCAATGTGCAAGGTTTGCGTCGGAAAGGCGAATTGCACCCCCTTGCTCCCGGCCAAACTAACGATATCCAGCAGAATCCGCTGCCGCGCGAGGAGTTCTGCCGCCCTGTTGGGCACCTTGAGAAAAAAGTTCACCAGGATATCCAGGCTGTGAGGCCCGAACTCATAGAAGAACACCTGGGGGTTGTCCTTGCGGGTGTCTGGATCAGTTTTCAGGATCATTCTCACCCCTTCGACAAACTCCTTGATCATCTGAACGGATGTGTCGCTGGTGAGGTTCAGAACAGTCTTGACCTGCCGATACTCGCGCAACTCCATGTTGTCGACAGTGCTGTTCACCAGTTGACTGCTCGGAATGATGACCAGGGAGTTCTGGGTCGTGCGAATTCGGGTGCTGCGAAAACCGACGTTCTCGACGGTTCCCTCGATGCCCTGGACCTTGATCAAATGGCCAATGGCGAAGGGCCTCTCGAACATGATGATCAGCGAACCGAGGAGGTTGGCAAGAGTCTGCTGCGCTGCCAGGGCGACTGCAAGGCCGCCGACGCCGAGACCGGCCAGCACCGAATAGGCGGGCAAACCGATCCGGTCAGCGCCAGTCACGAGGATGAAAACCGCCGCGACGACGGTCATCAGCCGCGTCACTAGGCGGATAAGCTGGCTGTCGATGCTGCTGACCAGCAATTTTTCCCCGGCGATCAGACTCGCAGCGACGGCGCCGCCAGCGGCCCAGACCGTCCAGGTGAGCGTGAGATAGAACAGGGTCCAGATCGACAGCGTCATCACCTGGTAGACGTTGCCCGAAATCCGTAGCGTGTCGGCAAGAATCGATGCGGTCAAAGGCGCCACGATGATCAGGCTGAGCGGCCGCAACAAGCTCGCCCACTTCTCGGCCGATGGCGATCGACTGGCCCAATATCGACTCAGGCGAAAGCACAGGAGAACAACGGCGATGCCGGCACCCAAGACGAACGCGATCGCGCACCAGCGCCACACCGGCTGGTCGAGGAACGTCGTCCGAACGCGATACTCGGGCGTATCGATCAACCATCGGGGCGGTACCAGTCCCCGCAATAGAACAGCCACCCCAACCGGACTATAGGTGGAGAAATCGTCCCAGCCGACGGTGGCATCGGGTTTATACGGCAGGTTCTTGACCCTGCCGTAGAACTCCGGCAGGCGGCTGAGTGTTTCGGGCGTAAACAGATATTCCCCGGCGCGCGGTCCCTTTTCAACCCGTTGAATCCGAATCTCGGAATTTGGCAGGGTCCAGCGCTTGAATTCGGCCTTGGCCATCGCCTCGGCATCCGGAATCGACTCGAAGGGCGGGACATCAATGCGGTCGAGAACTTCCTTCAATTGTATCGACAGCCGACGTGCGGACTCCTGAAGCATGGCCGGCGGCACTTCGTTCAAGTCCAGTGCCCGCTGGGCCGCTTCCTGGTAGTGTATTGACTGGCCAATGGTGCGCAGTTGCGTCGGTGTCAAGTAAAGCTCTGGGGAAGCGAGATACACCTGTACGACACCGACACCCGTTGCATAGCTCTTGTTCATGAATTCGAGGAAGCCCTGGATCGTGGCTCTCGGGCTGGAGGTATCGATCGGTTTCAGGGGGCTGTCCTGTCCCGCACCGACAGGCACGGCGCAAAACAGGAGCATGACCAACGCCAGGATAGCTGCGATCGGGCACCCGGCGGGAGCCAATTGAAAGGTATTCTTCACTGGCACGCTATGAACCTCATCGCAGAAAGGGGTCACTCCCATTCTCTGCTAATCTGTACCAAACCACTTTTCCAGCAGGGCCTGATTATCGTCGTTCATTGCCATCAGCGTTCCCCTATGATCGGTAAGAAATGCCAAGGATAGCAACTTCCTGGCCTCTCTGATAGGTTTTCCCGGCCTTGTCGTCGATACCATAGACATGGCCGGAGGATGGCGAAATGCGTCTGGCAATGGCAGTTGCACGGCTTTCCGCCGGGATGCAGGGATCGACGAGGTCGCAAAGAAGGTGAAAGAGGTGCTGTGATGAAGGCGGGAGACTTCATCGATGTTCAGTCGGGGTCATCTCCGACCTTGCCTCCGATGACTCTGCCGAGCAGAGCGACGAATAATCCCGTGGACAACCCGCACATCAGGATACCTGTCAGGCCCTCGACGGGCCCGAGCAACCGCCACGGTCTGGGCAGTACCAGATCGCCGTAGCCAATCGTCGTATAGGTCACTCCAGAGAAATAGAACGCCGACTCGGCATCGGGCAGGCACTCCGTCCACAGATAAAAGAATGCCCAGACGGCAATCTCGCTCAGGTGGATCAAGATCAGAGCCAGCGTCAAGCGGATAAGTAGCCAGACAATGGGCCAGAAGCGCTTCGGCATCGGGGTGGGCGATCGCATAAAGACTCTGAGCAGCACGGCGAGCCCACTGGCATGCACGATGACCGTGACCCCCACCAGAACACACGCGATGACGAGATTCGAGTGCATCGTCAGGGATTGGCAGCGAGCATCGGGCGGCTGGTGCGGCAGTTCATCAGATTCATCGTCATCGATCCTCACGGTCGGGCGCAGCACCCTGCGTGCTCTGTTTTTCCTCGAACGATCTCAACTCATAAATTGATCCTTGCAGTTCCCGTGCGGCCCTGGAACTCGTCAATGACATCAGCCACCCTGACTCGGCGCCCGAAGTAGCCGACCCTTTCCTCCAGGCCTTCGGCGCGCAGCATGTCACGCACCGCCGCGTGCGCCGCCACCAAGCGCAGGCCGATGCCCGCCGCCTTGAGTTCGTCATGCAGTTTCGCCAGCATTCGCGCACCGGCCAGATCGACAGCGGGTGAAGTGGACAGATCGCATACCACCAAGCTGAGCGGAGCGGCGGTCGACCGAATTCTCTGCCAGACCGCATCGCGCACATACTCGACGTTGAAGTAGAGCAGGGAGGCCTCGACGCGGAACACCAGCGCACCCGGAACTGCCTCGTTGTCCGGGCTGCGCTCCATGTCGGAGTAACTCCGGAGGGTGCCGGGGATGCGGCCGAGGAAGGCCACATGCGGGTGCGCGGCGCGCCGGATGAGCAACAACATCGAGACGAGCACCGCCACAATCACGCCCTTGAGAATTCCGAACAGCAGCACGCCGGCGAAAGCGACCATCGACACGCTGAATTCGAAGCGGCTTACCCGCCACACGTGACGCAGTTCGCCGATATTAATCAAGCCCTTGACGGCAACCAGCACGATCGCCGCGAGAACCACGTTGGGCAGGTTGTACAGCAGCCCGGTCAGGTACATCAGGCAAAGACCGATCGTCAGCGAAGCGAAAACCAGGGCAAGCGGCGTTTTGGCGCCGGCCTTGTCGTTTACCGAGGACTGCGACAGGCCGCCGGCCACTGGGTACGCCTGAAAGAACGCCGCGGCCAGATTCGCGGCGCCCAGGCCGAGCAGTTCCTGGCGCGCGTCGATTTCGTAGCCGTGCGCCTGTGCCAGGGTACGTGCTGCGGAAACACTTTCCACGTACGCCAGCAACAGGCACGCGAACGCCAGCGGGATCACCCCATCCACGTCGCGCAGCCGCAACTCCGCCATGTGGAAATCAGGCAGGCCTTGTGGCAAGGCACCGACGATCTTGAAACCGAGATCCCCCAGTGCGGTCACCGACAGCATGAGGATGGAAATCACCACCACCAACAATGCGATCGGACGGCCCGGCAGGAATCTTTCCCCCAGTAGCAGCACCGCGAGAGCGGCCAAACCGAAAGCGAACACGGCGAGGTTGGTCCCGGGAAGCTGGCCAGCGAGGATGACGATGCGCTCGAAGAAACCCTCACCGCCGCCCTTGACCCCGAACAGCTTGGGCAACTGGGTCATGGCAATCGTCAGCGCCGCGCCAGCCTTGAAACCGAGCAGTATGGTTTCGCTGATGAAGTTGACCAGCGAACTCAGTCGAAACAGCCACGCCAGCACGCACATGGCGGCGATGACCAGTGCAGTCAGCGCCGCGATGTCGGCCCAGCGACCCGGATCGCCCTGCGCCATGCCGGCGATCGTGACGCCGACCAGCATCGAGATTGCCGAGGTGGGACCGACCGCCAGTTGGCGAGATGATCCGAACAGGGCATAGAACAGGCCGCCGACCAGATAGCAGTAGATGCCGTACTGCGGCGGCAGGCCGGCCAGCGAGGCATAGGCGAGCGACACCGGGATGCCGTAGGCGGCAAGAGTGACACCGGCGATCGCGTCGTTCGCCAGCCACTGGGGCCGATACGCGGCGAGCCACTGCGCCGGGGGAAAGACGGCGCGCCAGCCGCGGACCGGTGGGTCGCGCGCCAACGCGCTCGCGGGTCGCGCTCCTTCAGTATCTGCGGCTGGACTCACGGATTGTCTTCCACCTGCGCTTCGAGTCGTCCTTCCCGGACCGCCTTGACGAAAGCCCGGTAGTCCCGCTGATTCTGGTCGCTGTACTCGACCGCGAACTCGCCGATGGCGTCGTCGAAGATGGAGCTTGAACCCATGTAGCCGGCGATCAGCGCCGCATCCCCGGAGCGCGCATGCGCTCGCGCCAGTGCCCTGGCACACAGCCGGCCGTAGATGGTCAGCAGGTCGACATCCCATCCCTCGACGATGGCGCTGATCTTGACATCGCGCAATTGCCGGAAATAGTAGTGCCGGCCGTTGACGCCTGCCGTCCAGCCGAGGAACATGTCGCTCGCTCCCTGCATCAGGCGCTGCCCCGCAACCACTCGCTGGCCGTGATTGGCATGCAGGCTCGCCCCCGCATAGGGTTCCAGAACCGATGCCCGCGCTTCCTTGATCTGCAAGAAGAGCGGGTCATTGTCCGCAGCCATGAACAGCGCCACGAGGCATTGGGTCCCGACGCTGCCCACGCCGACGACCTTGACCGCCACGTCACACAGGTGAAAGCGGTCGAAGAGCACGCGCACGTGCTCGGGAAGGGACGCGCGGTAAGTGTCCAGGGCTTCCCGGTACTGCGTCTGCATTCCCGGAGCCTGTTCTTCACTGGGGTGGAAGACGAGTGGCGGATTGTCCTTGATCTTCGGCAGCGCCCCGTGATGTTCGGCGAGCTTCAGGAAAACGTTTTCGACGGCGCTTTGCTGGCGCGCTTTCTGGATCCGCCGGGCGACGAGCTGCCTGCGTTTGTCGCTGGTTCCGCTCATCTCGGCCTGAACGCGGTCAAGAGGGATGGTGTCGTACCAGACATCGAGCGCCCGCATCGACGAATAGTCGGCCATCCGCTCGCGGTAGGCGCGCACCGTTGCCGTCGCCGCCCGTGTGGCCTCGTTTTCATGCAGGCGCAAGTATTGCGCGGCAATGACGATGCTCGCGGCAAGACGCTTGAGATCCCACTCCCAGGGCGCCGGCAGCGTCTCATCGAGGTCATTGACATCGAAAACCACTTGCCGCTCCGGCGTCGCAAAGCCACCGAAGTTCAGCAGATGCGCGTCGCCGCAGGCCTGTACCCGGAGTCCGGTGTTTGGCGTAGACGCGAGGTCGGCGGCCATGATCGCGGCCGAGCCGCGGTAAAAGGTGAACGGCGACTGCAGCATTCGCCCGAAGCGGATCGGCACGAGTTCGGGCATCCGGCCCTCGTTGGAGGCGGTCAGCACCTCGATCGGATCACGCCGTTTCTTCGGCGGTTTCCATCCGCCCTGTGCCTCGCGCGACACCAGATCGCGCAGTGCGCTCCCTTGTGCGCGGCGCTCCTGCGGGGACAAGACTACCGCTTGGCCATTTCCGGCGGCGCTTTCCTGCTTGTCATCAAACTTGCTCCTTACCATCTGCAATCCTCCGTCTTGGTCAACACGCGTCATATGGATTCATTATAGTCCCAGTTCCGGAGACGCCGCCATTGCCGCGGCGGCCTCGGCGAGAGAAGTTGTTTGCATTCTTTACCATGCCAAATGGGTTACATGCAAGATTATGGGTTTTGCCTGGCAAGCCCGCTCACTGTCCGTGCCAGTAACGTCGATACGCCGCTCGATACGAGGAGAGAGCGAGTTCGCTCGTCAGATCGATGCGCACCGCACCATCCCGATCGGTGCGCCACACCCGGCTGCCGGAATAACGTTCGACGACGTCGGGACGGGGATGCTGATAGCGGTTTCGATAACCCACGGGGATGATCGCCGCACGCGCGCCAACGGCGGAGATGAAGTCGGGCGTCGACGAAGTGCCGCTGCCGTGGTGCGGCACCAGCAGCACGTCGCTGCGCAAGCGGGCCGCGGCCCGGTCGAGCAGGGCCTGCTCGTCGCGCGCCTCGATGTCGGAGGTGAGCAGGACGCTGCCGAAGGCATTTTCGATCCGCAGCACGCAGCTCATGTGGTTGGTTTTCGCCGCCCTATGCTCGTAATCAGTGGCTGACGGGTGCAGGATCGTGAAGCGAACGCCGTCCCATTCCCAGGCCTGCCCGGCAAAGCAGGGTTCGCCGGGAAGTTCGGCAACCGACGACAGCGTGCGCGCAATCGGCAGGGCCTCCTGCACCGCAAGCACGCCTCCCGAGTGATCCGTGTCGCGATGGGTCACGACCAGCGCATCAATCTGCCGGACGCCGTGCGCACGCAGATAGGGAACGATGATGCGTTGCCCGGCGTCCGACTCGGCGCTGTACAGTGGGCCGGCATCGTAGAGGAGATTGTGCTCGGCAGTGCGCACGACAACCGCCAGTCCCTGCCCGACATCGAGGACGTCCACCCAGGTATCGCCCACCGACGGTCGTGCTGCCGGCCAGAGCAGCGCCGGCAGCAACAGGCACAGCCCGAGCCAGCGTGCCGGGAAACCGCGCGGCAGCAGTAGCCAGATCACCCCGAGCATCGCTACCAGCGTCGCCGCCAGCGGCGGTGCCGGCTGTTCCCATACCGGCCAGACCGCCAGCCATTCGAGAAAACCCATCAAACCGGACAGCAGCCAGTGATCGAAGTAGAGCAGCGGCGGCCAGGGAAAGACGGCGAAGAGCAGCGCCAGCGGCGTGATCATGAAGCTGACCAGCGGGATCGCAAGGGCGTTGGCCAGCGGCGACACCAGCGAGAACTGCTGAAACATCAGCAGCAGCAGCGGCAGCGTCCCGAGGGTCACTGCCCACTGCGTCGCACCCCAGTTGGCAAGCAGCGCTCGCCAGCCACGGGAAGCACCCAGCCGGGCCGTACCGACAAAGAAGAGCAACCCGACAGCCGCGAAGGAAAGCCAGAATCCCGGCGCCAGCACCGCCCAGGGGTCGAGCAGCAGCACCGCCAGCAATGCCAGCAGCATGCTGCGACTGGCGCCGAGATTGCGGCCCGACCACAGCGCCAGGGCAACGACGCTCAGCATGTAGACGGTCCGCTGCGCCGGTACGGCAAAACCGGCGAGCAGGGAGTAGCCGAAAGCCGTGCACCAGCCAGCGGCGATCGCTGCTTTCGGCGCCGGCAGGAAGAGCATCAGCCGCTCGCTGCGCCGCCACAGCCAACCGACCAGACCGGCAAACAGCGCCGCCACCATCGTCACGTGCAGGCCGGAGATCGACATCAGGTGCGTCACCCCGGTCAGCCGGAACAGGCGCCACTGTGCTGCCGGAATCGCCTGCTCGTCGCCGATCGCCAGCGCAGCGAGAATGCCCACATACGCTGCATCGGGCAGAACTTCAAAAAAGGAACTGCGTATCCGGTCACGCCAACGCTCGATGACATAGGCAGGCCGCAGCACAAAGTCGTCGAGACGCTGTGCCTCGGCGCGCGGACGCACATAGCCGGTGGCCCGCAGGCCACGCTCGAAGAGCCAGGCCTCGTAATCGAAGCCATGCGGGTTGGCGTTGCCGTGCGGGCGTTTGAGACGAACGGTGAAGCGCCAGCGCTCGGCCGGGCGAATCCGCGGAGCATCTCGCCACTCGTCTTCGCGCCAGCCGTGATACCAGGAAAGCATGATCCGCCGCGGCAGACGCGCGCCGGGAGTTTCTACCGCCTCGACGTCGAATTCGCAGCGTTCACCGCGCTCGAAGGCATGCGGCAGCGCCGCAATGACGCCGACGACCTGCACATCACGCCCCTCCCACTCGGCCGGGAGCTGATCCAGCAATCGCTGCCCGGCGAGCAGTGCCGCCCAGGCCAGGCCCAGCATGGCACAGGCGATCGCCGTGACGGTTCGTCCCAGTGCATGCTGCCAGCGGCCGCAGCAGAGCAGCAGCAATGCACCGCCGACCAGCAGGCCAGCGGCGAGCGACAACGCCGGCAGAGTCTCCTGAAGCTGCAGGCAGCCGACACCGAGAGCAAAAGCAAGAATGTTGCCGCGCATGACGAATTAAAGCAGATTCTGCTCTCGTCAGGCGGCCATCCGCACGTTTCACCCCCGGCGACCGACCACGATCGGGATTTCCGCGGCGCTGCCGGCAAGGTCTCGGCGCGCGTGACCTGGACGGATCTCAGCTCAGCCGGAAGCGCCGCACCTCGGCTTCGAGACTTTCCGAGAGACGTTCGAGCTGCGCCGCCGTGGCGGCGTTGCCGGCAACGGCTGCGCAGTTCTCCTCGGCCATGCGCGCGACCTGCTCGACGTTGCGCGCGATCTCGGTGCTGGCGACGCTCTGCTCGCGCAGCGCATGCGAGATGTCGGCAACCTTTTCCACCACCTGCCGCGCATTACCGCCGATCTCGCTGATCGACTCGCCCGCCTGGGTGGCCAGCGCGACACCTTCGGCTACCCGGCTGACCCCCTGGCTCATGCTCTCCACCGCGTCGCGCGTGCCGCTCTGAATCGACGCAATCATCGTCGAGATTTCCTGCGTTGAACGAGCAGTCCGTTCGGCCAGCTTGCGCACTTCGTCGGCCACCACCGCGAAACCGCGCCCCGATTCGCCGGCACGCGCCGCCTCGATGGCCGCGTTGAGCGCCAGCAGGTTGGTCTGGTCGGCAATTTCCTTGATCACATTGACGATCGCCGAGATTCGTTCCGAGCGACCGCCCAGCTCGGCGACAATCGCCGCCGACTGGTTCACCACCTCGGCAATCCGCTCGATCTCGCGGACGACATTGCCGACCACGCGACTGCCGTCAGCCGACAACTCGCCGGCACGGCTGGCAATGCGATTGGCATCCTGCGCGTTGGTCGACAACTGTTCGATCCCCGAGCGCATCTGTTCGATCGCGCTTGCCATGTTTGACGCCGCCGTGCTCTGTTGCTCGCTGCTGCCATTGATCTGCGCAGCCGACCCGGCAAGCTTTTTGGTCGCACCGAGCACCTCGCTGGCACCGTGGTGGACATTCTCGATCAGGCCGCGGAATGCACTCACCATCTCGTTGAGGCTGTCCCCGACGAGTTTCAGTTCATCGCGGGTAGCGAGGTCGACACGCACATTGAGATCGCCGGTGGCGATCGTGCGCGCATCTTCGGCGAGGCGATCGATGCTGCCGATGGTCGCGTAATACAGGCCGACCGACACATACGCGTAGAGCAGCAGGATCAGCACCGACACCGCGATGCTCATGGACAGCTCACGCTGCGCTCGCTCGATGCGGCGCTGCAGCAGCTTTTCGAGCGTCGGAAACAGCGTCTCGAACATCTCCTGGTAGCCCTTTTCGAGCGACGCGGTGGTCAGTGCGAAATAGTCGTCGGGAAGCGTTGCGTAGGTCCCCGAGAGGATGTCCTGGTTCACCAGCGCGCTGACTTTCTGGGCCGCCACACTCATGTCCGTGATCGAAGCCTGCAGCGAGGCATGCAGGTCGGGATTGTAGCGCGCTGTCTTTTCGAGATTGCGGCGCAGGGAAACGACCGAAGAATTCATTCCGGCCAGCAGAACCGTAAGCTCGACCTGTTGCGACAACTCCAGCGGCTGTTTTTTCGTCAGAACGCCAGTTCCCAGCGCCCGCAACTGGCCCATGCGCTCGATCGCCTGCGGCGACTTTTCGAAGGCCGTATCGATCAGGTAGGTTGAGTCGATATCCGGATCATTGGTCAGCGCATATTCATCGGCGACCACCGCCTGCAAAGCCAGAACCTCTTCAATCAGGCGATTGTGCGCCTCGAAATTCTCGCGCTGAACGAGGTGGAGCCCATCCTTTTCGATGGCAGCCCAGGCTTCGACCACTTTCTTCCAGGCAGCACTCGTCGCCAGTTCTGACACCAGGCTGGCTTCAACGGCCTTGAAGGCTGCACTCACTTCCTTTTCCCGAGCGGCGCGCTTGTCCTTCATCGCCTCGTTGCCACTGAGCATGCCCGCAGAGAAACCGCGATGGATCTGCAGATGCTGAACCATGCGGGCAATCGGCTTGATCACTTCGATCCCGGCCAGTTCCCGCTGCGAGCTGTCGATCACCCGGTGCAGACTCTGGTAGAGGTTCAGCACCAGCATGGCGATCGCCAGCAGCGCCAGCACCCCCATGATCGCAAACTTTTTCGTATAGCCGACGCGGTTGAGCAGCGCGATGGCCGGGGCAAACAAGGTTTTCATGAGCAGACTCCAGCTTACAAGTTCCAATCATCGGCGATCGGTGCCGAAACCTGAGACACGCGTCGGGAGGAATGCAGGCTGCCGTCGCGCAGCGTCAGAATGCGCTCGGCACGCTCGGCGAGCGCCGGGTCGTGGGTGACGATCACGAAACTCGTCTGCCGCGAACGATTGAGCGCCAGCATCAGCTCGAAAACGCCGGCAGCGGTCTGCCGATCGAGATTGCCGGTCGGCTCGTCGGCAAGCACGCAGGCCGGTTCGGTGACCAGTGCGCGCGCGATCGCCGCCCGCTGCCGCTCGCCGCCCGACAACTCCGACGGGGTGTGCCGCAAACGGTGCCCGAGTCCGACCTCGCCGAGCACGGCCGCAGCGCGCGCTTCTGCCTCGGCTTTCGGCATGCGCCGGATGTACAACGGCATGGCGACGTTCTCCAGCGCGGTGAACTCGGCGAGCAGGTGATGAAACTGATAGACGAAACCCAGGTGGCGATTGCGCAGGTTGCCGCGCTGTGCTTCATCGATGCGGTTCAGATCATTCCCCATCAGCTGTACCTCACCAGCGTTGGCGGCGTCGAGACCACCGAGCAGATGCAGCAGCGTGCTCTTGCCCGAACCCGAAGCACCGACGATCGCCACCCGCTCGCCGACCCGGATTTCGAGATCGACACCAAGCAGCACCGCGACTTCGCTGTCACCCTGCTGATAGATCTTGCGTAAGCCCTGACAGGCCAGAACCAGCTCACTCATAACGCAGCGCTTCCGCCGGATTGACGCGTGCCGCACGCCAGCTTGGATAAATGGTGGCCACGAGCGCCAGCAGAAAAGCGACGCCGGTAATCGTCGTCACGTCGCTCCATTGCAGTTCCGAAGGCAGATTCGAAATGTAATACACCTCCTTGGCGAGAAACTGCGTACCGAGCAGGCGCTCGATGAACGGCACCACGACATCGACATTGAGCGCCAGGGCGACGCCGCCGGCGACGCCGAGGCCGAGGCCGACGCAACCGATCAGCGACCCCTGCACGATGAACACCGCCATGATGCTCGCCGGGCTGGCGCCGAGCGTGCGCAGGATGGCAATGTCCGACTGTTTGTCGGTCACCGCCATGACCAGCGTCGAGACGATGTTGAAAGCGGCTACGGCGACGATCAGCGACAGGATGATGAACATCATGTTCTTCTCGATCTGCACGGCGCGAAAAAAAATTGGCGTGGCTGCGCGTCCAGTCGCTGATGAAGGCATGGGTATCGAGCTTGCCGGCCAGCGAACGCGCCACCCGCGGCGCCACAAAGAGGTCGTCGAGTTTCAGGCGCACGCCGGAAACCCGGTCATCCATGCGGTACAGACGCTGCGCGTCGGCGAGGTGGATCAGCGCCAGGCCGCTGTCGTACTCGTACATGCCGACCTCGAACAGACCGACGACATGGAAGGTCTTCAGACGCGGCACCACGCCGGCCGGGGTCACCACGCCCTGCGGTGCGATCAGCGTTACCCGGTCGCCGACGAAAACGCCCAGCGCGCGCGCCAGCTCCGAACCGAGGATGATGTTGAAGCGATCCGGCTGCAAGGCGTCGAACTGGCCACTTTTCATGTGCGGGCGAAAGTCTGCGACCCGGTCCTCGAGGTCCGGCAGGATGCCGCGCACCAGCGCGCCGCGTACCGATTGCCCGTAGGCCAGCATGCCCTGCGCCTGCACGAAGGGCGCGGCGGCAAGCACCTGCGGCTGTCCGGCGGCCTGCTTCGCGACCTGTTCCCAACCGGCCATTTCGCCGCCGGCGCCGGTAATCTCGACATGCGAGACGACGGCGAGAATGCGCGACCGCAACTCGGTCTGAAAACCGTTCATCACCGACAGCACGACGATCAGCGCCGCGACGCCCAGCGCGATGCCGAACATCGAGATCAGCGAGATGAAGGAAATGAAGTGGTTGTGCTTCTTGGCGCGCGTATAGCGCAGACCGATCAGCAACTCGTAGGGAAGGGCCATCAGCGGCGGAAACTCATCTCAAGGAACCATTCGAAGCGCCGAAACGGCAAAGGCGCTATGCTACACTTTTCCGACAGTGGCTGCCCTCCCCAGCAGCACTCTCCGCACACCTCACCCACCCTTGCCGTCAGCACCCAATCCGTCCCGCACCCATGCAGCTCACCCTGGTCGTTCCCGAACTCATCTGGCCTGAACCCGACGACCGCGAAAGTTTCGATGCGCTTCCCTGCGACAGCCTGAACACGCTGATCGCGCGCAGCCGGCGCACGCGTCGGCCGCCGCAGTCGCTCGAAGCGACGCTCTGCGATGCTTTCGGCCTTGCCGAGAATGCTGCTTACGCCGCTTTCCGGGTTCTCGGTGAAGTCGCAGGACCGGCCGTGGCCGGCGCCTGCTGGCTGTGCGCCGACCCGGTGCATCTGCGCCTGCACCAGGAACGTCTGATTCTCGCCGACGCTGGCCGTCTCGACATCACCGCCGCCGAAGCGATGGCCATCGTTGACGAACTCAATCGCCAGTTTCCGGATCTCGGCACTTTCCACGTCGGCACCCCCGATCGCTGGTATCTGCAGCTTGCCGGCAATATCGAACTCGGCCGCTTCGACGTGCTGCCGCTGTCCGCCGTCGCCGGCCGCAGCATCGGCCGGCAATTGCCGGAAAGCACCGAGTTGCGCTGGCTGCGCCAACTGCTCAACGAAGTGCAGATGGTGCTGCATCAGCACCCGGCCAACGATATACGCGAGAACGCAGGCCGCTCGACGATCAACAGCCTGTGGCTGTGGGGCGCCGGTGTCCTGCCGGCAGGCAGCGCCCAGGTCTTCACCGGCGTCTGGAGCGACCACCCGCTGGCGCGCGGACTGGGTCGCGCTTTCGACGTACCGGTGCAGGCCGTCCCCGACGATGCCGCTGCCCTGCTGGCACAGGCCAGTCCCGACAGTCAGCAACTGCTCGTTCTCGATTCGCTGCAAGCGCCAGTACAGTACGAAGACGGCGACGCCTACCGCGCGCAACTGCTCGCACTCGAAGCCCGCTGGTTCGCGCCGCTGCAAAGAGCGCTCGCCGGGGGAAAAATCCGGCGCCTGCGCCTCGCAGCATCGACGGCTTACGCCATGCTGGTCTGGGAGAGCAGCCGCAGCGAGCAGTGGCGGCTGTGGCGCCGCCCGCAGCCGCTGGTGGCGACCGCGCAGGCACTGGCCAAGGATCATGAGATGGACGCACAATGACCCGTCTCTGCCGCCGCGGCGTCTCGCCACGCATCCAGTGGCAGCTCGAACAGCAGGGTGTGCACCCGCTGCTGGCGCGCATCTACGCTGGGCGTGGCATCGTCCTGCGCAGCGAACTCGATTACGAATTCTCGTCGCTGCTGCCACCCGCCCGGCTGACGCACGCCGCCGCCGCCGCCGTTCTGCTCGCTGACGCCATCGCCGGGCAGCAGAGAATCCTCATCATTGCCGACTACGACTGCGACGGTGCCACCGCCTGCGCGCTTGGCATCCGGGCACTACGGGCTTTCGGCGCAGAGGTCGATTATCTGGTACCGAACCGCTTCACCTACGGCTACGGACTCTCCCCCGACATCGTCGAGCTCGCGGCGACGAAGAAGCCGAATCTCATCGTCACCGTTGACAACGGCATCGCCAGTGTCGACGGCGTTGCCCGCGCCAGGCAGCTCGGCATCGCCACGCTGATCACCGACCACCACTTGCCAGGCGACGAACTACCGGCCGCCGACTGCATCGTCAACCCCAATCTTCCCGGCTGCACTTTCCCGAGCAAGCATCTGGCCGGCGTCGGCGTGATCTTCTACGTGCTGCTGGCGCTGCGCGCCGAGTTGCGCGAGCGCAACTGGTTTTCCCTGAGCAATGGGCGCAGCGAACCCAAACTCGCCGCGCTGCTCGACCTGGTCGCCCTCGGAACGGTCGCCGACGTCGTCAGGCTCGACCATAACAACCGCGTGCTCGTCAGCCAGGGCCTCAAACGCATCCGTCAGGGCCAGCTCAACCCCGGCCTGCGCGCCCTCTTCCGTGCCGCCGGACGCAATCCGGAGAAGGCCTCGGGCAACGACCTCGGTTTCCTGATCGGCCCGCGTGTGAATGCCGCCGGCCGCCTCGCCGACATGTCGCTGGGAATCGAGTGCCTGATCACCGACGATGAGGGACGCGCGCTGAATATCGCGCAACAACTCGACGCACTCAACCGCGAACGCCGCGAGATCGAATCCGGCATGCAGGAACAGGCCCTGCTCCAGATCGCCAGGGCCGCCCCCGACCTGGATGACGCAGCAGCAGCGTCAGCAGTCTCGCTGTTCGATGCCGACTGGCACCAGGGAGTCGTCGGCATCGTCGCCGCACGCATCAAGGAAAGGCTGCACCGTCCGGTATTTGCCTTCGCGCGCGGCGGCGGCGGCGAGATCAAGGGATCGGGCCGTTCGATCGCCGGCCTGCACCTGCGCGATGCCCTCGATCTGCTTTCCAAGCGCGCGCCGGGCCTGCTGTTGCGCTTTGGCGGGCACGCCATGGCCGCCGGAGTGACGATGCGCGAAAGCGACTTTGCCCGCTTTCGCGAACTGTTCGCAGCGATTGCCGACGAGTTGCTGGCGCCCGCCGATCGCACGCACACGCTGGAAACCGACGGCGGCCTCGAAGCCGCCTATTGCACGATCACCACGGCGCGGCTGCTCGAAGCCGAAGTCTGGGGCCAGGGTTTTCCGGCACCGCTGTTCCAGGACGAGTTCGTCGTCGAGAGCCTGCGCATCCTCAAGGACAAACACCTCAAGCTGCGCCTGCGCAAGGGAACACAAAGCCTCGACGCGATCCAGTTCAACTTCGAACAGGCACCCGGCAACACCATTCGTGCCGCTTACCGGCTGGCAATCAACGACTACAACGGCGTCCAGACGCCGCAATTGATGATCGAACATATCGAAAACCATTCGCTCTGAATGGACTGACGAGCAAGCCGTTCAGCGCCTGTTTTTTGTGCATTTCGAGCGCTTCGCATGGTCTCTGCAAGGGTAAAACAGACGGTGCTTGACGAGCCGCTGCACGCCGGAGATACTTCCACTGAATCGGGCGTTTTGCGCGTCCGTTCTGCCCTCGTTTCTCGAGATCCTCGACCCTTTTGATCAACCGAATCTGGAAAAAGCAAATCATGAGTGCAACACAAATCAAACCCGGCGTCGCCACTGGCGACGAGTTGCAAGCAATTTTCGAACTGGCCAAGGCCAAGCAGTTCGCCCTGCCGGCGGTGAACGTCATCAACACCAGCACGGTGAACGCAGTCATGGAAACCGCCAAGGAGCTCAATTCTCCGGCGATCATCCAGTTCTCCAACGGTGGCGCGCAGTTCTTTGCCGGCAAGGGCCTCGACAATGCCAGCCAGCGCGCCTGCATCGCCGGTGGCATCTCCGGCGCCCAGCACATTCATCTGCTGGCCGAACTCTACGGAGCGACGGTCATCCTGCATACCGACCACGCGGCCAAGAAGCTGCTGCCGTGGATCGACGGCCTGCTCGACGCCGGCGAGAAATACTTCCAGACGCACGGCAAACCGCTCTACAGCTCGCACATGCTCGACCTGTCGGAAGAGCCGATCGAGGAAAACATCGAGATCTGCAAGCGCTACCTCGAACGGATGAGCAAGATGGGAATGACGCTCGAAATCGAACTCGGCGTCACCGGCGGTGAAGAAGACGGCGTCGACAATAGTGGCGTAGACAGCTCCAAGCTCTACACTCAGCCGGAAGACGTGGCATTGGCCTACGAAGCGCTTTCGCAGGTCAGCGATCGGTTCACCATCGCCGCGGCCTTCGGCAATGTGCATGGCGTCTACAAGCCGGGCAACGTCAAGCTGCAGCCGATCATCCTGAAAAACTCGCAGGATTACGTGCAGAAGAAGTTCGGCACCAAGGAGCACCCGGTCAACTTCGTCTTCCATGGCGGATCGGGATCGACCCTCGAGGAAATCCGCGAGGCGATCTCCTACGGGGTCATCAAGATGAACATTGACACCGACCTGCAGTGGGCTTTCTGGGATGGCGTGATGGGCTTCTACAAGAAAAACGAAGGCTATCTGCAAGGTCAGATCGGCAATCCCGAAGGCGATGAAAAACCGAACAAGAAGTTCTACGACCCACGTGCCTGGCTGCGCAAGGGTGAAGACGCTTTCCGGGCCAGACTGAAGCAGGCTTTTGCCGACCTGAACAACATCGGCACCCTGGGATAATTGACTCCCGGCACATGAAAACGGGCTGGTCCAGGTCTGGGCTGGCCCTTTTTTGTGCCTGCCTGACATCACCTTTCATTAGTACACCGAGGATCAAACCATGAGTACCCTGGTAGAGCAGCTCATCCAGACAGAAGCGCACCAATCGATTTTCGAATCGGCCGTGCGTCAGCTTCCCCTTCCGGTCTGTGGTGCTTTCGGCTCGTCGAGCAACCCACATCCGGTCAGCTTCAAGAACACAGAGCGCGTCCTCAGCACCAAGGACAATGACGCCGTACGCGCGCAGTTCCCGCAAAGCGTCGCCGCCTCCAACAATATCGTCCTCACTTCCGCCGGCGCCAGTACTGCCGTAGTGCAGGGCAAACGCGTCGCCGTGCTGTTCTCGGGCGGCCCTGCCGCCGGTGGCCACAACGTGGTCTGTGGCCTCAAGCGGGTTCTCGGCGCCGGCAACACGCTCTTCGGCGTCAAGGCGGGGCCCAAGGGCCTGCTCAAGGGCTCACTGTTCGAAATCACTGACGCCAATGTCGACTTCATCCTCAACACCGGAGGCTTCGACTTCCTCGGCTCGGACCGCACCAAGATCAAGAGCGACGAGCAATTCGCACAGGTCCGCGAAACCTGCATCAAACACCAGCTCGACGCCATCGTCGTCGTCGGCGGTGACGATTCCAACACCAATGCCGCAGTCCTCGCCGAATCGCTGTTCACCGGCGTCAAGGCTGACGGCTCCGGCGTGCAGGTGATCGGAGTACCGAAAACGATCGACGGCGATCTGCAGATCGGCGACCTGCTCTCGATCTCGTTCGGCTTCGATACCGCGACGCGCATCTATAGCGAGATGGTCGGGAACATCCTGCAGGACACCAGTTCCTCGCTCAAATACTGGCATTTCGTGAAATTGATGGGCCGCTCGGCTTCGCATGTCGCACTCGAAGTCGCACTGCAGACCAAGCCGGCGATCACCCTGATCTCCGAGGAAATCGCCACCAAGCAGGAGTCGCTGGCGAGCATCATCGACCGCATCGCACAGGTCATCGTCGAACGTTCGCACCAGGGAATGAACTACGGCGTCCTGCTGGCACCGGAAGGCCTGATCGAGTTCATCCCGGAGATGAACGCCATGATCGCCGAACTCAACGATGTCCTCGCGCATCACCTCACCGAATTCGCCGCGCTGGCTGACGACGCCAAACAGGCTTTCATCGAGAGCCGGCTCAGCCCCGCAAATGCCAGCCTGCTGGCCTCGCTGCCGCACTACATCGTGAACATGCTGCTCGCCGAACGTGACTCGCACGGCAACCTGCAGGTCTCGCTGATCCCCACCGAGCAGTTGCTGGTCGACATGGCCAGACAGCGCGTCAGGGAACTCGATGCGAAGGTTCCGTTCGCCGCGCACAGCCACTTCCTCGGCTACGAGGGCCGTTGTGGCGCACCGACACTGTTCGATGCGGCCTACACCTTCAATCTCGGCCTGACCGCCGGCTCGCTGATTCTCGACGGCCGCACCGGTTACATGGCGACGATCACCGGACTCACCAGCGGCGGCACGCCACAGGCGATTCCGCTCGCCGGTCTGCTCAACATCGAGCGCCGCCATGGCAAGGACGAGTTCGTGATCGAGAAGGCACTGGTCAAAATGGATTCACCGGCGATGCAGTACTTCGTCTCGCGGCGCGACGCCTGGGCCGCCAGCGACCTCTTCGCCTCGCCGGGTCCGCGCCAGTTCTGGGGTCCGACGACGGATCAACTGCCGATCAGCGTTGCGCTGAACTCGGGGGCCGACGCGCTGATGTTCAAGATCGGCTGAACGCGCAGCTTTGTCCGATCAGCAAGGGCCATCGGCAACGATGGCCCTTGCTGGACGACCCGATTCTACCTCGTTCCGTCGCGGACTGACCTGCCGCCGACGTTCTGGGGATTGGCGCCGCCAGACCGGGTATCAGCCACCCGCGGCTTGCTCTCCGTGCTGCTGGAAATCTCATTGAGCGCCAGACGGCCGGGCCAGTCCGCACCATTGCCTGTACGGGCCTGAGCGGCAGGGGAAAAGACCGGCGCTTTGCTCGTATCCGACGCCGGTGTGGCGCACTGCCCGTGCTGCGGCTCCTGAGCAGGCGCCTTGCCGTCCCTCTCCGGACAGCTCGGTTTCTGTTTCACCGGCTGACAACGCCGATCCGTGAACTCAACCCGGCCATCAACCTCGCATCTGAACAACGAACCGGCAATCGCCGGCTGGCAGATTTGCAGCATTTGCAAACCCAGAAAAACCACGACGATGCTCCGCAACTTCATCGATGACTCCCACGCCTGTCTTGATGTGAAAGTCGCGCATGCGACTCACGAATCTCCCCTCCCCTCGCGGGGGAGGGGGAGGGGGAGAGGGAAACGGTCATGACTTTCATGATCGGAGGTACCTGGAAAAGTCATGACCGTTAGACTGACCACGGGTTTGATCTTCACACGCTTCCAGCATCGAGCACGTGTCGAAAATCACGGTTAGAGAATCTTCTGAGTCGGCACTCTGGATTGCAGTCATCAGTAATCGGTTGATTTCATGACCCGCATGCCGCGAGCCGTCATCTCGGTGACGAAGTCGGCGCCGAGAGACTCGAAGCCCGCCACCGAACTCGAACAGTCCCCGAGCAGCACGAGCTTGCGGACGTTGTCGTCACCGAAATTTGCGGCAATGTCGCGCACCGTGTTGGCCACGCAGTGCGACAGCGCCTCTCCGGCGATCAGAATCTGATCGGCGCGAGCCAGCGTGTCGATGAAGCGCGTATTGACCAGGGTGGACGGATCCGCAGCGTCCGGCACTTCCGCCTTTACGGCACTGTAATGCTCCGTAAAGGGATTCGATCCCTTGGTGACATAGTCCACGATTTCCATCCGGCTACGCGCCCAGCGGTTGAGCGCGCCCATCAGATCGACCTGGATGTTGTGACCCCAGCTACCGATCAGACAGTGTTCGGGCCAGATCAGTAGCGCATAACGCCCCGCCTGACTCAGTTGCCTGACATAAGCCGCACTGCGTGCCTGCGCGTCAGGATGACGAGCGCGCCATTTCCCCGCAATCACGTCGTCCTGGCTGATGACGGTAAAGGGCACAGGCGGGTTGCCCAGCGAATCCACCCACCAGGAAGCGTGGGCGATATCCACCGGGTTGTGCGAATCCAGTGTGACGTGAATATCGTCCAGCCGGGCGGCATGGGCATCGACAAAGGCCGCCAGGCGTTGCATATCGGCATTGGCTCCCGCAACCGGCAGCGCAGCACCTGCGATGTCGCAGAAGTCATTTTGCGGGTCAATGATGAGCAAGTGAGTCTTCTTCATAACCTTCTCCTGATGTTCGTGGTATTTTGCCACTAAGCGCAGTGTATCAGGCATATTTGCCAGACGCAACTAACCAGGGTAAAATTTCTTTCCTCTTGAATGGCTGGGGAAACCATCGCCATGTACCCACCGATCATCGTCACCGTCGACGTGGTTCTGATGACCCTTTGTCTCGATGCACTGTGCGTGGCGCTGCTCCGGCGCCCAAACGACCCCTTTGCTGGAGAACTGGCCTTGCCCGGTGGATACGTCCATGCACAGGAGGATGGGGATGCCGAGGATGCAGCCTACCGCATTCTGCGCGAGAAGATGGGCATCAAGCCGCCCTACCTGGAACAGCTCGCGACGTTTGCCGGAGATCGGAGAGACCCGCGCGGCTGGTCTGCAAGCATCGCCTATTTCGCCCTGGTATCGCCGACGACCGAGGCCACCTGGCAGCCGGTGAGCGAGTTGACGAAGCTCGCTTTCGATCATGCGGCGATCATCCAGGCAGCGGTCGAAAGGTTGCGGAACAAGTCGGCGTATTCCGTTCTGCCTGCGTACCTGCTGCCGCAAACCTTCACCCTTGCTGAACTGCAGAAGATCTACGAACAGGTTCTGGGATCGCCACTGGACAAGAGTTCCTTCCGGAGAAAGATCAAGGAACTCGATCTTCTCGATCAGGTCACCGGCAGCTTTCAGGTCGGCAACCAGCGACCCGCGCAGATTTACCGCCTGAAGAAGATGGTCACCTTCGACAGAACCTTGAGTCAGTCGGCGCCTCGGAAAGCTGCGCGGAGTGGCCAGTGAAGCGCCCGTTCGCCGGCGAAATCAACGTTTCTTGCGTTCCTCCATCTCCCGCAGCAGACGTTCGACTTCAAGACGCCTGCTCTCTTTCGTTCCCCAACTCAAATTCGGTTGCGCAGCGCCGGCCCGAGCTGCCTGCAGGCGTTCCCTGAACGCCTTTAATTCAGCCTGGCGAGCCTGCTCCAAAGCCACGGCGCGCTCGGTGGCGATGGGTACGCTGCGTTTTTGCAGGCCGCCCAGAGTGAGATAGTGGTCGATGGCCTCCGGGAGCTGCTCCCATCCAGAAAACTTCCGGCTCTCCGTCCGGGAAAACTCGCTGATCAGCGGCAAATTGAGCGCCGTATAGATCGGCGTCCACCGCTCTTCGTCCCCCTGCCTCTGCCGTACCGCGAGTTTGGGATTGAACTGATACCAGCCCTGCGCGACGCGCATGAACAAGGCCCGGTTGTAGGCGTAATCGCGCTGGATTTCGTTGCGGGCAAGCACTCCGGAAAGATGCTGGCGTTTGTTCCGTTCGGGACGCACGATGTTGGCCGGCAGGTGCTGCCAGGCGCCGAGAATCGCCTGCGTATCGAAAGCACCGTTGGCGCGACGCTGCCAGTGGGTAAAGCGTGACTTGAACAGCACCCACAGCGTCTGAAAAATGAAGTATTCGGACAGATGCCGGTCGATGCGCACCAGTCGATCACCGGTATTGACGTCGATGCTCGCCGGCGCCAGCAGTTCGTAGAGTGCGGCCAGCGGACCGCTGGCAAACTTGGCATCGCGGAAAGCTTCGCGCAAGGCCCAATGCAGGGCATTGTAGCCATAGTGATCGACGGTCTCGCGGTTGGCGCCGCGTTCGAGCAGGGCTTCCGCCAAGGCGACGTTGCCGGCGACGGCCGCAGCCATCAATGGCGTCTGGTTCATCGGCAGGCGATGGTCGATGCCGTACTGCTCGCATTGCCTGAGAATGTCCTTGAAATGGTTGGCGAAGTAAGGGACGTAGGTCTTGCGGCCGAAGGTCGCGCGTTGCTGCGCAAAATTTTTCGCCGGCTCGAATCTGGCCTCGCTGACCAGCCATTCGGCCAGTTGCGGCTCATCATGACAAGTCGCGTATTCGTAGAGTTGCTGCTTCATCTTCGAGCCAGGCGTCTGTTCGCGAAACACCTTGACCAACAGTTCGATGACCTTGGTTTCGTTGAATACCGGCCAGGGTACCGGCGTCTGCTTCAGAATCGTGCGACGGATCGCTTCGGCCTGTTCCTGCTTGCCTTGCAGTTCCAGCTTGCGCGCTTCCTTCTGCCAGTCTTCGAGGGTCGATTGTCTGGCCTCGACCTTGACCTGGCCGGGGCTCAGGTCGAGCAGTGCGAAGAGCGGATGTGCGGTGTCCGACTCGATGACGTAGATGTTCCGGATGGCGCGCGTCAGCGCCACATAGAGAGCATTGACAAAGAATTTGTAGACTTCCAGCGACTTGTCGCTCTTGTCCTTTGCCCGCCGGTAGTCCAGGGTCTCAACGGCCAGATCGGCCCGGGCAACGCCCTCGACGATCTCGCTGAACTCGGCGCGATGATCGGAAATGAAACGGTAGAGGATGATGTTCTCGTATTCGAGGCCCTTGGCTTCATGAATCGAGAACAGCAGCGGCGTCGCGAAGTGCCTTCTCGCTTCCACCTTGTCTTCGTCGCGCATCACCAGCACGGCGAACTGGGTAGACTGGCGAATTTTCTGGTCGAGTTCGCGCTTTGTGACGTCCTTGTCGGGCATCAGCGCAACCTGTCCGGTGTCGCCGCCCACCGCCTGAACCAGGAAGTTGCTCTCGCGGTCAATCGAGCCAAAGCGCCTTTGCTTGATTTTCAGCAACTGGTTGGCGACCCGCGTGGCCTCCAGACCGTTGCGGAAATTGGCCGTGAGCACGTGCAGCTCCTGCCGCTCGGCCAGCTTGGGGTCTTTCCAGAACAGGCTCTTGACCTGACTCCAGGAAAAGAAGTTGGGATGGACGATCTGGTTGGAATCGCCGCAGAGCAGAAAATTGCCAGGCTTCCGCAAGGTCTTGAGGACCAGCGCCAGTTGCACGGTGGTGATGTCCTGCACCTCGTCGATGACCACGAAGTCGTAGCGTGGCGCGGCCAGCCGTTGCCAGTCCTGGGCGACAAGATTCAGGTCGTAGAGTTTCGCCTCGGCGAGCCAGTCGCGATATTTCTCGAACAGATCGTAGAGTTTGTCGCGCAACTCGACGGGGAAGATCGACTGACGTATGCCGAGCGCCAGGTAGTCGTCGCGTGCGAGAACGCCGCTGGCACCGGCTGCCAGCACGCCGCGAATTTCTTCAAAGACCTGATGGCCGTCGAATTCCTTGAAGGCCTGCCGCAGCCGCCCGAACCAGCCGGCAAAGTCGCGCCAGCCGGCTTCCCGGCCCGGCGGAACCCGGATCGATTCGACAAACTCGCGGTACGAGAGGAACACCGCTTCCTGACCGGCGTGCTCGAAGCCGTTTGCGTAATAGAGATCGCGGGCGCTCTGCGCGAGGTAGGCGGAGTGGGTGACGTAGAGCACCTCGCCTTCTGCGTGCTTGAGCTTTTCCAGGGTCAGCGCGGTCTTGCCGCTACCGGCGCAGCCGACGACGATCAGCGGCGCTGGCCGGCGGTAGATGGCCTCCTGCGTGTCATCGAAGGAGATCGGCTTGTCGAGCAGGTGAATCGTCGTACGCTCCGGGTGCAGGTAACGTACCGGCTGTGCTTCCCTGATCGCTTCATCAACGCCAATCTCCGGAATCTTTTCGTCGTCGATCGCCGCGCCGCGCAGAAAGCGCGACTTGTCGTAATCATGATTACTGATCACTTCCAGCATCAGTGCGCAGGTTTCGTCAGCGTGGCGAATCAGGGTGAACAACAGCCGGTCGGCGTCATCGAGCCTGGCCCGGTAAAACTTGCCATGGCTGAGATTGGCCAGCTTCTTGACCTGTGCGGCACGAAAGTCGTTGCGTGTGATGGCCTCCACCACCTTGCGATAGCTGGCCTTGACGCGAGACGTGTCGAGGCCGGTGTATTCGAGAATTTTCACTGTGATTTGCCCGGATGATCTGGATCGGTCTTGCTTGGTGGGAAGGCTGGAGGCCGGGTAAACGCCTGACGGGCCCTGCAGAGTATCCCGCAGCAGCGATTTTAACCGTTCCTGCATGGCGAGTGCGGCCGAACTGCCTGCCGCAAGATGGTGGATACGATTGACCGCGGTCGATGAGGAAACATATACTCTTGATGCTGCAGTTGCATATTCCATCCTTGATAGCAAATTCCCAAGAACGAAATGAGGCGCTTTCATGCATCCGAATGTCCAGAAGCTTGCCGGCAAGAAATACCGTCTGATCACCCGCAGTGACTTTGATGGTCTCGTATGCGGAATGCTCCTGACCGACCTCGAGTTGATCGATGAGATCAAGTTCGTTCATCCCAAAGACATGCAGGATGGACTGATCGAGGTCAATGAGCGGGATATCACCACCAACCTGCCGTATGTGAAGACTTGTGCGCTTGCTTTCGATCATCATGAAAGCGAGTTGATTCGCAACCAGGAAGCCATGGATGCCAGGAATTACATCATCGATGGCCATGCTCCATCGGCTGCGCGCGTGGTCTATGACTGGCTGGGCGGTTCCGGGACCTTTCCGGAAATCGACCACGGGATGATGCTTGCGGTAGACAAGGCGGATTCAGCCCAGTTTACCCAGGACGATGTACTCCATCCGGACGGCTGGGAACTGCTATCCTTTCTGATGGATGCGCGCACGGGACTCGGACGCTTCCGGGATTTTCGCATCAGCAATTATCAGTTGATGATGCTGTTGATCGATTATTGCAAGACGCATCCCATTGATGAAATCCTCGAGCAAGCCGATGTGCAGGAGCGCGTGACGCTTTTTCGCGAGCAGGAGGGACTCTTCAAGGATCAGATCAGTCGCTGTACGACGGTACACCAGAACCTGGCGATCCTGGATTTGCGAAACGAAGAGACGATTTACGCAGGCAACCGCTTCGTCATTTATGCCATGTACCCGCAGACCAACATCAGCATCCATGTGCTCTGGGGCCTTAAAAAGCAGAATGTGGTTTTTGCCACCGGAAAATCCATTTTTGACCGTAGCTCCAGAACCGACATTGGCGCACTGATGTTGCAGTACGGCGGAGGCGGGCACAGCGCTGCCGGGACATGCCAGATTCCCGTGGAAAAGGCCGACGAGGTTCAGCAGGAACTGATTGCCCGAATCAATGCGGATGGTTGAAGTGGCCGAGGTCAGCGGCTGCACCACTCCGGATCAGGGCGCCATGTAGCCACCCAGTCCGGTCATGCCGCCGTTTGCTGGTCAGCATCGGGGCAGGCAGCGCACGCTGCTGCACAGCCGGTGCGTCCTCGTCGGCGAACCCTCACCCCGGCGAAGAACCGGGCGTCGCCGACTCGCCGGGTTGCGGCAAGTCCACCCTGCTGCGGCGCTTGCAGCTTGATGATACCCGCCAATGTTTTGCTGAGGGAAGCGACAGGGTTTCGCTCTTCGTATCGCTCGGCGAGTATCCGCTCGACAGGGATCCGGCCAGGAATGCGCCGCGCCCGCTCGACTGGCTGCAGGCGCAGTGGCATCGGCAGACGCCGTGTCTGCCCGACCTGGAAGTGCTGCTGGGCGAGCGCCGCGTCCTGTTGCTGCTCGATGCGCTCAACGAAATGCCGCACCGCGACGTGGACGACTTTCGCGAGCGGATCGAGCAATGGCACCGCTTCCTGCGCGACGACTTCCCGCCCGGCAAGCGAGGTCGAGTGGGAGGCGGCCGCGCGTGGCCGGGCCGGGCGGTGCTACGCCTGGGAAGGCGACTTCGACCCTGCTCATTTCAACAGTTTCGAAAGCCACGTGCGCGGCACGACGCCGGTGGGTGTGTTTCCCGTTGGAGACACCCCGCAAGGTATCGCGGACATGAGCGGCAATGTGTGGGAGTGGACCGGCAGCCTCTACCGGCCCTATCCCTATCACGCCGAAGACGGCCGAGAATCCGGAGGATGGTGATGGCCCGCGCGTGGTGCGCGGCGGCGCGTGGGACTACGACCGTATCAACGCGCGTTGTGCTTGCCGCGACCCCTCCCATCCCAATCCTCCCAACTTAGGACGAAAGCATAATTCATCGAAGACTCTTTGTCCGCGTAGTTCATATACCATAGCGTCTCTCCAACAAGCTGATCAGAAGAGAGAACTGATGCCATCACTGACCCTGAAGTATTCAAATGTAATTAATGCACTCGCCCGCTATCTGTCCTCCCAGGACCTGATGGAGAAATCCCGTCTCGATCCCCGGCATTTCACCCGCGACCGCAAGCTCACCTTCCCCGTGATCCTGAGCTTTCTGCTCTCGGGTGTACAGGGCGCCGTCCAGTCGGAGTTGAATACGTTCTTTGCCGACCTCCGGAATCGGGCGGAGTCGATCCGGAAAGTGAGCGCACAAGCGTTTTCCGCCGCGCGCTACAAGATCAGTTCGCGGGTCTTCGACGAGGTGAACCGGGAGTTGATCGCCCACGTGGAGAAGGAGATATCGATTCCTCGATGGCAGGGGCTGCGGGTGGTTGCCGGCGATGGCACGACGGTTCAGCTGACGATGCGGAAGAAGGGGATACGTTCGATCGTCAGTGGCGTGGCGTTCGGCCTTTACTTGCCGGGAATCGAACGGTTTCTCAGCTTCAAGTTGCAGATGGGCAGTGGTAACGAACGACAGATGCTCTTCGAATCGATTGATGAGCTGTGCCCGCAGGATCTGCTGCTCCTTGACCGGGGCTTTCCCTGCCGGTGACTGCCCGCAGTCCTCCTCGCGCGCCCCATTCATTTCTGTATCCGTTGCGATCTTTCCCGTGGATTCAAGGTGGTGCGTGAATTCCTGCGCTCCGGCGAAAGCGAACGGGTGGTCACGCTGCGCGCACCGAACCGGCGGGATGCCGAAGACTACGACTGCCCGTGGACGTCCACGACGGTTCGCCTGGTGCGGGTAGTGACCCCAAATGGGCGGATCCATGTGGTGATGACCTCTCTATTGGATGCGATCGCTTTTCCCACTGCCGCTTTCGCGGGGCTCGATCATTCTCGCTGGAGAATTGAGGAGGCTTTCAAACGGATCAAGCATCGCCTCGGCCTCGAGCACACTTCCGGCCTGTCCTGGCACGCCGCCAATCAGGACTTTGGGGCCAAGCTGAGCTTCGACAACCTCAATGCCCTGGCCGCCTATGTCGCGACGGATGCCCACCTCGACCCCGACTCCCCCTACAGAATCAACCGTACCCAGGCGATCCAAAAGATCAAGGAAAAAGTCGGCCGCTGGCTGCTGGCCGGCGCGGCTACTACCCGCCAACTCAAATCCCTGATGAAAGAGATCGCCAGGGACCTGCAGAAGCTCGTCCCCGAGCGAACGAATCCCCATCACCCTCAACCCAAACCTCATCTCTCTCATGCGTACAAACCCGCATGACTATGTGCTAAGTTGCGAGGATTGCGCTTGCGGGGCAGGGGGGCTAAACGGTTACGACAGACCTGCCAGGATGCGCCTGAGCAAGCATGACCTTTTCCAAATGGACGACGAGTGGCTGAAGAAGCACCCGATTACCCACAACTCACTTGACATAGGAGCGCGCGGCGTGGCTTGACTCCAACGCGATAGCAAACGCTGTTGCATTTCCGCTTACCCACCCCATATATGCAAACGGCAACAGTTTTCAAGCTGTTGTTAAAACGTATATTTCGTAATCTTGCGGAGGTATGGCATGGGTTGGGCAGCGGAGGAGTTCAAGGATCTGGATTTGGGGGATGCGCGGCGGACGCGGCGCTTGATCAAGCTGGTGGATGATCTGTCGGCACAACCGACCGGAAGCATCCCGGTGGCTTGCGGGGGTTGGGCGGAAACCAAAGCGGCCTACCGGC
>NZ_SPMX01000134.1 GCF_012940005.1 Candidatus Accumulibacter contiguus | reverse complement strand
AGGTCATTGAAGTCGGTGAAGCCCTTGGGGTTCGCGGCTTGCTCGCCGGGCGCGAAGATCGGCAGTAGCAGCTTGCCGCCGACCGCCCGGGCGGCTTCCTCGGCCTTGCTGCGGCCGGGGTTCACGCCCTGGGTGGCTTCCAGGTGCTTGTCGTCGTCGCCGGCGATCACGATCGGTTTGTCCGGGTACTTCTCGTGCAGGGCCTTGGCGACGGGCACCAGATTCCCCGAGTCGAAGGCGGCGACGGTCGCGAAGCCCAGCGTTTGTGACAGGCTGCCGGCGGTGGCGTAGCCTTCTCCGATGACCAGGACGGGTGCCTTGGCCAGCGCGTCCAGGCCGCCGATCGCATGGAAGCAGACCTCCTTGCGGCTGTCCTTGGCGAAGCGCTTGCTACCGTCCTCGCGGATGTACTGCATCGTCCATTGCTTGCCGTCGACGTCGGTGGCCGGGATGTAGGTTTTCTGGCCTTCGCGGTCGGTGAAGACGCCGGGCTGTGGTTCGATGCCCTTGGCGTTCATGTACGCGGTCGGCTCGATGACCGGCAGCAGCTTCGCCATCTGCCGGGCGACACGCTGCGCGGTCTGCTCGTGCAGCCGCTCTGGT
>NZ_SPMX01000133.1 GCF_012940005.1 Candidatus Accumulibacter contiguus | reverse complement strand
CCTCCGCGATTTGTCCCGCTACGGAATCACGGCCGACGATGTCGCCGCGGCCGGCTGCTACGCGTTCGACCTGGCCGCCTGGCGGATCCGCGGACACCTCAAGAACGACAAAGGCGATCTCTGGACCAAGGCAGCCAACTACCACTCCCGGACGCCGCGACACAACGCGGTGTACCGGAGCGATCTGCGCGTGAAGGCCGCCAAGTGGGCGGATTGGCTGGAAGCGCGTTTTGTTACGGTGGATGTGACGAAGGCGGGTGCGGTGCGCTCACTGCCGGTGACGGCGGTATCGGTGCAGGCAACGCGATTGTCTGCTGTGGCTGCAGTGGAAACGAAGCCACAGGCAAGGGCGAGGGAAACTTCCGGGTATGTGCCGCGAAAGATCATCCGCAACTCCCGGCCGTGATTCATGCGAGGCCAATTTTAGCGGCTAAAATTTTTTGGCTGCCTCTGCAAACGGCTTACCGTACTTAGCAACCCGTTTTTCGAGACGACCATATAGAGCCGTTTCCTGTTTCGTTACTCCCCGACCGAAAGTCCTATGTCGAGCCTGTCTGATGGACGCGTACATGCACGTGCGCAGGACACGGTGGCTACACGAACGGATGATTAGCGTTGAGCGTTCCTGTTGATCGAAGATCAGATCGATACTCGTAAACGCTTGGCGCGCTCCTTGAAGGCGCGTTCGCCTCCTTCAAGGATGTCGCAAACATGCTGTCGGATCAACGGGTTTTCGAGGCTGCCGCATTCGTAGGTGATTGGTGGCAACTGGCCAGGTTGGTGTGGTCAGAGCGGGCCCCGGAATTTCGGACAGCAGGATAAGTGGTAGCCTTGCCCCATCGAACGGCTGCAAAAGCAGCCCAACAGGAGCGAGAGCATGACGAGAAGGACGAGGCGGAACCACACGCCGGCATTCAAGGCGCAGGTGGCGCTGGCAGCGCTAAAGAGCGACAAGACGCTAGC
>NZ_SPMX01000016.1 GCF_012940005.1 Candidatus Accumulibacter contiguus | reverse complement strand
TGTCCCAGAGGGGCGTCGGGCTGTGCGTCGCCTTCCGAACTCGTTTCCACCACACCTCCGTGGCACTCTACGACCTAAACCTTGGGGCTCTGCCCCAAACCCCGCACTCGCCGTGAGGCAGCGGCCGGGGATGATCAACCCCTCCCCAGCCCCTGCCTCAAGTGTACTTGGCTTACAGGATGTCAAGAGGCTTTCGCGGCATAAACGCAAGAGAAAAATACCTCTCTCGCATTTATTCCACGGTCCTCTTGACACCCTTCCAGCCATGACTTCATCTCCTCTCTTGAACGAACGAAAAACCACAAAACGAAGCATACAAGGGGGCGGGGGAGAGGGAAACGGTCATGACTTTCATGATCGGGAGTGCCTGAAAAAGTCATGACCGTTAGACCGGGGGGCGCTCGATGCATCGTTCATCTGTTCGGATGCCGGCCCTGGGCGCAGCGGCACGATGTCGCCTGCCCGCAGCGAAACCGTCACTTCCCGGCCGACCGCAACCCCGTAGCGATGGACGGCGCGGACCGGCAGGCGCATCTGCAGGCGCGCCTCCGGCAGGCCTTGCGCTTGCAGCCGGACGATGGCTTCGGCGCCCATTTCGATGACTTCCTCGATCACGACCTGCAGCGGGTTCTCGAGGTGACTGCCCCAGGGCTTGTCCGGGCGGACGAGCAGCACGTTGTTCGGCAAGACGGCCCAGCGCAGATCGCTGTTGATGCCCACCGGCAGCGGGCCGGTGACACGCAGGGCATGTGGTCCCCAACGCAGCAACAGCCTGCGCCCACTGGCTGCATTGTCCACCCGGGCAGTGAAGATATTGGGGATGTCGAGGAGGCGTGCTGCTTCCTCGGTCGCAGGGCGCGTCAACACCTCGGAAGTGGCACCGGCTTGCACCAGTCGCCCATGCCGTAGGAGGATCAGGTGCGAGGCCAGTTGAGCGGCTTCGTCGAGATCATGGGTCACCAGCAGCACCGTCGCACCGAGTTGCTCATGCAGGCGCAGCAATTCCATATAGAGGCGCTTGCGCGTACTGCGATCAACGGCGGAGAAGGGCTCGTCGAGCAGCAGCACCTGCGGCTGGCGGGCAATCGCCCGCGCCAGTGCCACGCGCTGCTTCTGGCCACCGGAAAGCTCGTCGGGATAGCGCTGGTCGAGACCTTCGATATGGGCGAGGGCAAGGCAATGCCACGCTCGTTCCCGACGGGCGCCGACCGGCAGATGGAGGAGTGCAGTCTCGACATTTCCCTGTACCGTCAGGTGCGGAAACAGACCGTAATGCTGGGAAACGAAGCCGATCGACCGTTCGCGCGTCGGTCGGTGCTTTTCTCCTTCGGCCCAGACCTCCATCCCCAGCGCCACGCGTGCCTGCCTGACGGACAACAGGCCGGCAATGGCGCGCAGGATCGAGGTCTTGCCGCTGCCGGAAGGGCCCACCAGAGCCGTGATGCAGCCGTCGGGAATCTCGGCGGCAAAATCGAGGGGTGGACTGCCGTGGCGCAGTTGCACGCTGAGGGTCACGTCGCGCGGCGCCGCCTGGACAGGCGTCCGGCCAGTCCGTAGCTGACCGAGATGGTGAGCAGCGAAATCAGCAGGAGCAACAGCGACATCGCTCCCGCCGAAGCGTGGTCGAAGGATTGCACCTTGTCGTAGATCGAGATCGCGACGGTTCGGGTTTCACCGGGGATGTTGCCGCCTACCATCAGCACCACGCCGAATTCGCCGAGGGTGTGGGCAAAGGTCATCACCGATGCCGAGAGAATGCCGGGCCAGGCCAACGGCAGTTCTATCCTGCGGAAAGCCTGCCAGAAAGTCAGTCCGCAACATTGCGCGGCTTCGCGGATGTCCGGCGCAATGGCTTCGAAGGCGCGCTGGATCGGCTGCACGGCAAAGGGAATGTTGAAGATCACCGAAGCCACCACCAGCCCGCTGAAACTGAAGGCCAGGGGATGGCCGGCGAGCGCCTCGAACCAGCGTCCCGGTGGCGATTGGCTGCCCATCGCCACCAGCAGGTAGTAGCCGATCACCGTCGGCGGCAGTACCAGCGGCAGTGCCAGCAGGCCCTCGATCCAGGCCTTGCTCTTGCGCGGGGTCACCGCCAGCCAGTGGGCGGCAAGAATCGCTGGAGGCAGCAGCAGCAGCAAGGTCAGCAAGGCCAGTCTGGCCGACAGAACGATCGCGGTAGCGTCCATCAATGTGGATGTCGCGTCAGCGACGCACGCATGACTTTCATGTCATGATCGGGGGTGCCTGGAAAAGTCATGACCGTTAATGTGAAAGTCGCGTATGCGACTCACGAATCTCCCTCCCCCCCTCGCGGGGGAGGGGTCGGGGGAGAGGGAAACGGTCATGACTTTCATGATCGGGGGGGCCTGGAAAAGTCATGACCGTTAGACGTCACCTGGCGCCGCGCTTGCCGGAATGCCGCCAGCCGCTGCTTTGCGCGTGCTGCCGGCATTGTGATTCTTGCGCCTCATCGACCCTGTTTGTTGTACTCTTCACTGCTTTTTCGCCAACTTGGCCAGGGTAGTACGGGTCATGGCGTGACGGCAATCCCTTGTTCCACGAACTTTGACTTTATCAACAGGAGATGTCATGCGTTTCTTAGCCAGGTTATTGAGTGTCGTCATTCCGCTCTCGCTGATGCTCGGCGGTCCTTCACAGGCCCGCGAATGGGAGGTGATCAAGAGTTCCGGGACCATCCTTGCGGCCACTGAAGGCGGTTTCCAGCCCTTCAATTATTACGACGGCCCCAAGCTGACCGGTTTTGAAGTGGATCTGGCCGAAGCCATCGCCAAGAAGCTCGGCTTGAAACTCGAATGGAAGGTGGTCGCCTTCGATGCGCAGTTGGCGGCACTCAAGCAGGATCGTTTCGATTTTGCGATTGCCTCGCACGGGTATACCGAAGAGCGTGCCAAGTCGGTCGATTTCGCCAATCCGCATTACTGTACCGGCGGACAGATCGCCGCGGCCAAGGATGGCCCACTGACCGTGGCATCGCTCAATGGCAAGACCGTCGGCGTGCAACTCGCCACCACCTACGCCGATGCCGCCAGGAAGATCAAGGGGCTCAAGAACGTCAAGACCTACAAGGGCGACCCTGAAGCGTTCTCCGCGCTGCGCGCCAAGAAGGTCGATGCCTGGATTTCCGACAAGTTCACGGTCAAAGCGACTCTCGACAAGAATCCCGACGCCGGCATTACGGCTGGCGAAATGGTGTTTGTCGAGCGTGTCTCGATGATCCTGCGCAAGAACAACAAGGAACTCGCAGACAAACTCAATCAGGCGCTGGTCGAGGTGATGAAGGACGGCACCTACAAGGCGCTGTCCGAGAAGTATTTCAAGGAAGACATTTCCTGCCGTTCCTGAAAACCAGTCCACATGAACTGATGAACTGATGAACTGGACCAGGAAATATCCGGGCTGGGCGATGTTCGCCGCGATGATCGGGCTGCTCGTTTTTCTCTGGGGGATGGCGCTGCCGCTCGCCGCGGCACCGGCGCCGATCGGCCCGGCGGCGCAGCAATTCGCAGACGGGGCCAGAATCACCGTCGGCCTGACGTTGATCGCCGGCGTCGCCGGGGTCGTGATCGGTGTCCTCGCCGGACTCGGCAAGCTATCCCGTTTCTGGCCACTGCGCTGGCTGTGCGACAGCTATGTCTGGCTGATCCGCGGTACGCCTTTGCTGTTGCAGATTCTGTTCGTCTGGCTGGCGTTTCCGGAGATCATGCCGGAGGGCGTCGAGCTGTCCGACTTTGCCTGTGCCGCGATTGCCCTGTCGCTGAACATCGGGGCGTACAACACCGAATGCGTCCGCGCCGGCATTCTCGCGGTGCCGCATGGCCAGGTCGAAGCCGCGCGGGCACTCGGCCTGACGCCCTTTCAGACCTTCATGGACGTGGTGTTGCCGCAGAGCATGCGCGTCGCGCTGCCGGCGCTGGCCAACAACCTGGCGTCGCTGGTCAAGGATTCGTCGCTGGCTTACGCGATCAGCGTCGTCGAACTGACCATGGTCGGCTACCGGATCCAGGCCGAGAGCTATCAGCCGATCCCGGTGTTCATCACCATTGCCGCCATTTACCTGATCCTGACCACCGCGTTTACGACGCTCACGGCGGCGCTCGAAGCGCAGCTCGATGTTGGCCAGAAGCGTTAGCAAGGGCGATGACATGAACAGCGAGGCCACACTCCGACCAATCATCGAAACGCGCAAGGTCGACAAGCGATTCGGTGCCTTCCATGCGCTCAAGGACGTTTCGGCGACCTTCTACGAGGGGCAGGTCACGGCCATTGTCGGGCCGTCCGGTTCGGGGAAGTCGACTTTCCTGCGCACGCTGAATCGCCTCGAAACGCATGATTCCGGCGAGATCATCATCGATGGCATCGTTCTCAACGACAATCTGAAGAATCTCGATGCCATTCGCCGCGAGGTAGGAATGGTTTTCCAGAGTTTCAATCTGTTCTCGCATCTGACGATCCTGCGCAACGTCGCGCTGGCGCCGATGCGCGTCCGCAAGATGCCCAGGGCAGCCGCCGAGGCCAAGGCGATGAACCTGCTCGAACGGGTTGGTCTGAAGACCCAGGCCAGCAAGTACCCGGTCCAGCTCTCCGGCGGCCAGCAGCAACGGGTGGCGATTGCGCGTGCCCTGGCGATGGACCCCAAGGTCCTGCTGTTTGACGAGCCGACCTCGGCGCTCGACCCGGAAATGGTCAACGAGGTTCTCGCCGTGATGCGCGAACTGGCTTATAGCGGCATTACCATGCTGGTCGTCACCCACGAGATGGGCTTCGCGCGCGAAGTCGCCGATCGGATCATCTTCTTCGACGAAGGCGTGATTCTCGAAGACACCACCCCCGACAGCTTTTTTTCGAATCCCGACCACGATCGTGCCAAGGCCTTCCTGTCGCAGGTTCGGCACGGCTATTAATGCGAAAGTCGCGTCAGCGACGCACAAATTGCCCAGCGGGAGTCAGTGGCGCGATCTGGACGACGACGATGCACACCAGAATCAGCGCGCAGCCCGCCATACCGCTGGCGTTGAGGCGATCTCCCATGAGCAGGAAACCGAACAGCGCCGCGAAAACGGTTTCCGCCGAGAGGATGATCGCCGCGTCGGCCGGCTGTGAATAGCGCTGCCCGACCACCTGTGCGGTGAAACCGATGGCCACTGAAATCACGCCGGCATAGACGATCGGCAGCCCTGCCTGGCGAATCCCGCTCAGGGTGATCGTCTCGCTCAGGCCAGCGGCAAGCAGGCTGATCACTCCGCAGATCAGGAACTGCCCGCAGGCAACCAGGAAAGGAGCGGCGATGCGCTCGGCGACGCGTCCGACAAAAAGCACATGCAAGGCCCAGAAGACGCTGCTGGCAATCACCCATAGGTCCCCGACCACCGGATCGATCCCCTGCGCGCCGGATAGCAGCCAGGTCCCGGCCAGGCAGCCGAGCGATGTCGGCCAGACCGACCAGTGCGGGCGGGTCCTGAGAATCAGCCACGCCAGCAGCGGCACCAGCGGCACGTAGAGGGCGGTGAGAAAGCCGGCGTTGGTCACCGTGGTGCTGGTGATGCCGATCTGCTGCAGCACCGCGCCGAGCATCAGCAACACGCCGAGGGCACTGACACCGAGGACATCGCCGGCCTGCGGTCGAGCGCCGCGCACCGACAGCAATCGCCATTCGCGCCAGGCCAGCGGCAGAACGATGCTGGCCCCGAGCAGGAAGCGAATGCCGGTGAAGGTCAGAGGCCCGACCCCCAACATTCCCTCTGCCTGGGCGACAAACGCCGAACCCCAGATGACGGCGACGGCGAGCAGCAACAGATTGGCTTGCGAGCGGTTCAAGTGGGCGTGTCCGTGAGCAATCGAAGGGGATGGCTCTGATCGGAAGAACTGCTCACGGTTGCACCTGGTCGATCAGCACGCGCAGATTCCGGCTGCCGGGCTTGACGCCGCTGAGGGTGCCGAAGAGGTCGCCGCTCGAACTCTGCGCCTGGCCCGCCCTGGCGACCCGCGCTTCGATGCGGATCGTGGCGAAATCCGAAATCTTCTTGCCGCCGGCGAGTGCCATCGAATCGTCGAACTGGAAGCGCAGCGGCAGGTCGGCAACGCTGGCGCGTTTGGCGGCGAGCGGCATGCGCGGTCCTTCCTCGGCGCGCGCAAAGACGAACAGCACGTCGCCGGGCTGGACCATGCCGGCGAGCTTGCCGCTCAGCGTCACCTCGCCACTGACTACGCCGGCGCTGGCGCCGGGTTTTGCGGTGCCGCTGGCCTGGGTGGCGGCGAACTCGCGCGCCTTGCCGATCGCGGCGGTGAGGGCATTGGCTTCCTCGGAGCCGGGTTCGACCAGTTCCAGGAGGCGCGACCAGTACTCGGCGGCGGCTGCGAACTGCTGGCGGTCGGTGGCCGCAGCGCCAGCCAGCAGCAGCGCTTGCGGTTCCCTGGGGTTGATCCGGAGGGCACGTTCGATCAGTTCGCTCGGCCTGCCCTGCAGGCTGCCGCCCTGGGTCTGCGCGAGGACATCGGCGTAGTCGGCGAGCAGGGCCGGGTCCTGGTCGACCAGGGGAGCGGCGCGTTCATAGGCCTTCGTTGCTTCCGGGAAACGTTCGAGCACCTTGTACGACCGGGCCAGCATCACCCATCCCTGGTGGTCGTCGGGGTTCTTCCGCAGCTTGTCGACGAGGCCGTTGAGCATGGCCTCGATCTGTTCGGGAGCGATGCGCGCCTGCCGCTGCAGCGGGTCGAGCGCGCGCGGCTCGCCGAGCAGCGCATAGCCGGCAGCAGCAGCGAGCGGGATGAGCACCAGCAAGGCCAGCGCGGTCTTGCGACTGCCGCCGTCGGCGGTCACCGGCGCGGCCGGCGTGGACACTTCTTCGAGCAGACGGCGTTGCAGTTCGCTTTTCGCCTGGGCGAAATCGGCCTCGGCGAGAGAACCATCGCGGCGCTCGCGTTCGAGTTCGGCAAGCTGGTCACGGAATATCGCCAGGTTCGCTTCGCTCTGGCCGGTGTTGCCCGAAAACCGTGGCGTGCGCAGCAGCGGTGGCAAGAGGAGGGCGATGACGGCGACGACCAGCAGGGCCGCGGCGATGAGGAAGGCGGTCATGCTTGTCCTTGCCGTGAATCCTGTTCGTGCAGCAGCGCTTCAGCGCGGCCTTGCTCGTCGGCGCTCAGAGGATGGTCGCTGATCGCCCGGTCGCGTCGGCGCAAGTAGAGCAGCAATGCCGTCAGGCCAGCGATGAACAGCAGGCCCGGGCCGAACCACAGCAGCAGCGTCGTTCCCTTCAATGGAGGCCGATAGCGGACGAAGTCGCCGTAGCGGCTGACCATGAATTCCATGATTTCGGCGTCGCTCCTGCCGTCCTGGATCAGCGTGCGAATTTCGCGGCGCAGGTCGTTGGCGAGTTCGGCATGCGAGCCGGCGAGCGACTCATTCTGGCAGACCAGGCAGCGCAATTCGGAAGAAATCGCGATCAGGCGCTTTTCGGTCAGCTCGTCTGCGGCGAGCGGCCGGGCTTCGCCAGCGTGCAGGGGGGGGCATGTGCAGGTTGAACACGGCGAGCAGCAGAAGCATCAGGAAGGGTCTCATTTCGACAGTTCCGAAAGCAGCGGCAGGATCCTGCCGGAGAAGACCTCGGGGGTGATCGGGCCAGTGTGCTTCATGCGGATGATTCCTGCCCGGTCGATGACGTAGGTTTCCGGTACGCCATAGACGCCGTAGTCGATGCCGGCACGGCCATCCATGTCGAGCACCGACAGCGTGTACGGATTGCCGTGCTTGGCGAGCCAGTCGGAGGCGCGTTCAATGGCCATTTTCCGTTCGCTGCCGGGGGGCAACTGGTCGATATCGATGCCGCCGTCGCCGCGCACTTCCTTGTAATTGAGGCCGATCAGCGGTACTGTCTGGCGCTTCGCCAGTTCGACCAGCAGTGGATGTTCCTGCCGGCACGATACGCACCACGATGCCCAGACATTGAGCAGCCAGACCTTGCCGAGCATCTCCTGCGGCGAGAACGACTGCGCGGGCGCGTCTAGGCGCGACAGCGAAAACTGCGGGGCCGGCTTGCCAAGCAGCGGCGAAGGCAGGTCGCGCGGGTTGAGCCGGAGGCCGACGGCGAGCAGCGCGACGAGTACGACGAAGCCGATCAGCGGCCAGAGAAATCGGTTCATGGTCCGTTCCCTACGCTTTCTGGGCGAGCACCGCGGCGGCGGCCGCAGCGGCGTGCGCGCCGGCGCGCGCCTGGACACGGTAGCGGCGGTCGCTGATGGCCAGCAGTCCGCCGATGCTCATCAGCACGCAACCGCCCCAGATCCAGTCGACGAAGGGCTTGTGGTAGACGCGCACCGCCCAGGCGGCATCCGGCCTGGCCTTGTCGATCGGCTCACCGAGCGAGACATAGACGTCGCGCAGGAAGCCGGTATCGATCGCCGCTTCGGTCATCGGCATCGATGACGCGACGTAGAAACGCTTCTCCGGGAACATCTTGCGCACCGCCACGCCGTCCTTGAAGAGGTCGATGTCGCCGACCAGCGCGCGGTAGTTCGGTCCCTGCTGCTGGCGAACGCCGTTGAAGAGAAAGCGGTAGCCGCCGACGCCGACGCTGTCCCCGACCTCCATTTTGACATCCTTCTCGGACTGATAGGCGCCAACCAGGGTGACGCCGACGACGAAGACGGCAATGCCGAGATGCGCCAGATGCATGCCGAAGAAGCTGCGCGGCTGCCGCAGTGCGGTGGCCAGGAAAGAGCGGCCGGCACGCGTCGCCTGCACGCGTTCGACACCATTGAGCAGGGCGCAAAGAACGATCCATGCCGACAGCAGCAGGCTCAGGGCGACCAGCGGCTTCCATTCGCCAAAAAGGAAGGGGGCGCCGCAGCCGACCAGGGCCGCCGCGAGAAAAGCCCAGCGCAGCGTGCGCGCGAGTTCGCCGACGCTGGCATGCTTCCAGCGCGCAAAGGGCGCAACGCCGATCAGGAACAGCGCCGGCAGCATCAGCGGCACGAATACCGCGTCGAAGTAGGGCGGACCGACCGAGAGCTTGCCGGCGCCGAGGGCATCGATCAGGAGCGGGTAGAGCGTGCCGAGCAGGACCGAGGCGCAGGCGACGACCAGCAGCACGTTGTTGGTAAGCAGCAGCGATTCGCGCGAGAGCAGGCCGAAGCGTCCGCCGAGACCAACCTTCGGCGCCCGCCAGGCGAACAGTGCCAGCGAACTGCCGATGACCGTTCCCAGGAAGGCGAGGATGAAGATGCCGCGGGTCGGGTCGGTGGCGAACGCATGCACCGAAGTCAGTACGCCGGAACGGACCAGGAAGGTTCCGAGCAGCGACAGCGAGAACGCCGAGATCGCCAGCAGTACCGTCCAGTTCTTGAAACTGCCGCGTTTCTCGGTCACCGCCAGCGAGTGCATCAGCGCCGTGCCGACCAGCCAGGGCATGAAGGAAGCGTTTTCCACCGGATCCCAGAACCACCAGCCGCCCCAGCCGAGTTCGTAGTACGCCCACCACGACCCGAGAGCGATCCCGAGCGTCAGAAAAATCCATGCCGCCGTGGTCCAGGGCCGCGACCAGCGTGCCCAGGCAGCGTCGAGCTGACCCGAGAGCAGGGCGGCGATGGCGAAGGCAAAAGCCACCGAGAAACCGACGTAGCCCATGTACAGCATCGGCGGGTGAATGATCAGGCCGGGGTCCTGCAGCAGCGGGTTGAGGTCGCGCCCCTCTTCGGCAGCCGGCAGCAGGCGCTCGAAGGGGTTCGAGGTGAGCAGGATGAAGCACAGGAAACCGGCGCTGACCAGGCCGAGAACGCCGAGCACACGCGCCACCATGGGCATGGGCAACGGCTTCGACAGCAGCGCCACGGCCAGCGACCACAGCACCAGCATCAGCATCCACAGCAGCAGCGAACCTTCGTGCCCGCCCCAGACGGCCGCGACACGGTACTGCAGCGGCAGCAGCGTGTTCGAGTGCTGTGCGACATAGAGCACCGAAAAATCGTTGTCGACGAAAGCGCTGCTCAGGCAGGCGAAAGCCGTCACCAGCAGCAGTGCCTGCGCGATCGCCGCCGGGCGGGCCAGGGCCATCCATGGCTGGCGGTTGAGGTGGGCACCGAGCAGCGGCAGCGTTCCCTGCGTCAGGGCGACGCAGAGCGCGAGGATGAGGGCGAAGTGGCCGATTTCCGGGATCATGGTCTTGTCGTCCTACGGTTTGAGGGTCCTGGCGGTGGCTTCCGCCGCTGCCTTGTTGGTTGCCGCGCGTTCGTGGGCATCGCTGACGGCCTTGGCGGCTTCCGGCGGCATGTAGTTCTCGTCGTGCTTGGCGAGCACCTCGGTGGCTGCAAAGACGCCATCCTCGGCGAGCTTGCCCTGCGCGACGACGCCCTTTCCCTCGCGGAAAAGATCCGGCAGGATGCCCTTGTAGGCGACGGTCATGTCCTGGTCGGTGTCGGTGACGACGAAGCGCAGGGTCACGCCGTCGGGCTGGCGCTGCAGCGATCCCTCCTTGACCATGCCGCCGATACGGAAGCTCTTGCCCCTGGGCGCTTCGCCGGCGGCCACCTGCGAGGGGGAAAAGAAGAACACCAGATTGCTCTGGAAGGCATTGAGCACCAGCGTTGCGACCAGGGCGAGAATCGCCAGACCGCCAACGATCAGAGCCATGCGTTTGTGACGTGGTTTCAATCCGGACTCCTGCGGGGACTGGCGCTGCTGCGCCGGGCTTCGGTTCGCTCGGCACGGTACTGGCGCTTGAGACGAGAGACGAGTTTCTTCCGACCCTGCAGCAGCAGGATCGGTTCCGCCAGCATCAGCAGCGCCATCACTGCCAGAGATCCCCAGACGTAGACGCCATGGTTGCCCATTGCCAGAAAGTCGGCGAGACTGTTCCAGTGTATGTTGAGCATTCTTCTACTCCTGCTCGGCGAGCAACTCGCGCACCCAGTCGGTGTGCCGCTCGCGCTCGAGCATGATGATGCGGACGCGCATCAGGGCGATGGCAATGCTGTACATCCAGCATGCCAGGGCGCACAGCAGCATGCCCCAGAGCATCAGCGTGGCCATGCTGGGTGCTCTGCTCAGGCTGACCGAAGCCCCCTGATGCAGGGTGTTCCACCACTTGACCGAAAAATAGATGATCGGAATATTGACCACGCCGACCAGCGCGAGGATCGCGCCGGCCTTGTCGGCGCGGCGGGGATCGTCGATCGAGGCCTGCAGGGCGATGAAACCGATATAGAGGAAGAGCAGGATCAGTTCGGAAGTCAGGCGCGCATCCCAGACCCACCAGGTGCCCCACATCGGCTTCCCCCACAGTGCGCCGGTCCATAGCGAGAGGAAGGCAAAAAGGGCGCCGGTCGGCGCCAGTGCCGAGGCCATCATCCCGGACAGGCGGAAGTTGAAAGCCAGCCCGATGGCAGCCCAGAAAGCCATCACCAGATAGATGAACATCGACATCCACGACGCCGGGACATGCAGGAAGATGATTCGATACCCTTCGCCCTGCTGCGCGTCGGTCGGCGCCAGCAGAAAGCCGATCATCAGCCCGAGCACGCCGAAGATCGCAGCGAGCGTCCAGAACCAGGGAATCAGCTTGCCAGCGAGCGGGTAAAAAGTCTGTGGGCTGGCGTATCTGAACCAGTTGATTACGCGCTTACTCATCTATTCCAGGGCTACTCTCAGGGCCGCGGCAGTCGGCCACGGCGCAAAAAACACGCCGCCCAGCGCGAGCGCGCCAAGCAGCGACAAATGGGCCTGCGGTCCGAGTCCGCTCAGCGTCGCATCCACTGCCCCGGCACCGAAGATCAGCACCGGGATATACAGCGGCAGGACCAGCAAAGACAGCAGCACGCCGCCGCCGCGCACGCCGAGCGTCAGCGCTGCGCCGATCGCCCCGATCCCGGACAGGGCCGGGGTGCCGATCAGCAGCGACAGGGTCAGCACTGCCAGCGCGTCGCCGGCCAGGTCGAACTGAATACCCAGCAGCGGTGCCAGCAGGACCAGTGGCAGGCCGGCCACCAGCCAGTGCGCGACGACCTTGCCGAGCACGATCAGCGCCAGAGGCTGCGGTGCCAGCGCCAGTTGTTCAAGCGTGCCGTCGCGGTGATCGTCGGCAAACAGGCGCGGCAGCGAGAGCATCGTCGCCAGCAGTGCGGCGACCCACAACACGCCTGGCGCAAGCCGGCGCAGTTGCTCCGCTTCGGGTCCGACGCCAAGCGGGAACAGACTGACGACGATGATGAAAAAAAACATCGCCGCGACGATGTCGGCCTGCCTTCGCATTGCCAGCCGCAGGTCGCGACCGATGACGGCGCGGATCGATTGTAGCATCAAGGACAACCGCTATTGTGCTGTGTCATCGGCGCCGAGCCACAACTCGCGCAGCGCAGCGGCCGGTACGGCAACCGCCTGGTGGGTGGTCAGGACAGCCAGACCGCCGCGCTGCAGATGCGCACCGATCAGGCCGGCGACCAGTTCGATCGCGGCCGCGTCGAGCGCCACATAAGGTTCATCGAGCACCCACAGCGCGCGCCTTTCATGTACCAGACGGGCGAGCGCGGCGCGGCGCTTCTGCCCTTGTGAAAGGTAGCGGCAGGCGAGGTCGGCGCGGCTGCGCAGTCCGAGCTGTTCGAGGGCATCGAGCGCCGCGTCCTCGTCGAGCGTTTCCTGCGCCAGTGTGGCCGACGACCGGATATTCTCCAGCGGCGTCAGTTCCTCCTTGATCGCGTTCTGATGGCCGAGGTAGCACAGTTCGCTGCGGAACTCGTCGCCGAGCTTGCCGATCGGCTGGCCGCGCCAGTGAATGTCGCCGCTGGCCGCTGGCGTCAGACCGCACAGCATGCGCAGCAGGCTGGTTTTTCCCGAACCGTTCTTTCCCTGTAAATAAAGCATCTCGCCGCCTGCGAGCCGAAAGCTGACGCCGGCGAAGAGGCGACGTTCGCCGCGTACGCATTCCAGATTTGAAGCTTCGAGCATGCAGAGGGTGATCCGGGAAGTGGTCAAGACCGGCGAGGGCATATTGTGAAGGCGGGAGTTTAGCCCCGGATTGATGAAAATCAAAATCGATTCAGTGGCTTTGGGTATTGTTCACTGGGTTCTTCCGGGAGCGTGGCAGTGGAACAGGGTGTTCTGCAGTTGACACTGGCGTGGGACGGCAAAGAAATCGTCTCGGCCGAGATCGTTTCCACCCGGCCCATGCTCGCCGGAGCCCTGCGTGGGCTGCCGGTGGCGCGAGTTTCCGAGATCATTCCGCGCGTTTTCAGTCTCTGCCGCAATGCTCAGGATGCTGCTGCGCGCTTGTGCGTGCAGGCGGCGCGCGGTGAGCGGGCCGCGGTCGATGACGCCCGTGATCCGACTTTGGCGGTTGCCATCGAGGCGATCGTCGAACACCTGTACCATTTGTTGATGGTCTGGCCGCCACTGCTGCAGAAACCCTATCGAGCCAACCGGATCCAGGAGTTCGGCGCCTGGCGCAAGCGCCTGCAGGCGGTCGTCGATGCCGCTGCGGCTGCGGCACTCGGTGTCGATCTCTCGAACTGGCTAAACGAGCTGGAAGCGCCGCCGTTTGCCGATCGGGTGGCCGCCGCCGCGGTCGCGCTGCTGCCACAACTCTCTGCCGCCGAGTGGGCAGCGCTGATCGATCATGAGGATTTCGCCACGCAGCCGACCTTTGCCGGCCAGGCCGTGGAGACCGGGGTTCTGGCTCGACACGCCGGCGAACCCGGGGTGGCCCTCCTGCTTGCCGGTGGCCAGCGCGTCCAGGCCCGCCTGGCAGCGCGCCTGCTCGAACTGCGCTGGCTGACGGCAGGTCTCGTCGAACCGTCGCGCCTGTCGGCCCTTGTCGATGCCACGGCCATCGCGGTCGGTTGCGGTCTGGCGCGCGTCGAAACTGCGCGGGGTACCTTGCTGCACCGCATCGAGATCGCTGCTGACTGCGTCGAGCGCTATCGGATCATCGCGCCGACCGAATGGAATTTTCATCCGCAAGGCGCTTTTGTCCGCGAGATGTCTGGCTGTCCGGCACAGACCCGTGACGATGCGCGGATCCGGGCTACTTGCCTGGCCCTGTCACTCGATCCGTGCGTTCCCTTCGAAATCAGGATCGTCGATGCATGAAATGTCACTGGCCATGAGTGTGTTGCAGATCGTCGAGGACGCTGCGCGCGCACAGTCGTTTCAGCGCGTCCGCCTGGTGCAACTCGAAATCGGTGCGCTGGCTGCTGTGGAAGCCGAAGCGATGCGCTTCTGCTTTGCTGCGGTCAGCCGCGGGACGCTGGCCGAAGGCGCCACCCTGGAGGTAATCGAGGTGCCCGGCCAAGGTTTATGCTTTAATTGTAATATGACGGTGCCACTTGCGGCACTGTACGACCCCTGTCCAGCCTGCGGCGGGCATCCGGTTCAAGCAACCGGGGGTACCGAGATGCGGGTGAAGGAACTGGAAGTCGAATAACAATGAGGAGACAGCAAAGATGTGTACCACTTGCGGTTGTGGCACCGGCGAGATCCATGTCGATGGCAAGGCTTTGTCCGAGCCCGAGAATACACAAGCAGCCCACCCGGCACACGCTTCACCGCCGCTTCGCGAGGGCGCCGAGCAGCTTCCTGCCGGGATGAGCTACAGCGCCGCTGGCGCTCGGCATGGGCAGGCCCATTCCCACGCCGATGGCCGGCGGCATGTTCATGCGCATGACCATGAGCACGCAGCTTCCCACATGCATGTGCACGGCCATGCGCACGCCTCGGCAGCGGCGCAGGCGCCGGCAACGACGCCGTCGCGGCTGATACAGATCGAACGCGACATTCTCGCCAGGAACGATGGCTATGCCGCCGAAAACCGCCGGCGCTTCGACGAGCAGGGGATATTCGCGCTCAATCTGGTATCCAGCCCCGGCTCGGGAAAAACCAGCCTGCTCTGCCGCACCATCGAGGCACTTCAGGAACAACTGCCGATCGCCGTCATCGAGGGCGACCAGCAGACCAGTCGCGACGCTGAACGCATCCGTGCCACCGGCGTTGCCGCGCTGCAGATCAATACCGGCAAAGGCTGCCATCTCGACGCCCATATGGTCGGCCATGCCTTGCACGAACTGGCTCCAGCCGACGATTCGCTGCTGTTGATCGAGAATGTCGGCAATCTCGTCTGTCCGGCGGCTTTCGATCTGGGTGAAGCCTGCAAGGTCGTGATCCTGTCGGTCACCGAAGGCGAAGATAAACCGCTCAAATATCCGAACCTATTTCATGCGGCCTCACTGATGCTGCTCAACAAGATCGATCTGCTGCCCTACGTTTCCTTCGATAGCGATCTGGCGATCGCTTATGCCCGGCAGGTCAATCCGGCATTGCAGGTGATCCCTTTGTCGGCGACGACGGGGGAGGGCTTGGAGCAGTGGCTGGCCTGGCTGCGGGCCGGCTGCAGCGCACGCCGGCAGCAGAAACGGGTGACGATGGCATCGCTGCAGCGCCGTATCGCCGAACTCGAAGCACGGCTGGCTGCAGGAGGCTGAGATGTCCGAGCCCATCGTTTGCCAGAACATCCGCGTCAGCGGTGTCGTTCAGGGCGTCGGTTTCCGCCCCTTTGTCTGGCGGCTGGCCAGGGAACTGGGTCTTGTGGGCTGGGTCCGCAACGATTCACGCGGTGTCGAGATCGAGGTTCGCGGCGCGGCCGCACAGGTGCAGAGTCTCGTCGATCGACTGGAGCAGGACGCGCCGCCGCTGGCCCGGGTCAACTCGGTGACCGCCCGCGATACGGCACCGGCACGCATCGGCAAAGATTTCGTGATCATCGACAGCCGCAGTGGCCGGGCCGCGACGATGATCGGACACGACACGGCGGTCTGTCGCGAGTGCCTGACCGAGATGTTCGACCCCGGCAGCGCGCGCTGGCGTTATGCCTTCACCAATTGCACCAATTGCGGACCACGCTACACCATCAGCCGCGGCCTGCCCTACGACCGCGTACGCACCAGCCTCAAACCTTTTGCGATGTGTCACCGTTGTCAGTGTGAGTACCGGCGGCCCGAGGACCGGCGTTTTCATGCCGAGGCCAATTGCTGTCCGAAGTGCGGACCACAGATGTTCCTGCTCGACGGCGAGGGACACCGCCTGCCCGATGACCCGATCAGCACGGCCCTGACCCTGCTGCTGCAGGGAAAGATTCTCGCCATCAAGGGCCTGGGCGGTTTCCATCTGGCCTGCGACGCGCGCAACGCGGTCGCCGTCGCTTTGCTGCGTGAGCGCAAGCAACGTGACGAGAAGCCCTTTGTGGTGATGCTGGCGAATGCCGCTTCGGCCGCTCCGCTCGTCCAGATCGGCGTCGGCGAACCGGGTCTGATGGCCCTGCCTACACGCCCGGCGATCCTGCTCCGCAAACGCGGCAGTTGTGACGAGGCGCTGCCCGGTGTCGCCCCAGGCCTTGCCTGGCTTGGCGTCATGCTGCCATACACGCCGGTGCAGTTTCTGCTCTTCCACGAAGCGGCAAAACGTCCAGCGGGTGTCGGCTGGCTGGAACGATCACAGGACCTCGCGCTGGTGATGACCAGTGCCAACCCCGGTGGCGAACCGCTGGTGATCGGCAACGGCGAAGCCCTGCTGCGTCTCTACGGGATCGCCGATGCTTTTCTGATGCACGACCGCGACATCGTCACACGTTGTGACGACAGCGTCGCGAGGATCACCACCGGCGGTCTGCAATTCATCCGTCGCGCACGCGGCTACACGCCACGCGCGATCAAGTTGCCGGTCTCTGGTCCCTCGGTACTGGCAGTCGGCGCCTGGTTCAAGAACACCGTCTGTGTGACTCGCGGCGATGAAGCCTTCGTTTCGCAGCATATCGGCGACCTCGACAATGCCGCCGTTTGCGATTTCCTCGAGGAAAGCGTCGCGCAGTTGCTGAAACTGCTGGGCGTCGAACCGGCGATCGTGGCGCACGACCTGCACCCGGATTTCCACTCGACGCGTTTTGCCGCCGATTTCGCCATGCAGCGTCGCCTGCCGCTGTTGGGCATCCAGCACCATCATGCGCATGCGGCGGCAGTGCTCGCCGAACACGGCATGCAAGGCGCGAACCTGGCGCTGTCGCTCGATGGCGTCGGCCTGGGTACCGATGGCGCGGCTTGGGGCGGCGAATTGTTGCGCGTCGACGGCGCCCGCTTCGAGCGTCTCGGCCATCTCTCGCCACTCGCGCTGCCGGGTGGTGACCGCGCGGCCAACGAGCCGTGGCGGATGGCGGCGGCGGTGCTGCACCAACTCGGTCGCAACAGCGAAATCGGCGAACGTTTTGTCGGTCAGCAGGCCGCACCGGCCGTCGCGCAGATGCTGGCCGGCGACATCCATTGTCCGCTGACGACGAGCATGGGCCGGATTTTCGATGCCGCCGCCGGCTTGCTCGGCATCCGGTCGGTGATGGCCTACGAAGGGCAGGCGGCGATGTTCATGGAAGGCCTGGCGCAGTGTTACGGCGACATTCTGCCGCTCGATCAGGGTTGGCGGATCGAACGGGGCCGCCTCGACCTGTTGCCGCTGCTGGCGGCGCTGGCGGATGAGAAGAGCGCCGAGCGTGGCGCCGCGCTGTTCCACGCCACGCTGGCCGCGGCCATCGCCGACTGGGTGCGAGTCCTGGCGCCTGACGAAAAGACGGTGGTCGGCAGCGGCGGCTGTTTCCTCAACCAGGTCTTCGTGCGTGGCCTGCGCGCTCGCCTCGGCGCGCAAGGGATAAAACTCGTTGAAGCGCGCCAGGTACCGCCCAACGATGGCGGACTGTCGGTCGGTCAGGCGTGGATCGCCCTGCAGCATCTGCTGGGTCGTTAATGTGAAAGGCGCGTATGCGACTCACGAATCTCCCTCCCCCTCGCGGGGGAGGGGTCGGGGGGAGAGGGAAACGGTCATGACTTTCATGATCGGGGGTGCCTGGAAAAGTCATGACCGTTAGAGGAGTAGAGCATGTGTCTTGCCCTGCCCTGCCGGATCGTCGAACTGCGACCCGATGACCAGGCGCTGATCGACATTGCCGGAGTGAGCAAGGAGATTTCGCTGGCGCTCGTCGAAGACGTCGCAGTCGGTGACTACGTCATCGTACACGTTGGCTACGCGCTGACCCGGCTCGACCCCGAAGAAGCAGAAAAGACCCTGGCGCTGTTTGCCGAATTTGGCGAGGCAGCTTTGCGGGAGGCTGGTGTTAAGATGGCCTCGCCGATGTGATGTTCTCACGATCCGTGCGGAAGCACTTCATGGTCATCGCCCGCTTCCTGCAGCGCGTATCAGGCCGAGGCGCTGAATTGAATCGCATCAGGCCTCGAAAACGATACGCCCGCCGACCAGCGTCATGCGTGTCCGGCCGCTCACTTCGTAACCCAGGAAGGGCGTGTTCTTCCCCTGGCTGCGCAGCGCTTCCGGGGTGACACGCCAGGACTCGTCGGGGTCGAAGAGGCAAATGTCGGCCGCACTGCCGATGGCCAGCGAGCCGGCCTCGATACCGAGAATGGCGGCCGGATCACAGGTGATGCGGGCCAGCGCCAGCACCAGCGGCAGCTTCGCCTGTTTTGCCCAGAGCAGTGTCAGCGGCAGCAGGAGCTCGAGTCCGCTAGCCCCGGGCAGTGCTTCGGCAAACGGCAGTTGCTTACCATCCGCGTCGACCGGCGTGTGGTCCGAACAGATCGCCGCCAGTCCGTCCCGGACGGCGACGCGCAGCGCGTCACGGTCGCTTGACGCGCGTAATGGCGGGTCAAAGCGTGCATTGCTGTCGAAGTAGCCGATGTCCATTTCCGACAGATGCAGGTGATGGATCGAGACGTCGCAGGAGACCGGCATGCCGGCATGTCTCGCGGTACGGATCAGGGCGACGCCGGCGGCCGACGACAGCCGCGAAAGATGCAGGCGAACATTGGTTTGCGCTGCCAGTTGCAGTGCCGTGGCGATGGCGACGGTTTCCGCAGACACCGGGATGCCGGTCAGCCCCAGCCTGGACGCGACCTCGCCATCGTGGGCCACTCCTTCGCGTGCGAGAAACTGGTCCTGTGGCCGCAGGCGCACCTTGTAGCCGAAAGTGGCGGCGTACTGCATGGCACGCAGCAGCAACTGCGTGTCGACGATCGGATGCTTGGCCTGTGAGAAGCCGATACAGCCAGCGCGCGTCAGGCTGTTCATTTCGGCGAGCTTCTCGCCCGCCAGTTGCTGAGTCAGCGCACCGATCGGATAGACCCGCGCCAGGCCAAGCGTTTCGCTGCGCCGGACGAGGCGCTCGACGAGTCCCGGTTCATCGAGCGGCGGCTTGGTGTCGGGCGGGCAGGCGAGTGAGGTCACGCCACCGGCGACCGCTGCGGCAAGTTCGGTTTCGATGCCGCCTAGGCGGGTGGATAGATCGACCAGGCCGGGGCAGGCAATCAGCCCTTTGGCGTCGATCTGACGTTCCGCAGCGAAGCCTGTCGGCGGCTGTCCGATCGCGGCAATGCGTCCATCGACGATGAACAGATCGAGGCAGGCATCCAGGCCGTTTTTCGGGTCGATCAGATGGGCGTTCCGGAGGTGGAGGAGTTGCTCGTTCATCGTTCAGTTTCCCGCCAGAATGCCCATCACCGCCATGCGCACCGCAATGCCGAAGGTGACCTGCGGCAGGATCACCGCCTGCGGCCCGTCGGCGACATCGGAGTCGATTTCGACGCCACGATTCATCGGCCCCGGATGCATCACGATGGCATCGGGTTTGGCCAGCGCCAGCATCGCCGGTGTCAGTCCGTAGCAGTGGAAGTATTCGCGCGCCGACGGCAGCAGCGCACCATTCATGCGTTCGTTCTGCAGGCGCAGCATGATCACCACATCGCAATCGCGAAGTCCTGTCCGCAGATCATGGCAGACCCGCAGTCCCATCTTGTCCATGGCCGTCGGTAACAGCGTTTGCGGGCCGATGGCGCGCACCTCGGCAGCACCGAGCGTGGTCAGCGCGTGAATATCCGAACGCGCTACACGGGAATGCAGGATGTCGCCGACAATCGCCACCACCAGATTGTTGAAGTCCTGTTTGTAGTGACGGATGGTGTACATGTCGAGCAGGCCCTGCGTCGGGTGGGCGTGGCGCCCGTCGCCGGCATTGACCACATGTACATCATTCCGCCCGAGGCGGCGCAGGTGGTCGGCGATCAGGTGTGGTGCACCGCTGGCGGCGTGCCGGACGACGAACATGTCGGCGTGCATGGCCACCAGATTGTCCACCGTGTCGAGCAAGGTCTCGCCCTTGGCGGTCGAGGAGCGCGTCACGTCGAGGTTGATGACGTCAGCGGAAAGTCGCTTGGCGGCAATTTCGAAGGTAGTGCGCGTGCGCGTGGAATTCTCGAAGAACACATTGAAGACGCTTTTGCCGCGCAACAAGGGAACCTTCTTGACGTCGCGGTGCGAGACCTTGAGAAAGCTCGATGCGGTGTCGAGAATGTGATTGATCACTTCGCGAGGCAGGCCCTCGGTCGACAGCAGGTGTGTCAACTCGCCATTGGCGTTGAGTTGTGGATTACGCATGCGCATTCTCGGCCAGGCTCCACTGCAGGCGACCACTGGCGTCGGTCGAGAGCACCAGTTCCAGTGCTGGATCGAGATCGACTTTCCAGGGACAGAAATCGGCGCAGATCGGGAGTTGACGGCGACCGCGGTCGGCGAGAACAGCGAGCTGGATGCTGGCCGGGCGACCGTAGTCGAAAAGTTCGTTGATCGCCGCGCGCGTCGTGCGGCCGGTATACAGCACGTCATCGACGAGGATCAGTGGCCGGCCTTCGACATCGAAGGGAATCGAACTCGGCCGGACGCGTGCATGCAGACCCCTTGCGCCGTAATCGTCACGATAGAACGAGACGTCGATCAGGCCGATTTCATTGCGCAGCTCCAGGATTTCGCGCAGGCGCCTGGCCACCCAGGCGCCGCCACTGTGAATGCCGACCAGGACCGTGTCCGGTCGCAAGCGGGGTCGGATCAGTTCGGCCAGTTGGGCGCACTGCGCTTCGGCATCGGGGGAGGTCAATGGGAGGCATCGGTTTCGCGGTCATCCGAGTAATTTTGAAAGTCGCTTCAGCGACTCGGGAATCTCCCCTGGGTGCGGGAGATGGGAAGGGGGAAGAAATCGTTCATCAGCGTCTGGCGTTCACCATGGGTGTTCGTGGCCCGCTTCGGCCATGCCGTCAAAATAGCTCTGCAGAATCAGCTGGGCAGCCAAGGCGTCGAGACGCTGTTTTGCCCTGCGGGTGTCGTGCCCGGCGGCATGCAGGAGTTCCTGCGCAGCGCATGAGGAGAGCCGTTCCTCGGCATAATCGACGCGCAGTCCGAAGCGGCCACGCAGCTGGTTGGCGAAGCGAGTACAGCGAGCGGTCATGGCGTGTGGCGTGCCGTCGAGTGCGAGCGGCCGGCCAACGACCAGGCTGGCTGGTTGCCATTCCCGGATCAGGGTGGCGATGGCGGCGAATCGCTCGGCGTTGGCCTCGCCGTGCAGGGTGGTCAGGGGATGCGCCTGCAGCAGTTGCCATTCGCCAACGGCGACGCCGATGCGTTTTTCGCCGAAGTCGAAAGCGAGTACCGTGCCCGTGGTTTTTCTGGCTGGTTCAGGCATGGCCGGCGGCATCGGCGAGGTTGGCGAGATTGACGCCAAGCAGCTCGAGTGCCGACGCGAGTCTTTCCTCGTAGGGAGATTCAAAAAGGATGTCGAGCTTGGCGCGCACGGTCAACCAGGCGTTCTGTGCCAATTCGTGTTCAAGCTGGCCGGCAGCCCAACCGGCGTAGCCCAGTGTCACCAGCACATCCACCGGCTGGCCGCTACGGGCGACGGCCTGCAGGATGTCGCGTGAACTGGTGAGGCCGATGTGCTCGTTGATCACCAGCGTGGACTGCCATTTTCCGACCGGCCGATGCAGGACGAAGCCACGGTCGGTCTGTACCGGCCCACCGAAGAAGACCGGCAACTGGGCGAAGCCCTCGGCCTGCAGGGGAATGTCAATTTTTTCGAGGAGCGTTCCCAGGCTCATGTCGATCGGTCGATTGACAATCACGCCAAGCGCGCCGCGATTGTTGTGTTCGGCGATATAGACCAGGGTCTTGGAAAAAAAAAGAGTCCACCAGTGCCGGCATGGCAATGAGAAAATGGTCCGTGAGATTGATGCTGTACATGGCCCTATTCTAATCGGCAGCGGCGCCTGACACAAAGGTAATCCATGATGGGGAATGCGATTCTGGTCTGGTTTCGGCGCGATCTGCGGGATTTTGATCACGCGGCGCTCTGCGAAGCGCTGCGGCGTGGCTGCCGCGTCTATTGCGCTTTCGTCTTCGATCGCGAGATCCTCGATGCGCTGGAGCCGCGCCGCGATCGCCGCGTCGAGTTCATTCGCGAGTCGCTGGTCGAGCTGGATCTGGCGCTGCGCGTCCGCGGCGGCGCCCTGATCGTACGCCATGGCTGGCCGGTCAGCGAAATTCCGAGCCTGGCAAAGGCGCTGGCCGTGACTGCGGTGTTTACCAATCGCGATTATGAACCGCAGGCGAAGAAACGCGATGCCGCGGTCAGGGCGGCCTTGCAGGCGCAAGGAATTGCCTTCGAGTCGTTCAAGGATCAGGCGCTGCTCGACGGTGACGAAGTGCTGACCCAGGCCGGGCGGCCCTACACCGTGTTCACCCCTTACAGGAAAGCCTGGCTGAAGCGTCTCAGCGACGATGACTGGCAGCCCTACGCAGCCGGAGACGGGAGGCTGGCAGCGCTGCCGGGCGCCGGCGGTGTACCGACGTTGGCGGAAATCGGCTTTTCCGGCAGCGATCTGCGAGCGCTGGGCATCGTGCCGGGGATGTCCGGCGGCCGGCAGCTCCTGGCCGATTTTCGTCTGCGTATGGCGCGTTACCACCAGCAGCGTGATTTTCCGGCACTGCAAGGGGGTTCGTATCTCTCGGTTCATCTACGCTTCGGGACCGTCTCGGTTCGCGATCTGGTGGCCCAGGCGATGGCTGCCGGTGCCTTGCGCGCCGCTGCCGAAGGGGCTGCGACCTGGCTTTCCGAACTCATCTGGCGCGACTTCTACTTCATGATTCTTGACCGTTTTCCGCAGGTTTGCGAGCGCGCGTTCAAGCCGGCGTACGACGCGATTCGCTGGGAACAGGGGCCATCGGCGGATGCGGCCTTTGCTGCCTGGTGTATGGGACGCACCGGTTTTCCGCTGGTCGATGCCGCGATGCGGCAGCTCAACGGTACAGGCTACATGCATAACCGCCTGCGCATGCTGACCGCTTCGTTTCTGATCAAGGATCTGGGCATCGACTGGCGGCGCGGTGAGGCCTATTTTGCGCGCCAGCTCAACGATTTCGATCTGTCGGCCAACAACGGGGGTTGGCAATGGGTGGCGTCCAGCGGCTGCGATGCACAACCCTATTTCCGCATCTTCAACCCGGTGACGCAATCGCAACGCTTTGACCCTGCCGGCAGGTTCATTCGCCGCTACCTGCCGGAGCTGGCCGCTGTCCCCGACCAGTTCCTGCATGCGCCATGGCGGATGAGTCTGCCCGAGCAGGAGGCTTGCGGCGTGCGGATTGGCCGCGATTTCCCGGCGCCGCTGGTCGAGCACGCGCAGGCGCGGCTGCGGACCCTGCAACGCTACGCCGTGGTCAAGCCTGGCGCTGCTCCCTGACATGTCCGGCCACCAGGCGCAGTAACTCCTCTTCCTGATAGGGCTTGCCGAGATAGTGATTGACTCCCAGCTCGATGGCGTATTGACGGTGTTTGTCTGCCGTTCGCGAGGTGATCATGATGATCGGGACCATGCACAGGCGGTTGTCGGCACGCACGTTGCGGGTGAACTCGAAACCATCCATGCGCGGCATTTCGATGTCGACCAGCAGGACGTCCGGGACCAGAGCAAGCAGTTGTTCGAGCGCATCGACGCCGTCCTTGGCGGTCATCACCTGGTAGCCTTCACGTGCCAGCAGACGACTGGTGATCTTGCGCACAGTCAGCGAATCGTCCACGATCATGACCGTCGGCACGGTGGCGGTGACGCTGTCCGTGGCCACCGGTTGACGAACGGTTGGCACCGGCGAGACCGCGCTCACCGTGCGATCGCGGCTGGCCAGGGCAATCGGGTTCAGGATCAGCACCACCTGGCCATTCCCGAGAACGGTCGCGCCATCGACGCCGATCACCCGTGCCAGTTGGGGTCCGATGTTCTTGACGACGATTTCCTGATTGCCCAGCAGTTCGTCGACCTGCATCGCGATTCGCTTGCTGCCGCTGCGTAGCAGCAGAACCCAGTACTGGGAATGTTTCTCCGGTAGCGCACGGGTTTCGCCGAGAAGGTGAGGCAGGTAGCTGAAAGGATAATGGTTTCCGGTCCAGACGGCTTCCCTAGCGTCACGAATGCGGGCCAGCATCTGCTCCTTGAGATCGAGTACCTGCTCGATCATGGCCGAGGGGATCGCGTACTGCCGATTGCCGGAGCGTACCAGCAAGGCCTTGGTGACTGCCAGGGTGAGCGGCAGGTACAGGCGGAAGGTCGTTCCCTGGCCTGGGCTCGACAGCACTTCAATGCGGCCGCCCAGGCTGCTCACTTCGCTCTTCAGTACATCCATGCCGATGCCACGCCCGGAGAGACGCGACACCTCGCTGGCCGTCGATATTCCCGGCGCAAAAATCAGGTCCACCACGCGCGTCGGATCGCGGGCTTCTTCCTCGGTCAGCAGACCGGCGAGCAGACCGCGTTCGCGCAGCCGGTCGAGATCGAGGCCGGCGCCGTCATCGGCGAAAGAGAGAATGATCTCGTTGCCTTCCTGTGTCAGCTTCAACGAGATCTCGCCAATCTCGGGCTTGCTCCTGGCCAGGCGCGTGGGCGTGTCTTCGAGGCCATGCACGACGGCGTTGCGCAGCATGTGTTCAAGCGGCGCCAACATTTTTTCGAGAACCGTTCGGTCGAGTTCGAGTTGGGCACCCTGGATTTCCAGGTTCGCCCGTTTGCCGATTTCCTTGCCGGCCTGCCGGACGATCCGGTAGAGACGATCGGTAATGCTGCTGAATGGCACCATGCGCACCGACATCAGTTCCTGCTGCACTTCGCGGTTCAGACGCGCCTGCGAGACGATGGCCGCGTTGGCGTCGTCCAGATTCTTGAGCAGATTCTGCTGCACCGTGGCGACGTCGTTGACGGATTCGGCCATCATTCGCGTCAGTTCCTGGAAACGCGTGAAGCGGTCGAATTCCAGGGGATCAAAATCGGCGTGCTGTTCAGCGCTCTGCCCGACACGTGACTGCATTTGCAGTTCGGCCTGGATTTCGATGTCGCGCAACTGCCGGCGCAGACGGATGACATTCTCGGTCAGGTCGAGCAGCGATCCCTTGATGGCTCGCATCTCGCCTTCAATCCGCGAGCGGGCGATCGACAACTCGCCGGCTTCGTTGACCAGCCGGTCGATCAGGTCGGCACGCACCCGCAGGGTGGCCCGTTGTGCGGCCGCTTCGCTGTCGACTTCCTGCGGGCCGGCGGCAGCACCCTGTTCGGAAGCCGGGACCGGCTGGTCGGCGGCGTGTTCGGCAGCCAGTTCCGATGCCGCCGCGTCGGATATCTCGACGGGCGCATCTGCAGATTCACCATGCTGCAGGCGCTCGACAATCTGCACGATCACGTCGAAGGCATTGTCGATGTCGTCGATCAGTTGCAGCGGCGCACTGCTGGCCTCCTGTGCTTCCTGCATGCGCGTTTCAATGGCGTGTGTGAGTTCGCCAAGATTCATCGCGCCGGCCATGCGCGCGCTACCTTTGAGCGTATGGAACAGTCGCGCCAGTCGGCGCACGGCTTCACCGTCAGAGGGATTGCTGCGCCAGGCGTGTAACTGTGTGGCAATGTTCTGGTTGAGATCGAGCGCTTCCTCAAGAAACAGTGGCAGCAGTTGCTCGTCCAGTTCGTCGTGCAGTTGCGGGGCTTCGACCGCGGTGCTCGTCGGGCTGGCGCCAGGCGCTACGGCTGCGGTACCCTTTCCGGCAGCGACTGATTGCGGCTCGCTGGTCGCTTCCAGAGCTTCCGGTTTTTCGACGACCAACTCCGGATACAGCGTGTCGAGCATCTCGACCAGGGTGGGTGCCGCTTCGGGCTCATGTTGGCGAACCACATCCGACAGCATCAAGGTGAGTGCGGCGATTGCCTGCTGGACGCAGGCAATCGCTTCGAGGCTGTCGGGGTGTGCGGTGTGATTGCGGCGCAACAGCGCCATTTCGAGTGCGTGCGCCAGGATCTTGACCGGTGCTATGCCGACGGTTCCGGAGATGCCGGCAAGGGTATGCGCAGCCCGGTACATTTCGTGCGTTGTCGGGGCGGCCAGGTCTGTTTCCAGGACCGCGAACTCGCGCTGCAAAGTAGCCAGGTGAGCACTGGCTTCTTCGTTAAAGATCTCGGCCAGTGCCGGAGCGATCGAAAGCTGTGTGCGGGTTTCCTGTACAGCGAGGTGGACCGCTGCCGATGTCGCCTGGCTGGTTTCCTCTGGAAGAGCGGCTGGCGCAGCCTCCGCAAGGCTTTCGCTCGGCGCTGCTGCAGCGGCCTCGCCGGGCAGCGGCAACAGGACGCCGGTTTCGCTGCCGTCGCGAAGGGAATTGGCCAAAGCGACCATGCTCGTTACATCAGGTGCGTGGCCGCGCCTGGTCTTGAGATGCTCGACCCACGCGAGAAAGACGCGGTAGGCCTGTTCAAGCAGGTCCAGGAGGATTGGCGTGACTTCCTGTTCCTGTCTTAACCAGAGGTTGAGAACCTGTTCTATCGACCACGCCGCTTCGCCGAAATCCTTGAGCCCGACCATCCGGCCGCTGCCTTTGAGGGTGTGCGCGGAACGACGGATGGCAGTCAGCAATTCCACGTCATGGGGTTGCTCATGCAGCTGGCGCAGGTTTTCATGAGTCCTGGCCAGGACTTCGTCGGCTTCCTCAAGAAAGATTTCGACCAGCTCGGCATCGACTTCCTCGGTGGTGGCCTGTGCGAGCTGGATGGTTTCTGCCGATGGCGGGGGAGCTTCCGGTGTCTGCGGCTTGAGCTTCGCCATGGCCGCGTCAATCTGCTGTGCGGCGTCACCGCCAGCAGCCAGCGCCGAGAGTACATGTTTGGTTTGCTGCCCGAGTTCCTTGTCGGCGACCAGATCGGCATCTTTCTGCAAGGCCGTCAGATTTTGTCGGAGCTCCTGGCGCAGCCCGGCATCGCTGGGCTGCTCCTTGAGGGCCACCAGCAAGGCGTGCGTATCGCGCTTTTGCTGCTCCAGTTCCTGCTCGACGCTTGCCGCCGTGTCGTCCACCTTGTGGACCACGGCCGCCTGCATCTTGCTGACGAAAGTCGCGAAATCGCTTGCGCCGTGCTGCATGGCATCGACGAAGAAACCAACCAGCGACAGTTGCTCGGCAACGTTTTCGAAGTCGGTCACTCGCGGTACGTAGTCCGCTTTCGAGAAGCATGCGATGTCTTTCGCACACTGCTGCAGAACGGCCACTGCATCATCGTGGCGCATCATGGTAAGCGCACCGATGACCTGTCGCAGCGGGGTTTCCAGTCCGTTCAGATCGGCACGTTTTTCGGCATCGCGGAAAAAGCCATCGAGAACCTGCTCGATTTGTGCGAGGTTGTTGGTAATCTCCCTGGCGACCTGGGCAACGAGCATCCTTTCCTGTGCCAGGCGTGACATTTCGTCGAGTGACGGCAACTCCGACTCTGGTCGCGGTGGGTTTCCGGCAATACAACCCTGGAGCCGCTCGACCATCACATCCACCTGGTGCGAGAAACTGCTGCCCAGGTACTGGATGTTCTCCTGCGCGTTCTGGGCGAGCAGGATGGCCGTCGCGGTTTCCATGGCCAGCGCTTCGGTATGGCGAGACGGGCTTTGCGTCAGCAGGCCGGCAACCTCGGCAATGGCTTGCACCAGACGGCGATAGTCGGCGTGACCCAGTTCTTCGACCAGCGTCGACAGCGTACTGGTATGGGTCCTGAACAGAGGCAGAACCTGCGTTGTTCCGGCGCAGAACCGGTTCCAGGTTTCTTCGGTGGCAGCAATCGCTTCACGCAAGCGACGGCGTACGGACTCCACTGCGACCGGCGCCGCACTGATCGCGCCGGGTATCAAGGCCGCCAAATGGTAAGCTTCCTGGACTTGGCGTACGAGGGGATCGTCGCTGCGAGCCTTGCCGACCAGATACAGCGCATCGCGCATCAGGCGCTCGGCGACATTGCTCGAACCTTCGAGGAGTCGGCGAGTCTGCAGGTCGATGCGGCTGCAGAGTTGCCGGGCATCCGCATCTGCCGGCAAGCTGTGTTCGCCCAGGGCGGTCAGGAAAGCCGTGGCGATCCACCAGAACGAGCGCGCCGATGGTGTTTCCTGGATGGCTGCGATCCGTTTGACGGCGTTGAGCATTTCGGCCACGCCCTGGTCGTCCTTGGGTGTGCGCAACCACGCCAGCAGGCCGTGCTGAAAATGTGCACGTTGCTGATGGAGTCGGTGTGCAAACTCGCCACGGCGGTGTTTCGGCACCGGGCCGGTACGTTGGGGTGGCTGGACGCTGAGGTCGGGGTAGAACAGATCCGTCGCGAAGACACGTTCCCGCCCGCGTGCCGACTGCACTTCTCGGTACAAAGGCAATAGCCGGAGTGGCTGGTTCGGTTGGCCGCTGATCAGATCATCAAGGTAATGGCGAAGCGCCGCCAGCGCGCTTTGTGCAAGCTGGACAGTAGCTGGGGTGGCGGGACGCTCCTGCAGTTCGATGGCCTCCAGCAGCGACTCCAGTGCTTCGGCAAACTGGGTCACACCATCCAGGCCGACGATCGTCAGGGCGCCCTGCACCTGGTGCAAATGGGTGCGGCAGAACCGGATTTGCGTGCGGTCGCCGCTCCCATCGGCAGCGCTCGCGGTGAATTGTTGCAGTGCCGTGTCGCCTCGTTCGAGGGCGAGGTCGATCTCGCTCTTGACCCAGGTCAGCGGGCCGATATCGAAGTCCGTCGGAGCATTCATCTGAGTTTCAGGACACCTTGAAGCCGGCTACGGAACCCTTGAGCTCGGTCGCCAGAGCAGCCAGTTCGCCGATGGCCATCGCCGTTTTTTGCGTTCCTGCCGTGGTTTGCCCGGTGACCAGCAATATCTCCTGCATTTTGCGGGCCACCTTGGTCGCCGAATCGGCCGCCTGGCGGGTGGCGCCGGAGATGTTCTCGATCAGTGCCGTGAGCGTTCTCGAAACCTCACCAATCTCGGCCAGCGCCTGACCCGCCGCATCGGAAAGCCTGGCACCCTCGACCACGCCACGGGTCGATTCCTCCATTGCCGAGACCGTGTCCTGGGTGTCGGTCTGGATGGTTCTGACGATCGCTCCGATCTGTTTCGTCGCCTCGCCCGAACGCTCGGCAAGGCGCTGCACCTCCTCGGCAACGACCGTGAAGCCGCGCCCCGCTTCCCCGGCAGAAGCAGCCTGGATGGCGGCATTGAGTGCCAGTACGTTGGTCTGTTCGGTGATGTCCGAAATGAGTTCGACGATCTCGCCGATTTCCTGCGAGGACTCACCGAGGCGCTTGATGCGTTTGGATGTCTCCTGAATCTGCTCGCGGATCTTGTTCATGCCCTTGATCGAGTCTTCCACGGCCCGCGCACCCTTGCCGGCTGCAGCCAGGGACTGGCGTGCCACGGTTGCCGATTGTTTCGCGTCGCCGGATACGTTGGTCATCGAGCTGGCCACGGCCAGGACCGACTGGCCGGCCGCCTTGATCTCGGTGGCCTGGCGCTCGGCGGCAGCAAGCAATTCGGCGGAGGTCTGCTGGGCGATCTCGGTTGCCAGCGTCACCCGTCTGGCCGCATCGTTGATGCGGCCGACGAGTACCCGCAGCTCCTCGATCGTGTAGTTGATCGAGTCGGCGATGGCGCCGGTGATGTCCTCGGATACGGTTGCGGTCACCGTCAGGTCGCCGTCGGCGAGGTCGCCGAGTTCGTTCATCAGACGCAGGATGGCATCCTGATTCTGGCGGTTGAGAAGATCGGTTTCATGGCGGCGTTGTTCGGCCTGTTCGGTCTGACGCTGGCTATCCGCGAGGTAGGTTTTGCCCAGCAGAAACACCAGCGAGATGGCCAGAAGGATCAGAACCAGCAGCGCCAGGCCATACGAGGTACGTTGCATGAAACTGCCATGGTAGGCCTGTTCCAGTTGGTAGGTGTTGGTAAGCAACTCTTCACTGTCGCGGAAGATTTGCGAACCGGCCAGTTTGGCGATGGTCAGTTTCTGCATGTTGCCTTGGATGCCGCTAACGGCGGTTCGATACTCTTCAAAGCTGGCATCGAGTGCGTTGAGTTTCTGCCGGGTATCCGCATCCGTCGTCGGAGCGATGCGCAAGGTTTCACTTCCCTTGATCAGCGCTTGTATGGTGTCGCGAAAGGTGTTCGTGTCCTTGCCCAGAAGGAAGCCGACTTCCGTGTCGATGGCATCACCCAGCAGCAGCGCACTGGCGTTTTTCGCGATCCGCTGGGTCAGCATCACCAACAGGTTGGCCGCCGCAATCTCTCGGATGCTGGCACTGCCCTGCAGCTTGAGCGCAGCGACCTGTTGAGACAGTTCGAGCAACTGGGGATTCTTGTCGTTGATGGCGGCGACATCCTTGCCCAGCGAGATCAGGCTCTTTTCCATTTCGAGCAGGAGCGAAGCATTCTTGTCGGTCTTGTCCCAGATCTGTGCCACCGTCTGCAACTGCGGCTGTACGCCACTTGGCGAAGGTGGCACTTGCGTGCCTGTCAGTTCTCCACCATTGGTCAATCGTTCCAGGTTGGCGCCGAAGCTGTCACGCGATTCGCGGACCTGCTTGAATGCGACCGAGTCACCCAGCAGTGCCAGGCTCGAAGCCTTTGCCAGGCGCTGAGAAAGCATGCGCATCTCACCGGCGGTCGCAATGTAGACCGTGTTATAGGCCGCCTGACGGTCGTCGCGATAGACGAGGACAGCAATCACCAGCATTACCAGCACCAGACAGCCGCCAAGGATCTGGAGTTGTTTGATCACCGGCAAGCGGTTCAGGAAGGGCAGCAAGAAGGGGATCGTCCCTTTGCTCACCGGTTCCCCGGAATCGATCACGGTACGAGCCAAAAGGGTCTCGCTTGCCGCCGCTGTCATTCGAGACAGGAAAGGGGACAGGAAAGCCGGTAGCTTGGGTTTGAACGTCATCTTGCTTCTCCGGTTACACTTTCTCGACGGTGCAAATCACGGTCGTTGAGGATTTCTTGGTACGCAAGCGGCTCAAGCGCCAATATCCATGAACGCCTCGTCAGCCAGTAGTTCACGCACCTTGAGTTTGTTCCAGCGACGCCCTTCGTTGTCCGAATAGGCTTCACGTGCCCAGTCCGGCACGCCTGACGCAGCGGTTTCGGGAGTCAAGGCCTCGATATTGCGCAGGCCGATCATGCGCGTGACGAGCAAGGCCGCATTGCTGCCATGACGGGTACCAATCAAGAGGAGTCGCGAGCTGGTGTTCTGGGGCGTCGCTTCCTTGCCCAGGAAGGCGGACAAATCCACCACCGAGTACAGATTGCCGCGAATGTTGGCGATCCCTGCGAACCAGGGTTTGGTCAGGGGAACCTTGGTCAGGGGGGTCAGCGGGATGATTTCGCCCGAGTCTGCCAGGTCGAGCAGCCAGTAGTCTGGACCGGCCTGAATTCCCAGCAGGCCAGCCGAACTCTGATTACTGGTGCCGGCCAGCCGTGCCGCGAGATAGGACTGAAATTCATGCAGGCTGATCTTCTTGGCCATGACCGTTAGAGCGCTGCGATTTTGGCCAGCAACTCCGGGCCATTGACTGGTTTGACCAGGTAATCCTGGGCACCCTGGCGCAGGCCCCAGATCTTGTCCGTTTCCTGGCCTTTGGTGGTGCATACGATGACCGGAATGTTCTTGGTCGCCGGATCGCGGGTCAGGGTTCGGGTGGCCTGGAAGCCATTGAGGCCGGGCATCACCACGTCCATCAAGATCAGGTCCGGCAACTCGCTCTTCGCCTTGGCAATGCCTTCTTCACCGCTCTCCGCGGTAATGACCTCATAATCATGGCTGGTCAGCAGGACCTTCAGCACATGACGTTCGGTCGGCGAATCGTCTACGACGAGGATTTTCTTGATAGTCATGGCCTGTCCGTTCCCGTAGCTGCCTTTCAAGGAGTTTGCTTCATTCGGCGGCTGCCGGAGCAAAAGTCGCGACCGTTTGCAGCAGACTGTCTTTAGTGAATGGCTTGGTCAGATAATGGTCCGATCCGACCATGCGGCCACGAGCGCGGTCAAACAGACCGTCTTTCGACGACAGCATGATCACTGGTGTGGTACGAAAGCGCTGGTTCTTCTTGATCAGGGCGCAGGTCTGGTAGCCGTCGAGGCGCGGCATCACGATGTCGCAGAAGATCACTGCGGGCTGGTGATCGGCGACCTTGGCCAGCGCGTCGAAGCCATCTTCCGCGAGCAGCACTTGACAGCCGGCCTGCACAAGAAAAATTTCCGCGCTGCGTCGGATCGTATTACTGTCATCGATGACCATGACCTTGACGCCGCGCAGGTTTGCAGCTTCAGCCAATTCTCTCCTCCAGACTATCCCGGATCGTTGATTTATGGGAGTTCCGGTTCGCGCATGATTTTGCGCCAGCGGCTACTATAACGCATTGTCTTCAGATTTCGACCATTTCGAAGTCTTCCTTGCGCGCCCCGCATTCCGGACAAGTCCAGTTGATGGGTACATCCGGCCAGCGCGTGCCGGGTGCGATGCCTTCGTCCGGCAGGCCTTTGGCTTCTTCATAGATGAAGCCACAGGTCAGGCACATCCAGGTACGATAGGGCTCATTGCTTGCTGTGTTCATAGTCTTTATCGGTTTTCGGTTAGAATCGAGAAGAAAATTCACGAATTCTAGCCAAACCTTGCTTCTTCCGCCAAGATTTTGTCGACGGTAGCTCCTGTACGACGCCTGTTTGCTCTCATGAACCTACACTCTCTACCCCTGCCGCCGCCCATCGTTCTCACCTTCTCCGCCAGTGACCCCTCCGGAGGTGCCGGGATGCAGGCCGACTTGATGACCCTGTCTTCGCTTGGCTGTCATCCCTTGTCCGTGGCGACGGCGCTGACTGTGCAGGATACTGTCGGCGTGGGCAGTATCCTGGCAGTCGATGCAGATTGCGTCGAGGATCAGGCGCGGACGCTACTCGAAGACATGCCGGTCGCCGTTTTCAAAATTGGCCTGCTCGGCAGCATCGAGAATATCGCGGTGATCGCCGAAATCCTCGCAGACTACCCCGGCATCCCACTGGTTCTCGATCCCGTGCTTGCCTCCGGGCGTGGCGATGAACTGGTCGACGAGGAAATGATCGCCGGCTTGTGCGAATTGCTGATGCCGCTGACGACGATACTGACACCCAATTCTCTCGAAGCACGTCGACTGCTGGATGGCGACACGGATGATGAACCGCGGACACTGGTCGAATGCGCAGAGATCCTGCTCGACCTGGGTTGCGAGTACGTGCTATTGACCGGTACCCACGAAAACACCGCGCGCGTGGTTAATAGCCTCTATGGCAAGAGGTTTGGCCTGCTGCGCAGCGATGCCTGGGACCGCCTGCCCGGCAGCTACCACGGTTCGGGTTGTACTCTCGCCTCGGCGATTGCCGCGCATCTGGCGAGGGGCTTGTCGGTGGAGCAGGCGGTAGAGGCCGCCCAGGAATATACCTGGCAATCGCTGGCCGCTGGTTTTCGACCGGGAATGGGCCAATTCATCCCGGATCGCTTCTTCCAGATCCGCCGCCGTAGCGGTATGCTGAATGCCTGAAGCGGTCGGCAAACCCCTGCGTGGTCTCTATGCGGTCACGCCCGAAGGCCTGCCCTTGAACACGCTGCTGGCGCAGGTCGAGGCGGCCTTGCAGGGGGGCACGGTCCTCGTTCAGTACCGGGACAAGAGCCGTGATCCTGCCCGGCGGGCCGCCACGGCACGCGCGCTGCTGAGCCTCTGCAGAGGATTCGGCGCGCGCTTGCTGATCAATGACGACCTCGCGCTGGCGCTGGCGGTCCATGCCGACGGCGTACATCTTGGGGCCGCTGATGGGGAGTTGCCGGCGGCCCGGCAGGCGCTTGGCGCCGGTGCCTTGCTCGGCGCCTCTTGTTATGACGATTTCGAACGTGCTCGCGTGGCGGTGTCGGCGGGTGCCGATTATGTTGCTTTCGGAGCCGTCCATCCTTCAGCAACCAAGCCGCTGGCCAGGCCCGCACCACTGTCGCTGTTCACCCGCTGCCGCAGCGAACTACGGGTGCCGGCCTGCGCCATCGGAGGCATCACCGTGGACCGGGCCAGGCCCCTGCTGGCCGCCGGTGCCGACCTGCTGGCGGTGATCAGTGATTTATTCGAAGCGCCTGACGTGACGGCACGTGCGGCGGCCTATCAACTACTGTTCGAGGAAGATCACCGTGAGTTCTTGCAGCGAGCAACTTTTTGAACGCGCGCAGCAGCGCATCCCTGGCGGCGTCAACTCACCGGTTCGGGCATTTCGCTCGGTCGGCGGTACGCCGCGGTTTATTGCCGCCGGTAGCGGCGCGCGCGTGCGCGATGTCGATGGCCTGAGCTACATCGATTACGTCGGATCCTGGGGGCCGTTGATCCTCGGGCACGCGCATCCCGAGGTGGTCACCGCCGTTCAACAGGCGGCGCTTGCAGGACTGTCCTTCGGGGCACCGACGGCAAGCGAGGTCGAGTTCGCCGAACTGCTGTGCGAGTTGCTGCCTTCGCTGGCCATGGTTCGTCTGGTCAGTTCCGGAACCGAAGCGACGATGAGTGCGATCCGGCTGGCGCGCGGCTTCACCGGGCGTGACCTGCTGATCAAGTTCGAAGGCTGCTACCACGGCCATTCGGACAGCCTGCTGGTGAAAGCCGGTTCGGGGATGCTGACTTTCGGCAACCCGAGTTCCAGCGGCGTACCGGCCGACTTTGTCAGGCACACCCTGGTTCTCGACTACAACGACAGCACCGGACTCGAAGCGGCGTTTGCCGAGCACGGGCCACGCATCGCCGCGGTGATCGTCGAAGCCGTCGCCGGCAACATGAACCTGATCGCGCCTCAGCCTGCTTTCCTCCAGAGCCTGCGCGAGCTGTGCAGCCGCCACGCTGCCGTACTGATTTTCGACGAGGTGATGAGCGGTTTCCGCGTCGGCGCCAGGGGGGCGCAGGGCCTCTATGGGGTCACCCCGGATCTGACGACTCTGGGCAAGGTGATCGGTGGCGGCATGCCGCTTGGCGCTTTTGGTGGCCGGCGCGAGATCATGAGCCAGATCGCACCGCTGGGTCCGGTGTACCAGGCGGGCACCCTGTCAGGCAATCCGGTGGCGGTCGCCGCCGGTCTGGCGACGCTGAAACTGCTGCAGGCGGAGGATTTCTACGAGTCCTTGAGGCAACGCACCCGGCAACTCACCGACGGGCTGGCTGCCGCCGCCGGCAGGCATGGGGTAGCGTTCTCGGCGCAGGCGATTGGCGGCATGTTCGGGCTGTACTTCCGTTCCGAGTGCCCGCAGAGCTACGCCGAGGTGATGGAGTGCGACACGCAGGCTTTCAATCGCTTTTTCCACGCGATGCTCGACGCCGGCCATTATTTCGCGCCTTCGGCCTTCGAAGCCGGCTTCGTATCGGCGGCGCATAGCGAGTCGGATATTGCCGCGACCGTCGCTGCCGCAGAAGGGGTTTTCAGCAGCTGGTGACGAGTGCTCTACGGACTGGGCGGCGCTGCTCGTCGCCGGGATCGCCAGTCTCGAATCGGTGACGTTAACCGGCGAACGGCTTTACGAATGCTGGATCAGGCAGGCTGGATCAGGCAGCCCTGCGGTTCTCCGCACGCGGGCGCTTGGGTTGTCGCTTTTCGAAGAGACGCAGGCCGAAAAACATGATCGATCCGACCACACCCATGCCGAGAAAAAAAACCCGTGTAGGCGAGTGGCATCGGCCAGTCGAGCGCCTGCGCCATGCTTGAAAACTCGGACATGCCGCCGGCGCCGGCGAGGACGTTGATCGGCATGAAGACGACGCTGAGCACCGTCAGCCGTTCGATTTTCTTGTTCTGGTTGATGTTGATCGCGCTGTCCGTGGCGTCCATCAGGAAGTTGATCTTGTTGAACAGGAAAGCAGTATGTCCGTCGAGAGATTCGATGTCGCGCAGGATCTCGCGCACATCGAGCTGTTGGGCGTCCGACAGCAACTTGCCACGCAACAGGAAGGACAGGGCGCGCCGGGTATCCAGCACGCTGCGGCGCGTGCGTCCGTTGAGATCCTCGGCCTCGGCAACGGCGGCGAGGATTTGCGATGCCTCGACGTCGGTGACATGCGACCGCAGCACCTGTGTGCCGGCCTTCTCCAGTTCTCCGTACACATCTTCCAGGGCGTTTGCCGAGTATTCGACATCTGCCGCGTAAAGGTCGATGAGAACGTCCTTGCCGTCGGTGACGTAGCCGGGTCGAGTGCGCGCCCGTGCCCGCTGCAGGCGAAACACCGGCAGTTCCTCGGTACGCACGGTAAACAGGATTTCGTTGTGGAGAATCAGAGCGACCGGAACATTGCGTGACTCGTCCCGGGTGTCGAGCAGGAAGTCGGAGTGCAGGTGTACCTCGCCGTCGTCCTCCACATAGAAGCGCGCACTCGCTTCGAGGTCGGTCAGGGTGAGCGGGTCGGGCACCTCGACGTCGAACATCTCGCCGATCCAGCCGCGGATTTTCTTGGTCGGGGCAACGAGATCCACCCAGATCGGGTGGACGTTCTTCAGGTCCTCCGGACCGGCCACCGAGATCTGGCGCAGTCTGCCTTCACGCAGTTCGAAAGCAGTGATCGTCGTTTTTTTCGTTGCGGTAATGGCTGTCGTCGATCAACTCCTCGAGGACATCATCGGAGAGGAGTGCCAGGATCGGGTCGGCGCCTTCCTTGACTTCATCCCAGACCACCAAACGCTCATTGGGGTCCAGCGATTCCAGAATGTAGGCAACTTCTTTCGGGGGCATCCGCTTGAGTTTCTCGCGAAGTTCCTTGCGATACTGCTGTTGAATCTCCGGGTCGAGTTCACTCTGGTTGGGTCCATCCTGCTCGGGAACGAGGTCTTCGACCAGTTTCTGCAGCGAGAGCAGGGAGCGCACCTCGGTGAGGTGCACGTCGGCGATGCCCTTTCTCGGTGTCATGACAGGAGGTTGCAGCTTTTGGTCTTCGCCCATAGAAGGACTCCCGGGTGACTGGATGCCAAAGCGCACCATTCTAGCACCGGCGGGTTCATCAGGGATAGAGTTCAGGTGGTTTTCCCTGCGTGCCCAGCAATTTGCGGTCAACGAGGCGACTGAAGCATTGCAGCGCTTGTCAGTGCTCAGCAAATCAGATACTTGGCGCCTGATCTTCTATCAGATCTGCCGCATAGGCAGGATTGGCGGCTGCAGGGCTGGTTTCCGGCCATTGAAACGGGCTGAAAGCCTTTCTGGAGGCGTCTCCACGCCTGCGAATCGGCAGCGCACACAAGAGACACTGGACCACGCAAATCCCAGCGCTTAGACTCTACGGCTCAATCATTTTTCATGGGAACTACTGAGGAGCCCTCCGTGCTGCAGAGGGCTCCTCAGTCGTTACCACTTTTCATGCATATTGACTTTGGGGGGAATCGCCATGCACATCAACGTGGAAACCAAGCCGGCTACCTTGAACACCTACGACTCGAGGAAAAAACGGCTCGTCGAAACCATTGATCGCCTCTATCACCGCGACGCCCGGGGCTCTTTGCAGAAAATGATCGCGCGCATCCACCCCGCTGACATGGCAGCGATTCTCGATGAACTGCCGCCCGAGCATGTCGTCGATATCTTCCACACGATCGGCGACAAGGAATTGGGTGCCGAAGTCTTCAGCCAGATGGGGCCGCACTTGCGCACGCAGGTAATGACCGAATCGCCGGTCGAGAAACTGGCGGCGCTGCTGGAACATATGCAGCCCGATGACCTCACTGACCTCGTCGGCGAACTGCCGGAGGATCAGCGCGCCGAATTGATGGCCATGCTTGGCCGCGACAGCAAGTCGGAAGTCGAAAGTCTGCTGAAGTACGACCCGAACAGCGCCGGCGGCATCATGACCACCGAGTTCTTCTCGCTGCCGCACAGCCTTACCGTGGAACAGGCGATCGAGAGCATTCGCAGCCGCGAAGATGTCGAGATGGTCTTCTATCTGTATCTGACCGACGAGGAGGGGCGGCTCGTGGGTGTCGTTTCGCTGCGGCAATTGCTCCTCACCCGGCCCGACACGGCTCTGCGCAGCATCATGAACCGGCGCGTGATCAAGGTGAATACGGATGCCGACCAGACCACCGTCGCACTGCTGGTCGACAAGTACCGCTTGCTCGCCATTCCCGTGGTTGACCAGGACGATATCCTGGTCGGCATGGTCACCGTTGATGACGTGATCGACGTCATCGAAGAAGAGACGACGCGGGACATGCTGAAGATGGCCGGTACCAGCGAATCGGAAACGTTCACCCACTCGGCGCTCAAGGTGGCCGGGATCCGCCTGCCCTGGCTGCTGGCTGCGTTCATCGGCGGACTCGCCGCGACGATGGTGATCGAGAAATACGAATCGATCCTCGCCCAGGTGCTGGTGCTGAGCGCTTTTTTGCCGGTCATCATGGGCATGGCCGGCAACGTCGGGGTGCAGTCCGCTACCGTTGCCGTGCGTGGTCTGGCAACCGGTGCGATCGACGTCAGGGACACGCTGCCGCTGGTACTCAAGGAGTTGCGTGTCGGTCTGGTGCTGGGCGGGTTCTACGGCGTGATCCTGGCAGCATACGGCTACTTGATGCACGACAGCCTTCAGCTTGGGCAGGTCGTCGGCCTGACGATCCTCGGGAACATGACGGGCGCGGCCTTGCTGGCGGTGCTCCTGCCGATGATTTTCCAGCGCCTGAAGGTCGACCCAGCGGTTGCCACCGGCCCGTTCGTGACCACGGCAATCGACATTCTCGGGGTTCTCAACTACTTCGTGATTGCGAGCTGGATCTACAAGCTCTGAGCGCTGCGGCGCCAGGGAGGTGGCAGCGGCGTGGCTTGGATCGACGACGACTGCTTCGTCCTTGTTGCCGCTTCTCATTGGCCCTACAATGGCGCCCGCGATGCTGCGTTGCGGCAAGCGTCAAGGTCACCGGGAGGAAGTTGAGCAAGTTGTCGATGGGTTAATGTAAAAGCTAAGGTTCCTGGAGGGGTAATGACCGCAACAAGCGCGCCGCACGGCGAACAGTCAGGTCTGGCGGCCACCGCACTGGCGGCCATGGGCGTCGTCTTTGGCGACATCGGCACCAGTCCGTTGTACACCGTCAAGGAAGTCTTTGGCGGTCACCATCCGCTGGCCGTTACCGAAGCCAATGTGCTGGGCATCCTCTCGCTGGTGTTCTGGGCCTTGACGATCACGGTTTCTTTGAAGTATGTCCTGTTCATCACCCGTGCCGACAACAAGGGGGAGGGCGGCATCATGGCGCTGACCGCGCTGGCACTGCGGACCGCGAATGCGTCGCCGCGGATTCTCTGGCTGATGTCGGCTCTGGGGATTTTCGGTGCCGCACTGTTCTACGGCGATGCCGTGATCACGCCGGCGATGTCGGTGCTCTCGGCGGTCGAGGGACTCGAAGTGGTCACCCCTTTGCTCACACCCTACATCCTGCCGACCACGATTGCCATCCTGATCCTGCTGTTCTTTTTTCAGCGGCATGGCACGGCGGCCGTCGGCGCGCTGTTCGGCCCGGTAATGATGTTCTGGTTCGCCACCCTCGGCGCTCTCGGCCTGTGGAACGTGATTCAGTATCCCTCGGTTCTGGCCGCGATCAATCCCTGGTACGCGCTCGCCTTTGTCATCGAGCATCAGGGCCTGGCTTTTCTGGCGCTGGGTTCGGTGGTACTGGCAATCACCGGTGGTGAAGCGCTCTACGCCGACATGGGCCATTTTGGCCGCCGTGCCATCAAATGGGCCTGGTTTTCTTTCGTTTTCCCGCTGCTGTACCTCAATTACCTCGGTCAGGGAGCGCTGATCCTCAACGATCCGAAAGCGATCGAGAGTCCCTTCTTCCTGATGGCACCCACTGAAATATTGCTGATTCCGCTGGTCGTTCTGGCCACAGTGGCCACGGTGATCGCCTCGCAGGCGGTGATTTCCGGTGCCTTTTCGCTGACCAGCCAGGCCATGCAGCTCGGCTATTGTCCGCGCATCCAGATCAAGTTCACCTCGGAGCGTGAAAAGGGCCAGATCTATGTTCCGAACATCAACTGGCTGCTATTGATCACGGTGATCATCGTCGTTCTCGGTTTCCGGTCTTCGTCGAATCTGGCTTCGGCTTATGGCATCGCCGTCACGCTGACGATGATGATCGATACCATCCTCGCCTTTGTCGTCGTCCGCGCCCTGTGGAAGTGGAGTTGGCCGCGTGCGGCGCTGTTTCTGGTATTTTTCGTCGTCGTCGACTTTGCTTTTTTCTCGGCCAATGTGATCAAGATCCTCGATGGCGGCTGGTTCCCGCTGACGCTGGGTTTCTCGGTGTTTGCCCTGCTCTCCACCTGGAAGCTCGGTCGCAAACTGCTGTATGAGAAACTCAAGCAGGACTCGATACCCCTGGATGCCTTCATTACCAGTCTCGCTACCGGAGGACCCTTGCGTGTCGAGGGGACCGGTGTCTTCATGACTGCCGACCCCGGGAGCGTACCGCGTGCGCTGCTCCATAACCTGTATCACAACAAGGTGTTGCACGAGCGGGTGGTACTGCTCAATGTGGTGACTGAAGATGTGCCGCATGTTCCCGAAAACGAGCGCGTCCGCGTCGAAGCGCTGGAGTCAGGATTTCATCGGGTATACGTCCGCTATGGTTTCAAGGACGACCCCGACCTGCCGTATGCCATGGATCTGTGCGCAAAGCAGGGACTGGACTTCGAGATGATGGAGACCTCGTTCTTCCTCGGTCGCGAGACGGTCGTCGGCATGCCGATTACCAGGCGTTCGCGAATGGCAAAATGGCGGCAGATCCTGTTTACCTGGATGTTCCGCAACGCCGATACCGCAACGGCTTTCTTCAAGCTTCCACCCAACCGGGTCGTCGAACTCGGCGCCCAGGTCGAGCTGACGTAGTTCCTCCAGATGACGATCCGTCGATTGCAGGCAGGGCAGGGGATGTCAGACCGATCAGGGAGTCGCGGGCAACTACCGGGTGTAATGCGCTACGCAAGACGGTTCACGGCCGTTCTGGCGATCGGCGTGGCCGCCAGCGCCATATCGGCCGACAATCTGCCGCCGGCACCCGAAGAATTGGGCAGCATCCGTCGCAATGCGCAAGGTCAGCTGGAAGTGGTCAGGACGCCGCCGGCGAGTCAGACCAGTGCCTTGTCGGCGCAGGATGATCTGCTTGCCGGCAAGGAAGCTGCTCAGGGCAATGCCCTCGAAAAGAAAATGCCGGGTGCTGCGGCGAGTGGCCGGACCATCGTCGTCGGACCACAGGAGCCGGTGACCAGCATCAAGGAAGCGGCTCGCATCGCTCGTGACGGCGACACTGTCGAGATCCGGTCGGGCGAGTACCGGCAACAAGCGGTGGTCTGGACGCAAAACCGGCTCACCATCCGAGGCACCGGCAAGCGCCCGCTGCTGATTGCCGATGGGGACAGCGCGGAAGGCAAGGCGCTATGGGTGGTACGCAGCGCCGAGATGTCGATCGAGAACATCGAGTTCAGGGGAGCGCGCGTCCCGGATGCCAACGGTGCCGGGATTCGCCTGGAAAAGGGCCATCTGAAAGTCATCCGCTGCGCGTTTTTTGACAACGAAATGGGCATTCTGACCAGCAATGCTGCGGACTCGGTGCTCGAGGTGGAAGACAGCGAGTTTGGCGAGGCGCCGAAGTATTACACTGGTGCGCTGCACCACCTCCTCTATGTCGGAGCGATCGCCCGCCTGAGCGTCAGCGGCAGCCGCTTCCAGCAGGGCTTTCGTGGGCACCTGATCAAGTCGCGGGCACGCGAAAACTCGATCCTGTACAACCTGCTCGTCGACGGTACCGGTGGCAGTGCTTCGTACGAACTGGAGTTTCCGAATGGCGGTCTGGCCTGGGTGATCGGTAACGTCATCGGGCAGAGCGCGACGACGGACAATCCGGACCTGATCTCCTACGGTGCCGAGGGCCAGCGCTGGCCAGACAACGCGCTCTATCTGGCGCACAACACGCTGATCGACGACAAACTCGATGGCCGATTCCTTCGCGTCTGGACCAGTCGCATGCCGCCGGGGACCGAGGTCTGGGCCATCAACAACCTGCTCGTCGGGCGCGGCACTTTTGCGCCGCAAGCGCCCGGTCGCTATGATGGCAACCAGGTCGTTGACCGATCCATGCTGGTCGATGTGCATGCGCTGCCCTTCGCCTTGCCGAGCAACTCGCCGCTGCGCGGAAAAGCCAGGCCTCCCGGCTTCGTTCGCGAGCAGAGTCTGACGCCAATCGCGGAATTCCATCTGCCCGCCGGAACGCGTCTGCTGCCGCTCGGGAAACCACTGTCGCCGGGCGCGTTGCAGTAACACGGTAGCGAATCGTAGCAGCAACGATTCTCGGTAGCAGCGATCAAAGGTGTCTGTCTGCGCCCTCTCCAGGAGAAGCCATGCCAGCGTCCATCGAACAAGCCGACACTATGGCGTCGGGAGAAACATCCATCCCCTCCGAAGCCGGTACCGCAGCGGCCAACTGGCAGCCGGTCATGCACGACGAGCCTACCTCTCCTGACAGCGCACCCGCAGCACCGCCGGGGGGCACGCTCATTCGCTGGCAGTATGAGGGAATGCGCTCCGCTCTGCTGCTGAAACCCCGCTGGCACCTACTGCACGCGCACCCGCTGGCCATTCTCGGTCTGCTGTGCTTTGGCGTCCTGCTGTCGCTGCTGGTACAACGCCTGTGGATCGTTGGACCGGCGAACTTCAACTGGTCCCCGCTGCTGACGGGATGGCTGGTCCCGGCGGCAACGGCATGGGCCTGCTATGCGCTGCTGCATCGGACGGAAGCGGTCGAAGCCACGCTCGCTCCCAGCGCCGCGCACCTCTTCGGCCTCCTGGCGGCGCAAGGGGCTTTGCTGTCGGCCCTCTTCGGCCTCGCCTGGGCTGCCTTGCTCCGCCTGGGCTACGACGAGTCCTCGTTGCCGCCGTTGGCACACCGGGCATTGTGGATCGGCGCCTGGTTCTGGCTGGGCCTGGCGCAGACGCTGACCCTGTGGCGTGGAACCCGGCGCAAGGGGCAAGCGCTGCTCTTGGCCGCGGCGCTGCTCGCGCTGGCCATCGCCGAAAGCGAGGGCGAACGCGACACGATGTGGATCGCCGATGCCTCGGCCACAGCATCGGAACAACGGCCGGCACGACTCCGACTGACACAGGAACTGATGGAGCGGCAGCCGCACTTGCTCAGCGAGCGCCTGCAAGCGCTGCGGCCGCAACGCAAGGGCGTGGTCGATCTCTATGTCCTGACCTTCGCACCCTACGCCTATGAAGACGTCTTCCGCCGCGAAAGCGCGCTCGTTGCCGGCGTGATGGAGCAGCGCTTCGACGCCGCGGGACGCACGCTGCAACTCGTCAACCACGTCGATACGAGCAACGAATGGCCGTGGGCGACGCCACTGAATCTGCAACGGGCGATCCGGCACATCGCGCGACTGATGGACAAGAACGAGGATATCCTCTTTATCCACCTCACCTCGCACGGTGCCCAGGACGGCAAGTTGTCGGCGAACTTCTGGCCGATGAGCGTCGACGCGGTGACGCCACAACTGCTCAAGACCTGGCTCGACGAGGCCGGCGTACGCCATCGTGTGGTGTCGGTTTCCGCCTGCTATTCGGGAAGCTGGATCCAGCCGCTGCAGGACGACGGTACGCTCGTGATGAGCGCCGCCGACGCCGAGCACACGTCGTACGGCTGTGGCCGCAAGTCGGATCTGACCTACTTCGGCAAGGCCATGTACGAAGAACAACTGCGCCACGCAACGCGTTCGTTCGAGCAAGCGCATGCCGCCGCGCGAACGCTGATCGACGAGCGCGAACAACAGGCCGGCAAGAACGACGGCTATTCCAACCCGCAGATCGCCGTCGGCGACGGCGTGCGCAAACAGCTCGAAAAGCTGCGCCGGCGGCTGGACGCGGGCTGAGGATCGAGCCGTTGATGCAGTAACGCTAGCTCAAGCGTGACAGCAGGCTGAGAAATTCCTCGGCATTCTGGAAACCGACGACGCGCAGGCCTTCGATCTCCTGGCCATTCCGGTCGAAAAAAATCAGTCCCGGCGGACCGTAGAGCTTGAAGCGTTGCAGTAGCGCCTGGTCGGCATCGGAGTTGGCCGTCACATCGACCTGCAGCAAGGTCCAGCCAGCGAGCCTGGCGTGAACGCGCGCATCGGTGAAGGTAAAACGTTCCATCTCCTTGCAAGATACACACCAGTCGGCATAGAAATCGAGCAGCACCGGTTTGCCTGCCGCCGCAATACGGGTTTCGAGTTCGGCCAGTGAGCGCACGCGCGTGAACGCCAATGGCCTGGATTCACTCGCCGCGTTGCTGCGCAGTACCGACAGCGGTTGCAGCGGGTCGCGCGAGCCGGCCAAGGTGCCGAGCAGCATCGCCGCACCGAACAGCAGCATGACGATGCCAATGCCTTTCCAGAAACGCTGCCAGCCTTTGGCGTGTGGCGGCAGGGGGTCGAGCGCGTGCAGGTAGATCGCCGGAACGATCAGCAGCAGTGCCCAGGCCAGCATCTGCACGACCACCGGAATCACTGGCGAAACGAGCCAGACTGCGGTGGCCAGCAGGATCACGCCAAAGGTTTTCTTGATGGCTTCCATCCACGCGCCGGACTTCGGCAGCAGCGTACCTGCCGACATGCCGACCGCGAGCAGCGGCACACCCATGCCGAGTCCCATCGCGAACAGTGCCGCAGCGCCGAGCGCGGCGTCACCGGTCTGGCCGATATACAGCAGGGCACCAGCCAATGGCGCGGCAACGCAGGGGCCGACGATGATTGCCGACAGTGCGCCCATCGCCGCCACACTGGGCAACGAGCCGCCATGCAGGTGGCTGGCTTCTTCCGAGACCCGGCTTTGCAGAACGGTGGGTAGTTGCAGCTCATAGAAGCCGAACATCGACAGCGACAAGACTACAAAGATCGCGGCAAAAGCACCCAGCACCCAGGGGTTTTGCAGCGCCGCCGTCAGCAGTGTGCCGGTCAGCCCGGCAGCGACCCCGGCCGCCGCGTAGGTGACCGCCATGCCGATGACGTAGGCCAGCGACAGCGCGAAGCCGCGTGCGTGCGACACGCCATGCCCGTTGCGGCCGGAGCCGACAATGATGCTGGAAAGAATCGGAATCATCGGGAAGACACAGGGGGTCAGCGACAGCAGCAGTCCGAAGCCGAAAAAGCTGCCGAACAGTACCCAGAAGTCGGCGTGCTTGAACAACTGCGCGATGCGTCCCGACTCGTCGGCGAGCGGGCCTTGCATCGGCGGCGCTGCCCGCGGCACTTCTGCCGCTGCAGCTGTCCTATCGGGCAGTTGCAGGCCGAGTTGCTGCTGCTGCGGTGGATAGCAGATGCCGGCATCGGCGCAGCCCTGCGAAGTCACCTTGAGGATCAGCGGCAGCGGCCCCGAGCTGTTACGCTCGACCGGCAGGCGGATGACCGCCTGATCGTAATACACTTCGACCTTGCCGAAGGTCTCGTCATGTTTCTCCTTGCCCGGCGGCAGAATCGCCTTGCCGAGCTGCACCGTCGACGGCTCGGCGGCGAAACGGAATTTGTCGCGGTAGAGGTAGTAGTTTTTGGCGATCTCGAAGCGCACTTCGATGCTTTGTCCGTCGACTGCGCGGACGCTTGGCTGGAAGGCGACGGCCGGGTCGAGGAACTCCTCGGCGGCTGCCAGAGTGCTCAGCAGGAAGGCGAACACGATGAACGCGAAAAGGAACGGTGAGAACAGCAGCCTGAAGGTCATGGTGGGAGCCTTGCAGAGGTCAGTCGGAGCTGCGCGTTTCGCTGTCCACCCAGGCGAGATACGCCGGCAGCCCCTGCACCACTGGCAGTGCGATCACTTCCGGCAGCGAGTAGGGGTGGTGGCTGCGAATCGCCGTTTCGAGTGCGGGATAGCGTTCGCTGCTGGTCTTGATCAGCAGCGGTACCTCATCGGCCGTTTCGATTGTTCCCTGCCAGCGATAGACCGACCGGCACGGAGCCAGGATATTCACGCACGCCGCCAGCCGTGCCTCGACGAGTGCGTTTGCCAGCGCTTCGGCAGCAGGTCGGTCGGGCAGATTGGTCAGGACGAGCAGGGTGGTCACGGGGCGAATTCTACTCCTCCACTCCTTCAGGTCACCGGCACATTCGGCGTTGCGCCTGTCGGGTCGGCGAAAAACAGGTCGGGTCTGCTACGCTGACCCGACCTGGGAGTCCTGGGCGGGCTGGAGGACGTGGATTGCGTCGGCCACGGTCACTCCTGCCGATGAGTGATGATCGGGAAGGCGCGTCGCCCTTATGCCACCTTGACTTCGACCTTACGCGGCTGCGCGTGCTCTGCTTTGGGGATCAAGAGCTTCAGCACACCGTTCCTGAACTCGGCGCTGACCTTGTTGGGGTCGAGTTCCTTGGAGAGGGTGAATACCCGCCGGTAGCGCGACAGGTTCACTTCGGTGTGGCTGGCCTCGATGCCGCCGGGCATTTCCAGATCGATCTCGCCTTCGATCGTCAGGGTGTCGGCTTCCACCTGCAGATGGAGCTTGTCCCTGGGAACTCCAGGGAGATCGGCATACAGGGTGATTCCCGAAGCGTCCTCGATGACGTCGACCGGTGGGAGCAGGGTCGTTTCATCGCTGGGGCTCGGTTTCGTGACTTGGCTGTGCTCGGACATCTTCGATCCTCCTTATTGAATGGTGATGCGGCGTGGTAGCGCGGACTGCTTGCGGGCGACGCTGATGCGCAGCACGCCATCGGTGTACTTCGCGTCGACGAGGTTGGGATCGATATCGTCGGGTAAGGTCACCACGCGCCGGAAACGGCCCTCGAAACGCTCGTCGATATGCACCGTGGCGTCTTCGCCGGAGGGCTGCCGCTGGCGCTCGCCGGCAATGATGAGCATGCCTTTCTCGATCTGCACATCGAGACTGGCTGCGTCGATGCCGGGCGCGAAGGCATAGATGTCGACGGATTGCTGTGTGCCACCGACGTTCATCGCCGGGAAGCCGCCGCGGGCGATGCCGCGAATGCTCGGAGAAAGACGAAAATTCTGCTGCATCTCACGCTGCAGCCGATCCAGTTCCGCAAACACGTCGCGGGGAAACAGAGAGCGATAGATCATGTTGAATCCTCCATAATGGGTGAGGGCGCCACGACTGGCGCTGCATAGCGCAGTTGGGGGCGGTTCGGCAGACTTCAATATCCGGATTCGCAGTGCTTCAGCGGAATTGGCTATTGTTGTACGATTACCCTTGTCGATTGAGGATCATGTATGGAATTCAAGGACTACTACCAGATTCTCGGAGTCCCGCGCGACGCCACGGCGGAGGAGGTCAAGAAGGCCTTCCGAAAACTGGCGCGCAAGTATCACCCGGACGTTTCCAAGGAAGCGGATGCCGAAACACGCATGCAGGAACTCAACGAGGCGAATGCGGTGCTCTCGGACCCGGAAAAACGCGCCGCCTACGATCAGTTGGGACGTGGCTACCAGCCTGGCCAGGAATTTCAGCCGCCACCTGATTGGGATGCCGGCTTCGAGTTTTCGGGGCGAGGTTTTTCGCCGGGCGAAGCGGGTGATTTCTCCGATTTCTTTGCCGAACTGTTCGGTCGACCACACGCTGCGCACGGCTTCAGTGCCGGCCAGCGTGCGCACTTCCAGGCGCGCGGCGAGGATCATCACGCCAAGGTGCTGCTCGACCTCGAAGATGCCTTTACCGGAGCGACCCGGCAGATCTCGTTGCGCGCGCCGCGCACTGACGCGCAAGGCCGCGTCGTGCTGGAGAACCGCACGCTGAACGTCCGGATCCCGCAAGGCGTGCACGCCGGTCAGGTGATTCGCCTGGCCGGGCAGGGCGCACCGGGAATCGGTGGTGCAGCGGCCGGTGACCTGATGCTGGAAGTGCGCTTCAGGCCGCATCCGCGTTTTCGCGTACAGGGCCGTGACCTGCATCTGACGCTACCGGTCGCGCCTTGGGAGGCAGCCCTGGGTGCGGTGGTGACGGTCGACCTGCCGCAGGGCAGCGTCAAGGTACGCATCCCTGAAGGCGCGCAAAGCGGCCGGCAATTGCGGGTGCGCGGCAAGGGAATTCCGGGCGCGCAAGCGGGTGACCTGTTGCTCGACATCCAGGTGGTGCTGCCACCCGCGGATACGGCGAGGGCGCGCGCACTCTACGAAACCATGGCGCGGGAACTCGCCTTCGACCCGCGCCAGCAAGGGAGGGTCTGAGTGATGCGTGACGAGGAAATCCTGATCGGCAGCCTGATGGACAGTAGCTGGCTGACCCTCGAACAACTGGCTGCGGCGTGTACCGTCGAACCAGGCTGGCTGCTGCGCCACATCGAGGAGGGGCTGTTCCCGCACGCCGAGAGCGTTGCCGGCGTGTGGTGTTTTTCCAGCCACAGCCTGCTGCGCGCGCGGCGCATGCGGCAACTCGAACGCGATTTCGATGCCGTTCCCGAACTGGCTGCGCTGATGGCGGATCTGCTCGAGGAACTGGACGAGCTGCGCGCCCGCCTCGGTGTTGCTGAGTGAGTTTGACGGTCACTGGCGGCTGCGTGGAGTCTTCGCCCTGGTCGGCGGGCGCCAGCTCAACAAGCGGTCCTAAGATTGCATTAAGAATGTCGAGATAGGATGGCGTCCGTGCCTGCGGTTTCGCCCAAAGCACCGGGGTCGCAGGCCGAAGTTTTCACCATCCTCCATTCTCCATGAAAGACCGATCAGATGAACAAGCCTACCGTATTTACCGCCGCCGCCCTGCTGCTCATCGCTAGCAGCTTTGCCGGCAGCACTTTCGCCGCCGACAGCAAGACCGCCGCCCCTGCGGCCACGGCCCCGGCTGCCGCCACCGCTCCCGCGCCAGAAATCAGCAAGGAGCAGGCGGTCGAAATGGCGCTCAAGGCGCACCCTGGCACGGTGACCAAGGCCTATGAAGACACCAAGAAGGGCAAGAAGACCTGGGAAGTCAAGATCAACGGCAACGATGGCAAGAAGTGGGAAGTCCATTACGAAATCAAGTCGGGCGCTCTGGTCTCCGAAGAAGGCAAATAAGCATCCGCTCGTCGTCAATCAGCTGATCCATTCACGCGCTTTCTTGCTGCCGGCAGGGAAGCGCTGTCACAAGCATTGCAAATCATGAGCACTCCAAGCGATTCGACCGAAATCCCGGTCTGGGACCCGCTGCTTCGCCTGTTCCACTGGACACTTCTACTATGTTTCTGCACGGCTTACCTTTCGGAGGGCGAGTGGTTCGAAGGCCTCCAGGACCGATTGGATGGCGAGTTGCTGCAGGTCGTGCATGTCTGGGCGGGCTATGGGCTTGCCGGGCTGTTGCTGTTTCGCCTGCTCTGGGGCTTCGTCGGCCCGCGCTACGCCCGCTTCAGTGACTTCGTCTGCCGCCCCGGTGAAATCCTCGCTTATCTTTACGCGGTGCTGACGCTGCGCGCTCCCCGCCACCTCGGACACAACCCCGCTGGTGGGGCGATGATCATCGCCATGCTGCTGGCCTTGACTGCGACCGTCATCACCGGCCTGGCGCTGTACGGTGCCGACAAGGGGTTGGGACCGCTGGCGGGATGGCTCGCCGGGAGCAGCGACACCCTGATCGACGCCATCAAGGAAGCGCATGAAGTGGCCACCAACGGCACGCTGCTGCTGATCGCCGGCCATCTGCTCGGCGTCGCTTGGGAAAGTCTTTTGCACCGCGAAAATCTGGTGCGCGCAATGATCACCGGGCGCAAGCGTGCCTGAAATCGTTGCTGGCGGCGATCACTTGTCGCCGGCAGGACAACAGGCGTCCCTCTCGGGACGCCCCTTGGTGAATCGCGGCCTATCCGACTTGCTGGCGTCTGCACGGCCGCGACGCCATGCTTGCTAGCCGGCGAAGTTCTGCTCGGCGAAGTGCCAGTTGGCGAGTTTGCCGAGGAAGGTTTCGACGAACTTCGGGCGCAGGTTGCGATAGTCGATGTAGTAGGCATGCTCCCAGACGTCGATACACAGCAGGGCCTGGTCGCCGGTAGTCAGCGGCGTGCCGGCAGCGCCCATGTTGACGATGTCCACCGAGCCGTCGGTTTTCTTGACCAGCCAGGTCCAGCCCGATCCGAAGTTGCCGACGGCGGAAGCCTGGAAGGCTTTGGCGAAGTCCGCGAAGGAACCCCATTTGGCGTCAATGGCTGCTGCCAGGGCGCCAGTCGGTGTACCGCCGCCGTTGGCTGACAGGCAATTCCAGAAAAAGGTGTGGTTCCAGACCTGCGCCGAGTTATTGTAAATCCCGCCTGCCGGTGCTTTCCTGACGATCGCTTCGAGGTCGAGTGCCTCGTATTCACTCCCCTTGATCAGATTGTTGAGGTTGGTCACGTAGGCCTGGTGGTGCTTGCCGTAATGGTATTCCAGGGTTTCCTGCGACATGTGCGGAGCAAGGGCGTCGATGGCAAAGGGGAGTGGCGGCAACTGATGTTCCATGGATGTTCTCCGTTAGGCTCGTTATGGGGCGAAATAAGGACGACGTGCAAACCTGTTGCGAGGGTTTCTGCGTTCTGCCTGGCTGCGGGATTCTATTCGGGGCTTGTGGCGCTGGCAATGGCAGGCGCTGCGAAAGCGATGCCATCGTCTTCGAAAACGGTCAGTACTGCCGCCTCGGCGCGTCCACGCTGGAAGAAGACAGCAATCTGCTGCCCAGGTTCCAGGACTTTGCTCTCGCGAACGATCTGTCCCTGTGCGTTGCTGACAACACAGTAGCCGCGGGCGAGTACCGCCGCCGGATTGAGGTGCGCGAGGCCGGCTGCCAGGCGATCGAGGTCGGCGTACCTGGCCTGCGTTGTCGTCTGCCAGGCGCTGCACAGCCTCGCTGCCAGCGCTTCGAGGTGGCCGGCCTGGCGCACCGGATCGGGGCGGCTCAGCAGCAGGCGACGGGTGACGCTGACCAGTGTCGCCCGTGCCTGCGCACTGGCTTGCAGCAGGCCAGCGCCGAGGCGGCGCTGCAGCTTGTGCAGATGGTCCTGGTGGCGTGCCAGATACTGCGCCGGGCGCTGCAGTCGGTGCGCGAGCCAGTCCAGTTGCTGGCCGCGCTGGTTGAGATTCTGCTCGATCTGGCGGCGCAGGGCAAACCGACAGGCAGCGAGGCGGGCGAGCAGCGCGGCCTGTTCGGGTGCGGCCAACTCGGCGGCAGCGGTGGGGGTTGGCGCGCGTTGATCAGCAGCGAAATCGGCAATGGTGAAGTCTGTTTCATGACCAACACCGCTGATCACCGGCAGCGGACAGGCACGTATTGCCCGCGCCACGGCCTCGTCGTTGAAAGCCCAGAGATCTTCGATGCTGCCACCACCCCGACATACGATCAGCAGTTCGCATTCCCGACGCTCGCCGGCGCAGCGAATGGCTGCGGCGATCTGAGAGGCTGCGCCATCACCCTGTACCTGCGTCGGGTAGATGACGATGCCGACCTGGCCGGCACGGCGTCTGAGCGTGCTCAGCACGTCGTGCAGCGCCGCCGCCTGCAGTGAAGTGACGATGCCGACGCGACGTGGAAACGCGGGCAGGGGGCGCTTGGCAGTGCTGTCGAACAGGCCTTCGCGTGCCAGCTTGTCCTTGAGGCGAAGGAACTGATCGTAGAGGTTGCCGATCCCGGTGCGGCGAGCCGCTTCAACAGTGAGCTGGAAATCGCCGCGTACTTCGTAGAGTGTCACCAGCACGCATGCCTCGATGTGCTGGCCGTTCTCCAGTCGCCAGCCGAGCAGTTGCGCGCGGCTGCGGAAGAGGACGCAGCGAACCTGTGCGGCGCTGTCCTTGAGCGAGAAGTAGACGTGCCCGGAAGACGCATGGCTGAGATTGGACACTTCTCCAGCCACCCAGCAGAGGGGAAAAGCCGCTTCGAGCCGCTCGCGGGCGAGGCGATTGAGCAGGGAAACCGGGATCACCGGCAGCGGTGTGGCCAGGTCGGCGCTGTTGGGGAGAAGGTCTGGCATGCGGGGATTCTACAGGGCTGACGGGTCTTTGCGTCAGCAGGTGTGCGGGCATGGCAATCACATTCTGCAGCGGCGATTGGCGATGGTGATTCGCCTGCTCGCTGCACGCATTCCCGGCAGGGATGAAAATACCTTCTGTGATAAGCACTTGGCCGTTTCACCAACAGGCTACCGGCATGGTTGTCCACAGATTCTGTGGAGAGGGAACGATTCGCGACGAAGTCGATTCGGGACTCCAGGGCTTGCTGCAAACGCCGGTGCAGGCTAAAGTGCCCGTCTGTGTAAATCTCCCGGAGGAAAACGTGTTTTCCATCGTTCAGGCTGCTGGCTGGCCCATCTGGCCCTTGCTTCTGGCGTCGATCATCGCCGTCGCACTGATTCTCGAGCGTCTCGTGGCGCTGCGGCGCAGCAAGGTCGTACCGCCTGGCCTGCTGCAGAGGGTCGTCACCGAGTACCGGCAAAATGGGGTGAACGTTGCCATGGTCGGCGATCTCGAGAACCACTCGCCGCTCGGTCGCGTCCTCGGTGCCGGTTTGCGCAACGTCGGCAGTTCGCGCGAGATCATGAAGGAAGCGATCGAGGAAGCCGGTAGTGTCGTGTCGCACAATCTCGAACGCTACCTGACGACGCTGGGGACGATTGCATCGATCAGTCCCCTGATGGGCCTGTTCGGTACCGTGGTTGGCATGATCGAGATTTTCGGGTCACAGGCACCGAGCGGCAGCAACCCCATCCAGCTCGCACACGGCATTTCGGTGGCCCTGTACAACACCGGTTTCGGGTTGCTGATCGCGATTCCAAGCATGATCTTCTGGCGGCATTTCCGCGCGCTGGTGGATAGTTTCGTCGTCGAGATGCAGCAGCAGGCGGTGCGTCTGGTCGAGGTTCTGCACGGCCAGCGCAATTCCTGAGGGACTGTCATGAACTTTCGCCGCGGTCGCGCCAGTGACGTGCCCGAAATCAACCTGATCCCGCTGATCGACGTGCTGCTGGTGATCATCATCTTTCTGATGCTGACCACCACCTACGCCAAGTTTTCCGGTCTGGAGATCAACCTGCCGACCGCCGATGCCAGCAAACAGACAGAGACACCCAACGAGATCAACGTCGGGCTGACGGCTGCCGGTCAGGTGTTGGTGAACAAGGTGCCGCTGGCCACGGTCAGCGTACAGGCGATCAGCGAAGCCTTGCGGCGGGCAGCCGGCGACACCAAGGAACCGGTGATCGTGATCAATGCCGATGCCAAGGCCAACTATCAGAGCGTCGTCGATATCATGCAGGCGGCGCAGACTGCCGGCTATCCGCGGATTTCCTTCGCTACCCAATCCCCGCACTGATGGCTCGTGCCGGCATGGCGCAGTGTCTGACTGGCTGCTGGTACCAGAGCCGTCTGGCGCTCGTGCTCTGGCCCTTGCTGCCCTTCTCCTGGCTGTTCGGCGGGCTGGTCGTACTGCGACGCTGGCTGTACCGCTCCGCTCTGCTGCGCTCATATCGCCTGCCGGTGCCGGTGGTGGTGGTCGGCAACCTGACCGTTGGTGGCAGTGGCAAGACACCATTGGTACTGTGGTTGGTGAGCCGCTTGCGCGAGCAGGGCTGGCGGCCAGGCATCATCAGTCGTGGCTACGGCGGTAGTGACGGGCAGGTGCGGCCGGTGGACGCGTCCTCACAGTCTTCCCTGGTCGGTGATGAACCCTTGTTGCTGGCCAGGCGCAGCGGCGTTCCGGTCTTCGTCGGCCGCGACCGCCCTGCCGCCGGGCAGGCCTTGCTGGCGGTTCACCCCGAATGTGACGTGATCGTCTCCGACGACGGCCTGCAGCACTATCGCCTGCAACGCTCGATCGAACTGGTGGTTTTTGACGGACGCGGCGCCGGCAACGGCCGGCTGCTGCCGGCCGGCCCCCTGCGGGAATCCTTGCGGCGTCTGGCGGGTGTGGGCGCCGTGGTGTGGAATGGCCCGCCGGAGAGCCGGGTGGTGGACGCGGCTCGCCACTCGCCGCAATTCGACATGCGCCTGGTCGGCCAGCATTTCGTTGCCGCGAGCGGAGAACAGCGCCGCTGCGCTGTCGCCGACCTGCAGGATCGCAAGCTGTATGCGATTGCCGGGATCGGCGATCCGCACCGCTTTTTCCGGCAGTTGCAAGCTCTCGGGCTCAAGTTCGCAGCGCATCCCTTTCCCGATCACCATCCCTATCAGGCCAGCGATCTCACCTTTGCCAGCGACGGGGTACTGCTGATGACCGAGAAGGATGCGGTAAAATGCGCATCGCTGGTCACCGGCGAGGCCTGGGTACTGCCGGTCGAGGCGGTCATCCGTTGTTCACAACCCGGCCAGGCAACCCTGTTCGAGACCATTCTGGAGAAACTGCATGGACGCACGCCTGCTTGACATTCTCGTCTGCCCGATCTGCAAGGCCAATCTCGAATATCGCAAGGCACAATCAGAACTGCTGTGCAAACCCTGCAGACTGGCTTTTCCAATCCGCGACGGGATCCCGATCATGCTCGAGGAGGAAGCGCGACAACTCCTGAGCGACGGGACATGACTGCTGCAAATGGCAGCCGAGGGGTTGAAAGTGCTTGTCGGGGAAAGGATGTCGGGGTGGTGATGCGCTTCAAGGTCGTCATTCCTGCGCGTTATGCCTCGACACGCTTACCGGCCAAGCCCTTGCTCGATCTCGCTGGCAAGCCGATGGTGGTGCGGGTGGCCGAGCGTGCGCTGCTCTCGGGAGCCGAGGAAGTGGTGGTGGCGACCGACCACGCGGAAGTGGCGGCGGCTGTCGAGCGGCACGGTCTGCGCGTCCTGCTGACCCGGGCCGAGCATGCGAGTGGCACCGATCGTCTGGCCGAGGTGATCGAATCGTCGGGATGGCATGACGACACGATCGTGGTCAATGTGCAGGGCGACGAGCCCTTGATCGATCCAGCCTTGATTGTCCGTGTGGCCGTTGAACTGGCAGGGAGTGGTGCCGAGATCGCGACACTGGCGCATCCGCTGTCGGAAGCGGCTGAATTTTTCAATCCGAACATCGTCAAGGTGGTCCTGACGGCAAGTGGCGATGCCCTGTATTTTTCGCGTGCGCCGATTCCCTACGCGCGCGATCACTTTGCTCGCGAGGCCGGCGGCGAGACCTTGCCGATCGGGATGCTCGCTTATCGGCATATTGGCCTGTACGCCTATCGCGCGCATTTCCTGCGCACCTACACTGGCCTGGCTCCCTCGCCGCTGGAAAGCCTTGAAGCGCTCGAGCAGTTGCGCGCCCTGTGGCACGGCCTGCGCGTCCGTGTGGCGATTGTCGATGATCTGCCGAGCGCAGGCGTGGATACCCCTGAGGATGCACATCGCGTGCAGGAATGGTTCAAAAACGTTTGACCGTACGCGCATTTGAGGGTAAGTTTCGGCCTGTTGATCACGACAGCGTTCTGCCGCAGCGCGGTAGCTGGAGTGCAAGTATATGAAGTCTTGGATAAACCGCTTGATTTGATTCTCTCCGAAGGCGAACCATGAAACTCATTCTGCTCGGCGCTCCAGGTGCTGGCAAAGGCACTCAAGCCCAGTTCATTCGTGAAAAATTCGGCATCCCGCAAATCTCTACCGGTGACATGCTGCGTGCAGCGGTGAAGGCCGGTACGCCCCTCGGAGTCGAGGCGAAGAAGGTCATGGATGCGGGTGGACTGGTGTCGGACGAAATCATCATCGGTCTGGTCACGGATCGACTGCAGCAGGAGGACTGCCGGAGCGGTTATCTGTTTGATGGTTTCCCGCGCACCTTGCCGCAGGCCGAGGCGATGAAGGTCGCCGGCGTGGCCCTCGACTACGTGCTCGAAATCGACGTCGCCGACGAAGAGATCATCGAGCGGATGGGCGGACGGCGCGTGCATCCGGGTTCCGGCCGTACTTACCACATCCGCTTCAATCCGCCGAAGCTGGCCGGAAAAGACGATGTCACCGGCGAGGACCTCATTCAGCGCGACGACGATCAGGAAGAAACGGTCAGGAAGCGGCTGCAGATCTATCATTCACAGACCAAGCCGCTGCTGGAGTACTACCGCGCCTGGGCAGCGACGGGTGATCCCAGGGCGCCAAAGTGCCGCAGAATCGCTGGTGTCGGGGGTGTCGACGAGATCATGAAGGCAGCTTTCGAGGCCTTGCAGTAAGCGCCATCGATGACCGTGGCGGGGAAACATCTTCCGGGTTTGAACGTTGTTTGTTTCGTGTAGTACTGGGGTCAATCCGGCTCACGGGGATTTTCCGGGGAGTCTGGGTCACTTTAAAGAGGGAGGTTGCTTATGTCGTCAGCTTTGATGTTCGCGCTGGTTTGCGCTGTCATTGCGGTGCTTTACGGTGCCGCAATGACCAAGTGGATTCTTTCGTTGCCAGCCGGCAACCCACGCATGCAGGAGATCGCCAAAGCCATTCAGGAAGGCGCTTCTGCCTATCTGGCCAAGCAGTACACGACGATCGGTCTGGTCGGTGCCGTGCTCTTTGTGCTGATCTGGTTTGCGCTCGGCAAACTGATGGCCGTCGGCTTTCTGATCGGTGCGGTGCTTTCGGGCGCCACCGGCTTCATCGGCATGAACGTTTCGGTGCGTGCCAATGTGCGTACTGCCGAAGCCGCGCGCAGTGGCATTTCCGCGGCGCTCAGCGTCGCTTTCAAGGGTGGTGCGATTACCGGCATGCTGGTCGTCGGCCTCGGCCTCCTTGGCGTGGCCGGCTACTACGCCTTTCTCAAGGGTACTGGCGCTGACTTCCAGCACACGGTGGAACCGCTGGTCGGTCTGGCCTTCGGCGGATCGCTGATCTCGATCTTCGCTCGTCTGGGTGGTGGTATCTTCACCAAGGGGGCAGACGTTGGCGCCGACCTGGTCGGCAAGGTCGAAGCCGGCATCCCGGAGGATGATCCTCGTAACCCGGCCGTCATCGCCGACAACGTCGGTGACAACGTTGGCGACTGTGCCGGTATGGCCGCCGACCTCTTCGAGACCTATGCGGTGACGGTGGTGGCGACGATGGTGCTCAGCGCGATGATGCTCAAGGGTGTCGTCGGTGCCACCGACAACCTGATCGTCTACCCGCTGGTGCTCGGTGGCGTGTCGATCATTGCTTCGATCATCGGCTGTTTCTTCGTCAAGGCCAGCGATGGCGGCAAGATCATGAACGCCCTCTATCGGGGCCTGGCGGTGGCCGGCATACTGGCCTTGATTGCCTTTTATCCGATCACCACCATGCTGCTCGGCGATGGCATCACCCTCGCCGATGGCAGCCTGATCAGTTCGATGAAAATCTTCTGGGCTGCGGCGATCGGTCTGGCGCTGACCGGATTACTGGTCTGGATCACCGAGTACTACACCGGTACCGATTTCTCGCCGGTCAAGCGTGTCGCCGAAGCTTCGACTACCGGCCATGGCACCAACATCATCGCCGGCCTCGCGGTTTCGATGAAGGCCTGTGCCTTGCCGGTGATCTGCGTCTGTGCGGCAATCTACATCACCCATGCGCTGGCCGGCCTGTATGGCATCGCCATTGCTGCCACCTCGATGCTGTCAATGACCGGCATCATCGTCGCGCTGGATGCCTATGGTCCGATCACCGACAACGCTGGCGGTATCGCCGAAATGTCCGGTCTGCCGAAGTCGGTGCGTGACGTGACCGACCCGCTCGACGCGGTCGGCAATACCACCAAGGCGGTCACCAAAGGCTATGCCATCGGTTCCGCGGGTCTGGCCGCGCTGGTTCTCTTCGCCGATTACACGCATGCGCTGGAAACCCAGTTTGGCGGCAGCTTGCGTTTTGATCTTTCCGATCACATGGTGATCATCGGTCTCTTCCTCGGCGGCCTGATTCCCTACCTCTTTGCCGCCATGGCGATGGAAGCGGTGGGCCGGGCGGCCGGTGCGGTGGTCGTCGAAGTTCGCCGGCAGTTCAAGGAAATCAAGGGCATCATGGAAGGCAAGGCCAAGCCCGATTACTCGCGCGCCGTCGGCATGCTGACCGTCGCAGCGATTCGGGAAATGATCGTTCCCTCGCTGCTGCCGGTGCTGGTGCCGGTAATTGTCGGTCTGCTGCTTGGCCCGAAAGCGCTCGGTGGACTGTTGATGGGGACGATCATCACCGGCCTGTTCGTCGCCATATCGATGACCACCGGTGGTGGTGCCTGGGACAATGCCAAGAAGTACATCGAGGACGGCCATTTTGGTGGCAAAGGCTCCGATGCCCACAAAGCGTCGGTGACCGGCGACACCGTCGGCGACCCCTACAAGGACACGGCTGGTCCGGCGGTCAACCCGCTGATCAAGATCATCAACATCGTTGCCCTGATGATCGTCCCCTTGATGGTGCCGCCTGCCTCGGTGGCCAAGCCCGTCGCGGCGGCTGCGGTGGCGGTACCGGCAGCCAAGCTGTACTTCGCGATGGGTGCGGCGGAAATCCCGGCCGACGCTGGCAAGACTCTCGAAATCGTCGTTGCCTATGCCAAGGACCATCCGGCTGCAAAGCTTGCCATTTCCGGATTCCACGATCCGAGTGGCAGTCAGGCGGTCAACGAAGAGGTCGCCAAGAAACGCGCAATCGCCGTCCGTGATGCCCTGAAGAACGTCGGTATCGCCGAGGAACGCATCGAGCTCAGGAAGCCTGTGGTCACCACCGGTACCGGAGATCCTGCCGAGGCCCGTCGCGTCGAAGTCAGCGTGCAGTAATTTTGGCAGATTCTCTGCCCATATCAAGGAAAAAGGCCGCTTTGCGGCCTTTTTCGTGTCCTCTTGCAAGACCCCGTGCGTCGGCTACCCAGCGTTCAGCAATGGATTGAGGGTGTACGTGCCGGTCAGACGGACCTTCCCGGAGCCCTTGAGGTAAGTCGTTGATTCATGGCAAGAAACCAGAAAATCGGCAAAAATGTAGGCATGTAAATATAATAATAGCTATTTACAAACAATGTGCTATTGGCTATTATTGTCGGCATGTACATCGCCCGCGTCCCCAACCGAAAGTCCAGGCCGGCCATCCTGCTTCGCGAGTCCTATCGCGAGGGAGGCAAAGTCTGCACACGAACCATCGCCAATCTGACGAACTGGGCACCGGAACGAATCGTCGCCATGGAACGTCTGGTGAAGGGCGAATTCGACGACTGGTCGGGAGAGATGACCAGCGGCGAGATTTTTGGGGTGCTGTTTGCCC
>NZ_SPMX01000015.1 GCF_012940005.1 Candidatus Accumulibacter contiguus | reverse complement strand
ATTTGTCCAGGGAAATGGGTACCGACGTCAGTNGTCGGTTTGCAAACCGTGTTGACGGTAGCCTGTATTTCGGGCTTGGGACCAGGACTACTCATTCCCAATAATCCCGTGTTACGCAAAGAGGCGCCAAGTCGCTTGGCCGCCACACGGTGACTGCGCTTCCGACCCCTTTGGCGCGTGCTGATCAGGTCTTCAACAACGCCACCGAACTGCAGCTGCAACTTTGGGTGAGTGCCTGATTGCACAAATATTAACAGGATAAGGCAGGTACTGAATGGCGAAGATTTGCGGCTTCATCAGCGATGACGTTCGACCCGAGGCGGTGGATGTGACGCTGCAGGCCATGCTGGGAACGATGAAACACGATGATCGGGAACATCGGGAGTTCTGTTTCCCGTTTGCGGGTGGCGGACTGGCCATACTGCAGAGCAATGTCCTGGGAATATCCAACCTCGCCTGGACCACGGACCGAGCTCGGTGTGTAGCATTGTCCGGGCAGATCGTCGATCATGACCGCGGCGACGGAGAACTCGGCGTCCGCCGTGGGGACGGCACGGGGAGACCGGACTCCGAATTCCTTCTTGCCGCCCTCGAAAAGCATGGCCTCGACGCGTTGCCAGGCTTGAAGGGAGAGTTCGCCGCAGCCTACTATGATGGCCCGGGCAGATCCTTGACCATCGCCACGGACGCACAGGGATTCTACCCTCTTTACTATTACGCCGGCAGGGGGGGCTTATGGTTCGCCTCCGAGGTCAAGGCGATCCTCCAGGTGATCGAGCCATGGGAGCAGGGGCAGGACTGGGAGGCTTGGGCCGACTTTTTCTACATCGGTCACATGATGGGCCAGAGGACGCTAGTCAGGGGCATCTCCATGCTGGACTCAGGGCAATGGGTACGCTTCCGGCAGGGAGCGGTCACGAGTCAGAAATACCACGACTTTACCCAGGTCGGGTTGATCGATCCCACCGAGGTCTCTACGGAAAAGATCGCGTCTCTATTCACCCAGGCCGTCGCCAGGCGTGTGCGGAAAGGCATCCCCAATACGGTATTGCTTAGCGGCGGCTTCGACTCCCGATTCACTCTCGGCGCCCTGGCCTCGCTGGGCGCGGAGATTCGGGCGGTCTCGATGGCCCATGATGACGAACATCGGGGCCTCGATGGAGCACTTGCACAACGAGCCGCGGCATTACTGGGGATCGAATGCGAACTGCGACCGAGCCGAAGTGGCTATTACGCGTCCGGTGATTGGCTGAATGTCTACCACATCCTGGACGGCATGGTGCCAAACCGCAACTTGTTCATTTCGCAAGTATACCCGGAGCTGCGAACGGACATGGGGATGGTTTGGGACAGCCTCGCCTTGGACCTCAGTTTCGGGGGATACCACGGTTACTCCACCAATGATGAGGTAAACCTTTCTCGCTTCATCGCCGAAGCGTCTACGCAAAGAGACATCCTGAAAAGTGTCTTGCAACCAGAAATATTCGCTGCGCTGGACGCGAGATTTGAGGAAAGGATTAGGGCGGAGTTCGAAAAGATTCCGGAATCCGAAAGCAGGTTCATCCTGTTCCTGCTTCAGAACCGGGTCCGAAGACGAACCGCGGTCAATCCCTACCAGGCTTACGCGAGCCAGGTCGAGGCGGTCACCCCGACGGTCGATGCCGACTTCCTGGGCTACCTGCTTTCGATTCCAAACGGAATGAAGCTGGGGCACAAGCTGTACATTCAAACCCTAAAGGAACATTTTCCGAAGCTGCTGAAAACCCCGGTGTGCAGCGCCGGTGAAATTTTCTTCGCCATGAGCGATCCGGGCCTGATTGCCAGGCATTTCGACTGGAAGTTCCTGGCCAAGACGCAACTCGCGAAATACCCGGTTGCGTACCGCTTCGCCCGGAAATTCCAGACCGATAATTCGCCCCTCTCGGAAAACGACCTCGTGACCCAGAAAGCCCTCAAGGACGCCGATTTCGACCGGCCGTTCTACCGCTCGGCCGCGCTGCGGGAAGCCTTCGCAAAGTATTGCCAAGGCGCAACCGAACACCGGCGGCTGTTTCTGTCGGTGTACTATCTCGAACTGTGGCACCGCATGTTCTTCGACCGGAACTCAAGTCAATTGGATGTGGCGCCGACCCGTCCGGCCTGATGCTGGCTGACCTTGCTTACCACGTAGCGATACTTGCCGCTCGGCTCGGCTGCGATCGCGTCCAGATATTCGATGTCCAGTTGTACCCCCTCGCCAAGCCTTGCACGAAAAGCGGCTCGGATCGTCGACTCGCTCGCTTGCTGCCGGAAACTGGTATCAGTGACCAGTTGCAGACGACAGTGCAACAGCGTTTCCTGGATCACCTTGAAGCCGTTCACCCCGGGCATGTCCCGCAACACCATGGCAATTGCGATGGCGAGCACTATCGAGCCGTCTGCAGCCAGCAGTACATCATTGGTGCGGCCATGTACTTCTTTCAGTAAGGGCAGGCCACGGCCACAGGCGCATTGTCCTTCTTCGAGCACCGCCACATCGCCGTTCCTGTAGCGGACGAACGGGAAACCGGTGCTGTACAGATGTGTCACCACCACTTCGCCCGGCACACCCGGCGGCGAAGACTGTCCATGCTCATCGACAACTTCGACGATGATGTCTTCGGCTGTGATATGCATTCCTCCCTGCGGGCAGGCATGGGCGATGAAACCTGAATCGCGGCCACCATAGCCATTCGCAACCGGACAGCCGAAGACTCGCTGTAGCACGTCGGCCTGCTGTGGATACAAGCGCTCAGCGGTGCAAAATGCCACCTTGATGCCAAGATCACTCAGGCGGATTCCTTGCTGCTCGGCACGCTGAGCGATCAGGGTCATCGACGAAGGGTATCCGAACAGCATTGTTGGTCGAAAGCTCCGAATGTCCGCGATAAAGCGATCCATATCGGCTTGCGACATCGCAGACGAGGGCAGCAGCTTGCTGCGCAACAGCCGATCACGCAACTGTTTCAAGCGATCCTGCCTGGTCAATTCGATCGGGCTGGACCAGATTACCATCTCCCGGTCGCCGATATCGACATCCCACCAGCGGGTGGCACGCCATTTGGCGGCAACGTCGTGGCTAACGCGAGTCTTGCTGATATTGAAGCGTAAAGGATCGCCAGTCGATCCCGTAGTGGAAAACAGCCTGACCGGCTCCGGCAAGCGGGAACGCAAGCGGTCGAATTCGCTGCGGATGATGTCCTTGGTGAGCAGCGGCAAACGTCCCAGATCGCTGATGGCACGGATATTTTTTGGATCGAAATCGAGCGAGCGAAACAGGTCGTGATAGTACGGCACATGCAACGCGCATTGTGTGAGGAATTCGCGTAGCCTGGCCAGTTGCAGGGCGAGAATTTCCTCTGGCTTGAGCCACTGGCTGCGCTCCAGATCACGTTTTACTGTCAGCGTGGAGTGTTTCTTCAATTTCTCGTGCAGCGGGAACAGCAGGTTTGCGGCAAACGATGTGTAAATCCCCATCAACCCTCCATGACCATCAATAACGAGAGCCAGCGGCGTGCATCAGCCAACGGGTGCCAAGCCTTGGCGAAGCTTGGCGTCCAGGTAAGCATCGATACCGGAGAGGTGGGCCTTCCAGCTATAGCGCGCCAATACCTGCTGGCGAGCGGCAAGGCCGATTGCGGCAGCGCGCTCGGGCTCCCGCAACAGTCGTTCAATCTGTGAGAGATACTCGGGAACACTTCCCGCCGTCAGGAAATCTCGCTCGGGAATGGCATCGACTGCGACCGAGCACTCTTGCGAAGCAACAACGGGCAAACCCATGGCCATCGCTTCAAGGACTTTGTTCTGGATCCCGCGTGCCAACCGGAGGGGGGCGACGACGACGGCAGCGTGCCGCAGATAGGGGCGGACATCAGGGACGGTCCCGGTGACCACGATTTGTCTCCTCGCCAGCGCCTGAACCGCAGGAGTTGGGCTGCGTCCGACGATATAGAAGCGCAAGCTGGGCCAGTTCTGCTCCAACTGAGGCAACATTTCCGTCGCGAACCAGGTCACTGCATCAATGTTCGGCCAATAGTCCATGGCGCCGGTAAACACTACTGGCAGATCTTCCTCACGGTACGGTGAAGGAAACACGTGCTCTGGCGAGAAAAAAGTCCGCATCTACACCGTTACACATGGCTTCGACCCTGTCCGCGCACTCGGGAGCCAGGCGACAGAACAAATCAGACTCGTTGTCGGTGACGAAAAATGATCGCTCTGCCTGCATCGCCACAGAACGTTCAAAAGCCAACAGGTGCTTGCCTTCCCGCCGGTAGAGCCAGGACATCGGCCAACGGTGCTTGGAGGCATATTGCGTCCACTTGGCCGAGTCGACGTCGACAAAATCGATCAGTTTGCGCAAATGGGGAGAGCCCTGGACATAGCTCGCCATAACCGAAGAAAAGATGACTGTCGTATCGATCTCCTGTTCTCGCAGCGTGCGATCAACCCACGCCTGCAGAGCAGCATTGCGATAATAGGGAAGCGTCAGCGCCTGTTGAGTAAGCAGGCCCCTGAGGCTTGCGAGCCTGGCAATGCTCGGCACCAGACGGGCAACGTGCAGGTCGACGCAATACCGAGACAAGGCACTGATATGAACCTCGTCCTGCGGGTCGTCGATAAAGGTGCCCAAAAAAAACGCGGTGTCGAGCCGCCAAATGCTTGAGCAAGTGATAGGAGCGAACCTTGTCGCCCTTGTTGGGAGGATAAGGGAGCCGGTGTACAAGATAGAGGAGATTGGCCATGTGATCGCTCAAACCGGGTTATGCAAAGATGCAACTATCTGGGCCGACGCGAGGTGGCGTCTCGATGGCGACTCGGAATCAGGACAGACTTCGGTCATACCTGGCCAGCGCCCGACGGTAAGCGTCCCGATAGCGTGCAACACTGTTCACCCAGGTGCGCTCGACCTCGACAAAGCGGCGCGCCTGCGCACGAATCTGCGACCAGGACGCCCGCCGCGCCATGATGTCCTCGATTGCCGCTTCAAGCGCAGCGACATCCCCTGCACGGAACAGAAAGCCCGTTTCACCGTGACTGATCAACTCGCGATGTCCGCCGACATCGGAAGCAACGAAGATTCGTCCCTGCGCCATTGCCTCGAGTGGCTTCAGCGGGGTGACCAGTTCGGTAAGCCGCATCGGCAAGCGCGGAAAGGCCAGCACGTCGATCAATTCGTAGTAGCGTTGCACCTCGGTGTGCGGAACACGGCCGGTGAAAATGACATGACCCGGCATACCTGCAGCCGCCACCTGCTCCTTCAGCTTGCTCTCCTGCGGGCCACCACCGACCAGCAGCACGCGCAACTGCGGATGCCGTGGCAGCATCCGTCGTACCGCCTCAACCAGCAAATCAAGGCCTTCATAGCCATAGAAGGAGCCAACGAAGCCCAGGACGGTCGTGCCATCCAGCCCCATCGAGCGGCGAAGCTCAGAATCCGCCTCGACGCCAAACCGGAACAGGTCAACGTCCACGGCGTTCGGGATTACCGTGATACTTTCCGGTGACAGGCCTCGCAGCACCATATCGCCACGCAGACCCTCACAAATTGTCGTCACATGGTCAGCATGGCGAATCGCGAAGGTCTCCATCGCCCGTGAGGCACGATAGCGCAAGCTACCTTCAATGGTTGTGCCATGATCGACCGCAGCATCCTCCCAGAAAGCTCGCACTTCATAGACCACCGGCAAACGGTGGCGTCGCCCGACCCACAGACTTGGCAAGGCATTGAGAACCGGCGAATGGGCATGAATGATGTCCGGTTGTGTGGCCCGAATCAGTTGCTGCAGGCGAGCTGCAGTCAGTCGCATCTGGGCAAGCAAGCCGGAGCCATCGGCATTTGCAGTGCGATGGAAAAGCCAACCATCGACTTCCTCCTGCAACAATGTCCCCGACCCCTGTTTGGGTGTCGTCAGATGAACCGTTTGCCAACCCTGCGCGCGCTGCCGCGCGCAGGATGGCCAGCGTGCGGAAAGTATAGCCGCTATGCAGCGGCAAGGAGTGATCGAGGACATGCAGAATTCGCATGCTCATCCCCGTACCTGCGGCTCGGTGGCACCGAGTACTGAGTCCGCCGAGGTGTCGAGCACATTACGCAGGAATGCTTCGAACATCAGCACGGTCCACAAGGGCGAACTGTAGTCGCTCGCTCCCGACTGATGGGCATCGACCAGGTGCTGCAGATAATCCGGATTGAACCAGCCGGTCGCCGCCAGGCGCGGGCCAAGCACGGCTTGGCGAACGCGCTCCCTGAGAGGACCGCGAAACCAGCGGGCCAGCGGCACGGCAAAGCCCATTTTCGGGCGGTACAGGATGTCCTGTGGCAAGCGTGGCTCCATCGCTTTTTTTAGCAGGAATTTGCCTTCCTGGCCGCGCACCTTGAGCGATGAGGGCAGCGTCGCCATCCATTCGACCAGTTCGTGATCCATCAGCGGCTCACGCACTTCGAGCGAGTGTGCCATGCTGGCACGGTCAACCTTGGTATTGATGTCACCCACCAGATAGGTCTTGAGATCGAGGTACTGGATCATGGCCAGAGGATCGTCGGTGTCCGCCCGCCCCGCATGGTAGCGAAAAACGTCCTCGGCGCTGTAGCCGTCGATTTCTTTGCGGAAACGATCGGTAAAAAGCTCGCGGCGCATCGGGCCACGCAGGATCGAAACGGAATGGAAGTAGGCTTCCACCGCAGTTCGCCCCATGCCTTGAAACGTCGTCTTGGCGCGGAACATGCGCGGCGCCCAGTCTGCTTTCGGGTAGACACGGCCGAGCAGACCAAACAGCGGTCGGCGCACGCTATGCGGCATTGCCGAGCGCAGGCGCTCTTCCATGAGGTGTAGACGATAGCGGCGATACCCCCCGAAAGTCTCATCGCCCCCATCGCCCGAGAGGGCCACCGTCACATGTTTCCGTGCCAGTTGGCAGACCCGGTAGGTCGGGATCGACGAGCTGTCGGCATAGGGTTCGTCGTAGAGTCTGGCCAAGGTGTCGATCAGATCGAAGTCGTCGCTGGCGACCATTTCGCTGTGATGGTTGGTTCGATAACGGTTGGCAACCGTTTGAGCAAACGCGGCTTCGTTAAACGCCGGGTCATCAAAGGCGATCGAACAGGTATTGACCGGCTCGGCCGAGAGCCCGGCCATCAGCGCGACGACTGCACTCGAGTCGACACCACCGGAAAGGAAGGCGCCGAGCGGCACTTCCGAGATCATGCGCAGGCGAATCGACTCGCTGAGTTTCTCGTCGAGTTGTGCGCAGGCATCCGCTATCGAACACTGGTTGTCGAGACGGAAACGCAGATCCCAGTATTCTTTGGGCTGTGCAACCGGCAGGCCGCGGCGTAGCGTCAGCGTATGACCTGGCGGCAGCTTTCTGGCCTGCCGGATGATGGTTCTCGGCTCGGCCACGTAACCGAGCGCGAAGTATTCTTCGACTGCCAGCGGATCGATGTCGCGAGCCAGGCCGCCATGGGCCAGCAGGGACTTGAGTTCTGAGCCAAAAAGCAGGATCCCGTCCGGCAGCAGCGCATAGTAGAGAGGCTTGACCGCAAGCCGGTCGCGTGCCAGGAACAGCGTTTCGCGGTTGCGATCCCAGAGGGCGAAGGCAAACATGCCGCGAAAACGTTGAACGCAATCCTCGCCCCAGGCTTCCCAGGCGTGCACGATGACCTCGGTATCGCTACGGGTGTGGAAAACATGTCCGAGTGCCAGCAATTCGGGGATCAGTTCCTGGTAGTTGTAGATCTCCCCGTTGAACACCACGCAAACGCTCTGGTCTTCGTTGTAGAGCGGCTGCTGACCAGTCGACAGGTCGATGATCGAGAGCCGCCGGTGCCCCAGGCCAAGGCCTGGTTCGACATGCAAAGCACCCTCATCCGGGCCACGATGGTGCTGCGACTCGTTCATCCGCATGAGCACGGCGCGATCGATGTCACGCCTGCCCCGAGTATCGAAAATTCCGGTTATGCCGCACATGGTTTGTCTATGTATTCTCGTAGTCAGTGAAAATCTGCTGCTGGCGCAGGCGCATTGTCGAAACGGATGCCAGGCAGGGGGTGGACACGGCATCCGCTGGCGCCGATGGACGATGCACCGCCGCGCATTGCCGGAACCAGGCTAGCGTTGATCACAGAATTCCTCGTATACCGCCTGGTAACCCGCCAGCATTGTCGGCAGGCTGAAACGTCTGACCGCCATCGCGCGCGCATTGCTTCCTTGTGCAGACAGCATCGCTGGCTCAGCAAGATAGCGGCTCAACAAGCGTGTCAAGGCATCGACGTCACCCGGCACAAACAGTTGGCCGTTGACGCCATCTTCGACGAGTTCAAGATTGCCACCGGTAGCTGTCGCGACGAGTGGCAGACCACTGGCCATCGCTTCCAGGAGGGTATTCGAGATGCCCTCCGCCAACGAGGGCAGGACAAAGAGGTCGAAGGTACGCAGCATCTCGGCAACGTTGCTGACACTTCCCGGAAACCAGGTCAGCGCTGAAACGCCCAGGGAATCGGCGAGGCGAATCAGGTTTTCACGCAATGGGCCATCGCCCACGATCACCAGCCTTGCCCTTGACCCGGTCTGAGCACCGTCTCTGACCAGCTTGGCAAATGCCCGCAACAGGGTTTCCTGATCCTTGACTGCCTGTATCCGGCCGACGGTGCCAATCACCATGGCATCCGGACCGGCAAATCTCTCCGGAAGAAACTGCCGTGAACGAAGTGATGAGGGGCAGAAATGCTCCGTGTCGACGCCGTTGATGATCTGGGTCACGCGTTCAGAGGCAATGCGCACGCGCTGCACCAGATAGTTCCTGAGATCACTGGATACCGTGATGTAGCGGTCGATCAACGGCGAGTGCATCCGGCGCAGCAAGACTGGCTTGATTCTTTCCCCATTCAGATCTCTCACATCCCAACCGTGCTCACCATGAATACAGTGCCGAACACCAGCCAGTCTCGCCGGTAACAAGGCATCGAGCCCGGACTGGTTGCGCGAATGAACGATCGTTGGCCGGAGCTGGCGACACAGGTGAAAGATCCCTTGCCTGAGCCGCCAGACCCCGATACGCGAACGGTGCAGGGCAATCACCGGGGTATCGGAGCGGGTCACTCGCAGGCGAAAGTCCGAAAAATCTTCGACACATGCCACCGCGTGACGAAAACGGGATTCCGGCAGATGGTTGATCAGGTTCACCAAGCCATTCTCCAGACCACCCGTGCGCAGGTGATGGATGACATGCAGAATCAGCGGTCTGGTCTCCTGTTTCATGCACGTTCCACACATTCTGGCGGCAAGGCAGAGCGCTCCCGGAATGTCCCGAAGTGCCGGACACACATGTTCATCAGCGGGCTTCCCTGGTCTGTCGCAACGTGCTCTCGATGATCGACCCTGCCGCACCCGCAAAAGCCTCGAGCGTGGCATCCGCCTCGCCAGCCTGATGCTGAAGTGCGTAAATGATGATCACCGCCGAATCGTCGCCCTTGCCGGTCAGCCGCGACAACGCCGTATACACTTTGGCCAAAACGTCGCTCGCAGTCCAGTGGCCGTTAATCCAATACCACTGCCAGACCACCATGCGTGCGTTTCCGGACGAACGCAACTGGGCAGTACGAACCGTGAGTGCCTGCTGGTTGAACATGATCTCTCTCTTTCCACTGCCCACTCTTGCCCATAGGGGATCCACACTGGCCACCAGGACGTTCGTCGAACTGACCAGTTTGCGCTGCTGGTCCTGGTTGCGGTAGTAGCCGAGAAAAAGTCCTGCCACACGGCCGCCGTTCTCAAAGGTCGATTGCGTACTCGCCGAGTAGTTCTCGAACCTGGGCCGCCAGTCGGGCAAGCCTTGTGGGGCATTCTGCCAACCGGCGATCGGCCCGAGCGGGGAAAGCTGGCTGAGCGGGGGAGCCGTGTCGCGATCGATCTGCCATTGCGCGAGCGGCCAGACCGCGGCCACCAGCACGGTTGCGACAGCGGCCAGCCGCACCGCGGAATCCGTACCCGCAGCGGCCACTGCCAAGGGTTTTGCCGATCCTGACGGCAGATCATCTTCGCGCCAGCGCGCACCGATCCAGAACATGGCCATGATCACGAAGCCAAAAAATACCCAGCCATAAATCAAATGGTCGACGCCGACAGCCAAGGTATTATCCGACAGATGGCCGATCATCACGATCATGTAGGCACGCCCCCAGTTGGCAACGATCGGCACCAGGAAGGAGATACCGACAAAGAGTAGTCGCCGTTTCAGGGAGTGATACGTCAGATAGGCAAACAGGGTCCCCACGGTGACCGAAGCGATGAGGTAGCGAACACCACTGCAAGCCTCGACGACCGACCAACTGCCCGAGGGAATCACCAGGTTCTGGCCTTCGCTGTATACCGGTATACCGGTGAGGCGCAAGCCGAGTACCGTAAACTTGGCCGTCCATTCCATCAGTTTCGGCTGGGTAAAGTCGCCGAAAGGTACGGCAAAGAACAGGAACAACAGTGGAAATGCGATGCTGCGTGCGACCACCGGGCCGAGTACTGCCAATACGGCGAAAACCAGCATGAAGACCAGTGCAAACTGGGGAACCACATTGACCGTTGCCACCTCGCCCAGCAGCCAGGCAAAGCCGGCAGTTGCCAACAGGAGAACGGCCGGATAGCAGTGCCTGGGAGCCAGCACGGCAATTCTCTCGCGTATTCGCCAGATCAGCCACAAGGTAATCGGCGGCACGATGAAGCCGTGGGCATAGGTGCCGCTACGCACCCAGATGTCTACCATCGAGAGCGCAGTTTCCCGAAAAATTGCCAGAATCGCGGCCAGGGTCAGGACCACTGCGGGAAGCGCCACTCGCCAGCCCGGGTGAGGGAGCAAGGACGTCGGGCTGGGGGTTTGGTTCATGAACTTGCTTTCCACAGGCACGGAGGTACGGTCATCAGCGATCGGTTCCAGAGGATCGGCGCAGACAGGAATGGCCATCGAGCACACTCAACCCAGGTTACGGACAATGAACGGCCCCAGCCAGTTGGCAAGGCCGATCGGCAGCCGCCGCCAGGCGTCGATCAGGAGCCGGTATTTGACATTCGACGGATTATTCTGCGGGATGGCATCGCGCCCATACAGGCAATATTCGTAAGCCAGCGGCTGCGGCTCGAAGCCCCAGTTCTTCTTGAAGGAAAAGGAACCCGTGCCCTGCTTGCTGCGACCATAGTCGAAAACCTTCAGCCCACGCTCGCAGGAACGGCGCATCAACTCCCAGTACTTGAAATCGTTGGCCGCGAGCTCGCGAGCGGCCAAGGCGTCACCGGCGTAATAGGGCAGCACCTCGTCGCGAAAATAAAAGCTCAGCACGCTGCTCAGCGAACACCCCGTGCCGTCCACGACGGTCAGCACTTCGCAATCGGCAGCGAACACCTGCTGCAGCGCTTCGAAATAACGACGGGGCATTGCTGGCGTGCCATGACGGTGGACGTTGTCGGCGTAAAGCGCGAAAAACCGCCCAGGATCGGCGTCAATCTCGCTGCGCAAACCGTTCTTGATCCCCTTGCGCACCATCGCGCGTTGCTTGCGCGGGATGGCCAGCATGTTGGCATCGACCTCGGGAGCAATGGCCTTGCGGAAGCGGACGTAGAGATCCTGGCGTGGCCATTCCGGATGGCGCGGCTGAATGTTCCGCAGTTCCAGGTGCGCAACCCCAAGGTGTCTGGCGATCGCCTGTGCTTCCCATTCCAGCGCCTCGGCGGCTGCCGGACTGGTGACTGCCACCCCGCCATAGACCGCAAAGGGCAGGGAGACCAGTGAGTTTCCGAAGAGCAGGCTTTTCACCTGTGCCAGCGGCAGAACACCCTCGATGGCACCGGCACGCTCGGCGAAGAGAAAGTATGTGCGATGACCGAAGACCTCGTGCAGGATTCTCTGCCAACCGGACTTGTGGAAAAAGGTGGCCTCCGGACACGCCTCAACGAAGGCGTCCCAGCGTGCAAGCGCGGCCGGGTCGCCGGGGTTCAGGCGCTGGACGCCGAGTGGGGCTGCCAGTCCGGCAGAACGGGGAACTTTCTCGATGCCGGGGTTCATTGCTTCACCACCGGCTCCGCTAGCGGACTATCGAGAAACACCCGATCCACCCTCCCCCATTTGAAATCGGCGATCAATCGCTGCAGGCGCCCTTCGGTGTACTGCAGATTGACGTAGTGGCGAAAGCGCGTCTTGGCACTGATGCCGGTAATGCGCGGCTGCCCGGCATCGATTTCCCAGGGATGAAAATAAAAGATTGCCGGCTGACGATCGCGCTGGTTGACCTGTTGCAGCAGCCAGCGCGACAGCGCATAAGGCAGCAGTCGGAAGTAGCCACCACCGCTGGCTGGCCAGTTGCGGTCAAAGAAGCGCGCGGTGGTCACCGGCAGTTCCAGCAGGCCGGCGCGTACCCGATGCGCGAAGCGCGGCGCATCCGGCATCCCGTAGTGATCATGGTGAATCGGGTAAATGCTCGAACTGTAGCGGTAACCGGCACGTTCGAGGCAGTCGAAAGCCCAGAGATTGCCTTCGCCAATCGAAAAACTCGGCGCCCGATAGCCCCTGACTTCCTGACCCGAGATATCTTCCAGCAGTTTCTTGGCCAGTTCGATGTCCGCAGAGAAAGTGGCTTCGGTCAGATCACTGACACGCTGGTGACCGTAGCCGTGACTGGCCAATTCATGGCCATCGTCGACAATGCGCCGAACGAGACGAGGATAGCGTTCGGCGATCCACCCCAGTGTGAAGAAGGTTGCCTTGGTCTGATTTGCTTCGAGCATCAGCAGGATCCTGTCGACATTCCGTTCGACCCGGCATTCACGTAGATCCCACTGCTCCCTGGGGATATAGGGAGCGAGCGCGGAGACCTGGAAGTAGTCTTCGACGTCGATGGTCAATCCATTGGTGATCGACTGGCCTGGCATCTCGCATGACTCGTCGATTCTAGCTGCTGCGCTGCGCATGATGAGCCATCAGCCAGGTAAAGAGATCAGCGGCGATTCGCTCTGCCGCGTGGCCGTCCCAGAACTCGGGCACACGACCGGTCTTGCCGGCGCCAGCAAGGATTTCGTCGACACCGCAGCGGATCGCGCGCGGTTCACAACCGACGAGGGTATTGGTTCCTTGTACGACGGTGATCGGGCGTTCGGTATTTTCCCGTATCGTCAGGCAAGGCACCCCAAGAGCAGTGGTTTCCTCCTGCAAACCTCCGGAATCGGAGAGTACGAGTTTCGCACCCGCCAGCAGGCCGAGCATCTCCAGGTAACCCTGCGGCGGCAAGAGGACGATACGATTGCTGGCGAGCAGTTCGCCCAGAGCGAAGCGATCGATGTTGGCGCGCGTCCTTGGATGCAGGGCAAAGACCAACGGCACCTTGTCGGAAACTTCGCGCAACACGGTCAGCAAGGGCGCCAAGGTTTCCTCACGATCCACGTTTGACGGGCGATGCAGGGTGACTACACCATAACCGCGCGGATCGTCGACCACAGCAGGATCGAAACCGGCCATCTGCAGGGTCTTCGCTGCGGGGCAGGCGAACTCGCGATTCGACAGCAGCGAGTCGATCATCACGTTGCCAACGAAACACACACGTTCCTCGGCAACCCCTTCGCGTGCCAGGTTGGCGTGCGCGCTGCGCTCGGTGGTGTATAGGCGGTCGGCGATCTGATCGGTCAGAACACGGTTGATTTCCTCCGGCATCCCCCGATCGTAGCTGCGCAGCCCGGCCTCGACATGCACCACCGGCACCGCCTTCTTGGCACAGACCAGGGTACAGGCAAGGGTCGAATTCACATCACCGACGACCAGCACACAGGATGGCTGCTGCGCATCGAGCACTGGTTCGAAACGTCGCATCACTTCCGCGGTCTGCAGGGCGTGGGTTCCAGACCCCACCTCGAGGTTGATGTCAGGATGCGGCAGACGCAGGTCGACGAACAGGCGATCGTTCATGTCCCTGTCGTAATGCTGGCCGGTATGAACGAGCAGCGTCGGCAGCGCCGGACGGTGGGCAGAAAAAGCGCGCAGAATCGGTGCCATCTTCATGAAATTCGGGCGTGCACCGACGACGCAGATCACCGGACCCAGCATAGCGGGCCATGCCTCATTAGCCAAGATGACTCCCTTTCAAGGTTTTGCCCGGGCAGCATCAACCAGTTGCTGGAGCAAGGAAAGAAGTGCTGCATTGTTGCGTTCGAGACGGAACATGCTGCGCTCAATGCGTATCAGGCGCTGCTCGGCCTGCCCATTTTTCAGATCCGAAATCACGCGTGCCGCCTGATCTGCCGTGCTGGCATCCAGGGTCAGTCGCGACAGGTCGATGTCGGGAATGCTGTTGTCCGTCGCTTGCGGGCTGCTTGCCGCATGGCCGGCGTCGACCGGCAAGGGCAATGTCGAAGCCGATTGGGTCTCGTCCTTGATCTCTTTCGCGACTTCCTCGACATCAGCACGCGAGAATTCATTCTTGCCATTGAGAAAACCGGACAGTAGAAGACGGTCGCAATGCGCATTGATGCGTCGAGGCACACCCCCGCTGGCCTCGAACAGCGCCTCGAAAGCCCCCGCATCAAAACGTGGCGAGCCTTTCGATCCAGAACACCGGAGCCGGTGCTCGATATAGGCCTGGGTTTCCTCCTGATCCATCGGACCAATGTGACAGGCGGCAATCACGCGCTGACGCAATTGCTGCATCTGCGGGCTTTGCATGATCTTCCGGAACTCCGGCTGGCCGATCAGGAAACTCTGTAACAGGGCCTGCGTACCAAACTGGAAATTCGAAAGCATGCGCAGTTCTTCAACTGCCCGCGGCGTCAGGTTCTGTGCCTCATCGACAATCAGCAGGCAACGCTTCCCCTGACGAGTGACATCCACCAGAAAGGCCTCGAGGGCAAGCAGCATGTCGGACTTTCCCAGATTCCGGGTCCCGACGCCAAAAGCCCCGGCAACCATCCGCAAAATGTCTTCCGCGTCGAGTTGCGTACTGACCAGTTGAGCGGCCACCACCTTCTCGGCATCGAGGTCGTTGAGCAAGCCACGTACGATCGTCGTTTTACCCGCACCGACCTCGCCAGTAACGACGATGAAGCCTTCGTTCTGATTCAAGCCATACTCGAGGTAGGCCATCGCACGGCGGTGCTGTTTGCTGGCGAAATAGAATGCGGGGTCAGGATTCAGCTGGAAAGGCTTGCTGGTCAAACCGTAGAAGGACTCGTACATAAGGGAGGTTCAGAAATTGTAGGAAAGCGCGCCGGTCAGCGCGTTTTCCGTATAGCCGGATCCGAGCCCAGCGCCGGAGATTGCCCCACCATCGGAAATCACCCGTCGTGCGCCGATGTTCGCATGCGTCTTCGGCGAGATGGTGGTAGTGAACAGCAGATACGCCCCCTGCGTTCTGGTGTCAGACTGGTTGCTCCTCTGACTGATGCTGCGCTGCTGGTTGAGCGAGAGCGAGAGCGACGACAAGCCTGTCAACTGATGCCCCCAGACGATGCCAAATCCGCGTTGCGTGATCTGGTTCGACAGCGAAAATTCATCGGTCAGCCCGTTGACCAGACCCAGCGGCTGTTGCCTGGTTTCGTTTGCGTTCAAGGTCACGGTATTCCGGACGCCGAGCAAGGCAAAGGAGAGCTGTTGTGACTCCTGCAGGGTGGGGCGATTCGTCAGGTACCCATTGACCACCGTGCCGTCGGCCGGAACTCCTCTGCCCTGGAGAATCTGGGAGACCTGCGAGTTGATCGTTTCCGGCGAGGCGCCCGGATTATTGGCGGCGATGATCGCATAATAAGCATTGTAGTTGCTGCCCTGCCCGGTATTCCCGACACCTGCCGGCTGCGACGAAATATTCCTGCTGGCCGTGTAGGTGATCAATGAACGTGCCATCCGATGGCGGAAATTGACGTCGTAGCCATTCCCGAAAAAGCGCTTGCTGTTGGTCGCCGAGAGTTCGGTACGCGGGCCGGGCGTCCACACCAAGCCGAAACCGTGGGTGGTATGCGTCTCCTGGTTCAGACTGACGTAATTCTGCGACTCCTGCCCGCCAATAACGGTAAACCGAATCTGTGGATTGAAGCGATACGAGAGGCTGGCCTGATACTTGGTGTCCTCATAGTCCTTGAGCTGATAGTTGTTGGTCAAGCGATTTGCTTCAAGTGCCCAGCCAAGAGCAGACCAGCGAGTGGTGCCGTTGAGCTTGCCCGACCACTCGCTTGAAGTGGTGTCAGACACCAGACCTGACTGCGAGCTGGTGGTCGTCGCTCGGTAGCGCAGGAGATACTCGGTCGAAGAGAAAAATTTACCTTTGATATACGGAGAGATCGAGTAACTCGATGTTTCAGTCTGGTTGTTATTGACACTGGCATTGCTCGGGGAAACCGTTCCAAACGCCGAAATGTACTGCTGCGTGATGCTCCCGGTGGCGTCGATGAATAACCAGCCCTCCACTGCTTCCAGCATTCCAACCGCACTGAGCGCATTCTGATGGTTATTGGAAGCCGACTTCTGCCCAAGCAGCCGATCGGTGTTCGAATGGCTCGGCGTGTAGATTTGCTCGGTAAGCGTATAGCTCAGTCGCAGACTGGTGCGAGCACCCTTGCCATCGATCGAGATACCCGGCGAGATGGCGGTCACCAGATCGCTCTTCCTGTCGGTGGAAGTCAAAAATACATTGTCGGTCAGGGTTTCCGTTACCGCTATGGTCGGCGTGATCCGCCAATTCTCTGCATGTGCCGAAACGCCCATGCACAGCAATGAAAAACCAAGCAAGGATGCCGAGGCCTGGCAGCAGCGGCCAGAGCTTCGGTCGTGAAAGCGCCGGCCCATCGCTGAACGCCCCCCCCCCGCTTTCAGCACATGGCACGCACCCCGTCTGTTCAAGAGCCATCTGAACCATAGCCATAGCCATAACCGTAGCCGTAACCGTAGCCGTAACCATCCTGGGTGGCTGTGCGCGCCTGATTGAGCAGCATCAGCTTGACCGGGCAGGACTCGATGGCTGCCAAAGCGTGCTTGACGTCACTGCGAGCAGTACGCTCGGCTTTCACCACAACGACCACCTGCCCCATATGGCTCGCCAGCACCCTTGATTCGGTGGTCATCAGCAGCGGTGGCGAATCGAAAATGATGATCCGGTCCGGGTAGCGATTGGCCATTTCGTCGAGCAGGCCGATCATGGCTTCGCTGGCCAGGAGTTCGGTCGCACGCGGATGCTGCGTGCCACTCGGCAGGATACTCAGCTTATCCACGTTGGTTCTCATCAAGACCTGCGACAGTGCAATCGACTCATCCGTCAGCACGTCGAGCAGGCCCGGTGCCGGGGGCAAACCGAGCATCTTGAGCACGGAGGGCTTCGGTACATCCGCATCGACCAGCATGACCGTATTGTCCAATTCCATGGCGATGCTCATCGCCAGGTTGATCGCGGTAAAGGTCTTGCCCTCGCCGGAAATCGCACTGGTCACCATGATCAGGTTGCCCCGCTTGATCAGTGTGGCGCCCTTGCCCATGGCGTTGGCAATCAAGGGCCGCTTGATGACCCGATATTGATCTGCAATCTGGGATCGCGGTGCGTCCGGGCTGATCAGACCGGTGGCTGCAAGAGCATTCAGGTCAAGCTCGATCCGGCGAGACTGTGGCACACTCGCAGACACGGTGGTCGAGGAAGGAACGACCTGCGGCCGCGCCAGGGTCGACTGTGGCTGGGCGGCAACCGGGGCGCCCAAATCGGATGCTGGTGGCTCATGCGCAGCGATCGGCGCAGGTATCTCGACCCCTGCCTTACGCAACTGTTCCAGACGCTTCGCCGCTTGTTCAATGAGGCTCATCAGTTTTCCTCAGGCAGTACGGGCGGAAAGAAGGAAAAAAGCGAGAATCCCCGCTCCATAGACACCGAGGAGCGAGACACAGGCCGCAGCAAAGCGAAGCAAGTCCTTCCTTTCGCGGCTTTTCCTCCCCTCGTCAGCGACCAGGGAGACGGTTCCCAGGAGCGGCAGGCCGCATGCTTCCCTGAGAGAACGTGCCTCAAAAAATACTGGACGTAGCTGACTGGCCGCAAAAGTGACCGCCACTCCGGCAGCCAGTGCGAGGAGCAGTGTCAGCGGGAGAAACAGGGCGCGATTGGGAGCGACTGGTTTCGGAGACGCCCGCGGCGGATCGATCAGGCGGAAATCAACCCCGGCGACGTTGTCCATCTCGCTCCCGAGGGTGGCCGATTCACGCCTTTGCACCAGTTGTTCGTAATTCTTCTTGTTGATCTCGTAGTCGCGATTGAGCTGCGCAAACTCGGCTTCGATCTGGGGTACGAGAGTGACTGCAGACTTCAAACGATCGTAACGTGCCTGATACTCGGCAACCCGGGTCTGCAATGCAGCGACTCTCGCCTCGGTTTCAGACAGGGAAACTTTCAGTTGCTGATACACGGGATTGGTATTCACCGAAGAGTCCGGATTGGTAAGCGCCGTCTTGCGGCGAGCAACGATCTCCTGCTGCTTCTGCTCCTCCAGTTCCTTGATCAGGCGGCGGGTACTGACCACGTCCGGATGCTTCTCGGTGAAACGCTGCAGCATCGCGTCCTGATTGCGCTTGAGGACGTCTATACGACTGTCGATTTCTGGAATCGACACGCCAGCAATTGGTTCTTGCGAGGCTTCCGGCAGCAAAACCGGCTCCTCACCAAGGATCTGGCGTTTCAAGGCGTCGCGGGAATGTTCCGCCTCGCGCAATTCGAGGCGGCTCTGTTCGAGGAGGGCAGCAGCGGCACTCATACGACTGAAGTGATCCTTGCCCTCTGCACTCTCATTCCCCAGGTTACGCAGCTTGAATTGCTTCAGCCGCCCCTCGGCCTCCTCAAGTTTCTTCTCGTACGCTGCGATCTCTTTGTCCAGGAATTTGCGGGCCGATTCCGTATCCTTGCGCGAGTCGCCGAGATTGGACTCGACAAAGATCGATACCAGCGACTGCACCACACGCTTTGCCTGCTCCGGCTGGGTGTCTCGATAGTTGATCGTATAGATGTTGTCACGCGTCGTATTGTTGATCTTCAGCGACGCCATCAAGGCCTCTGCCAGCGCATCCCGCTCGCTTTTCGACTCGATCTTGAGGTCGAGATCCGCCATCCGGATCAATTTTTCCACATTCGGTCGGGTAATCAAGGTACGACTCAGCATCATGACCTGCTGATCCACGTTGGGCTGTGTCACCAGGCCGGTCATCAGCGGCCGGAGGATCGTTTGGGTATCGACATAAATACGTGCGGATGCCTCGTATTTGTCGGGAATGGCCAGAACCGCGGCAACACTGGCCGCGCCAACGACCCAGGCGACGATAATTCCCAGCCAGCGGCGCTGCCACATGCCACGCAGGATCGCGGTCGCTTGTCGAAGCAGTTCATCCATCGGATTCAGACTTTATCAGTAGCGGTTGATGGGGCACCCGTTGCATCACGCAACAGAAGGGAAGTCAGGTATTCCAGAGCAGGCCAGAGAGCGATCAAAACCAGCTCTGCGGAATGATCAGTATATCGCCGGGTTTCATGTCCACATTGGCCGAGACGTCCCCACGCCGGATCAAATCCGTCAGACGAACGCTGTACTGCTGCCTGCTGCCATCTGTACCAGCACGCACCACCGAGGCCCCGTTACCATCGGCGAAATCGGTCAGACCACCGACCGCGATCATCACGTCGAGCAGTGTCATGTTCTGACGGTACGGTAGCGCCTGCGGCTTCGATGCCTCCCCGACAACCCGAATCTGCTCACTCTGGTTTCCTACGAAACTGGTGACCACGACCGTCACGACCGGATCCCGAATGAAGGTCCCAAGCGCCTTCTCCATGTCCCGTCCCAGAGCCGTCGGGGTCTTGCCCATGGCCGGCATGTCCTCGATCAGCGGGCCTGCAATCATTCCATCTGGACGCACAGGGACAGACATCGAGAGTTCCGGATTGCGCCAGACAATGATATTCACACTGTCGCCAGGCCCGATGATATAACGATAGTCTGCCGAAGCTGCCGAGGCTGGTGCCGGAGGATACGACGAGCACCCCACCAGCAGCGATCCCAGCACACCGAGCAAAATCCAACGAAACAAAACGCCAGTCACATCATGCAGGCGTGTAACAACCATCATGCTCTCCTTTGTAGTCGCCAACTTGGAAACGGTTTCCCGCAGGTTTACGGCAAGTCTCGACGATGTTGCTCCGACGGGTTGCGTCAAATGCGCCACAGTATAGTGGAATTGGCCGGGCGAACAAATGTATGCCCAAGTCCCTTGCTGCTTCCTGCCCGCTCAAGTGGGTCAATGGGTCGGCACCGGAAGGCTTCGAGCAGGCGCAGGATACGTGCTGGACGGGCTTGCACAAGAGAAATAACGCACATTTCCCCAAATTTCCATCATCCGACAAGGCAGCAAAGCCACGGACAGTACGATAACATACCCATATCGGTATCGATTACCGTTACTTGACATGCTCAATCTCATCAATTCTTTCGGTCAAACATGAAAATTGCCTCGTGGAATGTCAACTCACTCAAGGTCCGCCTGCCGCAACTGCTCGCATGGCTGGCTGCACAGCAAGCAGACGTCGTTTGCCTGCAGGAAACCAAACTTCAGGACCAGGACTTCCCGAGTCAGGAAATCGCGGCCATGGGTTATCACGTCGCTTTCTCGGGACAGAAAACGTACAACGGTGTTGCCCTGCTGACGCGCGCAACGCCGACGGATATCGTTTTCGGCAATCCGCTCTATCCTGATGAGCAGAAGCGCCTGCTTAGCGCAACCATCGGCGGCATTTGTGTGGTCTGCGCCTACGTCCCGAATGGACAAGCCATTGGCAGTGACAAGTATGCTTACAAGCTCGAGTGGCTGGATGCACTCGCCAGGTGGATCACCGAAAAACTCGACGCCAATCCACAACTCGTCCTGGCTGGCGATTTCAACATTGCACCGGATGACCGGGACGTGTACGACCCGATCGCGTGGGCCGGGCAAATCCTGTGTTCGGAGCCGGAACGTGCCGCTTTACAGCGTTTGCTGAATCTCGGACTGACCGACAGCTTTCGCCTCTTCGCCCAAGCCGACAAGAGTTTCTCGTGGTGGGACTACAGGATGCTCGCTTTTCAGAAAAACCGGGGGCTGCGGATCGACCACATCCTGCTGTCCAGACCCCTCGCCGATCGCTGCAGGGCCGCCGCAATCAGCCGGGAAGTACGCAAACTCGAACGTCCGTCGGACCACGCACCGGTAACCGTTGAATTGGCCGACTGATGCCCGCCACTCAGGAATAGCTGCCGCACGCGCTACTGGCGCTCTATCTTGAGGCTGTTGGCCAGGCGAATGTAGTCGTCAACCGACAGATCCTCGGCGCGACAGGCTGGTGAAATGCCAAGTACTGCCAGCAGGGAATCGTCAACCAGGCCACTGAGACTGTTGCGCAGCATCTTGCGCCGCTGTGCGAAGGCCGCCGACACCAGCTTGGCGAACAGGGGGGCGTCGATCGCCGACAATGCTGCTGCTGGACGCGGAATCAGACGCACGACTGCCGAATGTACCTTTGGCACGGGATTGAATGCCTCTGGCGGAACATCAAGCAGCCTGTCCATCACGAATCGGTACTGCAGCATCACCGACAGGCGCCCGAATTCGCCACTGCCGGGTGCCGCGACCATGCGCTCGACGACTTCCTTCTGCAGCATGAAGTGCATATCGCGCACGCAGTTGCCAAAGCCGGCAAGATGAAACAGGAGCGGCGTCGAAATGTTGTAAGGGAGATTGCCGACGATGCGCAGGCCAGTACCTGCGGTGTTGGCCAACTCACCGAAAGCGAAAACCAGCGCATCGCCTGCGTGCACCGTCAGCTTCCCGGGCGCATACGCCTGCCGCAGCCGGGCGACGATATCGCGATCGATCTCGACCACATGCAGATGGTCGAGCCGCCGCAAGAGCGGGCCGGTCAAGGCGCCCAGCCCGGGACCGATCTCGACCAGCAGGTCGTCCCGCTGCACCGCCAGCAGATGGACGATGTCGGCGATGAGCTGCTGATCGACCAGAAAATTCTGGCCAAAGCGCTTGCGCGCGACATGTGGTCTCATCCGATCAGCCCTTGCTGCGGGCTCGTTCCACCATCTCGATTGCCTGCTCGATGGCCACCAACAGGCTGCCGGGATCCGCTTGCCCGCTGCCCGCGAGTTCGAGCGCGGTGCCATGATCAACCGAAGTGCGGATGATCGGCAGACCCAGAGTGACGTTGACGCCATGACCAAAACTCGCGTACTTGAGCGCCGTCAGCCCCTGGTCGTGGTACATCGCCAGAACGCAGTCGCCGCGTGCCAGCACCGGCGGTGAAAACATCGTGTCGGCCGGTAGCGGCCCGAGCAGTGTCATGCCTTCTTCGGCTCGCAGCCTGTCGAGCACCGGGATGATCACGTCGATTTCTTCGCGGCCCAGGTAGCCGCCTTCGCCAGCATGCGGATTCAGCCCGGCAACCAGGATGCGCGGTCGGGCGATGCCGTACTTGCTCCCCATCTCGCGATGCAGGATGCGCAGCGTTTCTGCAACGGCGGCGTCGGTCACGGCGGCCGGCACATCCCTGAGCGGCAGATGCGTCGTCACCAGCGCCACGCGCAGACCGCCACCGGCCAACATCATCACCACCCGGCGCGTGCCCGTCCGCTCGGCCAGGTATTCGGTATGGCCGGTGAAAGGAATTCCGGCATCGTTGATCACCCCCTTGTGCACCGGCGCGGTGACCATCGCGGCAAATTCTCCGGACAGGCATCCGGCGAGCGCGCGGTCGAGCAGCGCCAGCACGTACGGCGAATTGGCTGGAGCCAAGCGGCCGGGATGGACTTCGGCCGCCAGGGGTAGGTGGAGAACGTCCAGCGTACCCGCCCGCGGCGGCAGCGACGGATCCCAGTCACGCAAGCGGTCGGGCAGGTCCAGCGCTGCCGCTCTCGCCGCGAGCAGAGAACGATCCGCGAGGACGACGATGCGTGCGGGAAACGGCCGTTGGCGCGCGCGCTCAAGCAGGCGCAGGCAGATCTCGGGACCGACTCCGGCCGGTTCGCCGGCCGTGACGGCAATCGCTGGCAAGAACCCCATACGCTCAGCCTTCCTCCAGGCGAATTTCCACATACGCCCGGTCGCGTGCCTGGCGTAGCCAGTCCTGGTAGGCCTCGTCGCGCTTGCGTTCACGCAGCGTCTGACGCGCCGCCGCGCGTTGCCGCTCACTCGACACGTCCTGGACACGGCGCTCGAGCACTTCGATCAGGTGAAAACCGAAAGGCGACTGGACCGGTTGACTGAGTTCACCCGGCGTGAGGAGATTCATTGCCCGCTCGAACTCCGGGACGGTGTCGCCAGGGTAGATCCAGCCAAGATCGCCGCCTTTGGAAGCCGACCCATCCTGTGAGAAAAGCCTGGCCAGCTCGGCAAAGCTTTCACCGTGCCTGATCCGCGCCTGCAAACCCTCCAGCTTGTGCCGGGCCTCCGACTCCGAGACGACTTCGTTGACCTTGATCAGGATGTGCCGCGCGTGCGTCTGCTCGACCGCCTGTGCTGCACCGCCGCCGCGTTTGGCCAGGAGCTTGATCAAATGGAAGCCGTTCGAACTGCGCAGCACCGGCGACACCTCACCTGCCTTGAGCTTGAGACTTGCCTCGGCAAACATCGTGGGCAGGCGATCCAGCGAACGCCAACCGAGATTGCCTCCCTTCATGCCGTCCGGAGCATCCGAATAGGCAGCCGCGAGTTGCGCAAAATCCTCGCCCTTGTTTGAACGGTCGAGTACCTGCTCGGCTTTGGCACGCAGCTTCTGAATCTGCTCTGGACTTGCCGACTCAGGCGCTCGCAGCAGAATATGCGCCAGCTGATACTCTTCCCCGGCACCTCCCTGCCCGGACGCACCGGCGAGGTAGTTGTCCACTTCACCGTCGGAGATGAAGATCTTGCTCTCCACCTCGCGCTCGCGCAGGCGGGCAATCGTCATTTCCGCGCGAATCTCTTCACGAAAACTCGCAAACGTTATCCCGTCCCTTTCCAGTGCCGCCCGGAACTGGGCGAGCGAAAAATTGTTGCCGGCAGCAATACGCTGCAGCGCCTGTTCAAGTTGCGTATCGTCAATGCGCAGGCCCATGTCGCGTGCCTGCTGCAACTGCACCTTGTCCATCACCAGACGTTCGAGCATCTGCTTTTCGAGCACATTGCGCGGTGGCGGCGACATGCCCTGCCGCTGCAACTGACCCAGCGCGGAGTCGAGGCGCGAACGCAGTTCGTGCTGCGTGATTACTTCGTCATTGACCACCGCAACGATACGGTCGACTGCGATCGGCTGGCCAGGTGTCCGAGTCTGTGCCATTGCCAATCCAACCAGGCAGGTGGCCAGAAGCACGCTGCGAAACAGAATAATCATCTCTACACCTACCATTCAGCCAAAGCTGGATCAGTTGCCGGTTGACCCACAGCGTATCCGGGAACCCTGCGCTGGAGAACAGTCAGCGGATTCGTGCCGATGCTCGACAAACCAGTCAAGTCGAGTTGCACGAAGAACTGCGTGGTCGAATCGGCCTGGGTTGTCTGGATACGATGGGCCACCGTACGCAGCACCCAGCAACCCGCGTGGTACTCCAGCCCGCCAATGATCTCGACCGGGGTGGAATTGATCAACGAATAATTGTAGCGACCGACCGCCTGCCAGCGAGCGTTGATCGGCCATTGCCCGGAAATGTCGAACTCCTTGATCGGCGTCGCTGCATCGACATTGTAACGGTAACCGGCATTCAGCACCTTGCCAGGCCCCGGCAGATAACGCGTACCCAGCGAATAACGCTGGAAGCGCTGATCGTTGATATCGTACTGCACGGCAGCGTCAGCGTACAGGCGTGGCAACAACTGGCCACTGAATGCAGCCAGCAAATCGGACTTGTCCCATTTGCGGTCGCTCGTCCTGGCCTGCGTTCCCGGCAGGACGACCCGGTTGTCGGCAAAATAGAAGACTTCGCCAACCATCGCCCGCATGATTTCGCTCCCGGAAGATGGATCGACGAGACGGGAAGCCACTGCAGCGGTCAATTGGTTGGCGTTATTGATGCGATCCCAGCCGGAAAACTGGTTGTCGGCAAATATCTGCGCAAAATTGAAGTCGGCAAGAGCGGTGTCGAAAACCGGGATGTTGTTCTGGTTCTGGTATGGGATGCTCAGGTAGAACAAGCGCGGCTCCAGCGTCTGGGTATAGTCACGACCGAACCAGTTGCTCGATCGCTCGAAAGTCATCCCGGAATCGACGCTGACAATCGGCAAGGTGCGACTGATCGAAGTGGGAAGAACCGTTGCCGATGTCGGATAAGATAGTGAGTACTCGGTAAAGTTGACCCCCAGGCGCGGGATTACATACCACCCCGGAGTAATGTAGGGTAATGACACCTGCGGCTGCAACACGATCCGCTGCCCTTCAACCTTGTCTGCGTCGGGGTGAACGAAAGCAGTGTATTGCCCGAAGAAAGCGCTGTCGGTGGAGAACAGATCCGGCTGTCTCGCGTTCACCGTAATCTGCGGCAACAAGCGATACGGCTTGGCCACCGGATTCTTCGGGTCGGGCTGCAGCGTCTGGAAAGACTGCAGATTGGCAGTCGCGTTCCACCAACCACCACCACCGTAATTCAGTACCCCCTGCTGCAGGAGCTGTGTCTTCGAGGTACTGGTGATTTGACTGGAGAGATCGGTGTAGTAGTTGTTGTCCGAAACCTTGGTGTAATTGATCGTCCCGGAGAACCCGTTGGCCAGGGTCTGGTTGTGATTCAGCACCACGCCCCAGCGGTCAGTGTTCGTCTTCCGGTCGTCCGGGAGGTATTCGGCCAGAGCCTCGCCGCGATACGTTCCACCATACGCCGCGTTGAGATAGCGAAAGTCGGTGCCGAGCTGAAAGCCGCGTTTGCTGAGAATCCGGGACTCGACTGTCGCGTCCATGTTTGGCGCGATATTCCAGTAGTACGGCAGGACGAACTCGAAGCCGCTATCACTGCTCGATCCATAGCGCGGGATCAGAAAACCGGACTTTCGTTCGTTGTTCAGCGAAAAGGAGGCCCACGGGGAATGCAGGATCGGCACCCCGAGAAAGTGCACCGTGGCGTCGTCACCGCTGCCCACATCATTATCGTAGTCGAGCTTCAACTCGGCAAAACTGAGATACCAGTCGTCGTTGCCCGGCTTGCAGGTCGTGTAGGTGGCAGAGGTCATACGATACTGATTTTCCCCTTCGAGATCGATGCGCTCAGCCTCACCACGCGCCTCCGTCAACTCGTTTGCCGGCTTTGCTGGACTCTTCAGCTTGGTCTGCCCGGGCTTGATGCCGAGCACGCGCGGTGCGGCGAAACCGGTCTCCGATTCGTCCTGCACCTCAGCCCAGGGCGAAGGCGATTTCTTGCCGGCCGGCGTCGCCGTCGCAGCCTGCCGTTTGACGAAGTACGAAGCCTGGTCGAAGAAACCGACCTGATCCGCGATTTTCAGACGCGCCTTCGGACCGGAAATGAGGTCTTCACCTTGTTCGATGCGCACATTCCCGATGGCCTCGACCTCGTCGTCAACCGGCCAGTAGGTCAGGCGGTCAGCAGTCAACACCGTGCCGACCTTGCGCAATTCCGCGTTCTCTTCGGCCACCACCTCGCGGTCCACGACACCCGAGATTCGCTGGGCGCTCAGGAAAACCGGTCGTGGCACCTTGCTCTCCGACGCTGGCGGCAGCATCTCCGGTGCCATCCGTAATGACAGCGATCCAGCCTCGGGCACCGGCTCAGCCGGCGAGGAAGCAAGGCGTGAGGACCCGGCTCGCGAGGGCACCGCAGACACGAGAGGCTTCGCCGCCGTCGTCGGCGCACTGTCCACTGGCGAAGCGATCTCTGCCGCAACCGGGACGTTCGCGGCAGCTCTTTCTGCCGGCGATTGCGCAGTTCGGCCTCGGCCTGCGGCGTCGGGGCAGGAGGTTCCGGCATCGGCCGTGTCTCGACTACTGGTGCCTGCACAGACCTGGCCTCTGCAGCAGGCGGGTCAGAAGGTACCGCGACCGGTCTGGCAACCGGCTTCACCGGCGGCAAACCGAGCAGGACTGGATCGACCCGGAACGGTACCGAACTCTGCCCCCGTACCTGGCCAGCAAAGCTTGCAGCAAGTGTGCCGACCACACTGCAGCAGAAGATCAGGGTCAGCGGCTTGCGCCGAGAAGGAAAGGTCATTCCGGAGTGGTCGGTAAAGGATACGTCAGGTTGTTCTTTCGGAAGGCGCTTTGCGGCACCGATCGGATGATAAAATCCATTCATTTTAACATCATCGTCCAACGGACATGATTTTTCCAGGCACCCTGCAATCACGAAATTCATGCCTTTATCCTACCCCCAACCCCCAACCCCCAAGCCCTCTGCCATTGTCGAGGGAAGATTCGTGAGTCGCTGACGCGACACTTCCACGCCAAGGAGAAACGGCATGCCGCGTACTGCATTGCTCCGTGACTGGGTGCAAACCCTTTTCGAACCGGAATTCCCTGTCGCCGAGATCCGTATCGAACCCGCCTCGGCCGACGCCAGCTTCAGGCGCTACTTTCGCGTCACGCTGCCGGATCAGAGCACGCGGATCGTCATGGACGCGCCGCCCGAAAAAGAAGACTGCCATCCCTTCGTGCATATCGCTTCGCTGTTTCACGAGGCGGGTGCACATGTCCCCGAAGTCATCGCCCACGATCTTGCGCAGGGTTTTCTGCTGCTTTCTGACCTCGGCAGTACCACCTACCTGAGCGCCCTGCAGGACAGGAAGACAGCGCCCCAACTCTATCGCGACGCCAACAGCGCTCTCGTGGCGATACAGTTGGCCAGCCGGCCCGGAGTCCTTCCCGAGTATGACCACAGCCTGCTCAGCCGCGAACTCGCGCTCTTTCCCGAATGGTATCTGGGCCGGCATCTTGGCCTGACCCTGGATGCCGGAATGCAGAGCACGCTTGACGCAGTTTTTGCCGCGCTGCTCGCCAACAATCTGCGACAGCCACAAGTTTTCGTCCATCGCGACTACCATTCGCGCAATCTGATGGTCATTGGCGGAAGTTTCCCGGCCAACCCAGGCATCCTGGACTTCCAGGATGCCGTCCATGGTCCGGTGACCTACGATCTCGTCTCGCTCTATCGCGACGCCTACATCGAGTGGCCAGAAGAACAGGAACTCGATTTCCTGATCCGCTACTGGGAAGCAGCGCGCCAGGCCGGGCTGCCGGTGCACGCCGACTTCCATGACTTCTACCGCGACTACGAATGGATGGGCGCACAGCGCCAGCTCAAGGTGCTGGGTATTTTCGCCCGCCTCTGCCACCGTGACGGCAAGCAGGATTACCTCAAGGACATGCCGCTGGTGATGCGCCATCTACGCCGAGCCTGCGAGCGCTATGGCGAATTGCGAGCTCTCGCGCGCCTGCTCGACACGCTCGAGAAGCGAACAGCCGACGTCGCTTACACCTTCTGATGAAAGCGATGATTCTCGCTGCCGGTCGCGGTGAGCGCCTGCGGCCACTCACCGACACGACGCCAAAACCACTGCTGCGTGCCGGTGGCAAGGCGCTGATCGTCTGGCACCTGCACCGCCTGGCGGCAGCCGGCTGGCGCGAGGTGGTGATCAACCACGCCCACCTAGGCGAGCAAATCGAAGCGGCGCTCGGCGACGGCAGCGCCTTTGGCCTCAGCATCGCTTACTCGCGCGAACCAGCCGGAGCCCTGGAAACCGCTGGCGGCATCGCCGCCGCACTGCCACTGCTCGGTGAACAACCGTTTCTGGTAGTCAACGGCGACATCTGGTGTGACTGGGATTTCGCTCGCGCCCACCTGGCGGCGCAAGCGCTCGACCAGTGCCGTGCCCACCTGCTGCTGGTCGACAACCCGCCGCACCACCCCGAGGGCGATTTCCGCCTCGCCGGTGAGACCTTGCTGAGTGCTGCCGACACGCCCGGAGATGCCCTGACCTACGCCGGCATTGGTGTCTTCTGGCCGGATTTCTTTGCCGCCGTCCCCGCCGGCGCGGCGATGAAGCTACGCCCGCTGCTCGATGACGGCATTGCCCGGGGAGTCATCCGCGGCGAACGACACCACGGCCGCTGGGTCGACGTCGGCACCCGCGAACGTCTCGCCGAACTCGATATGGAGCTTGCAGAAGCGCATGCATCACCAACCCTACTCTGATCGCCGCCAGCAGCTTCTGGCTCGCCTCGGTGATGGCGTCGCCGTCATTCCCACCGCACCCGAGCGTCTGCGCAACCGCGATGCGCATTACCCGTATCGTTTCGACAGCTATTTCTGGTATCTGAGCGGCTTTCCCGAGCCCGAGGCAGTGATCGTGCTGCTTGGCGGCAAGCAAGCCCGGTCGATCCTCTTCTGCCGCGAGAAGAACGATGAGCGCGAAGTCTGGGACGGCTTCCGCTACGGACCACAAACCGCTGCCGAGGCCTTCGGCTTTTCCGAAGCGCATCCGATTGCCAGTCTCGAACAGAAACTGCCCGAGTTGATCGCCAACCGTAGCGTCCTCTGGCACTCGCTCGGCCACGACGCCGATTGGGACCGCCGCATTGCCAATGCTCTGAATTCGGTTCGCGCCGAGAGTCGCAGCGGCACACGCGCACCCGGCGAAATCCGTGATCTGCGCAACTTGCTCGACCAGATGCGACTGATCAAGGACGCCCACGAAATCGACTGCATGCGCCGCGCCGCCGACATCGCTTCGGCCGGCCACGCCTGCGCCATGCGCGCCTGCCGGCCAGGCATGGCGGAATACGAACTGGAAGCCGAACTGAGCTACGAATTCCGCCGCCGCGGTGCCGACGGACACGCCTACACCCCGATCGTCGCCGGCGGAAGCAATGCCTGCATCCTCCACTATGTCGAAAACAACCGCTTGCTGGCCGCGCATTCGCTGGTACTGATCGATGCTGGTTGCGAGCTTTCCGGGTACGCATCTGACATTACCCGGACCTTCCCGGTCAGCGGTCGCTTCAGCGCGGCGCAACGCGAAGTTTACGAAATCGTCCTCGCCGCCCAGCAGGCAGCGATTGCCGCGGTGCGTCCCGGGGTATCGTTCATGGATTATCACCAGGCGGCGCTGCGCGTTCTCACACAAGGCCTGATCGACCTCAAGCTGCTCACCGGCAGTGTCGACGGCGCCATCGAGAGTGCCGCGTACAAACCCTGGTATATGCACCGTACCGGCCACTGGCTGGGTCTCGACGTCCACGACGTCGGCGAGTACCGCAAGAGCACTGCGGAAGAGGACTGGGTGAGCCTGAGTGCAGGCATGACCCTGACCGTCGAACCCGGCCTGTACCTGCGTCCCGCAGCGAATGTCCCGAAATCTCTGCATGGCATCGGTGTGCGCATCGAAGACGATCTGCTGCTGACTACCGACGGCTGCATGGTCTACAGCAGTGCGCCAAAATCGGTCGCCGAAATCGAAGAAGTGATGCGCCATGACTGAGACCATCGATGCGGTCGATATTGCCATCGTCGGCGCCGGTCCGGTCGGCATGACGCTGGCGCTGGCGCTGGCCGGTGGCCCGTTCAGTGTGTTGCTGATCGACAGCCGCCGGCGCGGCGCCTGGGCCAGTGACCCGCGGGCGCTGGCTCTATCGTACGGAACCAGGCAACTTCTCGAAAACCTCGGAGCATGGAATGTCAACGCCGGCACGCCGATCGAGACCATCCACGTCTCGCAACGCAGCGGCTTTGGCCGCACGCTCATCGACGCGGCGGACTACGACATTCCAGCACTGGGCTACGTGATGCGTTACCGTGATCTGGCGGCCAACCTGGATGCCCGCATCGAATCTTCACGGCTACTGAACGAATGCGCAGTCATCGCCATCCGCCTCGCTAGGGAAGCCGCCGAGATCACGCTGGACGGTGGTAGCGACGGCGGCCCGCGCTGCATCTCTGCACGCCTCGTCGTCCATGCCGAGGGCACTCCCGGCAACGATCCCGACGTCAGGGTGTACGATTACCGGCAGCATGCCGTCGTTGCCGAAGTCCGCCCGCTCGCTGCGCACGTTCGTCGGGCATGGGAACGTTTCACTCCTGACGGCCCTCTCGCCTTGCTACCCTTGGGTCAGGACTACGCAGTGGTGTTCAGCGTGCCGCCCGAAAAGGCCAGCGAGTTGCTTCAGCTCGACGAAGAACACTTTCTCGCTGCCCTGCGCGCACCCTTTGGCGGTCACGTCGATTTCGTAGGCAGCGGCTCACGCGCCAGCTTTCCGCTCGCGCTGCGCATCCGCCAACAGCTCAGCGCTCCCCGACAGGTGTGGATCGGCAATGCCGCGCAAAGCCTGCACCCGGTCTCCGGACAGGGCTTCAACCTCGGCCTGCGTGATGCCTGGGAACTGGCCGAAACCTTGCGCACCAACATCAGCAGCGACGCCGGCGAGGCAAGCACCCTGGCCACCTACGCCCGACGCCGGCGCATCGACCGCAGCGCTAGCATGGCGTTTACCGATGGCCTGGTCCGCCTCTTTTCCAACGATCTGGGGCCACTGCGGGTGGTGCGTGGGCTGGGGCTGCTGACCCTTGACCTGCTGCCACCGCTACGCCACTTTGTCGCCCGTCGCATGATCTGGGGAGCCAGGGCCTGGCCTTGAACGCGCGATCTGGTGGCCTGTCGATCCAGCGCATGCAGCTTCCCAGCAACCGAATGAAGCCCGCCGGCGTATTTCGCTTTGTTGCCGATTCGGCTAGACTTCGCCGCTTCTCCAGCCGCTGGCTGACGCGATCTTTTCCATTCACCTCCCTGACGGCGCCATGCAGCGAACAAACAAGACAATCCAACTGATCGAGTTCAAGGGAACCACGTTACCGGTGGTCGTGGTCACTCTGCGCACCCTGCAGCCGGAAGCACTAGCCGAAGCGGCCAGCAGGCTCTTCGGTGATGATGACTTTTTCGACGGTGACGCCGCATTGCTCGAACTGGCGCAACTCGCCGATGTACCCGAGGCCGACTGGCGGCGCGTCAAACAGGTGCTGAAGGCACACGGACTGAACGTCATTGGCGTACGTGGCGGAAGCGAAGAACTCCGCTACAGCGCGGCCTTTGCCGGCTTGCCGACCTACGCTGCCGGCGAACGTGCGATCCCTGTGCACGACAATACGGCCGCACCACCACCGCCCGTCACCGAGCCAGCCCCCAAAGCGCCACCACCGACGCCCGCAGCCGCGAGCGCGCCAGCGCTGTTCATCGACCGGCCATTGCGTTCGGGACAGCAGGTCTATGCACGTGGCGGCGACCTGGTGGTTCTGGCAGCGGTCAATGCCGGCGCCGAGGTCATTGCCGATGGCCACATTCACATCTACGCGCCCCTGCATGGTCGCGCACTTGCCGGTGCCAGCGGTGCTGCCGGGGCACGAATTTTCTGCACCCGCTTCGATGCCGAACTGGTTTCGGTGGCCGGGTTGTACCGGACCTTCGATGGCGGGGTTCCGGTCGAGCTGGCCGAGAAACCGGTGCAGATCAGGCGCTCGCAAAAGCCTGGTGAAGAAGCGAGCACCCTGATCGTCGAAGCATTGCGGATCGACTAGCGGCGATGACGCGCGCGGCCAAGCTCCGGCAACCTGTAGAGCCAGGTAACAGAATACTCATTCTGCGGGTAGAATCTTTTCTTTCACTTGCGGGGAAAAATCCGTGACACGTATCGTCGTCGTAACGTCCGGCAAGGGTGGAGTCGGCAAAACCACCACCAGCGCCAGCTTCGCTTCGGGCCTCGCCCTGCGTGGATACAAGACTGCCGTCATCGATTTTGACGTCGGCCTGCGCAACCTCGACCTGATCATGGGCTGTGAACGCCGCGTCGTCTATGACCTGGTCAATGTCCTCCATGGCGAATCGACACTTACCCAGGCATTGATCAAGGACAAGCACTGCGATAACGGCAATCTCTTCGTGCTGCCTGCTTCGCAGACCCGCGACAAGGATGCGCTGACCGAAGAAGGCGTGGAAAAGGTTCTCAAGGAGCTCGAACACATGGGCTTCGATTACGTCGTCTGTGATTCACCGGCAGGGATCGAGCGTGGTGCGGTGATGGCTCTGACCTTTGCCGACGAAGCACTGGTAGTCAGCAACCCGGAGGTTTCCTCGGTGCGCGACTCCGATCGTATCCTCGGGATCATCCAGGCCAAATCGCGGCGCGCCCTGCTCGGTGGCGAGCCCGTCAAGGAACACCTGCTGATCACCCGCTATTCGCCGAAGCGCGTCATGGAAGGTGAGATGCTGTCCTTCAAGGATGTGCAGGAGATCCTGCGCGTGCCGATCATCGGCGTCATTCCCGAATCCGAAGCGGTGCTGCAGTCATCGAACGCGGGCACCCCAGTGATCCATCTGACGGATACTGACGTCGCCGGCGCGTACCTCGACGTGGTTGGCCGCTTTCTCGGCGAGACCATCCCCCTGCGTTTCGTCGACTATGAGAAGCCAGGTCTCTTGAAGCGACTGTTCGGGGGTAGATGAGCATGTCCCTGTTCTCCCTGATCTTCGGCAGCAAACCCAAGACGGCAGCGATTGCCAGGGAACGCCTGCAGCTGATCATTGCCCACGAGCGCAATGGCAGCATCAGCACGCCGGATTTCCTGCCGGCCTTGCAACAGGAGCTGATGTCCGTCATCGCGAAGTACGTGTCGGTCAACCCTGAAGACATCAAGGTGTCGTTGGAAAAACAGGGAAATTTCGAAGTGCTGGAAGTCAACATCGTCATGCCGGAAGGTGGCAGGAAACTCTGATTGCTCGCTTGCAGGAGCAATCGGCGGCAAATTGACGAGAATCAAGTGCTGCATTCCAGGCATGCCTATACTGCGTATTTCGCTCGACGAGGGTTCGCATGCCGCGCCAGAAAATTCCCCAACTGATTTGTCCCGCCGGCAGCCTGCCGGCGCTCAAGGCGGCGGTCGATTACGGTGCCGACGCGGTTTATCTCGGTTACCGCAACGACACCAATGCGCGTAATTTCGCCGGCCTCAACTTCGATCAGAAAGCCATGCTCGAAGGCATCCGTTACGCGCAGTCGCGAGGCCGCGGCGTGCTGATGGCGATCAATACCTTCGCTCAGCCCGGACGCGCCGCCGACTGGCAGCATGCCGTCGATGGTGCGGCCGGACTCGGCGTCGATGCGGTGATCCTGGCCGACGTCGGCTTGCTCGACTACGCCAGCAGGCGTCACCCTGGCCTGCGTCTGCACCTCTCGGTGCAGGGCTCGGCAAGCAGCTACGAGGCGGTCAATTTTGCCCACCGCGAGTTCGGCATCCGGCGCGCGGTGCTGCCGCGCGTGCTGACGCTGGCGCAGGTCGAGATGGTGATCCGCAACACGCCGGTGGAGATCGAGGTATTCGGATTCGGCAGCCTGTGCGTGATGAACGAGGGGCGCTGCTGGCTGTCTTCGTACGCTACCGGCGAATCGCCGAATACCGTCGGCGCGTGTTCGCCGGCAAAGTACGTGCAGTGGGACCGCTCGCCGGGACAGATGACGACCCGCCTGAACGGTATCCTGATCGACAGCTTCGGCGACGACGAGCCTGCCGGTTACCCGACACTGTGCAAGGGGCGCTTCGAGGTGGACGGCGAAACCTACTACGCACTCGAAGAACCGACCAGCCTCAATGTCCTGGAAATTCTGCCGAAGATCGCCAGTATCGGCGTCGCGGCGATCAAGGTCGAAGGACGGCAGCGCAGCCCGGCCTATGTCGCGCAGGTCACCCGCGCTTTGCGCGCGGCGCTCGACGAACTCGCCAGGGACGCGCGGCACTTTCATGTCAAGCCAGAGTGGCAGGCTGAACTGGCACGCGTCGCCGAGGGCAGCCAGGTGACACTCGGCGCCTATAACCGCCCGTGGCGATAGGGAGGCACAATGAAACTCGCTCTCGGACCACTGCTCTACTTCTGGCCGAAACACGAGGTCTTCGAGTTCTATGCCGAAATGGCGCAGAATCCGGCGATCGACATCCTCTATGTCGGCGAAGTGGTTTGCTCACGCCGCCAGCAACTCCGCGTCGCCGACTGGCTGGGACTGGCACGCGACCTCAGTGACGCCGGCAAGGAAGTGGTCATTTCGGCACAGGCACTGCTCGAATCGGAAAGCGATCTGAAGGCGCTGCGTCGTCTGCTGGACGAACTCAGCGAAATTCCGCGCTGCCAGTTCGAGGCCAACGACCTCGGCGCGGTGAACATCGCCGCCGGCAGGCCTTTTGTCGCCGGCCCCCATCTGAACATCTACAACGAAGTGACGCTGGCCACTTTTGCCCGCTACGGGATGCGCCGCTGGCTGCCGCCGCTGGAGGGTGACCGTCGGCTGATCGAAGCGCTGCATCGCAGTCGCCCGGCTGGTGTCGAGACCGAGGTCTTCGTTTTCGGCAAACTGCCGCTCGCCTACTCGGCACGCTGTTTCACCGCACGTCGCTATCACCTCAACAAGGACGACTGCCAGTTCAAGTGTCTCGACCACCCCGAAGGAATCACGCTGCGCACCCGTGAAGGGCAGCCGTTTCTGGCCATCAACGGCATTCAGACGATGTCGGCACAGACCTACAACCTGTTGGCGCAGATCCCCGAACTGCTGGCGATGGGCGTCGAGGTCATCCGCATCAGTCCGCAGCCGCAGACCATGGCAGCGATCATCACCGCTTTCGACAGTGCACGCCATTCGCAGGCAGTCGAACCCGATCCCGTCGGCTGGGCATGCGAAGGGCTGGTCAACGGTTACTGGTTTGGCAAACCCGGCATCGTGCAGCAGACTACTGTCGCAGCACGGCAAGGAAGCTGTATATGAACAATGGTTTTTCGATTCCCCGTTTCAGGCTGCCGATCCTGGTCTCGGCGATCGGCGCACACCTGCCGCAATGGCCACACTCGCTGGCGCTGGCAACGGCGCTCAACGCTGCGGCCAAGCTTGGGGTGCTCCCCGCGGACAATCTGGCGCAACTCGAAGGGCGCTGCTTCGTCATCGAAGTCCTCGACGTCGGTGGGCAGGCATCTTTCAACTATTACAAAGGCATTTTCCGGCCGCTGTTCAAGGTTCCGGAAGTGCCGGATCTGTGCTTTCGCGCCAACCTTTCGGCTTTTCTGCAACTGCTGGTGCGCCAGGAAGATCCGGACACGCTATTCTTCAACCGCGAGCTGTCGATCGTCGGCGATACAGAACTGGGTCTGTTGGTCAAGAACATGCTGGACGCCATCGAGTGGCCGCCACTGCCGAAGGCGCCGATCTTCCGCCACTGACCGGGTGCAACCAGAGTTGCTGGTCCACCGCGCCCTTGTCGAGGGCGTAGCCTGCGCACTCGGCGCCGGTCTGCTGTGGGGGCTGGTGTTTGTCGTTCCCCTGATGCTGCCCGACTATCCACCGGCAATGCTTTCCTTCGGTCGCTACCTCGGTTTCGGAATCATCGCGCTGCTGCTCGCCTGGACCGACCTGCCGCGCCTGCAACAATTGCAGCGGCAGGACTGGCGGATGGCTTGCGAACTGGCGCTGGTCGGAAACCTCCTCTACTACCTTTTTCTCTCGGCGGCGATCCAGCTCGCCGGAGCCCCCTTGCCGACGATGCTCATCGGCACGCTGCCGATCGTCATTGCGCTTGTCGCCAACTTCGGTGCCGAAGCCCTACCCTGGCGTCGCCTGCTGCCTTCGCTGGCGGTGATCGCGAGCGGCATCGCGCTGGTGAACCAGCATGAGATGGCGCTGCTCGATGGCCAGCGCAGCCACCATGACCATCTCCTGGGAGCGCTGCTCGCCATCGCTGCAGTACTTGCCTGGACCTGGTACCCGGTACGCAATTCCCGCTGGCTGCGCCAGCGACCGGCGCTCGCTTCCGGTACCTGGGCGATCGCCCAGGGCCTGGCGACGCTGCCGCTGGCGGTCATCGGCATGGCTGGTGCCGGCCTGTACTTGCATGGGTCGAGCAGTTTCGACTATCCACTCGGACCACAAGCGCTACGCTATGTTGGCCTGATGCTGACCCTGGGACTGTGCGCGTCTTGGCTTGGTACGCTGCTCTGGAATCGTGCCAGCAAGCTGCTGCCGACCGCTCTCACCGGCCAGTTGATCGTTTTCGAAACGCTCGCCGCTTTTGCCTATGCCTTCATCTGGCGAGGCGCGCTACCCGGCAGCACGGCACTGATCGGTATCGTCTTGCTGATCGGCGGCGTGATTCTCGGGGTACGAGTATTTCGGCCGGCCTGAAGGGTGAAGATATCTGCCAGGATGATCCGCGGAAAGAATGCGGACTTCCGCGCGGAGTCAGCGGAGCCAGTTGCCAAGCACTTGTAGTAGCGGATTGACGTTGGCGGCTACACCGCTGCCGCGGATGGTATTGATCAGGGCTTGCAACTGGTCCGCTGCGCTTGCTGATGTAGTCGCTTGAGTGGCTTCACTGTGGCTGGCGGTGGTGCTGGAACTTGAGTTGCGAGCGCGAATGCCGACGCTGGCATTCGCGCTTGCCTGGGAAGCAATGTCGGTGACGCTGCCGCCATAGAGTTGACTTGCCTGGTTTGCCTGTTCACTGCTGCCATACCAGGCGGCGACGCTGCCATTGAACATCACATAGTGACGCGGCGATGCTCCTGTTGCCGCCTGTGTTGTGAAGCGAGTCGGGTCGATACCCTGGTTTTTCGTCACTTCGGCGTGGGCCGTGAGATTGAGTGACTTTGCCAGGGCGGCTGCCTCTTCGAGTCTCTGGAGAGCGCCCGGGCCCTTGGCGGCAACATTGGCGTCCCGAGTCCAGTCATAGGCGGTTCCCAGCCCACCGGCAATCAGGTCATCGAAATCGATCCCATGGTCCGAACCGGTTCCCTTGTACAGATCATAGGGCTTGTAGCCAATGCCTGCGGCATCGAGTTGCCTGCCGAGATCCTTGAGATCACCAAGGCTGATTCCAAGCTGCTGCGTATTGCGCAGGATGCTCTCTGCGGAGAAGGCCGAGGCAGTCAATCTGTTCCCTTGCTCGTCGAGGTACACCATTCGCAACGGGACACCGTTGGAATTCAGGTCGACGCCGAGACGCCCGGAAACGAAGCTGGCCTCTTTTGCCTCCTTTCTTTCGGCAAATTTGACCGTATCCACAAGCAGGTCGGCAAAATTTGCCGCGCTGGAGTTGTTCTTGGGAGCCGTGATGGCTGTCGATGCCAGATTGGTGACGGCTGTCGCAGAAGTAATTTCCATCGTGCGCCTTTCGAAATAGATTCTCTTGCACAGCAAATTTTATGCCAGGCAAAGTAGCAGGATGAGGCAGCCCTTCGCCACCGGGCGCCGATGCGCACTGCTGTCAATCGCTGCCGCTGCCCGCACGACTGGTCGCCAGTTCAGACAATTTGGCGGAATCCACCAGCAGGTCTTCTCCTTCCCTGGTCAGCACCCCCTTGGTTTGCAGCACCTGAAAAGTGCGCGTGACGGTTTCACGGGTCAAACTCACCATGATGGCGATCTCCTGGTGCGTAGGTGCCTTGAGAATGCGCCGGTTGCCATCACTACCCATGGTCAGGAGTTCCAGATGCGCGCAGATGCGTTGCAAGGGATTGTTCAAACCCAGAATCTGGCGATGGTTCACCTGGATGCGCACTCTTTGTGCCAAGCGCCGACACAGTGCCTCGGCCATCGAAGGCGTTGAGAACAGCAAGGGCCGAATCTCGGCTCCCGGTACAAACACCACCTGGGATGCGCTATTGGAGATCACCAGTTCCGGCTGCGTCTGACCGTCGATCAGGGCCAACTCGGCAAAATAGTCGCCTGGGTCGATGAAATAGAGGCCGACTTCCCTGCCGTCGAGGGTAAAGTCAATTGCCTGAAGGCGCCCATTGACCAGGAAGCAGAGGTTGCGAGGAGCACTCGATTTAGGCAGCACCACCTCTCGTTTGGCGAAGGTCTGGGTACTGGCCTGACCGGCAAGTCGTTCCAGCTGATCTGCAGGAAGCGAGTTAAGTAGCGGAAATTGCTGCAAAAGAAGGGGATGTACAGCCATGACGGGGATTATATCGCTTGTTTTTGCCCGATGCCGGTATTGCTGCGCCTGAGCGCATCCTGGCGGTTTCCCGGTAGGCGGGCGATTGGCATCTGGATGGCGCGCATGCACCCACCATCGAATCGCTGTCAGTGGACGTCCCACAGCTGTCTGGCGTATCCTGCAAACCCTAACCAGGAAAGCTGATGGCAGACTTACTGCTGAATTATCTTGAAGGAACCGAGGGCGCCGGCAAGGTGCTGGCGCACGCGCGACTCCTGGTCAAGCTGGAAGGTCTCTACCAGGAGATCGTTCCGGCACATCTGGGCGAGGCCAGTTGCGTGGCCAATTACAAGTCGCGAGTCGTGGTGATTCACGCCAGCAATGGCGCAGTGGCCACCAAGCTGCGCCAGATGGCGCCAACGCTCGCCGACGAACTGTCGAAGCGGGGGCTCGAATGCACCAGCGTGCAGGTCAAGGTACAGGCCCGGCCAGAGCGTGCCGCGACCCCTGCGCCGACGCAGAAGCCACTCAGCACCAGGACCAGCCAGGAATTGACGGCATTGCGCGATGCGCTGCCGGCATCGGCATTGCGCACGGCGGTCGAAAACCTGCTGGCGCATTCAGCTAGACAGGAATGACGGCAACCCGTTCGAGGATCAGCAGCGCGAAAATCAGCAGTGCAACGATCAGCGAATAGCGAAACAGGCGCCAGGAAAACTGCAGATAGCGCGCGTCCCGAGTGAAAAGGAAGGCCAGCACGCCGCCGGCGACGGTGAGTACCGTCAATACCCCCAGCAGACGCAACAACCACATGTATTCAGAAAGCCGGCAAGGTCAGCCAGCGGGAGACGGTCGCTGGTGCCAGTTCGCGATTTTCGAAGCTGACGTACTCCCATGCCGCCGGGGTGGCCAGGAGTGCCCGGGCCAGCGCATTGTTCAGCGCATGCCCGGATTTATGAGCGCTGAATGAAGCCAGCAAGGGGTGGCCGAGCAGGTAGAGGTCGCCGATCGCATCGAGTACCTTGTGCTTGACGAATTCATCGCTGTAGCGCAGACCATCCGCGTTCAGCACGCGATACTCGTCAAGGACGACGGCGTTTTCCAGGCCCCCGCCTTGTGCGAGACCGTTTTCGTGCAGCCACTCGACCTCCTGCATGAAACCGAAGGTACGCGCCCGCGCCACTTCACGGACATACGAGTGCTCGGCAAAATCGATGGTCACCTGCTGACCGGTGCGATCGATTGCCGGATGGTTGAAACCGATCGAGAAAGACAGGCGGAAACCATCGTATGGTTCGAGGCGTGCCCACTTTTCGCCGGAGGAGTCCATTTCGCGGACTTCGATCGGACGTTTGATCCGGATGAAGCGCTTGGCGACCGGCTGTTCTTCAATTCCGACCGACTGAATCAGGAAGACAAACGGCGAGGCCGAGCCATCGAGGATCGGTACTTCGGCGGCATCGAGGTCGACGAAGGCGTTGTCGACCCCCAGGCCCGCGAAAGCCGACATCAGGTGTTCGATGGTCCCGACCTTGGCGCCGTTACGCTCCAGGCACGAGCACATGCGCGTGTCGCCGACGAGCAAGGCCGACGCTGGCAGGTCAAGCACCGGATCGAGATCAATTCGCCGAAAGACGATACCTGTCCCGGAAGCGGCCGGACGCAAGCTGATGTTCACCTTGACGCCGGAATGCAGACCAACGCCTGCGGCGCGGACCACCGACTTGAGAGTTCGCTGCTTTAACATCTGTCTGAAATAACGGTGGAATTGGCGGATTCTAGCACAGGCTGGCCGGCCCAGGAACCCGCCAATCCCCACAGGAGAGTGACGACCACTTGCCAGGCCTAGTCCGCCTGTTTCCTCAGAAAGGCCGGAATATCGTAGCGATCGACACCGCTATTGGCCAGCGCTTCGACGGTTGCACTGCGCCCCTTGCGGACGATCGCCGGAACCTGATCGAGCGACGAGTAGTCAATGTTCGGACCATGCGCGAAACGGCCGTCGGTACCGGTGCCCTGGTTGATCGAGCTGTTGATCACTTCGAAGCGTTTGGCCTGTGCCTGGCCAAGACCGGTGGCCACCACCGTCACCCGGATGTCCTCGCCCATATTTTCGTCATACACTGCGCCGAAGATGATGTGCGCGTCGTCAGCCGCAAAGGCGCGAACGGTGGTCATCACTTCATTGACTTCCTTCATTTTCAGGGAACGCGTGGCGGTGATATTCACCAGCACACCCTTGGCGCCGGACAGGTTGACACCTTCGAGAAGCGGCGACGAAACGGCGCGTTCGGCAGCAATTCGCGCCCGGTCGACACCCGCAGCGTTCGCAGAGCCCATCATGGCCATTCCCATCTCGCCCATGACCGTCCGTACGTCCTCGAAGTCGACGTTGACCAGTCCCGGGAAGTTGATGATTTCGGCAATGCCGCCGACGGCGTTACGCAAGACGTTATCGGCGGCCTTGAAGGCGTCATCCATGGAAACATCATCACCGAGAACGTCCATCAGTTTGTCATTGAGGATGACGATCAGTGAATCGACATGCTTCTGCAGTTCGGCAATCCCGACGTCCGCCACTTTCAGGCGCTTGCCTTCGAAACCGAAGGGCTTGGTGACCACGGCGACGGTCAGCACCCCGAGTTCGCGGGCCACTTCGGCAACGATCGGCGCGGCACCGGTACCCGTTCCGCCCCCCATGCCGGCGGTGATGAATACCATGTGCGCACCTCTGAGCGACTCGACGATGGCTTCGCGCTCCTCGATCGCAGCGCTACGCCCGGCTTCGGGCTTGGCACCAGCGCCGAGGCCGGTCTTGCCTAGTTGCAGCTTGTGAACGGCAATACTGCGGCCGAGCGCCTGGGAATCGGTATTGGCGGTGATGAAGTCCACGCCATTGACACCCTCGCGGATCATGTGATCGACGGCGTTGCCACCGGCACCACCGATCCCGATCACCTTGATGACGGTATCCCGTTCGCCTTCTTCCTTGTCGATGATTTCAAACATGGTCGTCTCCTCTGCAAAAATAAAAAATCAATAAACTTGTAAAAAACCGGTAATTCTGGTCCACGATCCGATCAGAAATTCTTTTCGAACCACGACTTCATGCGGCCGAAGACCTGTTTGACATCGCGGGTTTCCCGTACCTTCAAGCCACGCTTGCGTTGCGTCTGTGCTTCCAGCAGCAATCCACAAGCGGTCGCAAAGCGGGGGCTCTGCACCACGTCGGAGAGGGCACCCTGATACTTGGGTACGCCCAGCCGGACCGGCATATGGAAAATTTCTTCGCCAAGCTCGATCATCCCTGGCATCACCGAAGCGCCGCCGGTCAGCACGATGCCGGAAGACAAAACGTCCTCGAAACCGGAGCGACGAAGTTCCGCCTGAATCAATTCGTACAGTTCCTCGACGCGTGGCTGAATGACATCCGCCAACGCCCGGCGCGACAGCTTGCGTGAAGGACGGTCGTCCACACCGGCAACGTCGAGGACGTCTGCCGGGTCCGCGAGATGGGCAAGCGCACAACCATACTTGCGTTTGATGTCCTCGGCCTCGCGTGTTGGCGTACGCAGCGCCATCGCGATGTCGTTGGTGATCTGGTCACCGGCGATCGGAATGATCGAAGTGTGACGAATGGCTCCCTGTGTCCACACCGCCAGATCGGTGGTGCCACCGCCGATGTCGATCAGGCAGATCCCGAGATCCTTTTCGTCTTCCGAGAGGACGGCACAGCTGGAGGCAAGCGGTTGCAGCACCAGATCGTTCACCTCCAGCCCACAGCGGCGAACGCATTTGACGATATTCTGAGCCGCCGAAACCGCACCGGTAACGATGTGCACTTTCACCTCAAGGCGAAAGCCGCTCATGCCGATCGGCTCGCGGATGCCATCCTGGTCGTCGATGATGAATTCCTGCGTCAGAATGTGCAGGATTTCCTGGTCGGCAGGGATTGGCATGGCGCGCGCCGTCTCGATCACCCTTTCGACGTCCATCGTCGTGACTTCCTTGTCCTTGATGGCGACCATTCCGTTCGAGTTGAAGCTCCGGATGTGACTGCCGGCGATGCCGGTATACACGTCGCGAACCTTGCAATCGGCCATCAGTTCCACTTCCTGCAGAACACGTGAAATAGTGGCGACGGTCTCCTCGATGTTGACCACGACCCCCTTTTTCAGCCCTTTCGATTCCTGGGAACCCATGCCGATGACGTTCACTCGCCCTTCCGGAGTGAGTTCGGCGACCAGCGCCACAATTTTCGAGGTGCCGATGTCGAGTCCAACGATCAGATCCTTGCTATCCCTGCTCATTTCTTTCCTTTGACTTCTTGACCTGCACTGGCCGGAAAGCGCAATGCGAAACCGTTTGGATACCGCATATCCACCGCCATTGGCCGCCCACGGCGGGCGTCCGACAAGGTCGGGTAGTAGTCGACGAAACGCTGCAGGCGCATACGGATCGGCGCCTTTGCCTGTTCGCGACCGAGTTCAATCAACATGCCATCCTCCAGTTTCAGGAGCCATGCCAGGCGCGGCGACAGCGCCACCTGCGCCGGCAGTCGGCCGCTTGGTTTCAGGATCTGTACGAACTCCTCGTAATGCCGCAGGACCTCGCCCGAGGAGCCAATCGGCCCACTCAGCCGCGGCAGCACCTGCTCCCGCGACAGCGAGGCCGGAAAAAGTTCGCCATACGTATTGACCAACTGCCCCTCCCCATCGCCCCAATAGGCCGCTGCCTGATGTTCCTCGATACGGACCTCGAGACGTGCCGGCCATTTTCGCCAGACCTCGGCACGCCGTACCCAGGCCAATTGTTCCAGCGACCGACGCAGTGCGTCCACATCGACGGTAAAGAAATTGCCACGCAGCAGTTCCGACAGCGATTGCTCGATTTCGCTGCGTTGTACCTCCTGCAATTCGTTGATCACCTGCAATTCGGCCAGAGGAAACAGACGCAGGCGCGGCGTTCCCCAGACAACGGCGGCAACCAGCAAGGCAGCAGTGCCCGCCAGGAAGAGCAGATCCGAGACAGCCATCAGCAGGTGCGGTTTGTGCCACATCGCTCATCCCAGGGTGGCAAGTGCAAGCACGCGCACCACCAGTTCGTCATAGCTCATGCCGGCAGCACGCGCAGCCATCGGCACCAGCGAGTGGTCGGTCATCCCTGGCGAGGTGTTCACCTCAAGGAAGTAGGCCCGACTTTCGCCCGATACCTTTGCCTCGTCCATCAGGAAATCGACCCGCCCCCAGCCGCGGCCGCCAAGGATCCGGAATGCTTCGAGTGCCCGCTGGCGAAGTTCGTTTTCCAGGTTCTCCGGGAGACCGCAAGGGCAACGGTAAGCGGTATCGTCGCGCAGGTATTTGGCTTCGTAATCGTAGAACTCGCTAGCCGGCTCGATTTTGATGATCGGCAGCGCCTGCTCGCCGAGGATGGCGACTGTGTATTCGCCGCCAAGGATCGCACGCTCGGCGATCACCAGCGAATCATGCCTGGCTGCTTCTGCATAGGCTGCCCCCAGATCGCCGACCCGCTTGACTTTACTGATGCCGATCGATGACCCCTCGCAGGCTGGCTTGACGAACAGCGGCAGCCCCAATCCTGCCGCCAGCTGCGCGAGGTCGCTGGCAGCATCGAGCAGCGCGTATTCCGGCACCGGCAGACCTGCGGCACGCCAGAGCAACTTGCAGCGCCATTTGTCCATCCCCAGCGCCGAGGCCATCACACCACTGCCCGTGTAGGGAATGCCCATCAGTTCGAGTACCCCCTGGATCGTGCCATCTTCGCCATAGCGCCCGTGCAGCGCGATGAACGCACGCTCGAAAGCCGCCAGTTCGTCGAGCTTGCGCTCTGCCGGATCGAAGGCATGCGCGTCAACGCCCTGCCGCCGCAAAGCCGCCAGCACGCGGCTGCCGCTGTTCAGCGACACCTCGCGCTCGGCGGAACGACCTCCGAAAAGTACCGCAACCTTACCGAAATTCTGGACGTCCATTGCCCTCACCTTACGCGGCAGCCAGTTTGCCGGGAACCGAACCGATCGAGCCGGCGCCCATCGTCATCACCACATCGCCATCACGGGCGACATCGAGGATCGCTTGCGGGAGATCGCCAATGGCCTCGACGAACAGCGGTTCGACCTTGCCGGCAACACGCAGCGCACGTGCCAGCGCTCGACCATCGGCAGCAACGATCGGCTGTTCACCCGCGGCATATACTTCGCTCAGCACCAGCGCGTCTACACCACCCAGCACCTTGACGAAATCGTCGAAGCAGTCGCGCGTCCGGGTATAGCGATGCGGCTGAAAAGCCAACAACAGGCGACGACCGGGGAAAGCACCACGCGCAGCCGCGAGCGTCGCTCGCATCTCGACCGGGTGATGACCGTAGTCGTCGACCAGCGTGAATTGCCCGCCAGCCGGCAGGACAATCTCACCATAGCGCTGAAAACGTCTACCGACTCCTCTGAATTCAGTCAATGCCTTGGCGATGGCGGCATCGGCGATACCCAGTTCACCAGCGACCGCAATCGCTGCCAGGGCGTTCAGGACGTTATGCCTCCCCGGCAGATTGAGCGTGACCGACAAGCGGTTGACGCTGCCGTTGACGCGCACACAATCAAAACGCATCTGACCATCGACCGCGGTGACGTTCTCTGCATAGCAACTGGCCGCAGGATCGAGACCGTAAGTGACGATCTGCTTGCTGACCAGGGGCATGATTTCACGGACGTTGGCGTCGTCAGCACAGAGTACCGCCACGCCATAAAAGGGCAGGCGGTTCAGAAAATCGACGAAGGCCTGCTTGAGCCGGCTGAAATCATGACCATAGGTCTCCATGTGGTCTGCGTCGATGTTGGTGACGATCGAGATCACCGGCGAGAGCAACAGAAACGACGCGTCGGACTCATCGGCCTCGGCCACCAGAAAATCGCCGGATCCCAGACGGGCATTGGCGCCGGCGGCGTTGAGACGGCCCCCGATGACGAAAGTCGGGTCCATGCCGCCCTCGGCGAGAATCGACGCCACCAGACTGGTCGTCGTCGTCTTGCCGTGCGTGCCGGCGACGGCAATTCCCTGCTTGAGCCGCATCAGTTCGGCCAGCATCTGCGCGCGCGGCACCACCGGTACCTTGCGGCTGCGTGCTGCGATCACCTCTGGATTGTCGGACTTGACCGCGGAAGAAATCACCACCGCATCCGCGGCAGCGACATTCGCGGCAGCATGCCCGACCACGGTGCGCACGCCGAGAGCAGCGAGGCGCCTGATAGTCGAACTATCGGCCAGGTCCGAGCCGCTCACCGAAAAACCGAGGTTGGCCAGCACTTCGGCAATACCGCTCATGCCGGCACCGCCGATGCCGACGAAGTGGATGTTCTTGACCTTGTGTTTCAATTGACCAGCTCCTCGCACATCCGGGCAAGCTCCGCCGTCGCCTCGGGTTTGGCCAGTTCACGGGCTCTTTCGGCCATTTCCTGCAAGCGGCTGCGCGGACACTTGCAAAGTTCGCTGATCGATTCTGGTGTCATCTGGTCCTGTGGCAGCAGGATGGCGCCGCCAGCCAGCGACAGAAAATTTGCATTGAGTGTCTGATGATCGTCCACCGCGTGCGGAAAGGGAATCAGAACACTGGCCACGCCGGTGGCAGCCAGTTCGGCGACTGTGAGTGCACCAGCACGACAGATCACCAGGTCAGCCCACTCGTAGGCGCCAGCCATGTCTTCGATGAAAGCGACGCAGTGCGCCTGCACCGCAGCGGCTGCATAATTTTCCTGCAATTGCGCCAGATGCCTGGCGCCGGCCTGATGCACCACCAGCGGCCGCTGTTCGGCATCGATCAGGGCCAGACCCTGGGGTACGATTTCGTTCAGCGCAACGGCACCCTGGCTGCCGCCGAGGACCAGCAGATGCACCGGCGCTTCGCGTCCGGCAAATCGCTGTGCCGGCGCCGGCAGATGATTCATCTCCGGACGCAGTGGATTGCCGACCCAGACGCCACTCGGCAGCGCATTCGGAAAACCACAGGCGACCCGCTTGGCAAATCTGGCGAGCACCCGGTTGGCCAGACCGGCGATCGAATTCTGTTCATGAATGATCAGTGGGCGACCGAGCAGCGCCGCCATCAGGCCACCGGGAAAGCTGACGTAACCGCCCATTCCGAGAACCACATCCGGTCTGACCCGGCGAATCTCGCGCCGCGCCTGCCAGCATGCGGCAAACAGACGGAACGGAAGCTGCAGTTTGCGCAGCAGCCCCTTGCCGCGCAAGGCGGCAAAACGAACCCAGGCCATCTCGTAGCCATGCGCGGGAACGAGCTTCGCTTCCAAGCCATCCGGAGCGCCCATCCAGACCACATGCCAGTTTCGGCTCTTGAGCAGATCAGCCACCGCCAGGGCCGGAAAGACGTGTCCGCCGGTACCCCCCGCCATGACCAGCAAGGTTCTGCTCATGCCGGAACTCCGGTGCGAGGGCTGCCCGGCAAAGTAGAGGCGACAAGGCTGCGCATACGCATGCCGCTCATACCTTGGCTCCGCGCATCAACTGGCGATTTTCCCAATCGATTCTCAAGAGGACCGCCAGGGCCACGCAGTTGGCCAGGATGCCTGAACCGCCAAAACTCATCAGGGGCAGCGTCAGTCCCTTGGTCGGCAGCAGACCCATGTTCACGCCCATATTGATGAAACTCTGCACCCCCAGCCAGACGCCAATCCCCTGTGCCACCAGCGCGGAATACAGACGCTCAAGGGCCACTGCCTGACGACCGATCGCAAAAGCGCGCTGGATCAGCAGGCCGAACAAGACGATGACCACCAGAACGCCGACAAAACCGAGTTCTTCGGCGATCACCGCGAGCAGAAAATCGGTGTGCGCCTCGGGCAGGTAGAACAGCTTCTCGACGCTTGCGCCGAGGCCGACGCCGAACAGCTCGCCCCGCCCGAAGGCAATCAGGGCATGCGAAAGCTGGTAGCCGCGACCAAAGGCGTCCGCCCAGGGATCCATGAAACCAAAGATGCGATCACGCCGGTAAGGTGAAAAAATGATCAGCGCGGCGAAGGCGGCGGCCAGGACGAGGATCAGGATGACGAACAGACGCGCCCGCATCCCCCCGAGGAAAAGAATTCCCATGGCTATCGAGATGATCACCACGAAGGCGCCGAAGTCGGGTTCCTTGAGCAGCAGGATGCCCACCGCGACCATCGCGCTGGCCAGAGGCAGGAAGGCTTTTTTGAGATCATGCATGTGCGGCATCTTGCGGGCGGTGTAGTCCGCCGCATAAAGGACCGCAAACAGCTTCATCAATTCGGACGGCTGCAGATTGACGATCCCGAGCGGAAGCCAGCGGCGGGCTCCGTTGACATCGCGGCCAATCCCGGGAATCAGCACCAGCGCCAGCAACGCAAAGCCGGCAACGAAGAGCCACGGCGACCATCTTTGCCAGGTCGATAGCGGGATCTGAAAGGCGACAGCGGCGGCGACCAGCGCGATGATCAGAAAAACCGCATGTCGTACCAGAAAATACGCCGGCTGATTGCCGGTCTGGCGGCCGGCCTCGGCCGTCGCCATCGACGCCGAATAGACCATGACCATGCCGATCACCAGCAGCATCAAGGTACCCCACAGCAGCGCCAGATCGATTTCCGACGGCAGGCGGCGCGGCGAGTCCAGAGTTCCCAACATCAGGCAGCCTCTCTTTCGATGGCACGCACGGCGGCAACGAATGCTTCGGCACGATGCGCGTAGTCACGATACATGTCCATGCTGGCGCAGGCCGGAGAAAGCAGCACGGCATCACCAGCTTGCGTTTGCGTGGCGCACCAGCGAACCGCCGCAACCATGTCGGTGCAATATTGCAGGGGGATGCGACAACCCTCGAGGGCAGCGGCGATGAATGGAGCATCGCGTCCGATCAGTGCCGCGGCACGCGCATGCTGGTCGATGGCAGTTCTCAGGGGCGAGAAGTCCTGGCCCTTGCCGTCGCCGCCCAGGATGATCGCCAAGGGGCGACCGAGGCCTTGAATTGCCGCCAGGGTTGCACCGACATTGGTCCCTTTCGAGTCGTCGAAGTAGCTGACACCATTGATTTCGGCGACCCACTCGACGCGATGCGCAAGACCGCTGAAGGCCGTCAGCGCCGGCAACACCGAGTGCGGCTCGATACCGATCGCCTCGCACAAGGCCAGCGCCGCCATCGCGTTGGCTGCGTTGTGGCGCCCGACGAGTTTCATGTCGGCGAGCTTGACGAGCGGGTCGCTGCCACGAACGATGCAGGCATCGACCAGCCCGTAGTCACAGCGGCGCGCTGGCTGATCGAGACCGAAGGTCACTACCTGGCGCCCGTCACGGGCTGCCGCCAGGCTGCGGGCATCGTCGCGATTGAGGACCATGATGCCGTTGCCCTGGAAAATGCGCGCCTTGCTGGCGGCGTACTCTTCGAGACCGTCATAGCGATCGAGATGATCCTCGCTGACATTGAGCAAGGTCGCGGCCGCGGCTGCCAGCGTCTGCGTCGCTTCGAGCTGAAAACTCGACAGCTCCAGCACCCAGACGGCCGGCAGTTCGTTGCTGTCGATTGCGCTCATCAAGGCGTCCAGCGCCGCCGGGCTGATGTTGCCGGCAACCGCCGTGCTGCGACCGGCGGCACGACACAGAACACCGGTCAGAGCGGTGGTGGTGGTCTTGCCATTGCTGCCGGTAATTGCAATCACCCGCGCCTGCGGCGACCACTGGCGGAGGCCCCAGGCAAACAGTTCGATCTCGGACACCACCGGGACGCCAAGCGCTGCCGCCTTCTGAACCAGCGGTTCCTGCCTGGGGACGCCGGGAGAAATGGCGATCAGTTCGGCCCCGGCAAAAGTCGCTGGCGTAAACGGGCCGGCAAACAAGGTCGCCGCGGGCACTGCCGCGCGCAGCGCGGCGGTTCGTGGTGGAATCTCGCGGCTATCGGCGACGCGGACGACCGCGCCCTGCCGCGCCAGCCACCTGGCCATCGCCAGTCCGCTTTCGCCGAGGCCGACGACGAGTGTCCGCTTTCCCTGAAGGTCCATGTCAGCGCAGCTTCAGGGTTGACAGGCCGACCAGCACCAACATGATGGTGATGATCCAGAAGCGGACGACTACCTGCGTCTCTTTCCAGCCGCCGAGTTCGAAATGGTGGTGCAGCGGCGCCATGCGGAAAATCCGCCGGCCCCCGCTCCACCGGTAGTAGAGAACCTGGGCAGCCACCGACAGTGTTTCGGCCACAAAAATGCCACCCATGATCGCCAGCACGATCTCCTGGCGGACGATGATGGCCACGGTGCCGAGCGCTGCACCCAGTGCCAGTGCGCCGACATCCCCCATGAACACTTCCGCCGGGTAAGCGTTGAACCACAGGAAACCGAGCCCGGCACCTGCCATCGCCCCAAGGAAGATCGCCAGTTCACCAGCGCCCGGGATGTACGGCAGGAACAGGTACTTGGCATAGACGGCGTTGCCGGCGACGTAGGCGAAGATGGCCAAGGCGTTGGCGATCATCACCGTCGGCATGATCGCCAGGCCATCGAGGCCATCGGTCAGGTTAACGGCATTGCTGGTGCCGACGACGACCAGATAGCTGAGGACAATGAAGCCGAAGATACCGAGTGGATAGGAAACGGTCTTGAAGAAGGGAACGATCAGCTCCAGCTGTGCCGGTCCGCTGGCAGTCAGGCCGAGATAGAGTGCCACCACCAGACCGATTGCCGATTGCCAGATATACTTCCAGCGAGCCGGCAGACCTCGCGGATTGCGATGCACCACTTTTTGCCAGTCGTCGTACCAGCCGATGCCGCCGAAGCCAACGGTCACGATCAGCACCACCCAGACATAACGATTGCTGAGGTCACCCCACAACAGCGTGGTAATGACGATGGCGATCAGGATCAGGGCCCCGCCCATGGTCGGCGTACCGGATTTGATCAGGTGCGTTTGCGGGCCATCGCGCCGCACCGCCTGGCCGATCTTCTTGGCGGCCAGCCAGCGAATCACGCGCGGTCCGGCAATGAAGGAAATGATCAGCGCGGTCATCGCAGCCAGCACCGTGCGCAAGGTGATGTACCCGAACACATTGAAAGCCCGCACGTCCTGTGCCAACCATTGCGTCAACAGCAGCAGCATTACTTGCCCCCCTCGGGTGCCGGAACACTGATGGCGTTCGCCACCCGTTCCATGCGCATGAAGCGCGATCCCTTGACGAGGACGGTCGTCTCCGGTGTGAGTTCAGCGGTCAATGCTTCGATCAGCTGGTCGATATGCGTATGGTACTCACCACCGGAACCGAAGTTGTGAGCGGCAAGTGCACTGGCTTCACCCAGCGCGAACAGGCGATCGATTCCCTGGCTCTTGGCGTAGCCGCCGATCTCGTCGTGAAACTGGGCGCTCATCTCGCCGATCTCACCCATGTCGCCAAGCACCAGCACCTTCTTGCCGATCGTCGCCGCGAGCACATCGATGCCGGCGCGCACCGAGTCGGGGTTGGCGTTATAGGTATCGTCAAGCAGCACCGCGTCATGCAGGGCAGTGCGTCGCTGCAGGCGGCCCTGGAGACCACGAAAGCTGGCCAGCCCCGCCTGCACGGCGTCCAGCGAGACGCCGGCCGCCAGACAGGCAGTGGCAGCGGCGAGGGCGTTGCGCGCATTGTGCTGGCCCGGCAGGGCCAGCAGGACCTCGAACCGACCCTGTGGAGCGCAGACGCTGAGGCGATTATCCAGACCATGCAGGGTGGACTTGCCAGTGACATCAGCCGCCTGCTCCAGACCGAAAGTCATCACCCCGAGTCCGCGACTCTGGGTGCGCCACAAATCGGCCCATTGGTCGTCGGCATTGAAAACCGCGATGCCGTCTTCATCGAGGCCGCTGTAGATGCTGCCCTTTTCGCTGGCGATCGCTTGCAGCGTACCCATTCCGGCGAGATGGGCGCGCTGTGCATTGGTCACCACGGCAACCGTGGGACGGGCGATGCCCGCGAGATAGGCAATTTCACCGGGACGATTCATGCCCATCTCGATGATCGCCGCGCGATGAGTGGCGTTGAGCCGGAGCAGGGTCAAGGGCAGGCCGATGTCGTTGTTGTAATTACCCTGCGTAGACAATACCGCCTCGGCGAAGGCCGCCTGGAGGATGCTGGCGATCATCTCCTTGGTCGTGGTTTTGCCGTTACTGCCGGTCACGGCGATCATAGGCAGCGTGAAACGGCTCCGCCAATCGGCGGCCAGGGCACCCAGCGACAGCCGCGTCTCGGCCACCTGCAGCAGTGGCAGGCCCAGCGCGCGCAGGCTTTCGGCAGCGTCTGCAGCAACGATCGCGGCGACCGCACCACGCATCTGGGCTGCCGCCACGAATTCGTGGCCGTCGAAGTTCTCCCCGCGCAGCGCAACGAAAAGCTCACCTGCAGCAATGCTACGGCTGTCGGTCGACACACCGCAGAAAGTCACGTTGTCGCCGATCAGTCTGGCGGCCGTGGCACGTGCCGCAGCGAGGAGATCCATCATCTTGTCATCTCCTGGCGGGCAGCGAGGGCGGCACGCGCCTCGCCAGCGTCCGAAAACGGCCGACGCACAGCGGCGATCTCCTGATAGGATTCGTGCCCCTTGCCGGCAATCAACACCACCTCGGCCGGATGCGCCAGGAGAATGGTGCGGCGAATCGCTTCGGCGCGATCGGCAATGATTTCAACGCCGGTGGCAGCAACGCGGATATCGTCAAGAATGGCCTGCGGATCCTCACTGCGCGGATTGTCACTGGTCAGCACAACGCGGTCGGCATGGCGGACAGCAACATCTCCCATCAACGGCCGCTTGCCGCGATCCCGATCACCGCCACAGCCGAAAATGACGGTCAGACCGGCACCACGGGCAATGGCCATCGGACGGAGCGCGAGCAAGGCGCTTTTCAGGGCATCCGGGGTATGGGCGTAATCGACGATGACCAAGGGTTCGTTGCCACCGCCAATCTTCTCCAGGCGGCCTGCCGGCGAATTCAGCGTGGCAAGACGCTCGGCGACCGCCTGCGGAGTCAGGCCGGCGTCAAGCAATACCGCCGCCACGGCGAGCAGATTGGAGACGTTATAACGGCCGAGCAGGCCGGTCTCGACCAGAGCGCGACCGCTCGGGGCGCAAAGCCGGAAACGCAGACCGTCGATGGTTTCTTCGACATTCTCGGCGCGGATCGTTCCCTGCCGGTCGTCGGGCAGATTTTGCTGGGTGTAGCCAAGCACCTTGGTCGCCGTACTCAGCGCGGCCAGTTCACGCCCGTAGGGATCGTCAAGATTGCTGACCGCCAGACGCAGTCGCGGCCAGGTGAACAATCTGGCTTTGGCCTCTGCATAGTCCGCCATCGTGCCATGGTAGTCGAGGTGATCGCGCGTCAAATTGGTGAACACCGCGACGTCAACGCGAACGCCGTCGAGACGTCCTTCGGCAATGCCGATCGAACTTGCTTCGAGCGCACAGGCTTGTGCTCCCGCATCGGCAAAATGGGCCAGGCAGCGCATCAACGTGGTCGCTTCGGGTGTCGTGAAACCGGTCTCGACCATCTGACCGGGCAAACCCGCACCCAGCGTGCCGATGATCGCGCAGCAGCGCGGGTGGCTGGCACCGATCCACTGCGTGACGCTGGTCTTGCCGTTGGTACCGGTGACCGCAAGCAGCGACAGGCGCTCACTCGGATGCCCGTAGATGGCGTGCGCCAGCGGTCCGCAAAGCGCACGCAGACCGATGATCGGCAGATTGGCAATTCTCCAGGCGCTGTTCCAGGCGAAATCAGCCGTGCTGGTGGTCGTCGCCTCCCAGAAGACCGCAGCAGCGCCGTTGGCGATGGCCTCGGCAATGTAGCGGCGGCCGTCGGCAAGATCGCCGGGATAGGCCAGAAACAGGTCGCCGGGAAGAACCTGGCGGCTGTCATCCGTGACACGATTCGGCACGACGCCAAGCGCTGCCAGCCGCGCCAAGCTTGCGCTGGCAGCGTCACTGCGTGCGAGAGTCGCCTGCGTGCTCACAGCCTCGCCTTGGGTGTCGGCGCTTTCGGGCTTTGCGCGACCACCAGCGGCACGTCCGGCGCAATGCCGAGGGTCCGCAAGGAGCTTCCCATGACGGAGGCAAACACCGGTGCCGCAACATCGCCACCATAGTGTTTGCCGGCACCCGGCTCGTCGATCATCACCGCGACGATCAGGCGCGGATCCGATGCGGGCGCAAAACCGACGAAAGACGAAACGTACTTGTTCGCATAGCGACCACCGACGAGCTTGTGTGCCGTACCCGTTTTGCCGGCCACACGATAGCCGGGAATCTGCGCCTTCGGCGCCGTTCCGCCTGGCAGAACAGCCATTTCGAGCATACTGCGCACCTCACGCGCGGTCTTCGGGCTGAATACGGCCATACCGCTGGGCGTAGACGACTCAACCTGGGTCAGCGAGAGGGGCAGCACGTCCCCATCGCGTGCAAAAGCCGTATAAGCGCGCGCCAACTGGATCAGGGACACTGAAATGCCATGCCCATAAGCCATCGTTGCCTGTTCGATTGGCCGCCAGTTCTTCCATGGACGCACCCGGCCACTCACCTCGCCAGGAAAGCCCAGGCGTGGCACCTGGCCAAAACCGACATCGTCGAACATCTGCCACATTTTCTGCGACGGCAGCATGGCCGCAATCTTGGCTGCACCGACATTGGAGGATTTCTGGATGACCTCGGCGACACTCAGCGCGCCGTGGGGATGCGCGTCGGAAATCGTCGCATTGCCAATGGTCAGGCGTCCTGGCGCGCAGTTGATGATCGTGTCGGAACGGACCTTGCCCGCCTCAATTCCCAGGGCGATAGTGAAAGGCTTGAGTGTCGAACCAGGTTCGAAGGTATCGGTCACCGCACGATTGCGCAACTGGCTCCCGGACAGACCCTCGCGATTGTTCGGGTTATAGGTTGGCCAGTTGGCCAAGGCGAGGATCTCACCTGTCCTGACATCGACCACGACGACGCCACCAGCCTTGGCATTGTTGTCGGCAATCGCCTGCTTCAGGTGGCTGTAGGCCAGATACTGAATCTTCGAATCGAGCGCCAGCCGAATCTCCTTGCCATCCTGCGGCGGCTTGATCGAGCCGACGTCCTCGACGATCTGGCCGCGCCGATCCTTGATGACGCTACGGCTACCGGGCTGGCCCAGCAGTTGGCGATGAAACGCCAGTTCGACACCTTCGAGTCCCTTGTCGTCAACGCCGGTGAAGCCGACCATGTGCGCAGTCATTTCACCGGTCGGATAGAAGCGACGGTATTCCTTGTCCTGGCCGATGCCAGGCAACTTGAGCGCCGCCACCTGGTCGGCCACGGCAGGCGGGATCTGGCGGCGAAGAAAAACGAAGGTTTTGTCGGTGTCCAGTTTGCGGGTCAGCTGCTTGACGTCGGTCTCCAGCAGAGCGGCCAACTGCCTCGCCTGCACAGGCGTCAGCGTCGTTGCTGGCGGAATCGCCCAGATCGACTTCATCGGCGTCGAAATGGCCAGGACGTCCCCGTGCCGGTCGGCAATCCGTCCGCGCGAAGCACTGATTTCGATATCGCGCCGATAGCGGGATTCGCCCTTTTCCTGCAGGAAATCATTGTTCAGGGTCTGCAGGTAGAATGCTCGTCCGATCAGCACGCCGAACGAACCGAGAATCAGCAGAGCCATCAGGCGCGAGCGCCAGAGCGGCAGGCGCATCTGTAATAATGGGCTTTCGGCGAACTTGTGCGCCACTTGACCTTTGAAACGCATCATTGCGGCAAGCCTCCGGTGGGGATTGCGGTGATCACGTGGCCCGTTTCCGGCGCACGCATCTTCAGCTTCTCGCGAGCAATTTTCTCGATTCGTGGCGCCGTTCCCCAGGTCGAGAGTTCCAGTTGCAACTGCCCGAACTCGACCTCGAGTTGCCGCGCATGCTCCTGCTCGGCCTCAAGCGCCTGAAAAATCTTGCGCGCCTTGTGCTGTGAAGTCACTACGGCCAGGCTGCAGATCACCACCGCCAGCAACAGGAAAATATTCAGGCGAACCATTTCAGGCGGCCTCCCTGGCCCTGGCCAGTTTCTCGGCGACGCGCATCACCGCACTGCGCGCCCGTGGGTTCGCAGTGACTTCCGCAGCACTCGCTCGACGCGGCTTGCCAATCAGGCGAAGTCCTGGCTGCGGCAGTTCATTGGCACGCAAGGGCAGCTTCCTGGGCAAGCAGTCAGGCGCCGCCTGCTCACGCATGAAGCGCTTGACGATCCGGTCTTCGAGCGAGTGGAAACTGATCACCACCAGGCGCCCTCCTTGTTTCAAGACGGTCATGGTCTCGGGCAGGACTAGCGCGAGTTGCTGGAGTTCTTGATTGATATGAATCCGTAGAGCTTGAAAGGTACGCGTCGCCGCGTCCTGCCCGGGCTCGCGGGTCCACACGGCCGCGCGTACAAGGGCGGCAAGTTCCCCCGTGGTTGTAAGCGGCCGCTCTCCCCGAGCAGCCACAATCTTCTTTGCAATCTGGAAAGCAAACCGTTCTTCACCATAATTCCTTATGACCTCCGTGATCTCCTGCACACTGGCCCGTAGCAGCCACTGTGCGGCGGTCTCACCTTGTGTCGTATCCATCCGCATATCGAGCGGCGCGTCGTAGCGAAAACTGAAACCGCGTGCTCCCTCATCCAGTTGCGGCGAAGAGACCCCGATATCGAGAAGCACGCCATCGACGCCCTTCTCTACTGCAACACCTGCCTGCCGTAAGGCATCGACCAGATCGGCGAAACGGCGATGCATGACGAGCAAGCGCCGATCCTGGATTGCGCGGGCCAGTTCCACCGCCTGCGGATCACGATCGAGTGCCAACAGACGACCGTTCGGCCCGAGTCGTTCGAGAATTGCTCGCGTATGGCCACCCCGACCGAAGGTGCCGTCGACGTAGGTTCCTGCGGGCTTGATCTCCAGAGCTTCAACCGCCTCCCGCAGCAGAACGGTTTGATGCTGCAATGGCGCGCTCACAGCGCCAGATCTTCGAGACCGGGAGGCAGGAACTGATCGCCAAGAGCGAAAACAGCCTCCTGTTGCTTTTGCCAGCCCGCGTCCGACCAGATTTCGAAATGGCTCCCCTGGCCAACGAGCCAGACCTGCTTCTCGAGTTGTGCAAACTGGCGCAGTTCGGGCGCGATCAACAGGCGACCGGCAGCATCCATGCTTTCCTCGCGGGCGTTACCCACCAACAGACGCTTGATGGCCGCTGCCTGCAGATTGAAACTCGAAGCCGACAACACCTTGTCGCGGATCGGTTCCCACGCAGGTTCGGGATAGAGCAGCAGGCAGCGGTGCGGGTGGGCGGTCAGGACCAGTCGGCCGCTGGCAGCAGACGCAAGCGCCTCCCGGTGACGCGCCGGAATGGCGAGCCTGCCCTTGGCATCAAGACTTAACGCTGCCGCACCCTGAAACATCAAACCAACCCTTGCTGTCCGCCCATCAAAACCGACATTTTCCCACTTTTCGCCACTTACTCCCACTTTAAGTTAAGGACTCGCCTAAAGCAAGAGGTACAGCTTTACATTTCTCAATGGCTACAAGGACTTATGAGCGACTTTTGAGGTAGTTAGAAAGGAGATTACTTGCTATAAAACAATGCTGCAATCACCACACTTAAAGTAATTTCTCAAGATTGCTTCCTAAGTGTTGGTACAAACGACGAGATGGAAGCGAACATTTGGCAGCGATGCAACATGCGAGCGAACACTGGAGCAGGGACAGCGATCGCTGCCCGCCATGCCGGAAAGGTGGAACAGTAGGAAAGTGGGAAGCCGGTCGATAAGCCGGGTTCTGTCGTGGACAGCCATTCCTCTAGACGTACTGTTACCAGCACGCTCAAGCAGCCTACCCGGAAGCAGCGCGAGCCACGCCCATGCTTCCCTATTTGGCCTTGCTCCGGATGGGGTTTACCGTGCCGTCCGTGTTACCACGGCCGCGGTGAGCTCTTACCTCGCCGTTTCACCCTTGCCTGCTCCCACATGCGCGAGAACATCGGCGGTTTGATTTCTGTGGCACTTTCCGTCACCTCACGGTGCCCGGTCGTTAACCGGCATCCTGCTCTGCGGAGCCCGGACTTTCCTCTCGGCTCAAGGTTTGCACCTATTGCCCAGCGGCTGCCTGACCGACTTCCCATGCGGATTATACGCTCCACCAAGCAAGTTGCCGGGGCTCATCACCAGCAGTGGATGCAGTCTACAATGGCCGTCCGGATTGGCCGAATCCACCTGCAACACCCAGTACGATCCGTTGATGATGGATAATGCGCAGTCCGCAACATTCCTGGCTTCCTTATGCCTTCCCGTTCGCCGCTCTTCCCCACAACACCTGTCCGCCGCTTTCGAGACTGGCATTTTCCGGCAATCCGCCTGGCCATCGGGCTGACGGTGGCGAGTAGTCTCTCTTTCGCGACCGAGGCGCCGCTATGGTTCGCTGCAGAGCGCCCAACGCTTGCTGCCCAGCAGGCCGTGGAGCTGCTTGCCGAGGCAGATGCGGACGGTCTGGAAGCACAGGACTACAACACCGATTGGCTGCGAATGGCCATCGAAAATGCAATCAGCGGACAGGCACTGGCAGAAGATCAGGTCGCCAGGATCGATCTCGCCCTGACTGCGGCGATGCGGCGCTTTCTCACCGACCTGCACTTCGGGCGCGTCGATCCGCATCAGCTTGGCGCAAACTATAGCCAGGCAGCTGGAGCTTTCGACGTCGATTTCTTGCTGACTTCGGCGATCACCGATGACCGTCTCGCCGAAGCTGCCCGCAGCGTGGCGCCCGCCCTGCCGCAGTACGTTGCTTTGCGGGAGGCGCTTGCCCGCTACCGCGAACTGGCCGGCCATCCCGCCTGGCAACAGGATCTGCCAGCGCTGCCCAAGGGCAAACTGAGGCCCGGCGAAAAATACGCCGGCATTGCGGACCTGTGGCAGCGACTCGAATTACTCGGAGACCTGCGCGCCGACATCGTGCCGCCAGCACGCTACGAGGGAGCCATCGTCGAAGGCGTGCAGGCATTTCAGGAACGGCATGGCGATGGTGCCCGACGGCGTGCTCGGAAAAGATACCTTCGGGTTACTGCATGTGCCGCCGGCAAGCCGCGCCCGCCAGCTCGAACTGGCGCTCGAACGGCTGCGCTGGACGCCGCTGCTGTCAGCGCCGCGTACGATCGTGGTCAACCTTCCGGAGTTCATGCTGAGTGGATATCATGTCCGTGACGGCAGGATCGAGATCAAGACCGCGATGAAGGTCATCGTCGGTACGGCACGCAAGTCCCCGACCCCGCTTTTTGATGCCGAAATGCGCTTCATCGAGTTCAGCCCCTACTGGAACGTCCCACCATCGATCGCCAGGAGCGAAACCTTGCCCAGGCTGCGCAGCGATCCAGGCTATTTCGACCGACAGGGCTTCGAATTCGTCGACAGCGAAGGCCGCGTCATCAGCGGCTTTTCCGGGGCCAATCTCGACGCAGTGCAACGCGGCCAGATGCGCATCCGTCAGAAACCCGGGGCAGGCAATGCCCTCGGCGATATCAAATTCGTGTTTCCCAACAAGGACAACATCTATCTTCATCACACACCGACACCACAACTCTTCAAACGCGACCGGCGCGATTTCAGTCACGGCTGCATTCGCGTCGAGGCGCCAGTGGCGCTGGCGAAATTCGTCCTCGCCGATGCACCGGAATGGAGCGAAGCGCGCATCGTGCAGGCGATGCGCAAAGGCAAATCCACGACCATCCGCCTGCAGGAAGAATTGCCTGTGGTCATCGCCTACCACACGGCAGTCGTCCGGGATGGGCGGGTGTATTTTTTCCCCGACATCTACCGGCAGGACCCGCTTCTTGACGCTGTCCTGCGCCAGAACCGGCTCGCCTTCCGGCCTTCCCACACCATCAACATTGCCGCTGAATCAACCCGTTAGCCTTGCCAAGGAGCAGTCATGCCGAAGCCTCACGCACGTCGCCTGTTTCTCGCTCACGCCGCTCGTCTGGTCATCGCCGGCGCCGCACTGCCGCTGGCAAAGCCTGCACTGGCAGCCCTGCCGAATGCGCGCCGCCTCGAGTTTGATCACACCCATACCGGCGAACGCCTCTCTGTCGTATTTGCCATCGGTGATCGCTATCTTCCCGAGGGGCTGCAGCGTCTCAACTTTTTTCTGCGGGACCATTACTCGGGTGAAATCGGCAGCATCGACCCGCAATTGTTCGACCTGCTTTTCCAGCTCCGGCAAGAGCTGGACTGCGAGCAGCCTTTCCAGATCATTTCCGGCTACCGTTGCGCCCAGACCAACGCCAGGTTGCGCAGCACCGGCAGCGGTGGAGTGGCGAAGCAGAGCCTGCACATGCAGGGCAAGGCCATCGATCTCCGCCTTGCCGGCGTTCCCCTGGTCGATCTGCGCGACGCCGCGATCTCCCAGGGTGCCGGCGGAGTCGGCTTCTATCCGCACGACCAGTTCGTTCACCTCGACACCGGCAGGGTGCGTTCCTGGTAGTCGGGCAGCGGGTCACGCGCCGACCCGACACTTGCCATGGGTATAGGGATGACGCTCAAGGCGTTTTCGGAGGATCGGCGCGGACCAGCTGAATCACGCCTTCCGCGAAACGGTGCGTGAAAGGCGTACTCGAGTCGATCCCTTCCGAGTAGTCGAGGATACGGTACGCGGGAACACCTCGTTCGCGCTGCAGCTGCAGTGCCCGCCGCTTGAAAATCAATCCGGATTCCCCATCGCCACCGGTGCGAAAGCTCTTGGCGCGCATCGAGATACGGTAGGTGTCGGCATCAAGCATCCTCTCCTCAATCGTCCAGTTGGGTGCCAGAGGATCGTAGATGGCATAGGCGGCAACCGCAGCAGCAACGGCCAGCCCCAGATAAGCGGCATTGCCCGCATATTCCTTGACCGAATAACCGACCGCTCCGGCGATTACGGCGGCCCGGAGTGGCTCCACGCTCGGCATCGGATTCTGCGATTCTTTGAAGGAATAGTCAGACACATGGCTGCTGTCTGGACGCGGCCGCAAGTACCAATCGACGTTTCCACAGCCACTCAGCAGGATGAGCAGCAAGAAACCTGCAGGCACACGCATGCTCATGTCTTTGCCGATCAAAGGTACTTGAAAAGGCTCAGACCGCTGATCTGTACAAAAGACTTCTGCGCGGCTTCCAGGCTGACCTGCTGCATCGTGAAATCGGTGATCGCCTTCGCATAATCCAGATCCTGGAGGTCCGACAAGGTCTGCGCATACTGAATATCCAGCGCTTCGGAGTTGCTGCTCAGGCCGTCCAGTTCCTGCAGGTACCCACCCACGGTCGTATGCACGCGGCTGACATTGACCAGCACCTGATCGAGATTGCTGAGGTGCCCCTGCAACTGGCTGGAGAAGTCGGTTCTTGTCGTTCCCGACGTCTGCAGCGGCGAACGCAGCAGGCCGATCAGCTCCTGCATGGTCTGAAAAACGCTCTTGTTGACGCTTGGCTTGATCGTGAAGGTATCACCGGCAGCAGGCACACCATTGATCACCACCTGTGCGCCGAAGTCAACGGCCGGGATGGTGGTGACCAGAGGAATGGCCTGTCCCGAAACAAAGGGCAGCACCGCGCTGACTGCCTTGGCAGGCAAGGCCGTACCTGACGAGTCTGGCGTCGAAGCATCGAACAACTGGTAACTGGTGACGCCTGCGACCGAGGAGAACTGCAGCTGTAGCGAGAAATTTCCCGTCCCTTGCCAGGGGAAACCGGAATTCAAGGCACTTTGCCATTTCTGGAGATCGAGCACCGAACCCGGTTCAATGATCCCTGAACCCTGGTTGGAAAAACCTCCGCCGCCAGTGGCTGCCGTCGAAAAGGTGCCATTGCCTTCCCGGATATTCATGAACAAATCGCTGCCAGCGACATTGATCGGCATCTGTTGAGTCGAACTCACCTGCAGCAGACGCTGGCCATCATCACCTGCGTAAGTAACCGATGAGGTCGCACTGCCGGCAAACGGGATCGTTGCCCCCTGGTACCCTGAAAACAGGTAATCGCCTTCGGCACCACGACTATTGGCAAGCCCGAGCATCCCGTCAAAGCTCGCCTCCAGATCAATGGCGATGGCCTGGCGATCGCTGTCGGACAGGACCGTATTGCCCGCCTGAATGACCCGCTCACGAGCGCTCTGCAGCAGATCGGTCAAGGCGGCGAGCTGGCTGTCGACCAGACCAAGCCGCGCGGTCGCGTCACTCTGGTTACGCGCGTATTGGACGCCGACGTCCCTGGATTGCGAAACGGACAGTGCTCTGGCGGCGGCGACAGGATCATCCGCCGAAGTCAGCATGCGGCGCCCGCTGGACATTTGATTCTGCAGCCTGAGGAGCTGATTCTGACCGCGATCGATGCCGCGCAAACCAGTGCTGTAGGCTTGACTGGTACTGATACGCATATGACGCTCCTTGATGTGAAAGTCGCATCAGCGACTCACGAACCTCCCCTCCCCACTCGCGGGGGGAGGGGTTGGGGGGAGAGGGAAACGGTCATGACTTTCATGATCGGGGGTGCCTGGAAAAGTCATGACCGTTAGGCCGCCATTTGCAGAATCGTCTCGAAAAGACTGGATCCGATTTGCAGGGCCTTGGCCGCGGCCTGATAGGCCTGTTGATAAAGAATCAGATTGGCTGCTTCCTCTTCGAGATTGACCCCCGAGAGCGATTCGCGATTGTTTTGGGCCTGCGTCAGCAGGGCCTGCTGCGCCGCGCCGCTGACCTGTATCTGATTGGTCTTGCTGCCGGTCTGGCTGACCAATTGCGCATACGCTTCCTGGAAGGAGGAGGATTTCCCGGACATCGTCTGCTGCGTCTGGAGTTGAGCGAGAACCAGCGCGTTACGCCCATCGGCGAGCGCACCGGAATTCCTGGCAATGCTAAAGGTATCGCCATTGTTGGGCACACCAGTAAGGGTAAAACTGAAACCGGGCGTACTCGTAAGCGGGTCGAGAAACGCAATCGTCGCCCCGCTCGTATAAGGGACGACATCCGTGCTCGCAGCAATCACCACCGGAGCGGCACCATTGATCGAAACTTGCGCACCCACCGGAAAGTTCTGCAGCTTGCCGCCCTGGTACACCAGCGACATCGGCATTCCTGCCACAGCCGTCGCATAGCCTGCTGCGACACTGCCTGCCGAGACCTTGGCCAATCCGGTATTGGTCGCCCCTGTCGAGGTGCGGATTGGCCCGGCAGCCGTGATCAGACTGGCGTCCGCCACAACCGCCGGATTGACCGTGATCTTACGGGCAGCGTCGCGGGTTGGCTGGATGAGATAGCTCGACCCTTCCAGCAGGGTCGGGGAAGGATCCAGCGTGAATCCTTGCGGATCGCTTGCCAGATTGGTATTGAGTACCCCGAGGTCAGCCCCGCTCCATTGCTTGTTGTCGGACAGACGAGTCAGCGTCACCCCGCTCGCGTCTGCGCTCAGCCGGTAATCGCTGCTCCCGAGATCGGTATAGAAGTTGCCGTTGAACGGGGGAGGGTTGACAAAAGTGGCGCTGACTGTCGGGCTACCAGGCGGATTGTTCGTATTCGCAATCACCTTCGGCGGCGAAACCAGGAACAGATCCGGTGTAAAACTGCTGAGCGCAGGGGGCGCCGGAGAGATCTGCGACTGACCGAGCAGATCCTGCCCAAGAGCGCTCTGCGCATTGAAGGTGAGAGCCAACGAGGCCGCGTTGCGGCCCAGTTCATTGCTCGCCTGATCGAGCGATTCGCTCCGGAAAGCCAGCAATCCGCCGAGCGACCCGCCACTGAGCAGCGACTCCGGGATCTCGTGGTCACCAGTCACGCTTTCCTGGCCGACCACCCGCCGCGAAGGATCGCCCGGCGATCGCATGGTCGCGAGATCCATCGTGATCGAGCCGGCGACCAGTTGCTGGCCGCTACCGATGAATACATTGTAACTGCCATCGCTATTGGTCGTGGTCTTTGCCTTGATCAGCTTGTTCAGATCCAGAACCAGCTGGTCGCGGGTATCCAGCAGGTCGTTGGCGGGTTGGCTGGTAGCAGCCTGGGCAACGGAGATTTGCTGGTTCAGCAGTGCGATCTGTTTGATGTTGGCATTGATGCTGGTGACGGTTGCCTCGATTTGGCCATTCACCCCGTCGTACATCTGGGCGAGTTGGTCGCCCATCGACTGATAACGAGTGCTCAGCGTCTGTGCGTTGGCGATCATGATTTGGCGGCTCGCCAATTGGGAAGGATTGGCCGCAACCTCCTGGGCACTCGTGAAGAAACCCTGTAGTGCCGGCGACAAGCCAGTGGTCGGATCGGCGAGCAGGTTGTTGATCTGGGTGATTTGAGCGGCATAGCTGTCGAGTTGACTCGTACTGCTCTGCGAACGATTGACCTGGTCGTTCAGAAAGCGGCTGTACATGCGTTCGACCGTCACGACATGCGTGCCCTGCCCGAAAAAGCCGCTACCCGTCTGCTGGGCAAAATTGCTCGCCTGGATCGTCCGCTGCCGCGAAAACCCTGGGGTATTGACGTTGGCGATATTATGTTCGGTAGTTTGCAGACCGAACTGGGCGGCCTGCAGAGCGCTGAGACCGACACCGATGATTCCTGAGCCCATGGCATGAGTTCCTCTTCGACTATTCTGTAGACGGCACCTGCAGCGATAAATTTAGTCCCGGCGCGTGAAATTGCTCAGGCCATTAGAAAGTGTTGATGAATTCACGGCCCCGTTGCGATTGCGGCGCAGATTTTCTCTTTATAACCCAACATTGGCTTAACGTAAAACCGAAAATTTGGCCGCGCGAAGTATAGGCAGCAATGGATCACAGTCTTGAATCCGGCCCCGGATCGTGCGTTGCTTGGGTACTGGATTTTTTTCGAGACGAGATTGAAAGCGGAATCGCAACACGATCATCGGCCTTCGGCAAATGCGCTTGCCGCGAGACCACATGCCCTGCCGGTCTATGTTGCCTACGACATTTCCGACCGCCGCCGCCGAAACTGTCTGCGACGTCTGCTACTCGGTTTCGGTGAGCCGGTGCAGGAATCGGTGTTTCTGTGTTGGCTCGACGCCACGCGCCAGCAGCGCTTCGACAGGCTGCTCGATACGTTTCGACGGTTACCGCACGTCGGCGACGAGCGCATTGACTGCATTCGGGCACGTGCCGATTCGGTGCCGCCGCCGGCCAGGGAATGGGTGATCGAATGAGCGGCGTGTTATATATCGATCGTCACGGCGTCAAGGTCGGCGCCTCGCAGGGACGACTGACCCTCAAGGTCACGGGAGAAGAAGAACTGGCGCTACCCCTGCATCAGGTCGAACAGGTGATCGTGCTTGCACACGCGCACTTCAGCCACGACGCCATTGCGGTTCTGCTGAGGGAGGGCATCCCGGTGATCTTCTCCTCGCTACGCGGCGGTTTTCGCGGCAGCCTGCTGGGAAAGCCCGGCCGCCAGATCATGCTCCGCAAGCAGCAGTACCAGGCGATGGACGATCCAGTCCGGTGCATGACTGTCGCCCGCGCACTGGTGCAGGCGAAACTTCGCGGTCACGGCCGGCTGCTGCGGCAGTGGCGCGTCCCTGGACGGCACGAGATCGCCGACGGGCTGCTGGCCAGCCACCATTGCCTGGATCTGGATCGCCTGCGTGGCCATGAGGGTGCCGCGGCGCGGGCGTTCTTCGACGGTTTGCGTCAGCATCTGGAAGGCAGCCTTTTCGTTTTCGAGCAGCGCCGTCAGCATCCGCCGCCCGATCCGGTCAATTCCGTGCTCTCGCTGGTTTATACCCTGCTGCTCAACGAGGTCGAGGTGGGTGCTACCGCAGCCGGGCTCGACGTCTCAGGAGGGTTCTACCACTCCGCCGAGGATGGCCGGCCAACACTGCTGATGGACCTCGTCGAACCACTGCGGCCGCTCGCCGACCGCTTCAGCGCCAGGCTACTGAAGTCGGAACTCGCTCCCGACGACTTTCAGACCGAGGGCGACCGCTGCCTGCTGCACGATGGGCGGCGAGGAGTGGTTTACCGAGCCTGGGAGCGCTTGCTTGCGGGAAGCATTGCCTGGCGGGGCGAGAGTTTGTCGTGGCGCAGGCTCATTCACCTGCAGGCGCGAGAACTGGCGCACTGGCTGGGCGGCACGACCGGTGCTCCGCGTTTCTGGCATCTCGACGACGCCTGATGCGCGCGCGGGCATGGTAGGCTGACGCCGTCGCCTCGCTCCTTGACCATTCGACAGGTTTCTTCGACGTTCACCCCGCTGCAAGGTATTGACCGAGTCAAGGAACCTGCACCCGCGAAGTCATGGTCAACAACGACCCCGCGTGATACTGTAGATACGCGGCTATACATCGTGGAGAAACCATGCATGAAAGTACATCTGGCCAAATGGGGCAACAGCCTGGCGGTACGCATCCCTGGCGAGTGTGCCCGCCAGGCGCGTGTCAAGGCGGGCGACGCTCTGGAAATCGAAGTCACGTCAACAGGCGATCTGCGCTTGCGCCCCATGGCGACGGAGTCCTTCGATAAAGCGGCGTTCCTGAAACAGGCGCGGGCACTGCGCGCCAATTTACCGATCGGCGAACCGGTTGTCGAGGCGATGCGGCAAGCCGATCGTTTCTGATGATCTACGCCGACACCAGTGTCTGGGTGGCTTTGTTGACACCGGAGACAGGAACGGCGCGGGTGGAACAGTGGTTCGAAGATCTATCCGAGACGCTGGTCAGTGCCGACTGGACACTGACCGAGTTCCACAGCGCCATTGCCCTCAAGACCCGCATCGGCCAACTGCTCAGCCGACAGGCCAAGGACGTGCTCGTTCTCTTCGAGCAACTCAGCGCCGGCGGACTGACCTTGACGCCCGTCTCGCGGGTCGCTTACCGCGCAGCGGCGGCTCTGGTGGATGATTTTGAGCAGGGGCTTCGGGGCGCCGATGCCTTGCACATCGCCGTCGCCCAGGAGTTGGGAATTCAGCGTTTCGCTACCCTGGATCACAAGCAGGGCGTCAATGCACGACGCCTGGGCCTCACCCTGGAATTCGGCTAAGTCCATGGCCTTCGACCAAACCACAAGAAATCGCCTGCAGCGTTTCGTCAACGAGGTGCGCAAGGAACCTGGCAAAGGACCGGAGACCACCTGTGCGTCGCCCTGAGAGATTATGGCCGGGCGGCGAAGGCGACCTCCCAGGGCCGCCTGTTTGCCCAGGATGCGCTGGAAGGCTTGCGCCTGATCGACCTCACTCGCGAAGCCTTCGATTTGGTGGCGATGAATCCGCCGTTCGGCGCGCTCGGCACCGGCGTCAAGGACTTGCTGGCCAGAGCCTATCCGGGCAGCAAGAACGACCTGCTGGCGATCTTCGTCGAACGTGGGCTGCAACTGTTGCGCCCTGGCGGTCGCATGGGCGCACCTCACGCAGCCGTTTCTTCCTCTCCAGCTTCCAGAAATGGCGCGAGGCGGTGGTGCTCGGTATCGCCACGCGGGAAGTCATGGCCGACCTGGGGTACGGAGTGATTGTCGTGGCGCAGGCTCCATTCACCTGCAGGCGCGAGAACTGGCGCACTGGCTGGGCGGCAAAACCGCTGCTCCGCGTTTCTGGCATCTCGACGACGCCTGATGCGCGCGGGGACGTGGTAGACTGACGCCGTCGCCTCGCTCCTTGACAATTCGACAGGTTTCTTCGACGTTCACCCCGCTGCAAGGTATTGAAAGAGTACAGGAAGAATTTTCCGAGGAATGATGGAAGCATTGTTGGCCCGGTTCTTGCCCCCGTTCACCTTTTCCGCCCCGGAAAGGCAGGCGGGGCAAGGGTTCCAGAAGGCACTGTCCGTCAGACCTGCCCGTTGATAGGGCTTTGTGACATAGACCTCACGGTCTTCGGGCAGGCCGGCCAGTTCACGCGGCTTGTAGTTCATCAGGACGGTCGCGGAGATCTCGTACAGTCGTGTCCAGCCGGCCTGATCAAGGTCACGCCGGCGGCTCCAGAGATCACGCAACTCCGCATCGAGTGGGTGGTTTGCGCTCATGCGTCAGTAGCGGGATTTCAGCCAGGTCAGCAGTTCGATACGCGCCGGCTGCGGCATGACCCCGATCTTGCCCTTGAGACGCTCACCGCTCACCACTAAGCGGTTGTGAAGAAGTCTTCCGACATTTCAACAGCTAATCCATGAGGAAATGCCGTCTCGGAATGTCGGAGAACTTACCCAAGACCGCTTACCGGCTCCAGGCAAATTAATCAACACGCTTTTAAGCGCTTAGCGCCTGCCGCAGCATCGGTCCGCTGATGATGCGAGCCAGCTTGTCGGCGTACATCGGGTCAGTGGCATAGCCCGCCTGCTGCAGGGAACGCGCAAACTGCGTGCCATCCTGCTGCCCAATGACCCCGGCAAAGCGGGGATTACTGCTCAGGACTTTTGCATAGTCGCGAAAGGCCTCGGCATACGAACCATAGACGCGGAACCTGGCGCGTACCGATTGTGCCTCTCCCTTGACGAATTCGGTGGTCTGCACTTCGGCTGTCGGTCCCGACCAGCTCCGCCCGGCCTTGATCCCGAACAGATTGAAGCTTGGCGAACCATCGGCGGCCTTGATCTCACGTTTGCCCCAGCCACTCTCGAGTGCCGACTGTGCGACAAGAAAATGCGCGGGCACGCCGGTCAGCGCTGCCGCCTCGACAGCCTGCGGCCAGACGCGATCGACAAAAGCACGCGCACCGGATGACGTGCCGGCCGTGCTCAGCGCGCCGCTGTTTGCCACGGGGAGTGCGGCTGTGCTGCGCTGGGCTCCGGTCATGGACCTGATGGTCGCCGTACTCGCCTTGATCTGCGCAGGCAACGACTGCTGCAGCAGTTCGAGGGGAGAAGTCGCCGCAGCCGCAGTGCCGGCAGTCATCTGTCGCGCCAGCTGCTTTTCGATCAATGCGGCGAAACCCAGCGGCGTTTGCGCAGCGAGATCCTGCGCCATTTGCTGGTCACCGATAGTGGTGAAAAAGCGGCTCTGATCGCTGTCGAGCAGCCCACCGACGGTAGACGCATCACGCATGCTTTTCAACATCAGGTGCAGCAGCATGCCTTCGAACTGTCGCGCGGCCTGCCGCACGCCGGCTTGCGGATCCGCTCGGAGTCTGGCGCGCAGATCGCCGCCCAGGGTCGGATCGATCGCCAGACGATTGACGCCGAGATTGGCGGAATTCATCAGTGAAGGGCTCCCCTTGGTGTTCTGCTCGACATGGGTTCAGATGATTTCGAGGTCGGCGCGCAGCGCGCCCGCAGCTTTCATCGACTGCAGGATGGACAACAGATCCTGCGGGCCGGCGCCCAGCGCATTGATCGCCTTGACCACCTCGGCAAGACTGACGCCCGCTTTCAGCTGGATCAACGCCCCTCCTCCCTGTTTGACCTCGATCTCGCTCTGTGTCGTGGTGACCGTCTGTCCGCCAGCCAGCGCGTTGGGCTGACTGACTTTCTGCTCGCTATTGATGATCACCGACAGATTACCATGCGCCACCGCGCAGGAGTCGATGGTGACCGTCTGGTTCATGACCACCGAACCGGTACGCGGATTGATGATCACCTTGGCGACGGTTTGGGTCGGGCGCACTTCGAGAGACTCGACTCGCCCCAGGAAAGCCACCCGGCTATTCGCTTCCTCGGGAGCGAGCACGCGAATCAGGCGACCATCCACCGCCTGCGCTGTACCCGGACCAATCTCCCGGTTGATGACCTCGACCACCCGCTGGGTGGTCCCGAAGTCGGTCGTCGCCATCTCGTAATGAATGAATGCGCCCTGCCCGAGTGCCGTCGGCACCTCGCGTTCGACGGTGGCACCGCCCACCACTCGCCCGGCAAGCAGGTGGTTGACCACCACCTTGCTCCCGGCCGCTGCGGCTCCCGCGCCGGCCACCAGCAAATTGCCTTGCGCCTGTGCGTAGATCTGCCCATCGGCACCTTTCAGCGGCGTCATCAGCAGCGTCCCGCCACGTAGACTCTTGGCGTTGCCCATCGACGACACGGTGATGTCGATCTGCTGCCCAACCCTCGCAAAGGGAGGCAGGTTGGCAGTCACCATCACCGCGGCGACGTTCTTGAGCTGCAGAGATTGCGTCGTCGGCAAGGTCGTCCCGAGTTGCGCCAGCATGTTGATGATGCTTTGCGTGGTAAATGGAGTCTGCGTCGTCTGGTCACCACTACCATCCAGGCCCACGACCAAGCCGTAGCCAATCAGCTGGTTGTTGCGTACCCCCTGCACCGAAGCCAGGTCCTTGATCCGCTCGGCCGCGGCCGGAGCGCAGAACAACGCCGCCAGGACCGCCAGCATGGCTGTCCGACGCAGCTCCCTGCCGGCTCGAGTATTCATGATCCATGCCATCGCCGGTTCTCCTCAGAAGGGCAGGAAAGTCAGGAAGAAGCGCGCCAGCCAGCCCATGACCTGCGCTTCACTGATCGCGCCGCTTTCCTTGTATTCGATGCGGGCATCGGCAATCTGGGAAGACGCAATGGTATTGGCGGCATTCACGAAGTAGGGATTGACGATTCCCGACAGGCGGATGTATTCCTGCCCATGCCCGATCGCCACCTGCTTCTCACCGGAGACGAGCAGGTTGCCGTTCGCCAGCACCTCGATGACCGTCACCGTGATGGTGCCGGTAAACACGTTGTTGGCGGCGGCCTCCCCCTTGCCGGCAGCCGTGTTGCTGCTACTGCCTTTCAGTTCAATCAGCGACTTGCCGGGCAGATTGACGTTTGGTCCGGACGAGGCGCTGATGCTGCCGGTTTTGGAGAGGCTGTTGTTCGACTTGGTGGCCGCCGAAGTATTCTCGGTGATCGTCACCGTGATCGTATCGCCGACATAACGAGCGCGCCGGTCTTCGAACAGTGTTCGCGATGTTCCGGCCTGGTAAATGCTGCCCGTCGCCGCGAGGCTGGCAGCGAGCGCATCGGGCCGCTGCGCGGGGCGTGCGCTCATCGGTTGATGGACGTTGGTTGGCGGCACCGTCGTACATGCCCCCAGCAGAAATACAGGCAGCATCAGCAGCGGCCTCGCGACGAGCCATTTACTCATGATCATCCTCCTACAACTGGGTCAGACGCGCCAGCATCGCGTCCGAAGTCGACACCACCTTGGAGTTGAGTTCGTAGGCCCGCTGCGTCTGGATCATCATCACCAGTTCCTGCGCCACGTTCACGTTGGACGCCTCGACGAAGTTCTGCAGGACGACTCCGGAACCATTGGTTCCCGGCGTATTGGGAGTTGGAGTACCACTCGATGCGGTCTCCAGGTAGAGATTGTCGCCGACGCTCTGCAAACCACCGTTGTTGATGAAGGTCGCCACCTGAATGGTCCCGATCTGCACGGTTGCTGGCGAATTCGGCTGCGTGATGCTGACCACGCCATCGGTCCCGATGGTGATCGTCACGGCATTCTGTGGAATCGTGATCGCGGGCTGCAAGGGATAGCCATTGGCCGTAACGATCTGCCCCTGATTGTCTTTCTGAAACGAACCATCGCGCGTATAGGCGGTGGTGCCATCGGGCAGCAGAACCTGAAAGAAACCGGCGCCGTCGATCGCCAGATCGAGGCTGTTACCGGTTTGCTGGAGCGAACCCTGCGTGAAGATGCGGCCCGTAGACACCGGTGTCGTCCCGAGGCCAATCTGCAGACCATCGGGAATCTGGGTGGTCTGTGACGACTGGGCTCCCGGCTGACGCAGGGTCTGATAGAGGAGATCCGCGAAAATGCCGCGCGCCTGCTTGAAACCGTTGGTGCTGACGTTTGCCAGGTTGTTGGCAATGATGTCGATTTGCACCTGTTGGGCATTGAGGCCGGTACTGGCGGTCCATAGCGAGCGGATCATCGGTATTCCTGTCAGGCGTTGATCGTGAGAATCTGGGTGGCTGCGCGCGCATTGCTGTCCGCCGTCTGCAACATCTTGATCTGCATTTCGAACTGGCGCGCCAGACTGATCATCCGCACCATCGAGTCCACCGAGTTGACGTTGCTGCCCTCAAGCGCCTCCGGAACGAGCTTGACGTTCTCGTCGGCAACCGTCTCGTCGCCGTTGCGGGTGCGGAAGAGTCCGTCATCGCCGCGCACCAGATCGTTCTCCGGCGGATTGACCAGCTTGATGCGGCCGACCGCGCTGGCGTTGTTGATTGCCCCTGCGCCGAGCCGCGGGATGCTCGATACCGTCCCGTCCGGAGCAATCGTGATGTTGTTGTCCGGCGGCAGCGAGATCGGCCCGCCCTCGCCGAGCACGTTGAAGCCCGAACTGGTCTGCAGCACCCCATTGGCATCGGTCTTGAGATTGCCGGCACGCGTATACGCCTCGCGACCGTCGGCCCCCTGCACGGCGATCCAGCCGGCGCCGTTGACCGCGACGTCGAGTGGCCGCCCGGTAACCGTCAGCGGACCCTGTTCGAAGACATTGGCCAGCGACGCATCGACTGCGAATGCCCGCGTCGGCGCACCCGCGCCAAGCACCTGCGCGGCGCGGAAACGGTGCTCCATGGCACGATAAGCAATCGTGGTGACATTGGCCAGATTCTGCGCAACGCCGGCCTGCTGCAGGAAAGCCTGTTTGGCGCCACTCATTGCGGTGTAGATCAGACGATCCACGGTCTTCGTCGCTTTCTTCCGCTGTTGCGCTTAATGTGAAAGTCGCGTCAGCGACTCATGAATCTCCCCTCCCCACTCGCGGGGGGAGGGGCCGTGGGGAGAGGGAAACGGTCATGACTTTCATGATCGAGGGTGCCTGAAAAAGTCATGACCGTTAGCGCAGGTTCACCAGGGTCTGCATGACCTGATCCTGGGTCTTGATCGTTTGTGCATTGGCCTGATAGTTGCGCTGTGCGGAGATCATGTCGACCAGTTCCTTGGTGAGATCGACGTTCGAGTCTTCCACCGTCGCCGACTGGATCACGGCGCGCGTTCCTGTCCCCGGCGCACCGAGCAATGGCGGGCCTGAGGTCGAAGTCTCACTCCATTCATTGTTGCCCAGATTCAGCAGACCGTTGGAGTCGCTGAAATTGGCAAGCACGACCTGCCCGAGGTTGCGCGACTGACTGTTGCTGTAGCGACCCTGCAGGATTCCGTCTCTCGAAACGCCCACGCCCACCAGACTGCCAGCGGCATACCCCCCCTGGATCAGGCGATCGACGGTCGAATCATTCCCGAACTGGGTGGTGTCGGTGTAATCGATGCTTCCCGGCGACCAGGGCGTGGTGGCACCGTCCGTCAGATCCCATTCAGGCATCGGAATGGAGTACAAGGGGTCTCCTGCAGCCGGTGCTGGCACCACGCTCGTCAGCACCCCCGTGGTATCGAATACCAGACTCCGACCCCCTGGAGCAGCATCCGCAGACACCACCCCATCAAGCGTCGCATAGATGTCCCAGGTACCGGGAGTTGCCGTACGAACGTAGTAAGTGCTCAAGTTGTGCATCACCCCGAGGGTGTCGAAAACGTTCAGGGCGGTCGAGAAATTATACGATTGCGTATTGGCCGGATCGAAGGTCGCCACCAGCGGGATCGGGTCGAGGGCGTTGAGATTGAGCACCGCGCTGATGTCTCCCGCCAGCGGATCGCTGGTTGCCCGCGGCGGAATCTGGCTGGCAGACAACTGTATCTCGACCGGGTTGGTCGGGGAAATGTCACCATTCTCAGCGACCGGATAACCGGTCAGACGAAGGTTCTTGTCGTTGATGACGTAACCTTCCTTGTCGAGGTGAAACTGGCCGTTGCGTGTATAGGTGATTGCCCCTTCATGACTCATGCGAAAATAGCCGGGACCATTGAGTGCCAGGTCCAGGGGATTGCTGGTAGTCGTCAGATTACCCTGGGTGAACTGTTGCTGGACCGCCGAAACCGTCACCCCGATACCGATCTGCGAACCGGACCCGATACCCAGCGAAGCCGCGTAGAGATCCGAAAAGTGCGCATCCGCTCTCTTGAAACCGACGGTGGCGACGTTGGCGACGTTGTTGCCGATCACATTCAGCGACGCGGCCGACGCATTCAGACCACTCAAACCCTGTTGGAAACTCATGGTTGACCCCCTGCTCCTAGAAAATCTGCTGTACCTTGTTGAAATCCACTCTGCCCAGCCCAGCGAGTTCAAGCTGGAAAGCACCTTTGTCCCTGACCAAGGCAGAAACCGTACCCAACTGCATCGTTTCTGCGGCCACGCTTTCGCTGCCACGCACGGCAGTGATCGTGAAACTGTAGGTGCCTGGCGGTGCTGCCGTACCGGCATCGGTCTGGCCATCCCAGGTGAAGCTGAAGCTGCCGGCCTCGCGCGCACCCAGGTTCTGACTTTGCACTACCTTGCCAGCGGCATCGAGGATCGACAGCGTCACCTTGTCGGCCGGGCCGGCAAGATTGGCACCGCCGCCGGCTTCACCGTCGCTCAGAGCAAGCCGGGAGCCGGGGACCAGAACGTGCTTGCCAAGCAGCCCCGCCGCCTGCATCGACTGGCCGTCGTTGAAGTTGCTCAGCAAGGTCTGCATCGTCGCGTTCAGATTCTCGATACCGGTCACCGTACTGATCTGCGAAATCTGCGTGGTCACCGCAGCATTGTCGAGCGGGTTGAGCGGATCCTGATTCTTCAGTTGTGTCACCAGCAACTTGAGAAAGCGGTTCTGGACTTCCTCACTGCTCGAACTCGCATCGGCTGTTCCGGCCTTTGACTGGGCATTGATCGCCGCAAAGACGTCGCTGCTTGAGTTGACTGATTGCACGGTGTTCATGCGTTCCTCCTGTTCGATGGCTACTGACCAAGCGTCAGCGTCTTGAGCAGCAGCTGCTTGGCAGTATTCATCACTTCGACGTTGGTCTGGTAGGCGCGCGATGCCGAGATCATGTTGGTCATTTCATCGACCACGTTCACATTGGGCATCGCGACATAGCCTTTTTCGTCGGCCGCAGGATTGCGTGGGTCATAAACCATGCGCCCCGGACTGCTGTCCTCGACCACCTGCGTGACCCGCACCCCTTGTGCCGCAGCGTTGCCCATCGGTGTTGCCGCAAATACCACCTGTTTCGCCCGATATGGCTTGCCGTCCGAACCGAGCACGCTGTCCACGTTCGCCAGGTTGCTGGCAACCGCGTTGAGGCGTATCGCCTGCGCGGTCACTGCACTGCCGGCCACGTGAAAGGTATTGAACATGCTCATGGTGATTAGGGCTGCAAGGCCGCGAGCAGGGTCTTGACCTTGCCGCTGAGAAAGCTCATGCCAGCCTCATAGTGAATGGCGTTTTCGGCAAACTGCGTCCGCTCCACATCCATATCGACAGTATTGCCATCGGCACTCGCCTGGCTGGCCTGGCGATACATCAGGCGCACCGCGTCAGCTTCCGCACTGCCCTGAAAATGGCGCGCAGAAGTAGTTGTCAGGTGCAGCCTGCCTTCCCCTCTGCCAGTAACGGCATTCTTCAGCGCTGCAGCAAAATCGAAGTCCCTGGCCTGATAGTGCGGAGTATCGGCGTTGGCGATATTCCCCGCCAGAACCTGCTGCCGATTGGCACGCAGCGTCAGCGCCTGCTGCTCCACGAAAAGCGTGCTGTCCAACTTGCCGACCAAGGTAGTCTCCTCTGAAGAAGTAATGATCAGCACCAAAGCAATACTCATGCCATATCTGCAGCTGCTGCTGGCAACGGCTTCGCTGTCGCTCTGCACGAACATTACGGCGGCAGTTGCCGGATTTCCGGCAAATATTGCCGCTGACCGCAAATTGCCGCGGCCCAAAGGACAGGAAATCTAACGGCACCAGCGCCTTTTTGAGTGGTAGCGGAGTCAAGTGAGGGTAAGGATCAGGCCAATACCGGCGGTATTCCTTTGCCCTCGGCGACCCGTACGTGCTACGGTTGGTGTTCCCCATCACCAGCCGGAGGGTACCAGCATGGCTTTCAATCCAGCATCGCGCGTTCAGGACTATCTGGTGTTCGGTGAGTTCGGCGACGTCAACCCATCGATCACCGACTCATCCACCTACACCTTCCTGAGCCCCGAGCGAATGGCGGAACTGTTCGAACACGAAATCGAGGGCTGCTTCCTCTACTCGCGCCATTTCAACCCGACCAACAAGTATCTGGCGAGCGCGCTGGAGCGGATGGAAGACGGCGAATCCGCGCAGGTCATGGCGTCGGGGATGGGCGCGATCAGCACCACGCTGATGACGCTGTGCGGCGCCGGCGACGAGATCGTCTGTGGTCGCAGTATCTACGGAGGCACCTATGCCTTGCTCAAGAATCTGTTGCCGCGCTTCGGCGTGAACACCCGCTTCGTTGACCTCTGCAACCACGACGCCGTGCGCGCCGCGATGACCCCGCGTACGCGCGTCCTGTACTGTGAATCGCTGAGCAATCCGCTGCTGGAAGTCAGCGACCTGCCGGCGCTGGCGGCCATCGCGCACGCCGGCGGCGCGCGGCTGGTGGTCGACAACACCTTCACGCCGATGATTCTGTCGCCACTCCGTCACGGGGCCGACATCGTCGTGCATAGCCTGACCAAGTTCGTCAACGGCACCAGTGACTGCGTCGCCGGTTGCGTCGTTTCGTCGCACGAATTCATCGCCCGACTGAACGATATCAATGCCGGCCCAAGCATGCTCCTCGGTCCCGTGCTCGACAGCACACGCGCCGCCAGCATCCTGAAAAATCTCCACAGCCTGCACGTGCGCCTGCGCCAGCACGGTGCCAACGCCCTCTATCTGGCGAGCCGCCTCGAAGCGCTGGGCTACCCGGTGCACTACCCGGGGCTGGCCAGTCATCCGCACCACGCACTCCTGGCGCGGCTGATGAACCACGGCTACGGCTGGGGCGGAATGATGACGCTCGACGCCGGCAACCATGCTGCCGCCAATCGCCTGATGACGCTGCTGCAGCGCGACAAGGTCGGCTACCTGGCGGTGAGCCTCGGGTACTTCAAGACGCTGTTCACGACACCCGGCCACAGCACGTCTTCCGAGATCCCCCTCGATGAACGCGCGGCGGCGGGCCTGAGCGACGGACTGATCCGCTTTTCGATCGGCCTCGACGAAGACATCGCTCAGACGATGAACCGCATCGAAGACTGTCTCGCCGAGGCCAACGTGATGCCCGCGGCCGGCGCTGGTCTCTGATCCGTTCGCTGAGTCGGCGCCGGTGACTCCGAAGGTCGCGAGGCTGAGGGTGGTACCCTGCATGCTGCCTTGCGCGCGCTGCCTTGAATCCTGCCGATCGGGCGGTAAACCTGTAGAATACAGTCCCGGGCCTGTAGCTCAGTTGGTCAGAGCAGAGGACTTAGCGAGGTCATTCCGAACATCGTCGGATGTCGGGCTGGCCTCAAGGGTTGCCCGTGATCAGTTTCGATCTGGTGGCGGGTAGAACTGGTCAAATTCGGTGAACGCTAACTCCATCAGGACATGCCAATACCGAGCCAAGCCCCGGCAGGAAGGGGAAAGGTGTAGAGACTAGACGGCCAGCCTGTAACGGGAAGGTATAGTCCAGACCACAAACTCGGATGAGGCGACGAAAGCCGTAGTGGTAAGCATAATCCTTTGGTCCAGGGTTCAAGTCCCTGCGGGCCCACCAAACAAGAAGACCAACCCCTCATCGGGTTGGTCTTTTTTTTGCGTACTCCCGCGTGTTTGCGCGGGTTCGTGAGGGTTCCTGTGGACTTCGGCGCTTCGCGCGGGCGCCCGGATTTGGCCGTTTTCACTCTCTCTTGGCCATTTTTCTCTCCGGCCTCGCTGCCCGCTGGAGACCGAAGTCCACGAGTTCACGAAATTGCACCATTATGAATCAACAGCTTATACGTGGTCCAATCGAGCGGTTGATTCGTGGCATTGGTAGGCGGAGGGGACAGCGGCGCCGTTCCGACGAGCGCGAAATGCCGTCAGGCTATTAGCTGGCGGGCCGTTTTCGGCTAGGTCCGGCCGTTGCCCCGGGTGGAAAGAACCCGGGGCAACGGCCGTTTGCTACTCCAATTGCTGACCAAGAAGTTCAAACCCCAGCGGACAGCAGTCTTGCCGAAGCAGCTATCCGCGTTCAGGGAAGGCGCGCCCAAAGGCAAGGCGGTTTCGGCGCGCGGCATCACTGCGCCGTCAGGGCGATTTCAGCGGCAGACTCGCCTTCCGTCAATAATACGGCACGGGCCAGCGATTACCTCTTTCTCGGGCACTACAACAACTTCTTTCTTCGGTGCAACGACGACTTCTTTCTGTGGTGCGACCACGACTTCCTTCGCCGGCTCCGCGACGGGCCTACGCACTTCCACTGCGCCCTCGCGACCGACGCATCCGGCATGCCGGACCCCTTCGGCGCATTCCACAGCAACGGCAGTGCTGGCAGCTGCAGTCATGAGCACGGCAGCCGTCAGGGATACCACAAGACTCTTCATTTTCGTTCTCCAATCGATCAAGTGGCTGGAAACTAATCGTACATCGTTTTCATCAACTTTGCTTACCGGAGGGTGTGCGTGGACGTGTTCAGAGCGGAGAGCGAAGGCTGGCGGGAAGCCACCTCTCAAAATCGTATTCGTCTGCGAAACGGTCGATTCCATGCTGCCAGACTCAGGCCATGATCAACGAATCCGTGACGAGATCCAATGCCATGCGTGCCATCAGTGACCAACCCACGACTTCGCGGTTGAAGAGATAGAGTACGAACAGCCAGCGCTCATCCTTCCACCAAACAAGACGACGCCCCCCTCGTTGGGTTGGTCTTTTCTCCTTGCGTACGCCCGCGTTTTCACTAAGGTTCGCGCGGTTCCTTTACACTTCGGCCCTCCACTCGGGCGCCCGGAGTTGGCCTTATTCAATCGCGCCGGGCCACTCTTCCCTCCTGAGGGGCTCACCTTGCGGGAAATTGCACGGTGTGTGGTGCGCGGCGTGCATACAGACATGGAGGGCTCGAATTCGGTCAAGCGCAGGACGTGTGGCCCGCTGAGGACTCCGAGCAGCACTTCGATCACGACGACGGGCACTCGCGATCCCTCGCGCGTCTGCGCCAGCAGTGGAGCGACCACCGCTGCGACGGAGATGACGAAGATCGGGTGTTGGCCAAGCATCGGAGCAGGGCTCCGCGATTCATGGGAAAGAGCCGCGGCGCGCCAGCGGCCTCGCCCGCGCTCAACGACTCACGACAAGGGCTGCGGCCGCTGCCGTGCTCGGCATTTCGACGTCAGCGCGCTCTTCGGCTGTTACTGATTAAGCTTGGTGATCTTGGTGCCCTCCAGACCCACGCCCGCCATCAGCCCTTGCTGGCCGAAGACGAAGGCATACGCGTCGCTGGTCAGCGTCTCCGATGTGAGCGACTTGGCCTTGCCCTGATCCAGGACGACGACACTCGGGCCGACGCCGACCTGCAAACCGCCCGCGGCATCCAAAGCCTGCAACGCCCGCTCGTTCATGAAGAACAACGCGTAGCCGAAGGTCTGCGCGCCCGCCTGCAGTCCGTACGATACGCCGGCGGTGTTGTAGTGCCCGGCGAAGCGTTCGCCCCGGAACATGATGCCGTTGCCATATTCACCGCCGATCAGGAACCCCGCCTTCGTTACCTCCGGAAACACCAAGACGGCGACCGCGCGCTTTGCGAGCGTGGCAGCGAGGGGATCTTGCGCCTCGAGGCTGCTCAGGGCCGCGCGCGCGTTGGCTTGCAGTTCGGGATGGCCCTGCGCCGCGGCCGGCGCGGAGGCAACAGCGATCCCCAGCGCTCCGGCGAATGCGCAAGTCCACGCCCGAACGACCGCCAGCGAAGTTCGTCCACGGGCTCTTGCCAGAAAGCTCGCCACGATCGCAGGGACAGACAAAAATCGATAACTCGGAATCGCTTGCATTGGGCCTCCCCGTTGTCTGGTTTTCACAATTTGCGCGTCGATATGTATAGCTTAGAATATGATCCAACCCTCGCGCAATGGGCGACCTACTTCATCGACTCTTAATGGAGAACACAAGAAATGGCCATATTCCCCGAATTTTCGGCATCGCATCGGCGGTGGCAATCGCAATGTTGAAACGCACACTGCTCAGTGGCGCCATGGGCGTCGCCATGGCCGCCGCGCTGCTGGTCGGCTGCAACAAGCCCGCCGACCCCGTCACGCAAGCGGCGAAGAAGGACGTCGCAGCCGGGGTGGCCGCGCCGAGCCTCGCCGAGGTCAAGGCGATCGCCGAGGAAGGCTTCGTCTACGGCCTGCCGATCGTCATGAACTACGCGGTCATGTATGAATACGTGATCGACAAGAACTCGGGCCAGTGGAAAGCACCGTTCAACCAGATCCACAACGAGGCCCGCGTCTTCACCTACCAGGACACGGCAATCGTGACGCCCAACAGCGACACGCCCTACTCGTTGCTGTGGATGGACCTGCGCGCGGAGCCGCTGGTACTCTCGGTGCCGGCGGTGGACAAGAACCGCTACTACTCGGTGATGCTGAACGACGGCAACACCTTCAACTACGGCTACATCGGCAGCCGCGCCACCGGCAATGACGCCGGCGACTACCTGGTCGTCGGGCCGAACTGGAAGGGCGAAACACCGGCGGGCATCAAGAAGGTGTTCCGCTCGACCACTGATTTCTCGCTCGCCGCGTACCGCACGCAACTCATCGACGCCAAGGACATGCCCAACGTCGAGAAGGTGCAGGCGGGCTACAAGGTTCAGCCGCTGTCGGCGTATCTCAAGCAACCGGCTCCTCCAGCGGCGCCGGCGATCGATTTCCCGAAGATCGACAAGGAGATGGTGAAGACCAACTTCTTCGATTACCTGGACTTTGCGCTTCAATTCGCGCCGGCCGGGCCCGAGGAAGAAGCGATCCGCGCCAAGCTCGCCAGCATCGGCATCGGCCCCGGCAAGAAGTTCAACTTCAAAGACCTTTCGCTTGAGCACAAGGCCGCCATCCTGCTGGCGATGAAGGAAGGCGACAGCAAGGTCGAGAAGTACCTGGAGGCCGGGCAGAAGGACATCAACGGATGGAAGGTCGGCTCGCTGTTTGGCGACCGCGCGTTCTACAACGGCGACTGGCTGAAGCGCGCCGCGGCCGCCAAGGGCGGCATCTATGGCAACGATGCCGTCGAAGCCATGTATCCCCTCACCAAGACGCTGGCGAACGGCGAAGTGCTCGACGGCAGCAAGCACAAGTACACGCTGACCTTCGCCAAGGACCAGTTCCCGCCGGTCAACGCCTTCTGGTCGGTGACGATGTACGACGGCAAGACCCAGTTCCTGATCAAGAACCCGATCGACCGCTACCTGATCAACTCGCCGATGCTGCCGGCGATGAAGAAGAACGCGGACGGCTCGCTCACGCTCTATGTCCAGAAGGACTCGCCCGGCAAGGACAAGGAGTCGAACTGGCTGCCCGCGCCGGACGGCCCCATCTACCTGGTGATGCGCCTGTATTGGCCGAAGACCGAGCCGCCGTCGATCCTGCCGCCTGGTGCGGGCACGTGGAACCCGCCCGAAGTGAAGCGGGTGGGAACATAGGAGTGCCAGCGGCCCACCCTCGTTCCGGAAGCTCATGCTGGCGGAACGAGGGTGGCGCGGGCCAACGCGAGCCTCAGAGTTGGTACGAGAGGTGGGTTCGCGGTATTCGCCTCGGGCCGCCCGTCCTGGCAAGCCGGCGCAGGTGCACCTCATGTTCACTGAGCAGCAAGCGCAAGTTTCGTGGCCGAACAGATTTCGCGCTTGTCGCGTAACGTCCGCATCCTCGTAGATTAAGCCTTGTAACGGGTCGGCTCGACCTGCCAACATGCCGCGCGTATCGGCCGAAAACCGGCCATCACTGTGTAAGTGAATACAGCAAGCACCGCCGGCAAAACCTAGGAGTAACTGCGGTGAACAAAACTGTCGAAAAGCTGAAGGAAGAACTTCTGGCCGTATTGCCACCAACCATCTTCTTCTTGATCGCTCTGCACATCGTCGGTTTGGTCAGAGTCCTTATGGCAAAGGGCACGGGGCTGCCGGTCACTTCGTCGGCCCAAATCGCGCTCGCCGCGCTGATCATTGGCAAGGCGGTCTTGCTCGCCGACCATTGGCCGCCAATCAATCGATTTCCAGAGAAGCCGTTGATCTACAACATCGCCTGGAAGACGGTCATTTACTATGTTGTCGCAAGCTTCATCCATTATCTGGAGCGGGTTTATGACTTCACCAAGGAGGCTGGAGGAATCCTCGCCGGCAACGAGAAGCTGCTGTCCGAAATCGTGTGGCCGCATTTCTGGGCGCTCCAGATCATCCTGCTTGTCGTCATTCTCAACTCTGCGTGATCCGGGAACTGGGCCGAGTGCTGGGCGAAAGACGCATGATTCGAATGTTCTTTCAGCAACCCGCCGCAGCGAGTATAGAAGAGCGTGACGACTTGCGTGCACCGATCTCCGCGACTCCCAAGAGGTGAGTGATCCGGTGGGAAAAGGCAGAGAACTCGTTGCCGCCCATGGCGGCGGCATGCCAACGACCGGCTTCTTTGCGTGCGAAAGGCTGCAACGAGTCGTTATGCAAAGCTTTGCCTAAGGACCCACTGCCGCCGGTGGCGCCATCAGCGGCTCACAGTCTGGAACAGCATCGAGCGGTCGCCCGGTGCGGTTACTCAAGAACAGCAGCGCGCCATGGCCCGGAGGACAAAACCATCCTACTATCCTATTCTGTGACGGGCGTCTAGACGAGCCTATTTCGCAGGCGTATCGTGCGCCACGGCAAGCGCCTGCCGCATTTCCTCCCGATGAGCGGCTGTTAGTTGCTCCGGCTTGACCGTGTACGTCACCTTGTCGACCGTCCCCGTGAAGCGGAACGGCAGCGTGTAGCTCTCGTCCACCGGCGTGCGCGTATCCAGTCCGATGTCGAGCGACTCGTCGATCGACATCAGGAACGGGATGGTGTGCTCCATTTTCTGCTGCGACAGCACGCGGCCGTCGACCGTCAGCGTGCCGGTGCCGCCCTTGCCGAGGCCGGGGCCGTCGTACTTGAAGTCGAACACGATGGTGTGCTTGCCGGGCAAGAGCGAACGGCCGAGCCAGTCCTCGCCGCCGACGCCACCCTCGAAGCGCGTGCGCTTGAGATTCAGCAGGTTGTAGACGAACACTGGCTTGCCCTTCTGCAGGTACAGGCCGTAGCCGCCGAAGCGCCCGCCCATGGTCGCGATCATCCCCTCGGCGCCTTCCTTGGGCACGGTGATCTCGGCGGTGATCGTGTAGTCGCGGTTGAGCAGCGCCGGCGCATTCGCCACCGGGATGCCGGCGTTGACGCCGCGGTAGGTGAAGGTCGTGCGACCGGCCGCGCCGCTCGGACGCGGCGTCAGCAGGCGCGGCAGCACCGAGTTGTCGAGCGGGAAGACCTGGTTCTTGTTCGCCTCGGCGATGAACGCCGCCTGCAACTCCTTGAGCTTGTCGGGGCGCTGGGCCGCGAGGTCGTTGGCCTGCGAGAAGTCCTCGGCGATGTTGTAGAGCTCCCACTTGTAGTCCTGCACCGGCGGCAGCGCCTTCGTGCCGACGAGCCAGGGCGGCTCGGGCGGCGTCGTCGCCGCGTACCAGCCGTCCTTGTAGATGCCGCGGTTGGCGAAGATCTCGAAGTACTGCGTCTGGCGCTTCGAAGGCGCATTGGCGTTGGCCATCTTGAAGGTGTAGGCCATGCTCACGCCCTCGATCGGCTTCTGCTTGATGCCGTCGACCATGTCGGGCGCGCGGATGCCGGCGGCTTCGAGGATGGTCGGCACGACGTCAATCACATGGTGGAACTGGGTGCGGATGCCGCCGACGCCGTCGATATGGCCGGGCCAGGAGATGGCCATGCCCTGGCGCGTGCCGCCGAAGTGCGAGGCGACCTGCTTGACCCACTTGAACGGCGTGTCGAAAGCCCAGGCCCAGGGCACCGCCATGTGCGGGTAGGTCGCATCCGACCCCCAGGATTCGTAGTAGCGCAGGTACTCGAGCTCGGGCAGTTCGAGCACGCCGTTGTAGACCGTCATGGTGTTCGGCGTGCCCATCATCGAGCCTTCCGAGCTCGTGCCGTTGTCGCCGTTGATGTAGATGATGAGCGTGTTGTCGAGCTTGCCCATGTCCTGCACGGCCTGGATCACGCGCCCGATCTCGTGGTCGTTGTAGGCGGTGTAGGCGGCGAAGACGTCGGCTTGGCGCGTGACGATCTTCTTCTGCACCGCGGAGAGCGACTCCCACTTCGGCAGGCTGTCCGGCCAGGGCGTGAGCTGAGTGTTGGCGGGGATCACGCCCAGTCGCTTCTGGTTGGCGAAGATCTGCTCGCGCAGCTTTTCCCAGCCCTGGTCGAAGAGCTTCATCGCGCTGACCCTGTCGATCCACTCCTTGGTCGGGTGGTGCGGCGAATGCGTCGCGCCGGGCACGTAGTAGACGAGGAAGGGCTTGTCCGGCGTCGCGGCGTCGAGTTCCTTCATGTAGCGGATCGCGTCGTCCGCCATGTCGGTGATCAGGTTGTAGTCCTTCTGGCCGACCCACGGGAATACCGGCGTCGTGTTGCGGAACAGGTAGGGCGTCCACTGGTCGGACTCGCCGCCCATGAAGCCGTAGAAGTACTGGAAGCCCATGCCCGTCGGCCACTGGTCGAACGGCCCGCCAGCGCTGTACAGGAACGCTGGCGTGTTGTGGTTCTTGCCGAACCAGGAAGTGGCGTAGCCGTTGTCGGAGAGGATGCGCCCGATGGTCGCATTCTCGGTCCCGATGACCGAGTCGTAGCCCGGAAAGCCGGTGGCGAACTCGCTGACCTGGCCGAAGCCGACCGCGTGGTGGTTGCGGCCGGTGATCAGGGCCGCGCGCGTCGGCGAGCACAGCGCGGTCGAATGGAACTGGGTGTAGCGCAGGCCGTTCTTGGCGATGCGGTCCAGCGTCGGCGTCGGAATCACGCCGCCGAAGGTGCTGGGCACGCCGAAGCCCGAGTCGTCGGTCATTATCAGCAGCACGTTGGGTGCGCCCTTTGGCGGCACCACGGTCGGCGGCCACCAGGGCTTGGAGGTCTTCGCGTCCTGCGTGATCACGCCGCCGAACTTTGGTGGCGGCGGCGGCAACTGGTTGCCGGGAATGGTGGTGCTGGCGCTGGGCGAACCCAAAACACCCGTGACTTGCTGCGCCGATGCAAACCCCACGAAGCCGAGCGTAGTTATTCCGAACAGCGCTAGCCCAAGACATTGCCTTTTCATGAGTCGCTCCAGTTGTCTGAATGGAATTGCCACCACTTTACTAGACACTATGCCGCCGGTTGAAATTCTGCATCCCCAACTCTACCCGAGAAACGCTACCGGCATACCGGCGGCAGCGTTGCGGATTGTAGAACATCTCAATGAAGTTCAAAACATCGCGGCGTGAAGCGCCCCGGATTTCCTAGACACACAACATCGCTCCTCTCAGCAACCTGCCGTTGGAGCATCGAAACGACAAATGGCCGCAACGAAGACCATGTAAGGCTTTCCATAAGAGTCGTCAGCTGCCAGGGGACTTCGACTTGCCCTATCTTGAGAAAAGTGTCGATTTTCTCCCTTTGGCTGAGTGGCGGTTCCCCGACCGAGGCGGGCATGACGCCCACCACTACATACTCTACATCTTATTTCAACCCCAGCACCACCGGCCCCGAGACCGGATCGGTGACACCGAGACCGCCGCCCAGATCTTCCAGTGTGTCGCGGAACGAGTCGAGTGTGGCGATCATGTTGGGCCGCGCGTTGGCAAGCGAATCCATGTCGTCCCATTCAGCAATGATGCAGTAGCTTCTGTCGCCGGTCTGCAGCATGTTGACCCGCCTGAGGCCGGGCCAATCGCGTGAGACCTTCTGATGCGCGTCCAGGAATTCTTGCTCGCGCCCCGGCTTCACCCGGAAGCGCACGACGTTGAAGGCGGTCATGAGGCTTTCTCCTTGTTGTCGGTAGGCGGAATGGGGTGACACACGCCGTCCATCGACGAGCGTTCGGTAGAAAATCCGGCGTTTCCGCTCTGCGTTGCATACGGCGGCCACGTCGAATAGACCTGGGTACGGCCGATCAGTTCCGCTGCACGTCCTCGCCAACCACACCCATCCGCTCCCGCCGCTCCTCCCACAACACCGGCGGACTGATCGCCAGCTCATGCACGGTGACGTGAGAAGGCAAGGTCTCATCCAGGATGGCCGCCACGATGTCAGGCGCGAGCGTGGTCAAGTTGTGGAAGCTACCAGGGTCAGGCCACGATTGACGAAGTCGCTGGCGGCAGCCCGTACGGCGCGACGACAATTGCCGGCGGACAGTGCCAGCGTCGGCCGAGCGTAAACGAACTCGATGACGCGCGGTTCCAGGGGAAGCTGATGGCCGAGACCGCCAACAATCTGTCTAGCTGAGTCAGTCCGCCGCACCTGGCGGGATCATCAGGATCGGGTGACGCCAACGTGGCGTTTGCCCGATTTTTCCGTCAATCGGCCCGCCATTGCGGCAGCCGCCAATCGAATACCAGAGCCAGTCCGCGCAGGACGGTCGCAAGCGACGCTCCGGCCAACAGACCCACCCAGCCGGTCAGGCCCAGCTGATCGGCAGCAACTACCACCCAGCCGCCGGCAAACGAACATACAGCATAAGGTCGATGATCGCGGAACGCCTGCGGGATTTCGTTGCACACGATGTCGCGCAGGACGCCGCCGAACACAGCAGTGACCATCCCCATCAGCACGGCAACGATGGCCGGCATGCTGGCCGCGATGGCGAGTTGGGTGCCACCGGCGGTAAATAAGCCGAGTCCTATGGCATCGGGCCACTGCATCGCGCGCTCGGTCAGCGCGAAATGCCGCGCCTGCAGGAAGAACATCGACAGGACTGACAGGGCGAGAAGTACCCATAGCCAGACAGAATGCTCGACCCAAAAAAAGGGCCGGCGGTCGAGCAGAATGTCACGTAATGTGCCACCACCGAAGGCGCTCAGCCCGACTACGATGCAGACGCCCACCGCGTCCAACTTCTTGCGCGCAGCCTCAAGCAGGCCGGAGATGGCAAAGGCGAGGATGGCCGCCGCCTCGATGGCAAACTGTGCTGTCGACAAGGGGGATGCGTCGGAGACCATGTGCTGCGTCTTGCAAGCTCTAAAGGTGACTGGACCGGGGAAAAGCGATGCTGCGCCGGTTTGGATGGTTTTTGCCGCCGGCGCATTGTAGGGAAAAAACATGCGACCATGCGGGCTCGCGCGAACATTAGCCGCCCTCAACCGGACATTGTCGACCAACCGTCATCATCCGGTTTGGAGCCAACCCTGTCCGTGATTCAGGGAACGTCATCGTTGGCCCAGGACCTGCCAGTGAGCAGTCGTCTTGAACCGTCGCTAAACTATCATACCTGCACTTCATGCGGCAATAGCGCGAAAGTCAACAAGAGGTCGCTTTCAGCGGATGGGTAAAGGAAAGAACGGGCATTGCCCTGACGGATCTTCCCCCCTCGCTCTAATAATTTCAAGCACTTAGCTCATTTGTAGGCATGTAACGGTACTAATGTTTTCAAGCACTTAAACAGCTACGGGGGGAAGACCCGCCTGAGCGTGATCTGGCTGATGGAACTGTTCTGCCTTGCTTCCATCCAATTGCAATAAACGTTACAACCTGCGGCACAGAAACGGAGTTCCTATGGAAGCCCACCTACACACCATGAGCAACTTGTTTGCCCAGCTCTGATTACCGGCTGACCCGACGGCAATTGACGACTTCATCTCTGCATACCGACCCCCCCGGCAGCGGCGTTGCACTTTACCGCGCTCCGTTCTGGACGGCGACCCAGAGGGCCTTCCTCAAGGAGGAGATAATGGAGGCCGCGGACTGGGCTGGCGTTATCGACGAGCGCACATTCCGCACCCCAGTCGGGCCACGCCAGGGCATTTTTTGAGCGTACATTTCGCTAGACATCGCGCCCGGATTCTGGCACGCTAGGCGTAGACGCGCCTGGTGCTCTAACTCGCTTTCACTTTTTTTGTCAGTGGGAGAGAGCCAATGGCCGAACCGTTTGGCGCGAACGGGGTGAGCGCGCCGCAGGAAATCTCGGTAGCACAGGTCAATCACCTACCCCTCGTGGCCCACTTTGCGCGGCGCTTGGGGCTGGTGGAGATTGTCAATGAGCTGGTGCCCACACAGATGGAGGTCGAGCCCGGTGTGATTGCCTTGGGCCTGGTGCTCGACACCCTTTCCGGGCGTAGTCCGCTCTACCATTTGCAGACGGCCTTCGGGGAATGTGACCGGGCCCTGTTGTTCGGCCAGGAGCTGCCGGAGGAGTACTTCAGCGATGACAATGTCGGACGGATGCTCGATGGCTTCTTCGAGGCGGGCACGCAGCGGATCTTCTCGGTGCTGTCGGTGAGGGCGTTGGAGAGCTTCCCCGTGTCAGCCCACCACGTTCACTTCGACACGACCTCGATCAACGTTTTTGGCGACTACCTTGGCGCCCAAGAGGAAACGGCGCCGTTCAAGATGGCCCATGGCTACAGCAAGGACAAGCGTCCAGATCTGAAGCAGTTCGTGCTCTCGCTGCTATGCGTGGAGGGCAACGTGCCTATCTTGGGCAAGATCGAGGACGGCAATGCCTCGGACAAGGCCATCAATCACCGTCTCCTCAGCGAGATCTCCGGACACATGCACAAATACGGGGTCGAGGCGGATGCCTTTGTCTACATCGCCGACTCGGCGATGGTCACCGATGCCAATTTGGCGCAGCTTGGCGAGCGCACGCTGTTCATCTCCCGCCTGCCGGCCACCTACAACGAGCACGAGCGGGTAATCCTCGCCGCCCTCGAGGCCGATGACTGGCAGACGGTCGGGCACCTCGCCCAAACCGCCCCCACGAAGAATCGTCCCGGCGCGTCCTACCGCCTCCATGAGGGCTCACTCGGTTACGATCGACGGGAAAGCCTATCGGGCAGTGGTCGTGCACTCCAGCGCGCATGATCGACGCCGCCTCAAGCGCTTGGAGCGAGAGATCAAAGCCTCGCGCAGCGAGATCGCGCAGGTGGCGAAGGAGACCGAAAAGCAGACCTTCTTCTGCCGCCCCGATGCCGAGGCGGCCGCAGCGCAGGGCCGCACGCTCCGCACCGCCTATCACCTTCTCGAGGTGGGGGTGGAAGAGCGCCCACGCTTTAGCCCGGGGCGCTCCAAAAAGGGCACCCCGCGTCTCCCCGTGGCCATCGACTATGTCCTGCGCACGCGCATTGCGGAGCAGCAGGAGGCCATCGCCCAACGCCAGCAGATGGCCGGTTGCTTCGTCCTGCTCAGCAATGTCCCTGCCGATGGCGAGGCCGCCTACAGCGCCGAGCGCATCCTCCGCACCTACAAAGAACAGCATGGCATCGAGAAAAACTTCGGCTTCCTCAAGGACGATCAGATCGTCAACGCCCTGTTTCTCAAACGCCCCGAGCGAATCGAAGCGTTGGGCTTGATCCTGTTGATCTCCCTGCTCCTCTGGCGGCTCATCGAGCGGGTGATGCGCACGGAGCTCGAAGCACGCCAAGCGACTCTCCCGGGGTGGGACAACAAACCGACCGCACGTCCCACAGCCTACATGGTGACGTGGAAGTTCAAGGGCGTATTGCTCCTCTGCTTCGGGGGACAACGCCAACTCGCCAAACCACTCACCGACACTCAGATCGCTTTCCTGAGCGCGTTACAGGTCCCCTCCAACTGCTTCACGCAATACCCCAAAGACGGATAGGTTTTCCGCAATATGCCTATCCGGTTAACTCAGGAAGAACACGAAACGTGGTTTGAAGCCGTGCGCGACGTTCCCTCAGCCCCAGGATGCCCGCGCCTTACCCCGAAATCCACACGTCCTCTAGCTTGTGGGCGCGCCACTGCTGGGTGCGCACGCGGCGACAACGCCGCACGACTAGCGGTGGTAGTTACCGCAGTCAACCGGATGACATACTCCGCAAAAAATCCCGCTCCTTTTCATCGTGGGGGTGCGGAATGTACGATAGGCAGTTCGGGCAGGCGGGCGATCTGCGCCAGGACCGACGGCGGCGTGGCGGGAAGGCGAGGGGATATGTTCATCATGACTCCGGTTTATTCCTTGTGGACGGGGTGTGAATGAACGCGCTGGTCGCCGGAGAAGGCAAGCTCAAACCCGTTCTCTCGGGCCACGTTTTCCAATGGTTGAGGCCCACCGGAGCTACGAAGGCGGACCAGCCCATTGGCGAGCAACGACGCGATCTCGCACCGACGCTGCGCTGCGGTCATGTGCTCCGGGGGCAGATGGGTGACTGGGCAATTGCTGCGCGCCGTTGCGCTCTCGACTCGCGAGGTTGCACTTCGTCTGATGTCTCGCATGGGTATCGGTCCTTATCCGTCCAACTCGCTTGAAGCGTCATTGTCCGGATGAACCGCTACCCACACCACGAGGGAGTTTCGGGCAGTTGCGGAGTGCTGCGGGTGGCCGCGAAAAGCGGCGAGGAAAGCGTTGACAGTGTCGCTGGTAGGGCTACCAGCGGGCGTTCTATATAATGGCAGGCAAGACAAACCAACAAAAATGTCACAGGGTTCCTGCCTTCCTCCAGAGGTGAAGCATTCAAGCTTCGCCGTTTCAAATCAAGAGTAGCGGGCACGACTTTGCGCCGCCGTGCGCACCATTCAACCGAGGACGACGCGCCGCAATGAAGGTCTTTTCTCCCGCACATTTCTTGCGACACATCGCCATGCCGACGCTTCAGCAATTTGCCGAAGCGCACGTTCTCGGGCCCGATCTAAGTATCTGTCCAGAAATAACTTGTACAACTTATACGAGTAGGCGACGATCTCGTCATGAGTAATGACGAGCTAGTTGAAACGATCCGTAAGAAGTTCGAGCGCGTGTCCACGGTTTTGGATGAGCGGGGGCGTCGTGTGTGGGCGTTGGCGGAAGCCGAGGCGCTCGGTTACGGCGGACAAAGCATCGTCGCTAAA
>NZ_SPMX01000014.1 GCF_012940005.1 Candidatus Accumulibacter contiguus | reverse complement strand
ATCCGAGGACGGTGGTTTGCTCGAATTGTGGCTATTCTTGGCCCCTCGACCTTCCAGTTCCTGCACCTTCGCCTGCAGCTTCTCCACTTCTCCCCTCAACTGCCGCACCAGCGCACGTAAGGGCCAAAGCTCGCGGATCAGATCATCCTTCTCGGCAACACTCAGTCGTTCAAGGTCGGGAATCTCGTCCATGCCCACTCACCTGTACGAAGCCTATCCATTGCGAGGTCAATGCTGGGTTCTCTTGAAAGCTTGGACGTTCGCTCTGAGCAAAAATTCCAGTACCTGAGCGTCGCCACGCTTCAGCCTGTCCGCTTGGCGGAGGACTCCTGAGTAGTTACGAGTCTTGTGAAAATTCCTGCGCTTACCGCCCTGCTGGCGGGCATTGCACTGAGCGGCGCGGCGCAGGCCATGTTGATTGACCGTGGCGGCGGCCTGATTTACGACAACGTACTCAACATAACCTGGTTGTCCGATGCCAATTACGCCAAGACCAGTGGCGTTGACGCGGATGGCCTGATGAACTGGACGGCTGCCAACGCTTGGGCGGCGGGTCTGGTGTACGGCGGCTACAGTGACTGGCGCCTACCCACCACGCTGCAACCGGATGCCAGTTGTAGCAACCACCTGGCTGGTGGTATAAGCTTTGGCTACAACTACTGGCAGTGAGATGGGGCATCTGTTTTACGCGGACCTGGGGGGTACTGCCGGGTACTCTCTCCTGACCAGTACCGATCCTGATGTTGCAATGTTTATCAACATCCCGTCCACCTCTGCCGACCCGTCCGACAATTCAGACAATTTTTGGTCCGCCACGGAGTACGCGCCGGAGGCAGCAACCGCTGCGTGGCATTTTTACACCGTCAACGGCCAACAGCGCGCGAGCGGCAAGGACAAAGAGTTCTTTGCCTGGGCGGTTCGCCCCGGCGATGTCGCCGCCGTACCGGAGCCCGCGACGCTCCTGCTCTTATTGTCTGGCCGTAACTACTCAGGTCAAATTGTTATGTAAAAACAATTGGTTAGAAACATGAGAACAATGGCATAAACTTGCAACCACTTGATTCTAAATCAGTCCCATTCGTCATTATGCTATTTCAATATTCGCAACGTGTTGATTTTTAACAAGATGCAGTACCTGAGTAGTTACGTCTGGCCTTGGGGTTATGTTCATCCGTTCGCGGTCGCACAGCGGCTGACGCGGCAGCGTGCTGGGCGGGCGTCGTTATCCTGCCATTTGGCTGGCTGACGCGCTTGCGTCCCCACGTGGTCCGGAGGGATGCTTGGCCCGTGGCCGGTCAGCAGTGGCCGGGCATTTGCCAACTCTTCGCCCAACCCAGCACTTCCTGGGGCCCTGCGCTTTCACTTTGGGCGTCAAGAAAGCGCGCTCTGATATAATTGCCCAGTCCCGGTTCATGGCGAGGTGCATCATGGAATTCACGGCGGTTTTTGAGAAGGTTCCTGAAGGCTACATCGCCTTCGTTGAAGAGCTTCCTGGCGCCAATACGCAGGGCACCACTTTGGCTGAAGCTCGGGAGAATCTGCATGAAGCCATCGAGTTGGTTTTAGAAGCTAATCGCGCGCTTGCCGAGGAATCGATCCAAGGGCGCCAAGTCTTTAAAGAGCGGCTTGTTGCGGCTGCGTAATGAAACGCCATGATCTCGTGAGGCACTTGCAGCGTCACGGCTGCGAGCTATTCCGGGAGGGTGGCAGCCACACGGTGTTTGTTAATCGCGTAGCGGGAAAATCGACCACCGTCCCGCGTCACCGAGAAATCAATGAGTACCTTGCTTGCCGTATTTGCAAGGATCTTGACGTTCCTCAGCCGTGATGCCGCCCAACAAGGCGCTCCAGCGGGCAGGCCGGCCTCCGCTTCGCTCCGGCTGGCCGTGTGCCGCTGAGCTTTCACGTTGGGCGTGCGGAGCCAAATCATGACCCAGAGCTGTCGCGGCCGAAGGCTTTGCCCAGGGGCTGTGGCTTTGCCAAACGCGGCACTTCCCCCTCGCGGCCGTGCAGCCGCTGGCGAGGCGGTGTGCTGGGCGGGCGTCGTTATCCTGCAAGCCTGGCTGGCTGACGCGCTTGCGGCGTGGCGCGGCCGGGCCGGATGCTTAGCCCGTGGCCGCGTCGGCAGGCCACTCAGCCGTGGCGGACCATTTGCCAACTTTTCGCCCAACCCTGCGCTCCAGGCGACCGGCCGCATAAAGCCGCGGCCGTCGCCTGAGCTTTCACGTTGGGCATTGGAAGATGGAGCCTTACGTGGCCTTAGCGCATGTGCCAGTATCCTGGCTTACGGCGCTGGTGCGCGACAGCGAGCACTGTCACTGTACTGCCCAGAATCTCGTAGAAGACTGTGTAGGGGAAGTGACGAAGAACATGTCGCCTGATCGCATCCTCGTCTTCGGGCCACATCAGCGCATCGACCGCAAGTCGATCAATCGCCTCAAGCGTTTCAGTTCGAAAAGCCTGGGCCGCGATAGGGCTGCGATCGAAATACCAAAGGAATGCCTCTCTGACTTCTGCCTCTGCTTCGGGCAGAATTTCGACTGCGAAGCGCGTCACAGAGCGCTCAGTCTCGCTCTGGCTTCCGCCCAAGGAGCGGCCTTGACTGTCCCAGCCCGAAGGGCCGCTTGCCGCGCCCTGATCTCCTGCCGCCACGCTTCCGTGATTGAAGAATCGTCACTGCCTTCGAGGCTATCGAGTAGCGCTACCGTCAACGCCGAACGCTCGTCGGGAGGCAATCCGAGAGCTTCGTCAAGAATGTGGTCTACGTGGGCGTTCATGGGGCTAAGTTTAGCACTCAAGCCGTGCTCGGTCACTGCCTTGCCTGCTTCGAGCCGCCACCCAACCCTGCTGTTGAGTTCCGCATCGGCCACATCATGACCTCTGGCTCTTCCGGCGACCGGCTTGGCCGATGGCGGCGGCGTTGGCCACCGGCCTTGCCCATGGGCGGCGCTACTGGCCACCGCAGTGCTTGCCCGTTGCGACCCTGTTGGGGCTGACGCGGCGGCGTGGCGTGGTCGGCAGGGCGCTTACCCCGCCGCATCGGCTCACCGCCAATGGGCTGGGCGTTTGGAATCAAAAGGAGAATCAATAAAGGGGCCAGGCTGTTCGCCGTGATCGGCGGTATATCCAGCGGGTTAAAGTCCCGTGAAAGGAGTTGTCCGTACGCCTTTCTAGCACCGGGAAGCGGCGTTCGAGTAATCGGAGGTCATAAGTTTCCCAGGGCAAAGCAGCAGGCCGCAACGCAAGTGAACCTAGACGTAGCCTCGTCACACTAACGGTCATTGCAGTTGCGGCCACCCCGGATGATGAAAGAAGATCCGAGTTGGGAAGCGGCGGGAAGAGGTCGCACAATATTTTGGCGGCTTGACCCCACAAGCTAACGGGACCCGCTGAACCGACTCGTACCCCGGATTGCTGCCATCGAGCGCACACATGAAAAGGGCCGCTGGCGACTGGTCGCCTTCAGGCAATTTCGGTTCTGGCACCCACCGCTTCCCGCCTTCGAGTGTATTGTGAAAGGAGACGGTATGGAACTGGTTCCCATCCACAAACGAGTCATCGGACTCGACGTTCATCAGGCCCAGATCACGGCATGCGCGATCCTTGAGGAAGCGGATGGCGAGACACGCATCGAGCAGCATCAATTGGGATTGGGGGCCTTCAAAAAGGACCGGCGGGCGTTGGCGGCCTGGGCGGCGGCGCTGAATCCCGACGAAGTGGTCCTGGAAAGCACGGGCATCTACTGGAAGAGCCCCTATGCGGCGCTGGAGGTGGTGGGCATCCGGGCGAAGGTGGTCAATGCCCGTCACGTCAAGCAGGTGCCTGGGCGCAAGACCGATGTCGGCGACGCCCAGTGGCTCGCGACCCTGGCGCGTGCCGGTCTGCTGCGTGGGTCATTCGTGCCGCCGGCCAAACTGCGTGAACTCCGGGTGATCTCCCGGCAGCGACAGAAGCTGGTCAGCCTGCTCACCTCCGAGAAGAACCGCCTGCACAAAGTGCTTTCCGATGCAGGCATTCGCTTGGGCGTGGTCGTCAGTGATCTCCATGGCCAGTCGGCACGCGCCATGATCAAGGCGATTCTCGACGGCCAGCCTCCGCATGAGGTGCTCCATCTCGCCAGCCGACGTCTCAAAGCCAGCCGCGAGGAATGGTACGATGCCCTCCAGGGTGAATGGACCGCGAGCCATGGGTTCGTTCTCGACGAACTGTTGCGGCATATCGAAGAACTGGAAGCGAGCATCGCCCGTTTCGACGCCCGCCTGCTCAGTGAGTTGGCGAGCGAGAAAAATGCCCTGGCACTGCTGCAAACCTTACCCGGTGTCGACGTCATCGGTGCGGCCATGCTGCTGGTCGAAATCGGCAGCGACAGGAGCGTTTTCGGTACCCCCGACCGCCTGGCTTCCTGGGTCGGCATCTGTCCAGGAAACTATGAGTCGGCGGGGAAGCGCAAGTCGGGGCATATCCGCAAGGGCAATCCCTACGTCCGCCGACTCCTGTGTGAGTTCGCTCACGCCGCCAGACGCACCAAGTCGGCGTTCCAGGCCAAGTTCCAGTCGCTGATCGTTCGCCGCGGTTACCAACGAGCCATCGTCGCTTTGGCTCACAAGATGTTGCGCACCATCTTTTTCATGCTCAAGCGGGGCGAATATTACCGGGATTCCGCCACCAACTATGAGCAGATCTCCGTACAGCGCAACGCTTCTCGCTGGATCAAGGCTCTAACTCGCTTCGGCTTCATCCCCGCAGCCGCTTGATTCACGCCAACTCATCGTCATGACCGGCGCCGGTCAGGCCTTCGTTCGCCTTCCGGGGGGCTTCTTTCACATTAAGCGGTACTCGAGTACCTCGGTCGCTACACGCATCGGGTGGCGATCTCTAACGAGCGTATCCTCGGCATCGACGGCAACGACGTGCTCCTGCCCCTCAAAAATATCGGCAAGCTGCCAGAAGCAACCGCTGCCTCAGCCTGACCAGCCATCGCTTTACTTGACTATCCTGCTGACGGCGGGAGGTCTGTGTTTGTCTTTGTTTCCCGGGCTTTCACGGTAAGCCTGTCCTGCCAGGCCCGCAGGGCAAGGGCGAGTCTTCCGGACATCGTGACGTATTCGCCGTAGAACAAGGCATAGGCCTCGTTTTTCTTGCCGGAAGCTGCCAGCTCGACCACTTGCGCAGCCAGTTCATGAAACTCGGTATGCAATCGGCTGACTTCCTGGTAATCGTCTGATTGTTGTTCTTCTGCGGACCAGGCGGGACCGTGCAACCATTTGCCAAATTCACATTGGTCAGCCGCCCGGATGCTTTCCACATCGACGCCAGGGTGCGCTTCAAAAACAACCTCCCTGAGCTGCGACATCCACCGGGAATGTGCGCCAATCGCCTCTTCAATGTTCGCCACACTGTCCACTGCTTCTCCTCCGTTGCGTGCCCACCTGCCGGGCCACCGAGCTGTTTGATTTTTTCCTATTCTACATCCCTGGACGATGTGCCGTCTGACCGAAGAGCAGTCGTCGGCAAGCGGCGCCGTGATTCGCCCCTGAGAGCTTAGGGAATGAACGACCACTCGATCTGCTCGCTGCGCTCGATGCCTGCGGTCATCGTTCGACAGAGGGCGATGAACTCGCGCAGACCTGCGGTCTGGAACTTGCGACGATGCCGGAGGAAGTGAAAGTGCCGGCGCAGGTCGAGTTCGGGTGTCTCGATGGCGACCAGGCTGCCGCGCCGGAAGGCCTCGCGCAAGGCCAGGCGAGAGATGCAGCCAATACCGAGACCGAACTCGACGGCGCGCTTGATCGCTTCGGTATGCTCCAGTTCCAGCCGGACCTGCAAGGCGAAATGCTGATGGCGCAGCGCCTGGTCGAGGGTCTCGCGTGTTCCCGATCCAGGTTCGCGAACGATCCATGCCTGTTCGGCCAGTTCGGCCAGCGTTGCCGTGCCCTGCCCCGCCAGCGGATGCTCGGGCGCACAGAATACCACCAGCTCGTCTGCCACCCAGGGTTCGACGACCAAGTCGGGGTGCCGGCATGATCCTTCGATCAAGCCAAGATCGAGTTCGTGGCGCGCCAGTTGATCGATGATCGTGGCAGTGTTGTGCACGCTCAATTGCAGCGTGCTCTCGGGGTGGCGTTTGAGGAAGTCGGCGACGATCAGCGTCGCCAGGTAGTTGCCGATGGTCAGCGTCGCGCCGATGCGCAGTTTGCCGTAGCCGGCGCGACCTTCGAGCACGCTTTCGATCGCCGCCGCCCGCTCGATCAGTTCGACCGCCTGCGGCAGCAAGGCCTGTCCGAGTTCGTTGAGATGCAAGGTCTTGCCGAACCTGTCAAAAAGTTGCGTGTCGTATTGTCGTTCGAGTTCGGCAAGCGCCGTACTGGTTGCTGACTGCGACAGCGCAAGCTCTGCAGCAGCACGCGAGACGCTCTCGTGGCGAGCGACCGCCACAAACACGCCGATCTGGCGCAAGGTGAATCTCATATCTGTGTTTTAGATATACTTTATTCAAAAAATCGGTTTTACAAATATAGCATGAGCAACTACGATAATTCGCATCCATCGCACAGCAGGGTCCAGGCCATGAGCAATTATTCCGCGCAACGCGTCCTTTCGGTACATCACTGGAACGAAACGCTGTTCAGTTTTCGCACCACGCGCGACCCCGCGCTGCGCTTCATCAACGGACAATTCCTGATGATTGGCCTGCCGCAGGAGGGGCGTCCGCTGACGCGTGCGTACAGCATCGCCAGCGCCAACCACGACGACTACCTGGAGTTCTTCAGCATCAAGGTCCCCAACGGCCCGCTCACCTCGAAACTGCAACACCTGGCGGTCGGTGACGAGGTGGTGGTCAGTCGCAAGCCGACCGGAACGCTGGTGCTGCGCGATCTGCGCCCCGGCGAGAATCTCTATCTGCTGGCCACCGGCACGGGCCTCGCGCCATTCATCAGCCTGATCCAGGACCCCGAGAGCTACGAACGTTTCGAAAAGGTGGTGCTGATCCACGGTGTTCGCTGGATCAAGGACCTGGCTTACAGCGAGTTCATCAGCGAGGAATTGCCGAGTCACGAGTTTTTCGCTGATCTGGTGCACGACAAGCTGATCTACTACCCGACGGTGACCCGTGAACCCTTCCGCAACCAGGGCCGCATCACGCAACTGGTGAATAGCGGCCGCCTGTTTGCCGACATTGGCCTGCCACCGTTCGACCCGGCGCGCGACCGCGCGATGGTCTGCGGCAGCCCGGCGATGATCAAGGACTGCTGCGCCCTGCTCGACTCGCGCGGCTTCCAGGTTTCGCCGTACATCGGCGCCCAGGGGGATTATGTGATCGAGCGGGCTTTCGTCGACAAGTAGATGCGCTGAAATCGTCGATGCAGAGGCGAGCCATTGGCCGCCAGTCTCGGGTAGACTGGTGCTCCTTGAGACGCTTTGCGTTCGCCAACCACCACCCCTGAATCGACTGCCATGGCTCAATATGTATTCACGATGAACCGCGTGGGCAAGATCGTCCCGCCCAAGCGCCAGATCATCAAGGACATCTCGCTCTCCTTTTTCCCTGGCGCCAAGATCGGCCTGCTCGGCCTCAATGGCTCGGGAAAGTCGACGGTGCTGCGCATCATGGCGGGAGTCGACAAGGACATCATCGGCGAAGCGACGCCGATGCCCAATCTGCACATCGGCTACCTGCCGCAGGAACCGCAGCTTGATGCCGAGAAGACCGTCCGCCAGGAAGTCGAATCCGGCCTCGGCGAAGCCTTTCAGGCGCAAGCCAGGCTCGAAGAGGTCTACGCGGCCTACGCCGAGCCTGACGCCGATTTCGACCATTTGGCCGAGGAACAAGCCCGCCTCGAAGCGATCATCGCCAGCGCCGGTTCGGACCTCGACAGCCAGCTCGAACTCGCTGCCGACGCGCTGCGCCTGCCAGCCTGGGACGCACTGATCGGCAATCTTTCCGGTGGCGAGAAGCGGCGAGTCGCGCTGTGTAAACTGCTGCTGTCGAAGCCGGACATGTTGCTGCTCGACGAACCGACCAACCATCTCGACGCCGAATCGGTCGAATGGCTGGAGCAGTTCCTGGTGCGTTTCCCCGGCACGGTGGTCGCCGTCACTCACGACCGCTATTTTCTCGACAATGCCGCCGAATGGATCCTCGAACTCGACCGCGGCCACGGCATCCCCTGGAAGGGCAACTATTCGAGTTGGCTCGAACAGAAGGAAGCACGCCTGGAAACCGAGGGTCGGCAGGAGCTTGGCCGCATCAAGGCGATGAAGCAGGAACTCGAATGGGTGCGCCAGAACCCGAAAGCGCGCCAGGCCAAGAGCAAGGCGAGGCTCTCGCGTTTCGAGGAGCTGTCGAACGTCGAATATCAGAAGCGTAACGAAACGCAGGAGATCTTCATTCCAGTCGGCGAACGTCTCGGCAGCAAGGTGATCGAATTCAGGGAGGTCAGCAAGTCTTTCGGCGACCGTCTGCTGCTCGACAAACTCAGCTTCAGCGTGCCGCCGGGCGCAATCGTCGGCATCATCGGCGCGAACGGCGCCGGTAAATCGACGCTGTTCCGGATGCTGATCGGCAAGGAGCAGCCCGATTCGGGCGAGATCGAGATCGGCAACACCGTCAAGCTGGCCTACGTCGACCAGAGCCGCGATTGTCTCGACGGCGACAAGAGCGTTTTCGAGGAGGTCTCCGGCGGTGCCGAGGTGCTCACCGTCGGTCGCTATGAGACCCCGGCGCGCGCCTACATCGGCCGCTTCAACTTCAAGGGTGGCGACCAGCAAAAGCGTGTCGGCCAGCTCTCGGGCGGCGAACGCGGCCGTCTGCACATGGCCAAGACCCTGATCGCCGGCGGCAACGTCCTGCTGCTCGACGAACCATCAAACGACCTGGACGTCGAAACGCTGCGCGCACTCGAAGACGCCCTGCTCGAATTTGCCGGCAGCGTACTGGTGATTTCCCACGACCGCTGGTTCCTCGACCGTATCTGCACGCATATCCTAGCCTGCGAAGGCGATTCACAATGGACCTTCTTCAGCGGCAACTATCACGAGTACGAGGAAGACAAGAAGCGCCGGCTCGGCGAGGAAGCGACGAAGCCCAGACGGATTCGCTACAAGCCGATCACGCGATAGGGGAGTGCCGGTACTCGGCTCAAGCGATCACACCACCCCCGAGGCAAACGCGGCTCTCGTAGATCACTACCGACTGCCCCGGCGTGATCGCCCATTGTGGCTCGGCAAATCGGATCAGGCAGGCGTCGGCGCCGACCCGCTCGATCTCGCAGGCGGCATCGGCCTGCCGGTAGCGCGTTTTGGCGGTGTACACCCAGTGCGTATGCGGCGCTTCACCGGCCACCCAGGACAAATCCCAGGCGCTCACTTCGTCGGCCAGCAGGGCCGGATGGGTGTGCCCCTGTACGACGTAGAGGACGTTTTCGGCGACATCCTTGCGGGCCACGAACCAGGCGTCATGGTCACCGCTGTCGCCGCTCCTGCCGCCCTTGACACCGCCAATGTGCAGACCCTTGCGCTGGCCGATGGTGTGGTAGGCCACCCCATCGTGTTCGCCAAGCACGCGGTCGTCGTCGAGACAACGAATTTCACCCTTGCTGCGAGGCAGATAACGCATCAGGAAATCCTTGAACGGTCGCTCACCGATGAAGCAGATGCCGGTCGAATCCTTTTTGAGTGCGACATGCAGACCAGCCGCCTCGGCAATCCTGCGAACTTCCCGCTTGTACAAGCCGGCCAGGGGGAATAGTGTCTTCGCCAGTTGCTGCTGATCGAGACGGTACAGAAAATAGCTCTGGTCCTTGGTCCCGTCCTCGGCCTTGAGCAACTGCCAGGCGCCCTGGAACTCGCGCACGCCGGCGTAATGACCGGTAGCGATACGCTCTGCACCAATCTTCTGGGCGTACTCGAGAAAAGCGCTGAACTTGATCTCGGAGTTGCACAGCACATCCGGATTCGGCGTGCGACCGGCCTGGTATTCCTCAAGGAAGTGCGCAAAAACGCGTTCCTTGTATTCTCTCGCGAAGTTCAGCACTTCGACCTCGATGCCGAGCCGGTCGGCAACGCTGATCACATCGATCAGATCCTGGCGCGATGAGCAATACTCGTCGCTATCGTCGTCTTCCCAGTTCTTCATGAACAGGCCGACCACATGCCATCCCTGTTCCTTGAGCAGCCAGGCAGCTACCGACGAATCCACACCGCCGGACAATCCGACAACGACAGTCTTTCCCTTGTTCATTTTCGTATCCCTGCTAGTGTTCGATCGGCGAGCCATCGCCGAGCCCGCCGGCGACCACAGACACTCCACTCTCTTCCCAACCCTGGCCGTCGAGCCAGCTCGGCAGTGCCATCACCACCGCCGGGCGACCGTTGTCGCGAAACCAGCTGTCAACGACATAACGCGCCGGCGCCGCAGCCAGCGCGGACGCTGTCGTCAGCGACTCGATTTCCTCGATCTGTGCCGAATAGTGGACTTCGAACAGATAGAGCACTCGTCGCACCGGCTCGAGAACACGGTGGAAAGACAGCCAGCGATGACTTTCCAGCAGCCGCAGCAGGCGCGTCGTGGTCGTCGAGTGATCGATGCAGTCCATCCGCCCGAAGACGCCATCGTCGGCAAAGTTGCCACCGCGGTCCGCCGAAATGGGTGTCTGCTCGCCCGCCCAGCCGAGTAGCCAGCCAATGGCCAGCGACAGTCTTTCGCGCTCCTCGGCCGCGTTCCGGGCGACGCCGAGCAGGTCACGCACCCGCGTCAACTGCTCGGCGCCGTAGTTCACCTCTGCCTCGGCCAGACAATCGTAGTTGTAACAGACGCTCAGCGAATCAGCCGACACCGCCGGCGCCAGGCCGATCAGCAGCAATGACATCAGCCAGCGCATGTATGCTGGTGCAACAGTTCGAGCGGATAGCGCCTGCCGGCCAGCCAGTCCTGGATGCACAGGAGAACCAGCGGACTGCGGTGCTGCATCTGGCGCTCCCGGATTTCATCGAGCGTCAGCCAGTGCGCCGCCAGGATGCCGTCGTCGAGTGCTCGCCGGGGATCGTGAGCCGTGATTTCGCCGCCGAAGGCAAAGCGCAGGTAGCTCACATCCCGGGCCTCGTTACGGTAGTTGTAGACCCCGATCAGGTATTGCGGTGTCAGGGTATAAGCCGTTTCCTCGAGGGTTTCGCGGACCACCGCCCCGATCAGCGACTCGCCGCATTCCAGATGGCCTGCCGGCTGGTTGTAACAGATACCGTATTCCGTTTCCTCCTCGACGAGCAGGAAGCGACCATTGCGTTCGAGCACCGCAGCGACGGTGACGTTGGGTTTCCAGACCATGGCAGAAGCCTTGCAGAGCGGTAATAGGACCATTTTACCGCCAACCGGGGGGCGAAATCGGCTAGAATTTCTGCTTCAGGATTTCCGGCAAAGGGAGAGAACACCATGTCCATGGCAGATCGCGACGGCTTCATCTGGTACGACGGCAAGCTGGTGCCATGGCGCCAAGCCACAACGCATGTGCTGACGCACACCCTGCACTATGGCATGGGGGTTTTCGAGGGAATCCGCGCCTACAAGGCCGAAAAGGGCACCGCGATTTTTCGTCTCAAGGAACATACCGACCGCCTGTTCAACTCGGCCTACATCTTTCAGATGAAGATGCCGTATGACCGGGAAACCCTGCTCGAAGCGCAGAAGGAAGTAGTGCGCGCCAATCAGCTCGAATCCTGCTACATCCGGCCGATCGTCTTCTATGGCTCCGAGGCGATGGGCATCGCCGCTACCGCGGTGAGTACGCACGTGGCCATCGCTGCCTGGCCATGGGGTGCCTACCTCGGTGCCGATGGGATGGAAAAGGGCATCCGCGTCAAAACCTCGTCTTTCACCCGCCATCATGTGAATGTCAATATGTGCCGCTCGAAGTCCGTCGGTACCTATACCAACTCGATCCTTGCCCACCAGGAGGTGGCGCACGACGGTTACGACGAGGCCTTGCTGCTCGACGTCGACGGCTATGTGGCCGAAGGAGCCGGCGAGAACGTTTTCATCGTCAAGAAAGGCAAGCTATATACCCCGGATCTGACCTCCTGCCTCGAAGGCATCACCCGCGCCTCGGTCCTGCAGCTGGCCGATGAGCTGGGCATTCCGGTCATCGAAAAACGGATCACCCGTGACGAAGTATATTGCGCCGACGAAGCCTTCTTTACCGGCACGGCTGCCGAAGTGACGCCGATTCGCGAACTCGACAATCGCCAGATCGGTGCCGGCCACCGCGGCCCGATCACCACCAGCATCCAGAATCTCTTCTTTGACTGCGTGAACGGCCGCCTACCCGCGCATGCAGACTGGCTTGCCTACGTCTAACCTCAAGGTTGCCACCATGTCTCAGAACACCCCGCAGAAGCCCATCGAGGTCACCGCTCAGGACCTCCCCTTGCACTGTCCGACCAAGGATGCACCGCTGTGGGCCAGGCATCCGCGCGTCTTTCTCGACATCACGCATGGCGGAGAAGTCGTCTGTCCCTACTGCAGCGCGCACTACGTCCTCAAGGGGGAGTTGCCGAAGGGGCACCACTGATCGGCGACTGAACAGCCGATCATGAAAGCACTCATCGTCGCCCCGTCCTGGATTGGCGACACGGTGCTGGCGCAACCGCTGTTCATGCGCCTGCACGAGCGGACCCCGTGCCTGCAGCTTGACGCTCTGGCACCCCGCTGGGTCGCACCGGTCCTCGAACGTATGCCGGAGATCACGAAACTCATCGACAGCCCCTTCGCACACGGAGATCTGTCGCTGAAAGCGCGGCACCGGCTGGCTCGCCAGTTGGCACAGGGCGGCTACCAGCGCGCCTACATTCTGCCCAATTCGATCAAATCGGCGCTGATTCCGTTTTTTGCCGACATTCCCGAGCGCATCGGTTTCGTCGGCGAAAGCCGCTACGGGCTGATCAACCGCCGGCACACGCTGAACAAAGCGCAGCTACCACAGATGGCCGAGCGCTTTGCGCAACTCGCCGAGGCACCCGGGACGGCGCTGCCAAGACCCTTACCACTGCCGCGCCTGCACTCCGACAGTTGGCAACGTGCTGCGACTCTGGCATCGCTCGGCATCGAGCTACCCGAAAAGCTGGCGGTGTTCTGCCCCGGCGCCGAATATGGTCCGGCCAAGCGCTGGCCGGCAAGGCATTTCGCCACTCTCGCCAACGCCCTGGCAGACCAGGGCTACGCGGTCTGGCTGCTCGGTTCGCCGAAAGACCGGGCCATCGGCAACCAGATCGTCGACCTCACCGACCTGGCCAGACGACCCCACAACCTCTGTGGTGCCACCTCGCTGACCCAGGCCATCGACCTGCTGGCCGCGGCTGCATTTGTCGTCTGCAACGATTCAGGGCTGATGCACGTCGCCGCCGCCCTCGACCGACCGCTGATTGCCCTCTACGGCTCCTCATCGCCCGGCTTCACACCGCCTCTCTCGGTACGGGCAAAGATCATCAGTCAGGATCTCGACTGCAGCCCCTGCTTCCAGCGCACCTGTCCGCTGGGCCATCTCGACTGCCTGAACAAGCTCGACCCGCAGCGCGTTCTCGACGCCTGCCTGACCAAGGCGATTGCATGATCATCATTTTTGCCACCCCTGAGGACGTCGAAACGGCCTTCTACGAGGCCATCGCACGTGCCGATCTGGGCGCCCTGATGAGCGTCTGGGCCGACGATGAAGAAATCGTCTGCATCCACCCGACCGGCCAGCGCCTGACCGGGACCGATGCGATCCGCGAAAGCTGGCGCAGCATTTTCGCCAACAACCCACGCCTGATGGTGCGCCTGTCGCGCGGTATTCGCTGGAACGGCATGCTGCTGTCGGTGCACAACGTCGTCGAAACGCTGTACATCGGTGAAGAGCGCAAACCGCACGGGCCGATGCTGGCGACCAATGTCTTCCAGCGCGGTGCCAGTGGTTGGCGTTTGCTCTCGCACCACTCCTCGACCGCGGCCGACCGGGACCTGACGAACAGCGGCAGCGCCGACGAAGGCAGCACCAAGATGCCGCGGACCCTGCATTGAGTTGCTACCGTGCACCGCGCTGGCTGCCCGGTGGCCACGCCCAGACCCTCTACCCCCTGCTGATCCAACCCGATCCCCTGCCCTACCACCGGCAACGCTGGGAGACGCCGGATGGCGACTTCATCGATCTCGACTGGAACGTTACTCCATCAGCCATCCCGGATGATCGACCCTTGCTGGTGCTTTTTCATGGTCTTGAAGGCAGTTCCGTCAGCCATTACGCGATCACCCTGATGCGCGCGGCCGCGACCATCGGCTGGGCAGGCGTGGTGGTGAATTTCCGGGGTTGTTCGGGTGAGAGCAATCGCCTGCCTCGCGCCTACCACTCCGGCGACAGCGACGAGATCGACTGGATCCTGCGGCGTCTGCAGGCGCTTTTTCCAAGCCACCCGCGCTACGCGGTTGGCGTCTCGCTGGGCGGCAATGCCCTGCTGAAATGGCTCGGCGAACGCCAGGCGCTCGCCGCCGACACCCTGCAGGCCGCCGCCGCGATCAGCGCACCGCTCGACCTGAGTGCTTGCGGCCACGCACTCGCCAGCGGTTTCAACCGCATCTATACCAGGCACTTTCTGCGCACCCTCAAGCGTCATGCCGCTGACAAACTGCGCAACTATCCCGGCCTGTTCGACGAACGGCGGATGCGCGCGGCCAGCAACCTTCATGAATTCGACGAAGTCGTCACGGCACCACTGCACGGCTTTGCCGGCGCCGACGACTATTGGCGGAGAGCCTCCAGCAAACCCTGGCTGTCCGGCATCCGGCTGCCGACGCTGCTGCTCAATGCCCAGAACGACCCTTTCCTGCCGGCACGGGCTCTGCCCACTGCCCGCCAGGTTGCTGCCTGCGTGCAGCTGGAGTTCCCGCGTCAGGGTGGCCATGTGGGTTTTGTCACCGGCAGCCTGCCGGGGCGACTCGACTGGCTGCCACAGCGCATTCTTGACTACTTTCAGCACGAGGTTTGACATGCACGCTCCCCTGCCCGCCGAAATCTTCAAGGCCTACGACATTCGCGGCATCGTCGGCAAGACCCTGACCGCAGACATCGTCCGGCGCATCGGCCATGGCCTCGGTTCGCTGGCCGTCGAGCGCGGCCAACGCGCGATCGCGGTGGGCCGTGACGGCCGCCTGTCGGGACCGGAGCTGTCTTCGGCGCTGATGGAAGGCATTCGCATGGCCGGCATCGACAGCATCGACGTCGGCTGCGTGCCGACACCGGTGGTCTACTTCGCGGCGCATGAACTTGGTTGTCAGAGTTGCGTTGCCGTCACCGGCAGCCACAATCCACCCGACTATAATGGCCTGAAAATGGTCATCGGCGGCGAAACGCTGGCTGGCGAAACGATTCAGGGCATCCGGCAACGTGTCGACGCCGGCCGGCTCAGCCACGCTGCCGGCCAGGCCAGCAGCGCCGACGTCCAATCTGCCTACCTCGCGCGCATCACCGGCGACGTCCGCCTGGCGCGGCCAATGAAGATCGTCATCGACTGCGGCAACGGCGTCGCCGGCGGCCTCGCCCCGCAGCTCTTTCGCGCGCTGGGATGTGAGCTGGTGGAACTGTTCTGCGAGGTAGATGGCAATTTTCCGAACCATCACCCCGATCCCTCGAAACCAGAGAACCTGCGAGATGTCATCGAGGCGCTCGGCAGCACCGGCGCCGAACTCGGACTCGCTTTCGACGGCGATGGTGACCGCCTCGGTGTCGTCACCCGCGACGGCGAGATCATCTACCCCGATCGTCAACTGATGCTCTTTGCCGCTGACGTGCTCGACCGCTGCCCAGGCCAGGCGATCATCTACGACGTCAAATGCACACGCCTGCTGGCGCCATGGATCCGCCAGCATGGTGGCGAAGCGCTGATGTGGAAGACCGGGCACGCGCTGGTCAAGGCCAAGCTCAAGGAAACCGGTGCACCCTTGGCCGGCGAAATGAGCGGCCACATGTTCTTCAAGGAACGCTGGTTCGGCTTCGACGATGGCCTCTACGCCGGCGCCCGGCTGCTCGAGATCCTCTCCCGCGCAGTCGATGCCAACAGCGTGCTGAAGGCCCTGCCCGACAGCAGTTCAACCCCGGAACTGAACATCGCCATGCAGGAAGGCGAACCCCTGGCGCTGATCGACGAACTGCGGCGGCAGGCGCACTTCGAAGGGGCACGCGAGATCATCAGCATCGACGGCTTGCGCGTCGAGTATGCCGATGGCTTCGGACTGGCGCGGCCGTCGAACACCACACCGGTGGTCGTGCTCCGGTTCGAGGCCGACGACAGCCAGGCCCTTGAACGTATTCAGGCCGATTTTCGCCGCGTCCTCAACGCCGCTCGCCCCGGTCTGGTACTGCCGTTCTGAGGCGCTGCGCCCCGATGACAGACGATCAATCCCTCAGGAACGCCTTCCTGTTCCGACAGCCGATCCTGAACCGGCAGCAGGAACTGGCCGGCTACCAGTTATCGTTCCGCAGCAGCGCCACGACCACCGACAGTGGCCCCGTTGCTACGGCCGCGCTGTGTGCGGCCTATTCCGAACTGGGCATGCAGAGTGCGCTTGGCAACCATTGCGCGTTCATCGCTATCGATGCCGACTTTCTGCACCAGGAGGCCATCGAGTTGCTGCCGCCGGCCAGCGTGGTCCTCGAACTGTTGCTCGACGGCGTCGCCGACAAAGCGACGCTGACGCGTTGCCAGAGCCTGCGCGCGCGCGGCTATGCGCTGGCGCTGACCGACTACCGCGGCATCGACGACCGCAGCCGGCCACTGTTGCCGATGGTCGAGGTCATCAAGATCGACCTTGTCGCTGCCGAGGCAGGCCAACTCCGGGACCTCGCCGGCTCGCTGCGCAAGCTGCCGATCAAGCTGCTGGCACAGGGCGTCACCAGCCGCGAACAGATGGAGCATTGTCGCAACCTCGGTTTCGAACTATTTCAGGGCCGCTACTTCGCGCAGGCCGAAATCGTCAGAGGTCGCCGCCTCTCGGCCTCGCAGGCGGCACTGATTCGCCTGGTCAACCTCGTCGGACGCGATGTCGAGACTGCGCTGATCGAGGATGCCTTCAAGCACGAGCCCGCGCTGACGCTCAACCTGCTGCGGGTGGTCAACTCGGTCGGATGCCGCGGTAGCCGCCTCGCGCAGCCGGTGACCTCGCTGCGGCATGCGATCACCCTGTTCGGACGCCGCCAGTTGCAGCGCTGGTTGTCGCTGCTCCTGCTGGCCCCAAGCCACGCGGCCGATCCATCCCGCTCACCACTGCTGCAGGTTGCCGCCCTGCGTGGCCGCATGATGGAGTTGTTGATCGAGCTTGGTCCGCCAGGCAATCATCGACATTTGGGCGACCTGGCTTTCATCACCGGCATCCTGTCGATGATGCCGATAGCGCTCAGCCTGCCGATCGAGGAAATCCTCGAACAGATTGCCGTTGAACGCGAAGTGCGCAGCGCGCTCTGCGAGCATGGCGGTCTGCTCGGGAACATCCTGGCGCTCCTTGAGTGCTTCGACAACGACGATGCGCCGGGCTGTGACCAACTGCTGTCAGCCCTGCCCGGCCACTTCGACCATCTCACCCTGAATACCTGCCTGAGCGTCGCGCTACGCTGGTTGAACGGCGGCAGCGAGTAGACCAAACCACTAAACCCCGTGACGCTCCAGCCAGTCCTTGACCGCCAGGCCAGTCCCAAAGTCCCAGGCCTTGAGCTTTTCTGGGGCGATCAGCCGGATCTCGGCAAGTTCCTCGTTCAGCCGGATCTCGCCATCAGCGAGTACATGGTAGGCAATGATCACTTCGTGTTTGCGCGCAAACGGATAGACGCCGATCAGCGTCACCACCGTGGCGTCGAGGCCGAGTTCTTCCCTGACCTCACGCGCGACGCCGGCAGCCGGCGCCTCGTCACGCTCGAGAAAACCCGTGATCAAGCCGAAAGCACCGGCAGCCCAGGCGTGGTTGCGCGCCAGCACGATGTGCTCCCGGTATTCGACCAGCGCCGCCAGCACCGGCGCCGGATTGTCCCAATGAACGAAACCGCAGTCGGCATGGCAATGGAGCCGCGGCAGACCACCGACCGCTCGCATCTCCAACCCGGCGCCGCAGAGCGGACAGAAACGCCAGGTGCTCAAGCGGATTCCGCGGCCAACTCGCGGATGTCGGCGAGCAGACGATCGACGGTCTCCGGCGCGGTATCCCAGCCACACATGAAACGCGCGCCGCCAGCCGCAATGAAGTTGTAAAACAACCAGCCGCGCGCGCGCAGGCCGGCCTCGATACGGCCGGGCAAGCGCACGAAAACGCCGTTGGCCTGCACCGGGAACAGCGCCGGCAGGCCAGTGCCTTCGGCCAGACCAGCCGCCAGCCGTCGCGCCATGGCATTGGCGTGCGCGGCGTGCCGCAACCAGGCACCGTTTTCGAGGATTCCGAGCCAGGGGGCGGAAAGGAAGCGCATCTTCGACGCCAGTTGGCCGGCCTGTTTGCAGCGATAGGAAAAATCGTCCGACAGCTTGCGGTCGAAAAAGACGACGGCCTCGCCGACCGGCAGGCCCATCTTGGTGCCGCCAAAGCACAACACATCGACGCCGGCCCGCCAGCTCACTTCCGCCGGACTCAGGCCGAGACTGGCGACGGCATTGGCAAAGCGGGCGCCGTCCATGTGTACGCGCAGGCCATACGCGCGCGCCGTATTGGCGATCGCCTGCAGTTCGTCGGGACGATACACGCTGCCGACCTCGGTTGCCTGCGTCAGGGTCACCACCTTCGGCTTGGGATAGTGGATGTCACTGCGCCGGGTCACGACTTCGACAATCGCCTCCGGCGTCAGCTTGCCCTGCTCGCCGGACACCGCCAACAGCGTGGCGCCATTGGAGAAGAACTGCGGCGCCCCACATTCGTCGGTGTCAACATGCGCCAGTTGATGGCAGATCACGCTGTGGTAAGGCTGGCACAGTGCCGCCAGCGCCAGCGAGTTGGCCGCCGTCCCGTTGAAGACGAAGTACACGTCGCAGTCGGTCTCGAACAATTCGCGCAAACGATCGGCCACGCGCAGCGTCCACTCGTCGTCACCATACGAACGTACATGCCCGTCGTTGGCCGCCAGTAGCGCGGCGAGCGCCTCCGGACAAATGCCGGCGTAGTTGTCACTGGCAAAGTGCTGCATCGCCGGGCTCCGTCCATGCTTGGCATTCATGGAACAAACCGTTCGATACAGTTCCGGGTCACAAGCGTTGCTCGACCCAGGGCCGCACCGAAGCCAGAGCCACAGGTAAATTGGCCGGCTCGTTGCCGCCGGCCTGCGCCATGTCGGGACGACCGCCGCCCTTGCCGCCAAGCTGTCGGGCAACCATGTTCACCAGTTCGCCGGCCTTGACCTTGCCGGTCAGATCGGCGGTGACACCGGCGATCAGCGTCACCTTGCCGTCGTTCGTCGAGGCGAGCACGACGGCTGCACTCTGCAGCTTGTCGCGCAGCTTGTCGATGGTCGAGCGCAAGGCGTTGACGTCGGCGCCATCCATGACCGCGGCGAGTACCCTGGCACCCTTGACCTCGACCGCCTGCGCGAGCAGATCGTCCCCCTGTGCCGAGGCGAGCTTTGCTTTGAGACGGGCGAGATCCTTTTCCAACTCGTAAACCTTACCTTTCAGCTTTACAACCTGCGCTCGACCGATTTCTACGTTTGCAGAGTTGAAGCCAAGCTCAAAAGCCATTTCGCTCAACGCGCTGTCTTGATTTTGGAAAAGAACCAGCGCGGTGTCACCGGTCACCGCCTCGACACGGCGGATACCGGCGGCGACGCCGGTTTCGGCGACGATCTTGAACAGGCCGATGTCACCGCTGCGCCGGACGTGCACGCCACCGCAAAGCTCCTTCGACGAGCCGATCGTCAGCACGCGCACTTTATCGCCGTATTTCTCGCCGAAGAGCATCATCGCCCCCGACCGCTGTGCTTCCTCGATCGGCATGACGCGCGCCTCGGTCGCAGCATTGGCGAGAATCTCGTGATTGACGATGAGCTCGACACGACGAATTTCGTCGGCGGTCATCGGCGCATTGTGCGCAAAGTCGAAGCGCGTCTTCTCGGCGTCGACCAGCGAGCCTTTCTGCTGTACATGGCTGCCGAGTACCTCGCGCAGTGCCTTGTGCATCAGGTGCGTCGCCGAGTGGTTGCGCACGGTGCGCGCGCGCGCCAGCGCGTCCACCCTGGCGGAAACGTTGTCGCCAACGCTGATTAGCCCGGTCCTGACGACGCCCTGATGACCAAAGACGGCGGCCTGGATTTTCTGCGTGTCCTCGACTGCGAAGATCCCCTGCCCGCCCTGCAAGATCCCACGATCGCCGACCTGGCCGCCCGATTCGGCGTAGAACGGCGTTTCGTCAAGGACGATGACGCCGAGTTCGCCTTCCCTGAGCTGCTCGACCGGGCTGCCGTCGCGGTACAGCGCCAGGACCTTGCCGTTTAACTCGGTCACCTCATAACCATGAAAGGTCGTCGCCGGTCCCTGGTAATCGAGTGCCGCGGCCATCCTGAACTTGCCGGCGGCGCGCGCCTGTTCCTTCTGGTGCGCCATCGCCGCGTCAAAGGCGGCCACATCGACGCTGACGCCGCGTTCACGGCAGACGTCGGCGGTCAGATCGAGCGGAAAACCGAAGGTATCGTGCAGCTTGAAGGCGGTGTTGCCGTTGAAGACGGTTGCGCTCCCGCCCTGCATGGCTGCAAGCTCGCCTTCGAGGATGCTCATGCCGTGCTCGATGGTCTCGAAGAAACGGATCTCTTCCTGGCGCAGCACCTCGCTGACGCGCGCCTCGTTGCGGGCCAGTTCGGGGTAGGCAGCGCCCATTTCGACCACCAGATCAGGCAGCATGCGGTGGAAGAAGGCTGCCCGCGCGCCGAGTTTGTAGCCGTGCCGGATGGCGCGCCGGATGATGCGTCGCAGGACATAGCCCCGCCCCTCGTTGCCGGGGATCACCCCGTCGGAGATCAGGAAGGCGCAAGCGCGGATGTGATCGGCAAGCACCCGCAGCGAAGGGCTGTCGAGGTCGGCAGACGAAGTCTCGCGCGCGGCAGCAGCGATCAGGCGGACGAACAGGTCGATCTCGTAATTGCTATGCACATGCTGCAGCACCGCCGCCGTCCGCTCCAGCCCCATGCCGGTATCGACGGACGGCTTGGGCAGCAGGTGCATGACGCCGGCCTCGTCGCGGTTGAACTGCATGAAGACGTTATTCCAGATCTCGATGTAACGGTCGCCCTCTTCGTCGGGCGATCCCGGTGGCCCGCCAGGAATGCCTTCACCGTGGTCGTAGAAGATTTCCGTACAGGGTCCGCAAGGACCGGTGTCGCCCATCATCCAGAAGTTGTCGGAAGCGTAGCGCGCACCCTTGTTGTCACCGATGCGCACCACCCGCTCGGCCGGCACACCGATCTCCCGCGTCCAGATGTCGTAGGCTTCGTCGTCCTCGGCATAGACCGTCACCCACAGGCGGTCGGCGGGCAGTCCATAGACCTCGACCAGCAGTTCCCAGGCGTAGCGGATCGCGTCGAGCTTGAAGTAGTCGCCGAACGAGAAGTTGCCGAGCATTTCGAAGAAGGTGTGGTGACGCGCAGTGTAGCCGACGTTTTCGAGGTCGTTGTGCTTGCCGCCGGCGCGAACGCATTTCTGCGCAGTGGTCGCGCGCAGGTAAGGCCGTTTGTCGAAACCGAGAAAGACGTCCTTGAACTGGTTCATGCCGGCGTTGGTGAACAACAGCGTCGGATCGGCATGCGGTACCAGAGAACTCGAGGCAACGATCTGGTGGCCTTTGGAGGCGAAGAATTTCAGGAACTTGTCGCGGATTTCAGCGCTTGTCATCATGATCCATCCCGCTGTGGGGCTCGTTCAAGGAGTTGCGATTTTATCGTGAAAGTCGGATTCGCGGCCTCTTGATCGCCCTGAGGCGGAGAACACGACCAAGCTAGTCCCCGGCGACGCAATCGATGCGATCGCTGAACACTGCTGCCACCCCCCGCCGATAGAGCACGCTCGCAAGCTCTGGATCATTGACCGTGTAGCAGAGCACCGCGACGCCATTGGCACGCGCTTCACCGAGCAGATCGCCGTTCAGAGAATCAGCGTCGCAATGCAGGGTCACTGCCGCGAGCTGCCGAAGACGCACCAGCCAGTCCGCCGGTGGGCGTTCATGGAGCATACCGAGCGGTAGTTCCGGGACGGCCGCGCGCGCTGCCGCCAGGGCCGCTTCGGAAAACGACGAGAGCAACGGCAATTCTGCGCCGGCCCACAGGGTACGCACCGCGCGCGCGACGACCTCGCCGGTCAGAGTATCAAAACCCGCTGCCGGCTTGATCTCGACATTGGCCAGCAGACCCAGTTGCCGGCAGACGAGGGCGGCCGACGCCAGCGTCGGCAGCGGCTCGCCAACAAACGCCGGGTGCTGGCGAACACCGGCGTCGAGGACGCACAGTTCGGCATCATGTGTCTCGCATATCCGGCCGACGCCGTTCGTCGTGCGCTCCAGCGTTTCATCGTGCAGCAGCCACGGCGAAGCGTCCGCCGACAGCATCACGTCGAATTCGACCGCCCGCAGGCCCAGGCGGGCGGCGATACGCAGACCGGCCAGGGTGTTCTCCGGCGCCAGCGCCCCCCCGCAGCGGTGCGCGAAGACGCGCGGCAAGCGCCAGCCGGGGCACGGAGCAATCACTTCTTCCGTTGCGGCGCCGGTGCCAGTGCCTTTGGCGCCCCGGCAAGGAGGAGATTACCCCGCTGGACAGCGTTGTCGAGCGCCTGTTTGGCCGGCGTCTTGCCAGACCAGGCGGCTTCGAGTTCCTCCTCGGTGATGATCCGCACCCGCTCGTTCTCCGAAACGCGCAGCACGCGCAGAGCGCCTGGTCCCTGCAACTGCGCGTAAGCGACATTGAGGCCGGCGGTATCGGCCTTCAACAGCTTGCTGCCCGCGGCGGCACGCGCCGCCGGAGTCATCGGCAGGAAACCGGCCACCGCACTGAACTCGACCTGCAAATCGGGCTCCATCAGGAAACTCACGAACTGCGCTACCCCCTTGTACTCGACCGGCTTCTGGCCGGCGCCGACCCACAGCGAGTAACCACCGGCCAGCGTCTGCTGCGGTGCTCCCGGCACATCGTCGTGATACGGCAGCGACGAAACGCCGACTTCGACCTTGCGGCTCTCATGCAGCGCGCCGTAGAGCGAAGACAGCGAAGACGAACTGGTCAGCATGCCACATTCCCCCGCGGCAAAACGGTTGTCGGCCTCGTCGCGACGGCCGAAATAAATGAAGAAACGGGCTTTCGCCCAGGTGGTCAACATCGCCGTGTGCTTGACCTGGACCAGGCCGTTGAAGTTCAGACGCCCCTTCGCGTCGGACACCTCTACGCCGTTCCAGGAACTCAGGTTGTCGATATGCACCCAGGAAGGCCAGGAAGTGGTGTAGGGACAGGTGCTGCCAGCGTCGAACAGCTTGTCGGCAGCTTTCAGCATCTCCGCCCAGGTTTTCGGCGGTTTTTCCGGATCGAGTCCGGCCTTGCGGAAGGCCGCCTTGTTGATGAACAACACCGGCGTCGACAGCCCGATCGGCAACGCAAAGAGTTCTCCTTTGGCATCACCCAGGCCGACACGCAGTTCCGGCGCCAGTTTACCGCCATCGAAGGGCATATTCGCTTCCTTCATCACCTGATGCAAGGGTTTGAAATTCGCTTTCGCAGCGACGAAGCGCGCCTGCTCCTCGCGCGTCACCAGGTTGAGGTCCTTGGGCGCCTCGCCCTGCACACGGCGGACCAGCTTGACCTCATAGTCCTTCTGCCGCGAGTTGAAGCGTTCGATCAGTTTCTCGAGTCGCTCGGCACGTTCTTCGTCAAGCTGATGCGAAAGGTCGATGGCCGTCGGCGCCGCAGCCGTCAACGAAGAAAAGGGCGCAGCAAGCGCAAATGCCAATACAGCTGGGAGAATTCTGAGTAAACGCATGCCGATCCTTCCAAGTCAAGAAAAAAGAACGTGATTATACCCGTTCGCCGCAAGCAGTCACCGCAGGCCTTCCTCCTCTCGGTACTGACGTGAGCTATCGCACAGAGAGCCCTGCTTCGACTCGGTATAATCGCTGCGAAATCATCGACCCGCCTTGCCGGCGGGCGGGAACCGGGGAAATCCCCCTTTACAGGAGCGTACATGGATATCAGAAACGATGTGGTAGCCGTTCTTGATGAGGTCTTGAGCCTCAAGGGCCGAGCGCGTGAATTTGCGCTCGACACCCCGTTGCTCGGCGCCATACCAGAACTCGATTCGATGGCAGTGGTCGTATTGATCACCACACTCGAAGAACAGTTCGGGTTTACGGTCGAAGACGACGAGATCGACGGATCGGTCTTCGCTTCGTTGGCGACGCTGATCGACTTCGTCGAGGGCAAACTGGCAGCCTGAGTATTCACCATGCCCTTTGCCGCCTGCTTTTGCTCGCCGATGGGTATGGGCGGGAAGAGCGAGAGGATCTGTCCGAATGAACACTGGAATCAGCAGTACTTATGGAATACGGCAGCGCAGCCGTGGCAAGGCCCGTCCAGGCTCGTCGCGCTGGTTCAGGCGTTATCGCTGGCTGGTCATCTCCGGCTGGCTGATCATGATGGTGGCGGTCGGCTGGGTCGTCTTCATACGCTCCGACAAGATACCATTGGCTTCCACTGCCGGCGCTGGGAGCGAGCAATCGGCGACAATTGCTGCCGCGACCATGTCGCCGGTGAAGCTACCCGCCGACGATGCAGCGCATGACACGCTCACCGAATGGTGGTACTACAGTGGTCATCTGCAAGCGGATTCAGGCGAACGTTATTCGTTTCATCTCGCCTCCTTCTTGCGCAAGGGAACGCTCACCCACACCGTATTCCACGGCTCACTGCTCGACCATCAGACCGAGAAGCTGTATACCGAGCAGGCACGCACCGCAGGCAACCCGTCGGATGGGCGCCGTGACGGATTTGCCTTCAAGTTCGGTAGCTGGCAATTGCAGGGAGATGGCGCGCAACATGCCGCGAAGATGGCCGGCAAGGATTTTGCACTCGATCTGCAACTCAATGACCACCGGCAACCGGTATTGCACCAGGCGCCGGGTACGCCGGTCGCCGGTCTGCTGGATTTCGGTGCCGCCGGCAAGAGTTATTACACCTCGCGCCCACGCATGGCTGCGCAGGGCACGCTGACCCTTGGCGGAACCGCCAAAGCGGTGCATGGTGAGGTCTGGTTCGATCATCAGTGGGGTGACTTCGAAGCGGCGAAGCTACGCTGGAACTGGTTTGCGCTGCAACTGACGGATGGTGCCGACCTGATGATCTTCGAACTCTTTGATCGCCAGGGCGGGCCGGTGCTGCGCATGGGAACCTATGGCAAGGACGGTGTGGTCAGCGCGCTCGGTGCATCCGACTTCGAAGCGACATCCCGCGGCACCTGGAAAAGTCCTTCGTCGGGTGGCGTGCTCTATCCGATCCACTGGACCATCTCGGTACCCGCCAGGGGCATCAAGCTGAAAGTCGATCCGGTGATCCCCAGTAGTGAGTTCGACGCCCGGACGACGACGCTGAACGTCTACTGGGAAGGTGCGGTCAAGTTCAGCGGCTCGCACAAGGGTGTCGGTTTCATGGAACTGAGCGGCTACGATCCGCAGGCGGAACCGGCAACAAAAAGCCGGTAGCTTGAAGCCCGCTGAGCGCCTGGAAAGCGTATCCCGGCGTTTTGCTAGTCGGGGTCCCAGGCGCTAAGATGAGGGGATTGCGCCTGAGGCGCTGCCCGGACAAACCATGAACCTCCTGAAGACCCTCGCCACCGTCAGCAGTATGACCCTGCTGTCGCGCATACTCGGTTTTGTCCGCGATTTCGTGATCGCCCGCGCTTTCGGTGCCGGGGCGCTGACCGACGCTTTCTTTGTTGCCTTCAAGCTCCCCAACCTGTTGCGCCGACTGTTTGCCGAAGGCGCTTTTTCGCAGGCCTTCGTTCCGGTCCTTGGCCAATACCGGAACCAGCGTCCAGCCGAGGAGACCCGGCAGTTGGTAGACCGTGTCGCGAGTCTGCTGTTTCTCGTCGTGCTGTCGGTCACCCTGCTCGGCATGGCGGCCGCGCCGGTACTCGTTTACCTTTCGGCTCCGGGTTTTACCGATGACCCCGAAAAGTTTGCCCTGACCGTCAAGCTGACGCGCATCACTTTCCCCTACATCCTTTTCATGTCGCTGGTCGCGCTGGCCGGTGGCATTCTCAATACCTGGAGCCGCTTCGCCGTACCCGCATTCACGCCGGTGCTGCTCAATGTTTCGTTCATTCTGATGGCACTCTTTGCAGCGCCCTACTTCGACCCGCCGGTCATGGCCCTCGGCTGGGCCGTCTTTCTTGGTGGTGCCCTGCAACTCGCCTTCCAGATCCCTAGCCTGAGGCGTATTGGCATGCTGCCGCGATTTTCGATCAATCTGCACGACGAGGGGGTCAGGCGCATTTTCCGACTGATGGCGCCAGCCGTGCTCGGTGTTTCCGTGGCGCAGGTCAGCCTGTTGCTGAACACCGTCTTCGCTTCCTTCCTGAAAACCGGCAGTGTCTCCTGGCTTTATTATGCCGACCGCCTGATGGAATTTCCGGCCGGCATGCTCGGCGCCGCACTCGGCACCGTTCTGCTTCCCTCGCTGGCCAAATGCCATGCCGCAGAGCGGCACGAGGAATATTCCCGATTGCTCGACTGGGGCTTGCGGCTGACCTTTCTGCTGGCGGCGCCAGCGGCCCTGGCGCTCGGCATTCTCGCCGTGCCGCTGATCACCACCCTGTTCCATCATGGCGCTTTCACCGCCGACGACGTGTTCAGGACGCGCGACGCATTGGTCGCCTACAGTATTGGGCTGCTCGGCCTGATTCTGGTCAAAGTGCTGGCACCCGGCTTTTATGCCCGCCAGAACATCCGCACTCCGGTCAGGATCGCCTTGCTGACCCTTTTCGTCACGCAAGTACTGAACCTGCTCCTGATCGGCTGGCTGCAGCATGCCGGCCTGGCCCTTTCGATCGGACTGGCCGCCAGCCTCAACGCCACGCTGCTCTACCGTGGTCTTCGCCAGCGCGGCATTTATACCCCGCAGCCTGGCTGGCTGCTGTTTTACGGCAGACTCGCTTTCGCCATGCTGAGCATGGGCGCCGCGCTGTGGTTTGTGGTCGGCACAACGGTCGATTGGCTCAACTGGCACCTGGGAGAACGATTGCTGCGTCTTTCTGTAGCGGTCGGCTTCGGTGCGAGCGTCTATTTCGCTACACTATGGGTCGCAGGTTTTCGCCTGCGCGACTTCAAACGCAGCGCGGCCGAGTAATCAATCAGGAGAATTTACGATGATATTGATCAGCAGCAGCTTCAGTGACGGACAACGGATCCCGGGTGACTTTGCATTCTGTATCCCCGACCCCGAACACCATGTTTGCCTGGGCAGCAATCGCAACCCGCATCTGGCATGGAGCGGCGCGCCGACGGGAACGCGCTCGTTCGCCCTCATCTGTCACGACCCGGACGTTCCCAGCCAGGGCGATGACGTCAATCAGGAAGACCGCACGGTTCCGGCATCGCTGGCGCGGGTCGATTTTTTCCACTGGGTGCTGCTTGATTTGCCGGCCACACTCAGCGAGATCAGGGCAGGCGAATTTTCCAACGATGTCACGCCACGCGGGAAATCCGGTCCGCATGCCCCGCATGACGCACGCCAGGGAATCAATGACTATACCAACTGGTTCGCCGGCGACAATGACATGCGCGGCGACTACTACGGCTACGATGGTCCCTGCCCGCCCTGGAACGACGAGATCGTCCACCATTACGTGTTTACGCTTTTCGCACTGGATGTCGCCAGACTGGACATCGATGGCAAGCTGACCGGCCAGCAGCTGCGCGCGGCAATGCAGGGGCACATTCTGGCCGATGCGAGTCTGACGGATCTTCCCCCAGCCAGCAAGCGCAGTTATGCTGTAACTATCGGTTTTTGTTAAAAAAATAGCCGATGCCGCAAAAGCGGCGCCTGCCTACGCGGCGAGCTTGTCGGCTTTGGCCTTGAGCGGGAAGGACAGACCGATGGCGCTGAGGATTTTGGCCTGTTGATCGTCCGGGCGTGGCAGATGCGTGTGACGCTGACCGTTGCGGTCGGTGGTGTAGAGATAGGTCAATCGTCCGAGGGCCACCAGGGCGTCGTCCGGGGTGATGGCGGCGGGGTCGTCTTCGGTGCTGCCGAAGGTCTGCCGCAGAGCCGCTTCAAACCGCCGCGTGATTTTTAAGGCCAGCATCGCCACGAAGACATGCGCCTTGGTCCGCTCGGCCTTGCGCAGGAAGATCGGGCGAATTTCCAGAAAGGTGGTTTTCACGGTGCGGAAGTTGCGCTCGACTTTTTGCAGATCGCGATAACGCGCATCGACCGTCTTCGCGTCCATCAAGGTGAGCGGCACATTGGTTTCCAGCAGATAGCA
>NZ_SPMX01000132.1 GCF_012940005.1 Candidatus Accumulibacter contiguus | reverse complement strand
CGACTACGCCCGCGCCGTGCCGCTTGAGCAGCGCGCGCTGGCGATCCGCGAGGAAGTCCTTGGCGCCGAGCATCCCGACACCGCGACGAGCCTTCACAATCTGGCGCTGCTGTACCAGATGCTCGGCGACGTCGCCCGCGCCGAGCAGCTCTCCGAGCACTCGCTGGCGATCTACGCGAACGTCTTCGGTCCCGAGCATCCCCACACCGCGAGGAGCCTCACCAACGTCGCCATACTCGATGCCGGACAAGGCCGTTTGGATCAGGCGCTTTCCGGTCTCGCCCGCGCCGCGCGGGCCGAAGACCGGCTGCTCGGTGAAATCTTCGCTCTCAGCCCGGAAGAGCAGCGTAACCGCTATCTCGCCGCCCACCGGGAGCTCGGGATGATGCTGCTGTCCCTGGTGCTCGCGCACTTCCGCGATTTGCCCGACGCCGTCCGGCTGGCGCTCGACTACGTTCTACGCCGTAAGGCGCTGGCCGCCGAGGCGGCCAGCGTCCAGCGCCGCGCCATCCTCTCCGGCCGCTACCCGCAATTGCGCGTGTCGCTGCAACGCCTCGACCTCCTGCGCGGCCAGGTGGCGAGCAAGATCCTGCGTGGCCTTGGTGCTCACGAGACGCCGCAACAGTACCAGCAGGCGCTGGCCCGGTGGCGCGACGAACGCGAAGCGCTGGAGAGCGAAATCGCCCGCCAGATTCCCGAGATGCGCCTCGAACACGAGCTCGCCAGCGCCGACGCGCGCGCGGTTGCCTTGCACCTGCAGGCGAGCGGCACGCTGGTCGAATTCGTCCGTTTTCATCCCTGCCATTTTCAGGCGGTGAAGGCCAGGGGCAAGGCGCAGTGGGGCCGCGAGCGCTATGCGGCCTTCGTCCTGGCTGCCGGCGAGGGCGCTGCGGTGCAGCTCGTCGACCTCGGCGACGCGGCGCCGATCGACGACGCGATCCGCCGCTTCCGCGCGGAGATCACTGGTGACCCGCTTCCTCCCAACGACGACCAGGCGCGCATGGCGCCTACCCGCGACGCGACGCCGCCGCAATCGAACCTCGGCGCCGGCGGCGAGCTGCTGCGGCTGCTCATCGCGCCGCTGCAGGAACTCTTTCAGCAGCGGCCATCGCTCGTCCTCGCGCCTGACGGCGAACTCAATCGCCTCTCCTTTGCGGCGCTGCCGACGGACAGCGGCTGCCTGAGCGACCGCTACGCCATCCGCTACGTCAGTTGTGGCCGCGACCTCGTGCGCTTTGCCGAACCGGCGAGCAACGCGGGTAGCCCGCCGCTGATTGTCGCCGACCCGGCGTTCGATCTGGGCGCCAGCGCCAGCGCCAACCCCGGCAGCGGCCCGCGCAGCCGGGCAACGTCCGTCGCGGCGACCCAACCCGGCAAGATGGCGGCCCTCTGCAGCTTGCTGGGCGGCCGTGGGCGCAGTGAAGACGAGCGTTCGCCCGACCCGGCGGGCACGCCGCGCGCCGCGCTGGCCGAAGCCAGCGGCGAACCGGCGTGGACCGGCCGCCGCTCGCGCGACCTCGACCGCGCCGGCTATCGCTTCACTCCGCTGCCGGGTAGCCGCGTCGAAGGCGAGGCCGTCGCCCGGCATCTGGGAACTGGCGCCTTGCTCGGCGAGCAGGCGCTCGAGGGTCGCTGCAAGAAACGCCGTTCGCCGACCATCGTCCATCTGGCGACGCACGGCTTCTTTCTCGAAGACCAGCCACGGGAGCACGAGTCCGGATCGCTCGGTGATGCCGGTCACCGCCTTTCCCACCAGGAGAACCCGCTGCTGCGCTCGGGCCTCGCCTTGGCCGGCGCCAACACCTTCCTGCGCGAGCACCGGGTCGTCGCCGACGAGATGGAAGACGGCCTGCTCACCGCCGAGGATGTCGCCGGACTCGACCTGCTCGACACCGACCTCGTCTTCCTCTCCGCCTGCGAAACCGGGCTGGGCGACGTGCAGGTCGGCGAGGGCGTCTTCGGACTGCGCCGCGCCTTCGTCGTCGCCGGGGCGCGCACCTTGATCATGTCCTTGTGGAAAGTCGACGACGTGGCCACGGCGCTCCTCGTCGATCGCTTCTACACCGCGCTGCTCGCCGGCGACGGCAAAGGGGAAGCGCTGCGCCAGGCGCAGCACGAGCTGCGCAGCGCAACCGTCGGTACCCTGCGCGCGACCTGGCTCAACCCGGAAAACCGCTCCCGCCTCGCCGCCGGCGACCCGGCGATCCGGCAACAATTGAATGCACTGCTGGCCTATCCCGAACAGACGCGCCCCTTCCAAGACCCCTACTACTGGGCCGGCTTCATCCTGCAGGGTGACGACGGAGCGGGCGCGCGAGGTTGACCCTGTTCGTGTTCAACGAAGTTTCCCGGAAACGGGTGGAACTTCTCCTGAGCGCTTGCCGAAGAGACCGGCGGCCTGCCCAGCCCGATCAAGGGCGGCGCCCCTTTTGCCACTCCTGCCGCGCGGCTTGCAGGTGCCTTGAGGAACCATTCCGCTGGTGGCGAAAAGCGAATTTCCCGTCACCCGGCTGCCCAGTTTTCCAGCATTAGCCCCGGCACCCGCTCGAATTCGCGCTGGTTGTTGGTGACCAGGACCAACCCATGGGCACGCGCCTGAGCCGCACTGCAGGCCTACCGGGACTACCAGGCCGACATCCTGATCGCCGGCGGGCGCAACCTGTATACCGCCCTGAAAGCGCGCATTCCCTTTCTCGACATCAATCAGGAACGCGAATTCGGCTATGCCGGTTACGACGGCATGCTCGAACTGGTGCGGCAGCTCGCCCTGACGCTGGAATCGCCGGTGTGGCGGAAGGTACGCACGCCGGCACCCTGGGCGCAAGTTCCGGGCGAAATGCTGCTCGCGGTCGGAGAACAACATGGCTGAGATCATCAAACGTACCAAAGCGCTGGCGGTGAATCCCCTCAAGGCCAGCCAGCCGCTGGGAGCGGCACTTGCCTTTCTCGGCCTGCGCCGGGCGATTCCGATGCTGCATGGATCGCAGGGCTGTACCGCTTTCGGCAAGGTGTTCTTCGTGCGCCACTTCCGCGAACCGATCGCGCTGCAGACGACGGCGATGGATCAGGTGTCCTGCATCATGAGCGCCGACGAGAACGTCATCGAGGGCTTGCGCGTACTCTGCGAAAAGAATTCCCCGGAGGTCATCGGCTTGCCCACCACCGGGCTTTCCGAGACGCAGGGCTGCGACATCGAGCGCCTGGTACGCGAGTTTCGCGCCCGCCATCCGGAATTTGCAGGCGTCGCCGTGGTACCGGTGAACTCTCCCGATTACTCCGGCTGCCTCGAATCCGGTTTTGCCCTGGCGGTGGAAGCGATCATCGACACGCTGGTTCCGGACCGCTCGAAGTCGTCGCTGGCCGGGCGGCGCAGAAAGCAGGTCAACGTGCTCGCGGCGTCGATGCTGACCCCCGGCGACATCGAGGCGATCAAGCAATGGATCGAGGCATTCGGCCTGCGGCCAGTGCTTGTGCCCGACATCGCTGATTCGCTCGATGGTCATCTGGTCGATCAGGAAACGACGCCGCTGACTCTCGGCGGCACGCCGAAGGCCGAACTGGCGACGCTCGGGGAAGCGCACGCCACACTGGTCATCGGTCGTTCGCTGCACAAGGCGGCCGACCTTCTGAAAGCGCGCACCGGCGTGGCGGATTTTCGCTTCGACCATCTGCTGGGTCTGGATGCCTGCGACGCCTTCACGCTCACGCTGGCGGCCCTCTCCGGCCAGCCGGTACCGGCGAGTATCGACCGCCGGCGTGCGCAGTTGCAGGACGCGATGGTCGATACCCATTTCATGACCGGCTTCCTGCGCGTCGGCATTGCCGCCGATCCCGATCTGCTGGTGGCGATCGGCCAGTTCCTCAGCAGCGCCGGCGCCGAAGTGGTCGCCGCGGTGGCGTCGGCACGTGCCGAGGTACTCGCCGACCTGCCGGCAGCATGCGTGCGGATCGGCGACCTCGAAGACCTCGAACGCGCGGCGCTGGCCCAGCGGGCTCAGCTCATCGTCGCCAATTCGCATGCCGCGCAGAGCGCCGAACGCCTGCACCTGCCGCTGCTGCGCGCCGGCTTCCCGCAATACGACTGGGTGGGCGGCTATGCGCGCACCTGGGTCGGCTATCAGGCGCGCGGCAGGCCCTGTTCGACGTCGCCAATCTCTTTCTGGGGAACCCTCATGACACCCCTGTCCATCGATCCATCTACCGAACCGGCAGCGCCGGCGACGCGCAGGGCCGGCCGCCACCTGGCCTTGGCCTGGTCCGCCACTAGCGAGGTGCCGAGCATGTTCCGGGTGGCCTTCGCCAGCAACGACCGCAAGACGGTCAATCAGCATTTCGGTGCGGCCGCAGGTTTCGCCATTTATGCGCTGGATGGCGAACACGCGCAACTGGTCGAAGTCGTCGAATTTCTGCCGGAAAGCATGCATGGCAACGAAAACAAGCTGCCGGCGAGAATCGCCATGCTGGCCGGCTGTGCCGCGGTCTATTGCCTCGCGGCTGGCGCATCGGCGGTGAAACAGTTGCTGGCCGCCGGCGTGCAGCCGATCCGGCTCGACGACGAAACCGAGATCGATGGCCTGTTGCAGAAAATCAGCCTGGCGGTTTGCAATGGTGGCATCTCCTGGGTCGACAAGGCGATACGACGGACTCACGGCGATCGCGACCGCTTCGATCGCATGGCCGAAGAGGGTTGGGACGGATGATGGCCAACCCGTTCGCAAACCGCGCTGGCGTGCTGCATGGCTGCTGGCCAGGCCGTCGCCAGCACCCGCCACCGATCCCCTGCCCCAACCCCATTCCCGGAGAAACCTGATGAGCGTCACCCTTGCCCCTGCATCGACCATCGAACCCGCAGACGACCCGATCTACCTCACCGACTTCGTCAGGGAAATGCTGCGCCAGACCCGCGCGCTCGACAGCTACGGCCAGTGGGACGGCAAGACGGTCGCGGCAATCCTCGCCGGCTACGTGCTGAGCAAGGAACAGAAGCGCGCGATTCCGACCATCGGCGACCCCGACGAGGTGACGCTGGCGCGCGTCAAGGCCTTCCATAACGCCATCGCCGTGCTGATCGAGAAGGAATGCGGACAGATGGCGGTGCCCTTTGTGCAGATCACCCACGAAGGCTTCGGTCGCGCACTGATCACCGTCGGCAAGCTGGTGGTCATGGATCGTACGCTGCGCGACGTGCATCGCTTCGGCTTCGACAGCCTGTCGAAGATGAAGACCGAAGCCGACAAGCATCTCGCCGTGGCACTGGAGATCATCGGCAAATATCCTGATGTGGCCGGAATGTAAGGAGGCAACATGAGCACGATTACCGGACGTACACGCGGAGGCGACGAATGGATCCCGCAATTCGTCAGCTTTCTCGATCCACGGAAATGCATCGGCTGCGGTCGCTGCTACAAGGTCTGTCCGCGCAATGTTCTCGATCTGGTCGAGCGCAGCGAGGAGCTGCTGGCCGACAGCGACGAGGATGCCGACGACGACGAAATGATGGTGATGACCATCGCCAACGCCTCCGACTGCATCGGCTGCGGCTCCTGTGGCCGCGTCTGCCCGAAGAACTGCTACACCTACAGCGCGGCCGAAACGTGAACCGAAGGCTTACCCCCAACCCATTCCCAGGAGAGCACGCCATGATCCACCTCACTCCCGCCGCAACCAAGGCAATCAACCGTTTCATCAAGGCTGCCGAGAATCCGGTCGCCGGTCTGCGCATTTTCGTTTCCGGCGGCGGCTGTGCCGGTCTGCAGTATGGGCTGCGCCTCGAACAGGACAGGAGCGAGGATGATCTCGAATTCGACATCGGTACTGGCGCCAAACTGCTGGTCGATCCCTTGAGCAGCTCGATGCTCGAAGGCCTGAGCGTCGATTTCGTCGACAGCCTGACGCAGACCGGCTTCAAGTTCAACAACCCGAACGCTTCCGGCGCCTGCGCCTGCGGTCAGTCGTTCAAGGCTTGAGGAGATCAGCATGTGGGATTATTCCGAAAAGGTTCGCGAACACTTTTTCAACCCGAGGAATTCGGGCCCGCTGGAAAACGCCAACGCCATCGGCGATTTCGGTTCGATCAAGTGCGGTGACGCGCTGCGCCTGATGTTGAAGATCAACCCGCAAAGTGAGGTCATCGAAGACGCGCATTTTCAGACCTTCGGCTGCGGTTCAGCGATCGCTTCGTCGTCGGCGCTGACCGAGATCATCAAGGGCAAGACGCTCGACGAAGCCCTGACGGTCAGCAACCAGGACATCGCCGACTATCTCGACGGACTGCCGCCGGAGAAGATGCACTGTTCGGTGATGGGACGCGAGGCGCTGCAGGCGGCCGTTGCCAACTATCGCGGCGAAGCCTGGAAGGACGAT
>NZ_SPMX01000131.1 GCF_012940005.1 Candidatus Accumulibacter contiguus | reverse complement strand
CTGCAGAGTCTGCGGTCTACGAGGCGCTGGAAGCCTACATCTCGACGACGTACAACAATGCCCAGGAGGAGCGGCGCACGGCGGTCGGCTTCGTGATGACGACGTATCGCAAGCGCCTGGCCTCCAGTTTTCATGCCCTGAGAATGACCCTTGAAGAGCGTCTTGCCGTGGTACGAGGACAGGCTAGTCTGCCCTTCGATGAACTGCGCTCAAGCGAGGACGCCGAAGACGACATCGACGAGTCCGGCGACGCTGCCGACGAGGAAGCCGTCGACCAGCAGAAACAGACTGCATTGCAGCTCGAGGAACAGGGCGACATCGAGATTTTGCTTGCGCAGGTGCGAAGACTGCCGGTGGACACGAAAGCCGTGCGGCTCGCCGAGGTGCTCCAGTCCCTGCAACGAGGCAGCTACCATGCCACGGACCACTCGCTTCTGCCCGCTTTCCCGCAGGCGATTGTGTTCACCCAATACACCGACACGCTCGATTACCTGCGTGATTTCCTGAGGACACAGGGGTTCTCGGTGCTCTGCTACTCGGGGCGCGGTGGCGAATGGCTACAACCCGACGGTAGTTGGAAGCGCCTGACCCGAGAGGAGACGAAACGGCGCTTCAAGCGGCAGGATGCACAGGTTCTGGTGTGCACCGAC
>NZ_SPMX01000130.1 GCF_012940005.1 Candidatus Accumulibacter contiguus | reverse complement strand
ATAGCGAACACTACGACTACTCGGCCAATCCGGAATTGCGCGCGGCGGATGGCGCGGTGCTGCGATGCACCCTGACCTGGCCCGCTCGGCAAGCGCCTGCAGGCTATTGCGAGAGGGATGAAGGGACGCGTATCGCTGTCCGCTTTGAGTAAGCGAATCGGCAATCACGAAAAATCCAAAGGAGAACTGACGTGAAGGAAATCAAGGCATTCATCCGCCAGCACCGCATCGCCAACGTGCTTCAGACGCTGCGCGACCTGAAGGCTGCCGACATCAGCTATCACAACATCACGGTCTCCCAGGTGCAGCGGCCCTTGGCGAGTGAGGACCCAGCGCAGCAGCACTACTCCCTGGATCTTGCCGAAGCCGTCGTCTCCGAATACAAACTGGACCTCGTATGTACTGATGAAGTGGCCGACGAGCTGATTGGCGCCATCACGACAGCGGCGCATACGGGTCTGCCAGACGCCGGCTGGATCTTTGTGAGCGAGGTGACGAAGGCAATTGAAATTCGCTGAAAGCCTGTCCAACTTGCAGCTTTCCGAAGCTTCACCCTCAAGCCGGACGTATGATGGCCAGATGGAAATTATGATAACGATCGGGGCAACGGCCACTGGCCACAGTTTACGACTCGCGCTGGGGCCGCTCGGCCACTTGGTCGGCTGCCTGCCAATTGGCTACACCGGTGGCGCGAACGTCAGCGCCTTCGCGCCGATGGCCATCCCTCCCGACCTGAAACGGCTGCTGCAGGACCGCGACCAAT
>NZ_SPMX01000129.1 GCF_012940005.1 Candidatus Accumulibacter contiguus | reverse complement strand
GCGCAGGCCATCTCCTTGGAGAAGGAGGGTAACTGCTTCGTCGGGGGTTCGTTCCAGGCTTTGGATCAGCTCGCAGATACCTTGTGCGATGAGCACGCCATAGGGCGACTGGCCGAGGTCTGTGACCGTTGGGTGTACTCAAGCTGCCTGTGCTTCGCGCTGACGATCGAGGAGCAAGAGCGCAGCCGCTTCCGGCACCGCTACTCGGTCTATCAAATCGAGTACAGCCGCAATCTCTTGTTCGTCCGTGGCACCACCCTGGATGCGATCTTCCAGGGCTTGATTGATCGTACCCAGCGCCTGCTCGACGTGCCGATCCTGCGCACGCTGTTCGGCCGCCAACAACGACCCCGCTGGCGTGTGTTACGTCGCGCGGTGATTCAGACTGTGTGGCCCAAGGTGTTCGAGGCTGAGACAGAGGCAAAGTCCCACGCTGGAGGGGGAGGAAGGTATACCTGGGGCAGCGTGGGACGGAGGGAGACTACGGAAGGTTGTAGGGAGGCGTCTTCCGAGGGGGTTTCGGGGTCGGTAGAGATTCATCTGCCGGTGGTGGTGACGGCGTAACTGCACGAGATAACGGGTCTCGCAAGCGGCGGCGAGCTGGTGAAGAAAATCGCTGAGAGCCGAGGCCGTTTCGTCGGAGAGGCCATCGGGGAAGAGGGAGTCGAAACGGCGGCGCTTCATCGCAATTCCTCGATGGCCAATTGCAGGAGATCGTCAGGCAGATGATTGAGTCCACGCGGCACCGCCAGGCGCATGGCGGTGCGCAGAATGCGCCCGGCGTGACGCGGCAGGCCCTTGCTGGCTTGCCGCAGGATCTCGAGACCCGAATCGGCGAGCAGCGTATGGGAGCACCCGGCGCTCTTGAGCGCGTGGGCGATCAGTTGCGCAAAGCGTTCGCGCTCGATGACCGGGCGCATCTGAACGCGCGCCTGAATGCGCCCGGCGAGCGCTGCATAGGGCGCCCGTTCGAGCGTCTGCGCCAGCGCCGGATGGCCGACGAGCCAGACGGT
>NZ_SPMX01000013.1 GCF_012940005.1 Candidatus Accumulibacter contiguus | reverse complement strand
AGTTTCAGCACGACGCGCTCGTGCGTCGCCGGGGTGTGCAGCGTCTGTGGAGAAAACAGGCTCTCATCGATGCTCTCGGGTTGTGGTCGCGCCCGCGACCCCTCGGTGGGGATGAACAGGTGATAGCAGCCACAGGGGTGAATCGTGTCGTAAACCAGGGGGTTGCCGTCTTCGGCCAGGGTGACTCGCCACAGCAGACCATCGAGCCGCCCGGCCAGGACATCGTAGGCATGTGCCGGTGGGCGTGCCGCAAACCATGCAGTGTATATCAGTTGCAACAGCCAGCGCCCAGAGAAGTGCGCGTGGCTGGTGCGCACGTACAATACTGGCTGATCAAGGGCAACGCCGATCCGCAGCCGTTCGTCCGAATCGCGCTGCCAGAGCAGCGCGCCGGGGCGATCGGCGTCGCTCGCCGTGGCGATATCGAGTTGCGGCGCATGGCGAACGATCAGGCTTGCCAGCGTCTGCCGCGTGCGCACCGGCAGGCCCAGATCCGGCAACTCCTGCAGCGTCGGCACGGCCTCCAGGGATTCGCCGGCGATGTAGCGCCTGCGCGCAGCAGCGAAGGGGTCCGCCGCGGCCTGCGCGGCAAATGCTGCCTGCGTGTCGCGCTGCCAGTTCCGGATACCGGCAGCGAAGGCATAGCGTGTCAGCGGATAAAGGCCCAGCGCGCGCATCCCGGTCGAGTAGTCGTCGGGCACCCGGGCTGCTTCGAGCAGCGCCGGCAGCTCATGTTGATCGGCCAGCGCCAGCAGTTGCCGGCAGGCCGTCAGTGCGTCGATCGAGGCGGCAGCGTCGTGGCCTGAGTTGCCGAGTTCGATGCGTCGCGCAGCGCTGTCCAGCGCCGCCAGCGCTGCGTTCCAGGCCTGCGCCTGCGGCGCAGTGAAGTGGCTCTGCGCCGCCACCTCGGCGAGCAGGCGATCGACCCGCAGGTATGGAAAGCCTGGCACGCGCGGCGCCTGTGCATCGCGCGTGCCGGCGGCGTCGACCAGGCGATCGCTCGCCTGGAAGAGCCGCGCGCAATCCCCGAGGGCATCGATCTGCTGCAGGCGCTGTGCGACCGGCGCTTGTCGGTAGGGGTCGAGACCGAGGCAGCCGGCGAGCAGGCCGCAGCTCAGGATGATGGCCAGGGCGCGCATCATTCGGCGCGCTCTTCTGCAACGTCCAGCAGCGCCTGACGCCTTTCGATCTCGCGCAGCATCGCCTCGAACTGCGCGTGCATCGTGCGTCGCACGGCGGCGACGCCGAACAGCGGGCCGATCAGCGCGGGCAACGGTCGTGTCAGCTCGAACTGCGCGTCGTAGTCGAGTCGCACCCCGGCGCGCTGCCCCAGACGGATCGTGCTCAGGGTATAACGACCGCTGAAGCTGCGCAGGGTCGGCTCGCCGGCGTCAGCGGGGTTCGCCTCCATGCGCGCCAGTACCGTCGTATGGGGGATGTGCTGAACCGCCAGGCGGACCTGTACCGGCAGGTCGATAAAGAACACCGAGAATACGCCGACCTGCTCGATGCTGAGCTGGTTGCCGGCGCGCGCGAGAACGCGCGCGCGCGTCACTCCTGGGATAAATTCGCGCAGGTGCTCATAATCAGTCAGCGTATCCCAGACCACACGCTGATCAGCCGCCAACTGCGCGCTGGCTCGCACCCTGTAGGTTTCTCCGTCGAGCGACACGTCGATGCGGGCCGCTGCGCCGCCTGCCGTGCTGCCCTGCGCCGCGGCAGCGAAAGCGATCGCCAGTGAAAACAGGGTGGCCATTCGGAGGCGCCGAGCGCCGGTCTGGTAGCCCGTCTGGTATACTGTGCGGCCTGCGCTATTCATACCCCTACGACTGCTGACCATGAAATATCAGATCATCCCGGTGACCCCTTTCGAGCAGAACTGCAGCCTGCTCTGGTGCGAGCAGACCAAGCGCGGCGCCGTGGTCGATCCGGGTGGCGATGTGTCGCGGATTCTGCGAGCGGTTGCGGACAACGGCGTCGAACTCGAGAAGATTCTCGTCACGCACGGTCATATCGACCACGCCGGCGCGGTGGCCGAGTTGTCGGATCGTTTGTCCTTGCCGATCGAAGGGCCGCAGCGCGAAGATCAGTTCTGGATTGACGGTATGCCGGCGCAAAGCAGGATGTTCGGTTTTTCCAAGGTGCGGGCCTTCACCCCTGACCGCTGGCTCGAGCAGGGCGACACGGTCTCGTTCGGCAATATCGAGATGGAAGTTCTGCATTGCCCCGGACATACGCCTGGGCACCTGGTTTTCTTTTACCGGCCGGGCCGCCTGGCGATCGTCGGCGACGTGCTGTTCCAGGGCTCGATTGGCCGCACCGATTTTCCGAAAGGCGATTTCAACACGCTGATTACGTCGATTCACAAGCGCCTCTGGCCGCTCGGTAACGACGTCGCCTTCATTCCCGGCCATGGACCGATGTCAACCTTTGCTGCCGAGCGGCGCAGCAACCCCTTCTGCGGAGACTGAGGGCTGCGCTGCGAGCGGGTCGCGTACAGGCCAAGCGGCCCCGAGAGCACGCTCGCAGCAATGTTCCGCAAGGTGCCGGCAGAGGCACCTCTTATCCACCTCGAAAAGCGCGCCTAGAAGTGCAGCGGCCGCTTGTCACACGCCAGCGCAGCTTCGTGGACCACCTCCGAGAGCGTCGGATGCGCATGGCAGATGCGAGCCAGATCCTCGGCAGCGGCGCCGAACTCCATCGCCACCACACCCTCCGAGATCAGTTCGGAAGCATTCGCGCCGATGATATGGACCCCGAGAATGCGGTCGGTCGTGGCGCAGGCCAGCATTTTGACGAAACCGCCGGGATCGCCCATGCCCAGAGCACGACCATTTGCAGCAAACGGAATCTTGCCGGCCTTGTAGGCGACACCTTCGGCCTTCAACTGCTGCTCGGTCTTGCCGACCCAGGCGATTTCCGGGCTGGTGTAAATCACCCAGGGGACGGTCTCGTGATTGCAGTGCCCGGCCTGCCCCGCCATGATCTCGGCGACCATGACGCCCTCCTCCATCGCCTTGTGCGCCAGCATCGGGCCGGCAACGACGTCGCCCACCGCCCAGACGCCGGGAAGATTGGTACGGCAATGGGCATCGACCTCGATCTGGCCACGTTCGGTCAGTTTCAGACCGACCTGCTCGGCACCGAGGCCATCGGTGTTCGGGATGCGGCCAATCGAGACGATCAGGCGGTCGGCATCGATTTTCTGTTCGCTGCCGTCCTTGTCGGTATAGTCGATCGAGACGCCTTTCTGCGAGATCTTGACGTCGCCAATCTCGATGCCGGTGACGATCTTCAGGCCCTGCTTGGCAAATACCCTGGCGGCTTCCTTGGCGACCTCAAGGTCGGTCACCGAAAGAAAATCTGGTAGTGCCTCGAGGATGGTCACTTCGGCACCCAGACGACGCCAGACGCTGCCCATTTCGAGGCCGATGACGCCGGCACCGATGACCGCAAGCTTCTTCGGAACGGCGCCGATGTCGAGGGCGCCGACGTTGTCGCAAACGATCTCGTTATCGACCGGTACCCCAGGCAGATGGCGGGCCTTGGAACCGGTGGCCACGATCACCTGCCTGGCCTCGACCAGGGTGTCACCCACCTTGAGCTGCCAGACCTCGCTTTCCTCCGACCCCTTGCGCCCAACAAAAGCACCGTGACCATTGAGCAGGGTGACCTTGTTTTTCTTGAACAGTCCCTTGATACCGCTGGTCAGTTGCTTGACGATACCATCCTTGCGGGCGAGCATCCGGGCCACATCGATGATCGGGGCACCGACACAGATGCCCTGATCAGCAAAGCTGTGCCCTGCCTCCTCAAAGAGGTGCGAGGTATGCAGCAGCGCTTTCGAAGGAATGCAACCAACGTTCAGACAGGTACCGCCAAGACGCGGCTCGCCCTTGGGATCCGCATAGGCATTCGATTCACAGCAGGCGACATGGAAACCGAGCTGCGCGGCCCGGATGGCGGCAATGTAGCCACCAGGGCCACCACCGATAACAAGAACGTCAAATTGCTTGGACATGATTGATTCCCCAGAGACACCAGGGCACGGATTCCACATAGCGTGACTGCACTGTGCCTCCGCACCGCGGTGATGAGTGGTTAAACGCCGAGCAGCAGGCGGGCCGGATCTTCCAGCGCCTCCTTCATGGTCACCAGGCCGAGCACCGCCTCGCGACCGTCGATGATGCGGTGGTCGTAGGACATCGCCAGATAGTTGATCGGACGAATCACCACTTGACCATTTTCGACCACCGGGCGGTCCTTGGTGGCATGAATGCCGAGGATCGCCGACTGCGGCGGGTTGATGATCGGGGTCGACAACATCGAACCGAAAACGCCGCCGTTGGAGATCGAGAAGGTGCCGCCGGTCAGATCTTCCATCGACAGCTTGCCATCCTTGGCCTTGTTGCCGAACTCGCCGATCTTCTTCTCGATGTCGGCGATGCTCATCTGGTCCGCATCACGCAGGATCGGAACGACCAAGCCGCGCGGGCTGCCAACGGCGATGCCGATGTCGATGTAGCCGTGGTAGACGATGTCGTTGCCATCGACCGAGGCGTTGATCACCGGGAATTTCTGCAGTGCAGCGACGGCGGCCTTGACGAAAAAGCCCATGAAGCCCAGGCGAACTCCGTGCGCCTTTTCGAAGCGATCGCCGTACTGCTTGCGCAGCGCCATCACCGGACCCATGTTCACCTCGTTGAAGGTGGTCAGAATCGCATTGCTCGCCTGCGACTGCAGCAGGCGCTCGGCGACGCGGGCGCGCAGACGCGACATCGGTACGCGCTGCTCCGGCCGGTCGCCCAGCGGCACGGTCACGCTCGGTGCCGGGGCCAGTGCCGAAACCGGGCTGGCCGCCGGCGCAGCGACCGGGCCTGCAGCCGCAGCCACTTTGGGCACTGGCGCTGGCGCCTGGGCAGCCAGTGCATCGCCCTTGGTCACCCGACCGCCACGACCCGTACCCGCGACATCGCCCGCAGCAACCCCCTTCTCTTCCAGGATCTTGCGCGCTGCCGGCATGACGACGCCGGCCGCCGTGGCTGGAGCCGCCGCTGCCTCGGCCTTCGCCGCTACCGCCTTGGCAGCGGGCGCTGCGACTGCGCCCGCCTGCGCGGCGGTATCGATGCGCGCAATCACTTCGCCCGCGACAACCGTCTCTCCGTCAGCCTTGACAATTTCAAACAGCACGCCGCCATCCGGTGCCGGCAGTTCGAGAACGACCTTGTCGGTCTCGATGTCGATCAGGTTTTCATCCCTCGTGACGGCTTCGCCGGCCTTCTTGTGCCAGGTGACCAGGGTCGCTTCGGCGACTGACTCGGAAAGCTGTGGAACTTTGACGTCGATGATCATGTTCTCTCCGTTCTAGGGCAGTTTGTAGTACTCGATCTCACCGAAGACGGAGTCGATCAGAGCCTTTTGTTGGGCGTTGTGCTTGCTGGAGTAGCCAACCGCCGGGGAAGCGGAGGCGGGACGGGATACCAGCAACAGATGCTGCTTGTCGCTGAGCGAGCGCGACAGGTGCTGGCGCGAGGCAATCCAGTACCAGGCACCCTGATTGCGCGGCTCATCCTGACACCAGACGACCTCCGTGGCTTTCGGATACTTGGCCAGTTCTTCCTGGAACGAGTCCTGCGGGAAGGGATAGAACTGCTCAAGGCGGGCAATCGCGACATGCGAGATCTTCCGCTCGTGCCGTGCAGCCACCAGTTCGTAATAGATCTTGCCGGAGCAGAAGACCACTCGGGTGACCTTTCTGGCATTGATCGGTTCGACTTCTCCGATCACGCGCTGAAATTCTCCTTCGCTCAACTCTTCCAGCGTGGACGTCGCGTCCTTGTGGCGAAGCAGCGATTTCGGCGAAAAGACGATCAAGGGTTTGCGCTGGCTGCGCAGCGCTTGCCGGCGCAACATGTGGAAGACCTGCGCTGGTGTCGATGGCTGGCAGACTTCCATGTTCATCTCGGCACAGAGCTGCATGTAACGCTCGATGCGCGCCGAAGAATGCTCCGGGCCCTGCCCTTCGTAACCATGCGGCAGCAGCAGGACCAAGCCACTGGCCCGCCCCCACTTGGCTTCTCCGGCAGCGATGAACTGGTCGATGACCACCTGCGCACCGTTGGCGAAGTCGCCGAATTGCGCCTCCCAGACCACCAACTCGTGCGGATTGGCTGTCGAGTAGCCATACTCGAAAGCCAGCACCGCTTCCTCCGAGAGGACCGAGTCGAAGCACTGGAAACTGCCCTGCCGATCCTGCAGGTTGGCCAGCGGGTAATAGGTCCCATGATCCCAGTGCTCACGATTCTGGTCGTGCAGCGCAGCGTGCCGGTGGAAGAAGGTGCTTCGACCGACGTCTTCGCCGGAAATACGAACGCCATAGCCGGAAACCAGCAGCGAGGCGTAGGCCAGGTTCTCGGCCATCCCCCAGTCGACCGGGAGCTTGCCTTCGCCCATCTGGCGACGGTCCTCGATGATCTTCTGGACGCGGCTGTGCAGCGTGAAGTTCGGTGGAATGGTCGCCAATCGCTCGGACAGGCGCTGCAGTTCGCCGACCGGCACCTTGGTATCACAATTTTCGATGTACTTCGACGAGACGAACGGTGTCCAGTCGATGGTCATCGGGTGCTTGTAACCGGCGAGGACCGGGTTATACAACAGTTCGCCACGATCGAGGTGAGCACGGTAATCGGCGATGATCTCGTTCGGACCCTCGGCGTGCAGTACACCTTCGGCAACCAGCTTGTCTGCGTAGAGCTTGCGCGTGCCGGGATGCTGCTGGATCTTCTTGTACATCAGCGGTTGCGTGACCATGGGCTCATCCTGCTCGTTGTGACCGAGCTTGCGATAGCAGACGATGTCGACCACGACATCCTTCTTGAAGGTCTTGCGGTATTCGACTGCCAGGCTGGTAACCAGCGCCACCGCTTCCGGGTCATCCCCATTGACATGGAAGATGGGCGCTTCGGCCATCTTGAAGATGTCGGTGCAGTACAAGGATGAACGATAGTCGCGCGGGTCGGAGGTGGTGAAGCCGATCTGGTTATTGATGACGATATGGACCGTACCGCCCACACCGTAACCGCGCGTCTGCGCGAAATTGAGCATTTCCTGGTTGACTCCCTGGCCAGCGACGGCCGCATCCCCGTGGATGAGCACGGAGAGTACCTTGTCCTTGCCATTTTCGCCGCGACGACGCTGGCGCGAATACACCGAACCGACGACTACCGGGTTCACGATTTCGAGGTGTGAGGGGTTGAACGCCAGCGTCAGATGGCAGGGGCCGCCCGGGGTTGACACGTCGGACGAGTAACCCATGTGGTATTTGACGTCACCGGCAGTCAGTACCTGCGCCTTTTTGCCCTCGAATTCGTCAAACAACATCGATGGTGCCTTGCCCAGCGTATTGACCAGTACGTTGAGGCGGCCACGGTGAGCCATGCCGACGACGATCTCGTCCACCCCACCGGCGCCGGCGACACGAATCAGTTCATCCATGGCCACGATCGTGGATTCCCCACCTTCGAGCGAGAAGCGTTTCTGCCCGACATAACGGGTGTGCAGGTAGCGTTCGAGCGTTTCGGCGGCAGTCAGACGTTCGAGCATCCGCCTTCTCTGCTCGGCGGTATAGTTCGGCTTCGAATGGATGCGCTCGAGGCGATCCTGAATCCAGCGCTTCTCGGCCACCGTACTGATGTACATGTACTCGACGCCGATCGATCCGCAATAGGTCGCCTTGAGTGCGTCGTAGATCTGGCCAAAGGTGGCGTGGTCCGGTGTTCCCTTGAACGAGCCGGCATTGAACACCGTATTCAGGTCCGCATCGGAAAGACCGTAGTAGGCGGGATCGAGTTGCGGCACCTCTGGACGTTGCGTGCGCTTCAAGGGGTCCAGGTTGGCCCAGCGATCACCAATGAAACGATACGAGGTGATCATCTGGAGAACGCTGACCTGTTTCCTGTCGTCTACCGGTGCGACTGCAGCGGCGCGATAGCCCCCTTTTCTCGCCAGTTCGGCAAAGGCATTGATCACCGGCAGATGCGGTACATCGCGGGCAACGTAACCCGGCAGTTGCGCCAGCTTGTCGAAATACTCGCGCCATTGCTCGGAGACAGAGCCGGGATTGTCGAGATAGTTTTCGTACAACTCCTCGACAAAGGGTGCATTGCCGCCAAAGAGTAGGGAGTTACCAAAAAGCTGATTCATCATGGCAGTTTCCTGTCGTCACCGTTCTGGTTCGAATTGGGAAAACCTGTGGCGGGAAAACCACAGCATGAAAAAAGGGCGGCTACCACCTGCCGCCCCTTGGAGTCGATCAGCCTAGCGCTGACCGACGGCAATGACGTCGCGCCTGCCGGGGCCGACATAGAGCTGACGAGGACGACCGATCTTGTATTCCGGATCGTTGATCATCTCTTCCCATTGTGTCATCCACCCGACCGTACGCGCCAGCGCAAAGATGCAGGTGAACATGGTGGTCGGGATGCCGAGCGCCTTCTGAACGATCCCCGAGTAGAAATCGACGTTGGGATAGAGCTTCTTCTCGATGAAGTAGTCGTCCTCGAGGGCGATTTTCTCCAGTTCCATTGCCAGCTTGAACAGGCGATCATTCCCCAGACCGAGTTCCTGCAGCACATCGTTGCAGACCTTGCGCATCAGCTTGGCGCGCGGATCGAAGTTCTTGTAGACGCGGTGACCAAAGCCCATCAGCTTGAACTCGTCGTTCTTGTCCTTGGCGCGGGCAATGTAGCGGCCAACGCGCGAGACGTCGTGGATTTCTTCGAGCATCTGCAGGCAGGCCTCGTTGGCACCACCGTGCGCCGGGCCCCAGAGGCAGGCGATGCCCGCCGAGATGCAGGCATACGGGTTGGCACCGGAAGATCCCGAAAGACGCACCGTGGAAGTCGATGCGTTCTGCTCGTGATCGGCGTGCAGGGTGAAAATGGTGTCCAGGGCATGCACCAGCACCGGATTCGGCTGGTACTCCTCACAGGGCGTGCCGAACATCATGTGCATGAAGTTGGCGGTGTAGTCGAGGTCGTTGCGCGGGTAGATGAAGGGCTCGCCGACGTGATACTTGTAGGCCATGGCGACGATCGTCGGCAGCTTGGCGACGATCCGGTTGAAGCTGATGTTCTGATGTTCGAGATCGGAGAAATTCTCGGCCTCATGGTAAAACGCCGACAGGGCGCCAACGACACCCACCAGCACGGCCATCGGGTGAGCGTCCCGACGGAAGCCTGGTAGAACTTCACCAACTGCTCGTGCACCATCGTGTGATGCTTGATGTTTTTCTCGAAACTGACTTTCTGAGGAGCCGTCGGCAGCTCGCCATGCCACAACAGGTAGGCCACCTCGAGGAAGTTGCATTGTTCGGCCAGTTGCTCGATCGGATAACCCCGATAGAGGAGTTCGCCCTTGTCGCCGTCGATGAACGTGATCTTCGACCTGCAACTCGCCGTCGACAGGTAGCCGGAATCATAGGTGAAATGACCGGTCTTGCCCAGCAGGGTACGAATGTCGATGCAATCATTGCCGTGGGTAGGCGTCATGATTGGAAATTCGACGGGCGCCTGCCCCTCGATGGTCAAAGTTGCTTTACGTTCAGTCGTCATTGATATATCCCCGTTCAGGTTGAGGTCACAGCTACGAACAGAGGAAGCCGCCAGACTAGGACAACTTCCTTACTTAACTCTTACGTTGCGCAACAAGGCAACGACTTCGGCCTGTACCGCATCTGCGCACTCGCGGCTACCATTGATCAGAGGCCAGAGTTCCAGATCCTCCATGTCGGCCAGGGTGACGAATGCAGCCGCCTGCTCGGGCCCTAGTGTCGGGAAGATCCGGTCAAGAAACTCCCCGAGCAAGAGGTCCATCTCCAGCATCGCGCGCCGCGTGCAACGCCAGCGCAGGCGGTTGAGGTTTTCTCTGTCCTCCATCAGATCGCGCGGCGAACCATCATTTCCTTGATCTTGCCAATCGCCCGCGTCGGATTCAGACCCTTCGGACAGACATCGACACAGTTCATGATGCTATGGCAGCGGAACAGACGATAGGGATCTTCGAGATCATCGAGGCGCTCGTTGGTCGCCTGGTCGCGGGTATCGGCAATGAAACGATAGGCGTTCAGCAGGCCGGCAGGGCCGACAAACTTGTCCGGATTCCACCAGAAGGAGGGACACGAAGTCGAACAGCAGGCACACAGGATGCACTCGTACAGACCATTGAGTTCTTCCCGCTCCTCCGGCGACTGCAGCCGCTCACGTTCAGGACGCGGTCCTTCATTGATCAGATAAGGCTTGATCGAGTGGTACTGCTTGAAGAACTGGGTCATGTCGACGATCAGGTCGCGGATCACCGGCAGGCCCGGTAGCGGCCGCAAGACGACCGGCTGCTTGAGATCCTTGATCTCGGTCAGACAGGCCAGGCCATTCTTGCCATTGATGTTCATGGCATCGGAGCCGCAAATGCCTTCGCGACAGGAGCGGCGATAGGAAAGCGTGTCATCCTTCGCCTTCAGCCGGGTCAGGATGTCGAGCAACTTGCGATCGATGGAAAAATCGACCTCGACCGAGATGTCCTGCATGTAGGGCGCGTTGTCCTTGTCGGGATCGTAGCGATAAATCTTGAACTGCATGGTACTGGTGGTCATGATCATTGACTCCTTGGCGCACGATCAATAGGAACGCGTCTTCAGCGCGATGGATTCGACAGACAGCGGCTTCATGATCACCGGCTTGTAATCGAGACGATTAGCGTCGCGGTGCCACAGCGTGTGCTTGTGCCAGTTGATGTCGTCGCGTCCGTTCGGATTCGCGGCGGTATCCGGCGCGTCGTCACGGACATGGGCACCACGCGACTCCTTGCGTGCCTCTGCCGAAATCATCGTCGCCTTGGCCACTTCGATCAGATTGTCCAGTTCCAGGGCTTCGACTCGTGCCGTGTTCCACACCTGGGACTTGTCCTTGATCTCGGTTCTCGCGACTGCCTTCTCGATATCGAGGATCTTCGCAACGCCTTCGGAGAGCATGTCCTTGAAGCGGAAAACGCCGCAATGCTTCTGCATCGTGCGCTGCAGTTCGAGGCGTGTGGCGTTGACGTCGGCTCCACCGGTCTGCGTATTGAGACGATTCAGACGTGCCATCGTGCGCTCTGCGTAATCCACCGGCAGTTCCTTGAGACCGATGGTCCCGGACTTGAGATCGTCGATGACCGAATCGCCGGACGACTTGCCGAATACCAGCAGGTCCAGCAGCGAGTTGGTCCCCAGCCGGTTGGCACCGTGCACCGAAGCACAGGCGACCTCACCGGCGGCGTAGAAGCCCTTCACCGGCGTTCCGTCATCCGCGACGACCTGTCCCTTGTAGTTGGTTGGTACACCACCCATCTGGTAATGGCAGGTAGGCACCACCGGGATCGGCGCCTTGATCGGATCGATGCCGGCAAACTGGATCGAAATCTCGCGAATTCCCGGCAGGCGCTTCATGATCGTCGCCGGGTCGAGGTGGGTGATGTCGAGCAGCACGAAATCCTTGTTCGGCCCGCAACCACGGCCCTCGTTGATTTCCGTGACCATGGCGCGCGACACCACGTCGCGCGAAGCCAGATCCTTGGCATTCGGCGCGTAACGTTCCATGAAGCGTTCATTGGCCGAATTACGCAGGATGCCGCCCTCGCCACGTACCCCTTCGGTAATCAGCACGCCCGCACCAGCGACACCGGTCGGGTGGAACTGCCAGAACTCCATGTCTTCCAGGGCAATGCCGGCACGCGCCGCCATGCCCAGACCGTCACCGGTGTTGATGAAGGCGTTGGTCGATGAATAGAAAATGCGGCCCGCACCACCGGTTGCGAAGACGGTGGCCTTGGCGTGGAAAGCGACGACTTCACCGGTTTCCATTTCAAGGGCGATGACGCCGAGTACCTGTCCGGAATCGTCGCGGATCAGGTCGAGCGCCATCCATTCGACGAAGAACTGTGTATTGGCACGCACATTGCGCTGATAGAGCGCATGCAGCATGGCGTGGCCGGTACGGTCTGCCGCGGCACAGGCGCGACGTACCGGTTTCTCGCCGAAATTCGACATATGTCCACCGAAGGGACGCTGGTAGATCTTGCCCTCGTCGGTGCGGTCGAAAGGCATGCCGAAGTGCTCGAGTTCGACGACGACCTCGGGTGCCATGCGGCACATGTATTCGATCGCATCCTGGTCGCCGAGCCAGTCCGAGCCCTTGACGGTATCGTACATGTGCCAGTGCCAGTGATCTTCCTCGGAGTTGCCAAGTGAGGCCGACACCCCCCCCCTGCGCCGCCACCGTGTGCGAACGGGTCGGAAAGACTTTTGACAGCACGGCCGTCTTCAGGCCGGCTTCGGAAAGCTGGATCGCCGCGCGCAGACCCGATCCGCCGGCGCCAACGATGACTGCATCGAACTTACGTACTGGAATGATTAGCTTGCTCACTTACATTCTCCACAGAATCTGAACCGCCCAGCCGGTATATCCGACCAGAACTGCAGCCGTCGCAATCATCATCAGCAGACGCAGGCCATCGGGCTTGACGTAATCCATCCAGATGTCCCGGACACCGATCCAGGCATGGTAGAAGACACTGACAAAGAAAAGAAATGTTGCGAATTTCATGAAGCCGTTGGCGAAGATGCCACGCCAGGCTTCGAAGGAATCGGGCCCGACTGCACCGACAACGACCAGGAAAATGACCGTGTAAACAGCCATGAGAATTGCCGTGGCACGCTGGATGAGCCAGTCCTTGAGGCCGTAGTGGGCCCCGACGAGGATGCGATTTACCATAGCACTTTAGCTCCGATGATCAGGGTCAGAGCAATGCTGACCACGAAAAACGACCTTGGTCGACAGGCGCGCTGCCTCGAGTTCAACCCCTTTGTGCAGATCAAGGAACAGATAACGAATGCCGGCACAGAAGTGGTGCATGTAGAACCAGATCAGGCCGAGCAGGACGATCTTGGCCAGGGGATGAGCGACGACCCCCTTGGCGACGGCGAATGTTTCCGGAGACGTGAGGCTGCTCTGGAACAGCCATAGCAGGAACGGCAGCAGCAGGAACAACCCTGCCCCGCTGATGCGGTGAATGATCGACAGGATACCCGGAAGGGGTAGCCTGATTGTGGGCAAATCCAAATTCTTTGGACGCTTCTTCTTGATTGCCATCTCTGCCATGAACGTCATCCCTCATGTGTTGACTTGGCCGAATGTACGCCACCCGACCCCCTCGATACCACGCTGGATTATAAACCATCCAGACGTGCCTGACTCACCCGATGAGCTTGTTCAGAGTACTCAGCCGAGTTCATTGTGATAATGATAGTTGCGTGTCGAATAGAAGCCTCGCCGCCATTCAACGGGCTTGTGGCCATAGGTGAAAGTCACCCGTTCGACCAGCAGCAACGGACTTCCCTCGGCTACCTGCAGCCACTCCGCACTGACCCGGTCGGCCGAAACCGCGCGCAGCCGTTCGTCGGCACGGATCATGCGAACGCCATAGCGCGTCTCGAACAGGCTGTACAGTGACTCGCCTGATCTGAGCACCTCGAGCGACAGATCGGGAAAGAGTTCGCTCGGCAGATAGATCTCGTCGAAGACCACCGGCTCATCGCCCAACTTCAGCAGGCGACGAAGGATCGTGATTGGCGCCCCCGTCTCGATCGCCAGGATGCGCGCGACATCGGCGCCGGCCTTGGCGCGCCAGCATTCGAGCGGGATGCTCTGGGAGATCGGCAATTCCCCTTGATTGGGGAGCAGACGGAGAAAGCGGAAAAAAGAACCTGGATCCTTGTGGGTCGCGACGAAAGTCCCTTTGCCTTGCTGGCGTACCAGGAGATTTTCGGCAGCCATTTCGTCGATGGCCTTGCGCACCGTACCCTGGCTCACGCCGAAACGGCTGGCCAGATCGGACTCACTCGGGATGGGATCCCCCGGACCCCACTCACCCGACTCCAGATTGCGCAGGATCAAATCCTTGATCTGCCGATATAGCGGACTGAAGGTAGGAGAATGCAATGACGACGACCGGCTCATGGTCAGTCATTTCAGCATATTTTCACGCTCACGTCCATCCTGTTCCGTTAATTTCTATCTTATATAAGATATAAGATATATTTGACACCTGACGACCTTAGATCTTATGATTTGTCCGATTTGCTGCCCCCGCAGCAAAAGGCTTGCGGGGACCATGCCGATCGCTTTCTGCTCACTTTACGCTACTCACTAACAACAGGAGCCGCATCATGTCCAAAGCCCCCATGCGCGTCGCGGTCACCGGCGCAGCCGGTCAAATTGGTTACAGCCTGCTTTTCCGGATCGCCTCCGGCGAAATGCTTGGCAAGGATCAGCCGGTCATTCTCCAACTACTCGATCTGCCGCAAGCTCAAAAAGCCTGCCAGGGCGTGATGATGGAACTCGAAGACTGCGCCTTCCCGCTGCTCGCCGGCATGCTCGCCACCGACGATCCGAACGTTGCCTTCAAGGATGCCGACGTCTGCCTGCTGGTCGGTGCACGGCCACGCGGCCCGGGAATGGAGCGCGCCGACCTGCTGACCGCCAACGGTGCGATCTTTACCGTGCAGGGTAAAGCCATCGCCGAGAACGCCAGCGAAGACGTCCGCGTTCTCGTCGTTGGCAATCCCTGCAACACCAATGCCCTGATCGCCGGCGCCGCCGCCAGGAAAGTCGGCCGCACCAATCCGGCCAACTACCATGGCATGCTTCGTCTCGATCACAACCGTGCCCTTTCGCAACTCGCCGCGAAAACCGGCCGGCCGGTGGCCAGCTTCAAGCAACTCGTGGTGTGGGGCAACCATTCGCCGACGATGTACGCCGATTACCGCAATTGCCTGTCTGACGGCGACAACGTCAAGGCCCTGATTAATGATCCGGTGTGGAACAACGACGTGTTTCTGCCGACCGTCGGCAAGCGCGGCGCGGCGATCATCGACGCGCGCGGTCTCTCCTCTGCGGCTTCGGCAGCCAATGCCGCCATCGACCACATGCGCGACTGGGTTCTCGGTTCTGACGAATGGGTGACCATGGGCGTCCCTTCCGATGGCTCCTACGACATCCCGGCCGGTATCGTTTTCGGCTTCCCGTGCGAATGCAAAGACGGTTCGTTCAAGATCATCCAGGGAATCGAAATCGACGAGTACTCGCGCGACAAGATGAACAAGACGCTCAAGGAACTGACCGACGAAGCGGATGCCGTCAAGGACATGCTCTAAGCGAGTCATCCACAGTCGCTGCAAATTTTCAGCCGCGGCCAGTCCGCGGCTTTTTTTTCGCAGGAGTACTTTCCCGTCTCGGCTTTCGCCGCCCCGATGTGCGCCCGGAAAACGCTGGCGTAGCAGTGGTCGTGGAAAGTGCCGACGGCAGCAACGATCTCCAGTCGCTGGCCTGCCGGATACCGGCGGAGAAGTACGGTTCAGCAAACTCGGGCCAGGAAAAACTGGAATTGCTGCATCTGTAGCGTTCAGACCATTTCTCCATTAGGATGCAGAGAATCGAAAAATTGCATCCGAAACACCCCCAAAGCCTCATGACCGACACACAAAACGATGATGAACTGGAACGTTGCACCCTCAGTGGGCGCCGCGAAATCCTGTTTCAATTGCGCAGTCTGATCAGGCAGAGCGAACGAATCTCCGTGTCCTTCGACGAGGGACGGCAAAGCTTTCTCACTGTTCTGATCGAGGTTTCCGAAAAGCAGGATGAACTCTACTTTGACATAGGCGGTAGCGAAGAAACCAACAGGGCCTTCCTGAAGTCGGAGCGCTGCCAATTTGCAGGCGTGGTAGGTGGCATACGCATCCAGTTTACCGGCAGGTTTCCGCGTATTACCACACTTGGAGGCGAACGGGTTTTTGCCATGGCCTTGCCAAAAACCCTTCTACGCCTTCAGCGAAGAGATGCCTTTCGCCTACGATTGCCGACCAGCAAGCCCTATTTCTGCCGAATCCATCGTGGCTCTCCTGAAGAAATCGCCTTGCCAGTCTATGACATTTCAGTCATTGGACTGGGCATTCAGGTCGCAGAAAAACCCGCTCTCGAACCCTTGGAAAAGCTTGACAATTGCCGGATCGACCTGCGCGAATCCGGCATGCTTACAGTCAACCTCGAAATTCGCTACGTCATGGCGACGGAAAGTCGAACGAACAAGTCAATCTGGCACATTGGATGCAAATTTATCAAGCTGTCTCCCTTGAACGAAACGCTGATTCAGCGCTTCATGGCGAGGATCGAGACCGAGCGCCGCGCCCTTTCGACCAGATAAGCTCTTCGCCTCACTACCCCAGGAGTCATGATCGGGGATGCCTGGAACAGTCATGACCGTTACCGTGAAAGTCGCGTCAGCGACTCACGAATCTCTCCTCTCCACTCGCGGGAGAGGGGTCGGGGGAGAGGGAAACGGTCAGGGCTTTCATCATCCGGGGTGTCTCACAAAGCCATGACCGTTAGGCTGCGATGCAAACGATCGGAGATTGACCATGAACACTTTCGCACAGCAAGCAAGAACGACGCGGCCGAGCACATCTGCCAAGCCTGCGACGGTCAGCCGAACCCACGCTTCTGGATGGATTCCCGTAATTCTTCCCATTGCAGGCGCGATACAGATGAAGCCGGCAATCAACAAGCCGGGGGACGAGTACGAGCAGGATGCAGACCGTGTCGCTGCTGAGGTGATGCGAACACCGGAGACTCGCCTCCAGCGTGCTTGCGTCTGCGGCGGAGAGTGTCCCAGGTGCCGGCAGGGACGATCTGGACCAAATCCCCAGCGCTTGCAAACCAGGCAGGTCGAAGCCGGCGTTAGCGGAGAGATGGCAGGAGTGCCCTTCATCGATGAAGTATTGCTTGCACCCGGTGAGCCCCTTGACCCGATTGCCCGCTCTTTCTTCGAGCCACGATTCGGCCATGGCTTTGCTGAGGTCCGCATCCACACCAGCGAGCACGCCGGCGCTTCCGCTCGTGCCTTGGGCGCGCGCGCCTATACCGTGGGGCGTGATGTGGTGTTTGCGCCAGGAGAATTTGCGCCCCACACCGATGATGGGCGCCGCCTTCTGGCACATGAGCTGGCACATGTCATTCAGCAGACTGCCGGAGGCACTACCGGGATCGCACGCGTCCCCGACGAGCGCGGCACGCGTGCGGGACGCTACACCTTTTCGGCCAACTGTGGCTGGATTGACTGGAGCCATGCCGACCCCAGCCTGTCCACACAGTTCATCCAGCGCATACGACTGGCGTCCGATGCGCTGCGTGCCGCAGGGACCGCTGCGACGCCGACCACCGGTCAACTCAGCTCGCCAACCATGACTTCCACCGCCGCAGGCTTGGTGCTGTCATCGGCCAACCTGCGGGTTCGGCTGCTGCGGCCGCTATCCGGAAACGAAGTGAATGAGGTCGCACTGAGTATCTTCAAGACGATCTCCATCGCGTTCGAGACGCAGCAGATATGGACCGACCTTCTCGGCCAGTCGTCGTTTGCGCAGGAAGACTTGCCATCGAATCTGATCGCCTTTTATATGGCCGTGCGCGGCTTCAGCCGTCAGGACGTGACCAGTTTTTGCGGAGGACTCGACGTGTCGGGATCCGTGGCCGAGTTCCAGCGCAATCACGACTTCGTCCGGAACTTCTCTTTCACGCCGATCGGCGCCACCGGACCCTGGCCCACGGAGCTCTCGACGATCAACGACAGCGCCGCAGCGGCCCTGTACGAAACGCAGAGGATCTCCACGACGCAGGGTACAGACAGCTTCACGTTCTGCCCAATGTATCGCGTCGTCGGCAGCATTGGCGAAACGGACCTCTTCATCCTGAGCGTGGGCGGTACGACTTTCAGCACCGCTGACGACCTGCGCGTGCTGCCGACATTCCGGGCGCATCCAACGACGAGCGGGCGCTACGGCCACGTGAACAGCATCGAGGTCCGGCCAGCGCGCTCGACCGACGAAGCACAGCTCCGCCGGGCCGGCCTGAGCTGGCCGCTCGATCTACCCGAGCCGGTGCTGCAATGCCTCACGAGTCAAGGCAACCCAGCGTAATCTGACTCGGCAAAGTACCCGACGGCGCGCAGCGCTGCGGGAGATCTTCCCGTTCGGCGGACCGGGTATAGCAAAGACGGGAGATCGGGCAGTCACTGCGGTCTTTCTGGATCACCAATCCCTGGCGGGTACCTTGGACTTGCGCACCCTTGCGGAACACAGCGATGAGCCTTTCGACCATCATTCATGCCGGTATGCGTCAGTACGAGCGGCCGCCCCTTGCCCTGGTACTGATGGGCGGCGGCGCGCGCACGGCCTATCAGGTCGGCGTTCTGCGCGCCTTGGCGACCTTGCTGCAGTCACATCCCGGTGTATCGAGGTCGTTTCCGTTCCAGATTCTGGTCGGCACCTCGGCTGGAGCGATCAACGCAGCCTTTCTGGCAGGGCGTGCGCGTGAGGGATTGCAGGCATTCGAAGAACTGGCGGCGTTCTGGGGTCGCCTGCGATCAATCGATGTCTACCGCCTGAACACCCGGCGCTGGCTGCGCTTCAGCCGGGTTGCGCTGGCCCTGGAATTGTCACGCTACATCCAGCTCAGGGGAGCGCTGCTCGATAACACGCCACTGGCGGAATTGCTGCGGCAGGGTATCTCGCTCGGCAACATCGAAAGCGCCCTGCGATCGAAAACCATCGATGCGCTGGCGGTGACCGGGTCGAGCTATACCAGCGGGGTGCACTGGACCTTCTGCCAGACGGCAAGCCGCGAGACGTTTCAGCCGTGGACCAGTCCCGGGCGCCGTGCCGAGTTCCAGCCCTTGACGATCGCACACCTGATGGCTTCGAGCGCGATTCCGTTCCTCTTTCCGGCCACTGCATTGACGGTCGAGGGTCGGGAAGAATATTTTGGCGACGGTTCGATGCGGCAGATCACGCCGCTGTCGCCGGCGATGCACCTCGGTGCACAGAAGATCCTGGTGATCGGCGTCGGGCAGCCTGAACGCTCAGGTCTGGCGGCCGCTCTGCTGGGAACGCACGGGCGCGGCCCAAGCCTGGGCAGCATGGCCGGACACGTGATGGCGAGCGTCTTTCACGATACGCTGCAGGCCGACGTCGAGCAGACCAGACGCGTCGCCGAAACGATCAACGGACTGCCACAAGAGGCGGTTACTGCGATGCGCTACAAGGCCATCAATGTGCTGGTGATGGCCCCGACGCAGTCGCTCGACGCACTGGCGCTGCAGTACACGGACGAGCTGCCGGCGACGATCCAGGATGCCCTGGGCGCGCTCGGAATGCTCAGGGGTGGTGGCGGCGCCCTGGCGAGTTATTTGCTGTTCGAGCAGGACTTCGTACAGTCGCTGATGGCGATGGGCGAGCTCGATGCCACGGCCCGCGCGGCCGAACTGATCGAGCTGATCACCGGACCCTGAGCCGCCGGCGGCCAGTAGCCAGTGGCCGGCCGCTGGTCACCGATCACCTCAGTTTTTTTGCTTGGCATGCATCCGCTGCCGGAGTTCCTGCGTATCTGGTGGTACCTGGGGGATTTGCCGCGTCGCAGACGCTCGGCATCAAGTCAGGCCATATGACGGAGGATGAAGCAGGCCATCGATCGCGGGATCGGAGCAAGGGCCTGATCGGTTCATCCGGGTTCTCTAGATCCAATCAGGAGGTTCAAGCCATGATCCATGCCAACTCGAATCACAGTCGGACGGCCGCCGGCGAACGCCAGGCGCGGGTGAAGCGTCGACCACGCACCCGCTTCGCGGTCACTCTGGCAGCACTGGCCAGTGCTTTCACTCTCGGTGGTATCCACCACAACGCGCATGCCGTACTGGTCACTCTGGATACCACATCGCTCAACGGCACGTCTGCGCGGCTGGATTTCGCTCTGCTCGATGGCGATGGCGACTTGGGCAACAACACCGTCACCATCAGCTCAATCGTCACCAACGGGACACTTGGCGGAGTCGATTGCAGCGTCGGGTGCACCGGCGGCCCACCCTTCACGATCAGCGATCTGGGTGGCCTCGGCCAGTTTCTGCAGGACCTCACCCTGGGAACGACGGTTTCCTTCGACTTGAGTTTCACCTCCCACTTCTCGGGCAACGGCGCGCCTGATCGCCTGTCGCTGCTGCTGCTCGACCCAGGGACCAACCTGACGCTGGTCGATACCAGTTTCGACTTTTCGAGCGACCCGGTACCCGTCCAGGACGCGCTGCTGATCGTCGATCACGCTCCAGGCGCGCAAATCCAGTTCGCGACCGTGTCCAGCCCACTACTCCCGATCGCCGTCCCCGAACCCGGCGCTGGCATGCTTTTCTCGCTTGCGCTGGCACTCATCGGCGGACAACGCATCCGCCGCGCTCATCCCTGCGTATCCCATCGTACAGAGGCTGCCGCGCAAACTCGCCTCTCGACCTCGACCTCGACGCATACCCATCCGGGAGAATGAACATGAAGATCTCTGCCGCATCAAACCGCCGTTCCTTGGTTACCCTGCTGTGTGCTGCCGCGTGCCTTGCCCTGCCGGTCCCGGAGGTGTTCGCCGCCAGCCACCGCGAGGCGCCGCTGACCGCACTGGACCACAAGGCGGACATCACCGACTGGTACGCCTTCGTCAGCTACGACAATCCCAACAAGGTCACCATGATTCTCAACACCGATCCGCTGCTGGAACCGGCCAATGGACCAAACTACCACCCCTTCGATCCCGAGGTCGTGTACGAGATGAAGGTCGATAACAATTTCGATGGCGATGAAGACGTCAAGATCGTTTTCCGCTTCCAGAGCGAAATCCGCGCACCCGGCGTGTTCACCAGTTTCGTTGGTGCCGGTGGTGGCGTTTCGACACCGGCCAATTCACCTGCGCCGGTTCCTCCCGGCACGCCGATCGTGCCGCCTGCGATCACTGCCCTCGACGGACCGGGGTCCGCCGGCCTGAGCCTGCGTCAGACCTATACCGTGACCATCCAGAAAAAGGTCGGTAGCGTCTGGCAAACCGTCTTCAGCAGCGGCACTCGCAAGCTCTACGCCGTTCCCGCCAACGTCGGACCGCGGACCATGCCCGATTATCCAAGCCTTGCAGCGCAGGGTATTTACGATCTCGGCAGCGGCATCCGGGTCTTCGCCGGCACTGTCGACGACCCCTTCTACATCGACCTCGGCGCCGCTTTCGACACCCTCAACTTCCGCACCGGCGCATTTGCCACCGGTATCCCGGCGGTATTGACCGACGACCAGGATGCAGACGACACGGTCAACTTCGCACCTGATGCGGTGGCCGGCTACAACGTCAACAGCATCGTCGTTGAACTGCCGACCACGCTGCTCACCAGCGACGGCCAGGTCCATCCGGCAACGGACGCCAAAGCGGTGATCGGCACCTACGGCACCACCTCGCGTCCGCGCATCAAGGCACAGCCAACGACTGCCGGCGGCAAGCCCTCGCTGTCGAGCAATTTCGTTCAGATCCAGCGCATGGGTAATCCGCTGATCAACGAACTCCTGATCGGCACCGGCGACAAGGACAAGTTCAGCATGTCCGAACCCAAGAACGACAGTCAGTTTGCAGGCTACCTGCTCGATCCGCTGCTTGCCCGCGTGCTCAACGCCGCCTACGGCGGCGTGGTGGCCATTCCGACCCCGCCGCGCCTCGATCTGCTGCCGCTGGTGACCTATACCGCACCGATCTGCCCCGGCTGCACGGCCGCACAAGCCGGACCCGTCGCCGATCTGCTGCGGCTCAACACCGGCATTCCGGCAACGGTCAAAGCCATGCGCAAGCGTCTCGGTGTCCTGGCCGGTGATTTCGGGGGCTTTCCCAACGGCCGCCGACTCTCGGACGACGCCACCGACATTGCCGCGCGTGTGGTGGTCGGGGTGCTCAACCCGGCATTCAACGTCTTCCCCAACAACCGCATCGGCGATGGCGTCAACAGCAACGATGTCCCCTACCAGGAGACCTTCCCCTATGTGGCTTTCGCCAATAGTGGCCGCAACAGTAGGCACCAGAACCCCGGCACCTCCGGCTGCGTCTCGACGACGCCGCCGTTCCTGCCGATGCTCTGCCCGACCAACTGATTTCGGGTACCCTGGCGACGAAGACGGCATCACCGCAGCAGACGGGCAGGCGTTCGCCCTGCCCGCCATTCCTCAAGCGAGAGGATCCGCATGAACCGTATTTCCTGCACTTTCCTGGCATTCACCGCGAGTTGGTGCCTCGTCACGGCAAACGCTGTGGCGGTGCCCTACCTCCCGCAATCCGACGCGCAGGTGCTGGAGCGCCTGCCATTCGCAGCGACCGATCCCACAGCTCGCGAGTTGCGCGCGCTGCGCGAGGAACTCGCCCGACAACCGCATAGGCTCGACCTCGCAGTCGAGATCGCTCGTCGTTACACCGAGCTTGGGCGAGTCAAGGGCGATCCGCGTTTTGCCGGCTACGCCCAGGCCGCTTTGGCAAACTGGTGGGAGCAACCCGAACCGCCTTCCGAGGTCCTCCTGTTGCGGGCGACGCTGCGCCAGCGTAACCACGATTTCGACGCCGCGCTGCTGGACCTGGCCACGCTCATCCAGCGCAATCCCCGCGACGGCCAGGCGCGCCTGACACGCGCGACGATCCTGCAGGTCCAGGGCAATTACACTGCTGCCGCTGCCGAATGCACGGCGCTGCGCCGTCTTGCACCCGAACTGGTCTGGGCTGCCTGCGGCTACGGGCTGGCCAGTGTCAACGGGCGACTGCGCGAGAGCTACGACGCACTCCATGCCCTGCTCGCCAGGCAGCCCGAAGCCAGACCAGAGGTACGCGCCTGGGTCTTGTCCATGCTCGCCGAGATGGCGGCACACGCCGGCCTCGACGATGCTGCCGAGGCACATTTTCGTGAAGCACTGGCGATCGACGGCTCCGACCATTATCTCCTCAACGCCTACGCCGACTGGCTGCTCGACCACGGCCGCCCGGCGCAGGTCGTGAAACTGCTCGCCGCGCAGCAAGGCACCGATGCCCTGCTCCTGCGCTACACACTGGCGCTCAAGGCGCTGAACTCTCCCGAACTGGCTGCCCACCTCGAGCAGTTGCGCGCCCGCTTTGCCGCCAGCCAGTTGCGTGGCGACCGCGTCCATCAGCGTGAGCAGGCGCGCTTCACGCTCGAACTGCTCGGCGATCCCCAGGCCGCCCTGACACTGGCTCGGGAGAACTGGACGGTGCAGAAGGAACTGCCCGATCTTCGCCTCCTCCTGGAAACCTCCCTCGCCAGCAGGGACCTCGCAACCCTGGCCAGCGCACGCCAATGGCTCGCGCAGGCGCGCAGCGAAGACGTCGTCATCAACCGCTTGTTACCCCGGGATTGACCATGAAGACTGTCCACCTCGTTTCGCTGCAGGTGCTGAAAGGCTTCGCCATGCTGCTCATCCTGCTTGCCTCGCCAGCCGCGCTGGCGCACAAGCCCAGCGACAGCTACCTCAGCCTGCAGGTCACCGAAACGGCCATTCATGGTCAGTGGGATATTGCCCTGCGCGACCTCGACTACGCACTCGGCCTCGACGACAACCAGGACGGCGCCATCACCTGGGGCGAACTGCGCGCCCATCACGCCGACATTGCCGCTTACGCACTGGCGCGGCTGACCTTGTCGGCAGACGGCGAGGCGTGCACTACGGCCGTGCTCGAACACCTGGTCGACGATCACAGCGATGGCGCCTACGCGGTGTTGCGCTTCAGCGCAAGCTGCGAAGCCGCAGCCCATGTGCTCAGTGCCAGCTATCGGCTGTTCTTTGATGTCGATCCCCAGCACCGCGGGCTGCTGCGCCTCGAACACGCCGGTCAGACACATACCGCGATCTTTGCTACGGCGACTCCGGTGCAGCGATTCGAACTTGGCGAAAACGACCACCTGCGCCAGTTCATCGACTACATCGCGCATGGGGTCTGGCACATCTGGATCGGCTTCGATCATCTGCTGTTTCTGTTGTCGCTGCTGCTGCCGGCGGTCCTGATCCGCGTCGACGGCGGCTGGACAGGCGCTGCGCGCTTCAGGGACGCGCTCTGGGATGTCGTCAAGGTGGTCAGTGCATTCACCCTCGCGCACTCGATCACCCTGACGCTGGCCGCGCTGGACGTTATCCAGTTGCCGTCGCGCTGGGTCGAATCGGCGATCGCTGCATCGGTCATCGTCGCCGCGCTCAACAACCTGGTCGTGATGGCAGGAGCCAGCCGCTGGCTGTTCGCTTTTGCTTTCGGCCTGATTCACGGCTTCGGTTTCGCCAGCGTCCTCGCCGACCTCGGGTTGCCGCAGAACGCCTTGTTGCTGGCGCTGGTTGCCTTCAACCTCGGCGTCGAACTCGGGCAACTGGCGATCGTCGCCCTGTTCCTGCCGCTGGCATGGGGCGTGCGGAACCAGTGGATCTATCGACGAGGCGTTCTCGCGGGCGGTTCGCTACTGGTCATCGTAACCGCCAGCGTCTGGCTGGTCGAACGAGTGTTTGATCTGAAGCTCATCGCCTGAGGGAATCAGCGTCGCGGCTGGTAGAGGTTGGCGTCAGTGTGCTCCTCGGCGCGATCTTCTACGCCAACAGGCGGGTTTCTGTAATGTCGAGACATCGAGACGCTGCTTGCCGAAGATCTTTTGCGCGAGAGCCCAACGACGGCGTTCCTCAAGGTAAACGCCGGCGAGTTGTTCAAACCACTTCTGGATTCGATTCATGGCAAGTGACTCCTGCTTGGGGATGAGTGGATTGCAATTCGCTGCGATAGGGACCAGAATATCAAAAAACTGTACAAAAGTACAGCACTAAAGAATTCGGCTTCCGCATCCTGCCAGGCTGGCAGAAACCGATGCGGACGGTGTCTTCGCCGAAATCCTGCAAGCGCCGTTGACTGCCCTCATTTAATGACCGAAACTTGCCTGCGAACAGCCTGCAGGCTGGCAACACCGGGTCCGGAGTCAGACTTGCCGATGGGAGATTGAGCAATGGCACTGTATGCGTTTGATGGAAAAAGGAATTTTGCCGCTGGCGACAGGACGATCGACGTCGTCGGATTCAGCCGGGGTTCGGCACTGGCGGTCCACTTCGCCAACGAAATACTACCCGGAGACCGAGGAGCGCCCGGCCGCTGGAGGCCTGCTGTTTTACATCAAGCCGTCGCTGACTGGCTATGAATCGGCCGACCTGTTGCAGTACAAATCCCAGCACCAGGATTTTCCGCAGGTGTCGACGCTCGATCAGTGGTTCGACGAATCGCAGTTCGAGAGCTATCGCAAGCTCGGGCAACACATCGCTCAGGGAGTGATCGCCGACAGGTTCCGCCCGCTGCGGCAGCGTCCGGGAATCGAACCGCTACGCGAGGCACTCGACAAATTGCGTGCGTCTCTGAGATGACCGAAGTACTCTGGCTCGTCGCTTTCGCCGCCATGCTGCTCGGCCTGCTCGGTGTCTTTCTGCCGTTGCTGCCTGGCGTGCCACTGCTCTTCGCCGGCATGCTGGTGGCCGCCTGGCTCGACGACTTCGCGCGTATCGGCGTGCCGACACTGGCGGTACTGGCGGTGCTCGGCCTTGCCGCCTTGCTGATCGAGACCCTCGCCTCGGTGTGGGGCGTCAAGCGGGCAGGCGCCAGCGGTCTGGCGATCGCCGGCGCGGGCATCGGCGCCATTCTCGGTATTTTCGCCGGTTTGCCGGGGCTGATTCTCGGCCCGATCGTCGGTGCCGTCTGCGGCGAGTACATCGCTCGTCGCGACCACCGCACAGCGACGCGCGCCGGCATTGCCGCTGGCGTCGGCTTCCTCGTCGCCATTGTCGCCAAGCTGGCGATCGCCGTGACGATGCTGGCCGTCTTCACCCTTGCGTGGTTAATGTGAAAGTCGCGTCAGCGACTCACGAACCTCCCCTCCCCCCTCGCGGGGGAGGGGTCGGGGGGAGAGGGAAACGGTCATGACTTTCATGATCGGGGGTGCTTGGAAAAGTCATGACCGTTCGCATGAAACCCGTGACGCTCAGGCAGCAAGTTCATAGACCTGCTGCGCGCGCGATATCGAAACCTTGTGGTTCCGGTCCTGAAAACAGCATCCTGCCGATCCTGGGGGATCTCGATCTCCAGCGCTTCAGCGAAGGCCGGCACTTCCGTACCTATGACCAGCTTGGCGCCCACATCATGCCGGTCGGCGACGTACCGGGCGTACGCTTCGCCGTCTGGGCACCCCATGCCAGGAGCGTCAGCGTCGTCGGCGACTTCAACGCCTGGGACGGCCGCTGTCACCCGATGCGCGTTCGTGCTGGCTCCGGTATCTGGGAACTCTTCATCCCGGGCCAGGGCCAGGGGACGGTGTACCAGTACGAGATCCGCACGCAAGCCGGCACGCGGATCCGCAAGACCGACCCGCAAGGCTTCTACGCCGAATTGCGCCCACGGACCGCATCGATCGTATGGGACCTTTCCTGTACGGAAAAGGGGCTCTGGAGCGACGCCGAGTGGATGTCGTGCCGCAGCCGGAAGAATCCCCTGCGGGAGCCGATGGCGATCTACGAAGTGCACCTCGGCTCGTGGGCGCGCATGCCCGGACGCAATACCTTCCTCAATTACCGCCAGCTTGCCGACAGGCTCGTCGCCTACATCCATCAGCAGGGCTATACGCACATCGAACTGATGCCGATCACCGAGCATCCGCTGGATGCATCGTGGGGCTACCAGGTCACCGGCATGTTCTCGCCGAGCAGCCGTTTCGGGACGCCGGACGATTTTCAGTATTTCGTGAATAGCATGCACCGGAACGGGATCGGCGTGATCCTCGACTGGGTGCCAGCCCACTTCCCCAGGAACGACTGCGGGCTGATCCAGTTCGATGGCAGCGCACTGTACGAATACGCCGACTCCCGCATCGGCGAGCACAAGCGCTGGGGCACCAAGGTCTTCAACTTCCAGCGCCAGGAGGTGGTGCAGTTCCTCATCAACAGCGCGCTGTTCTGGCTGGATTGTTACCACATCGACGGGCTACGGGTGGACGCGGTATCGGCGATGCTCTATCGCGACCATGATCGCAAGGAATGGCTACGCAACGAGCACGGCGGCCGCGAGAATCTCGAGGCCATTGCCTTTCTTCGCCACCTCAACGAAAAGGTATCCGAGCTGTACCCCGGCGCAATCACCATCGCCGAGGAAGCCACCGCTTTCCCGATGGTCAGCCGCCCCGCCTCGCTGGGCGGCCTCGGCTTCACCTTCAAGTGGAACATGGGCTGGATGCACGATACGCTGGACTACATTGCTCTCGATCCGCCGCAGCGCAAGGAGAACCACCGGAACCTGACGTTCGGCCTGATGTACGCATTCGACGAGAATTTCATCCTGCCCATCTCGCACGACGAAGTCGTCCACCTGAAAAAGGCGATGCTCGACAAGATGCCCGGCAGCGTCTGGCAGAAGTTCGCCAACCTGCGGCTGTATTACGGGTTCATGTGGACCCATCCGGGCAAGAAACTGCTCTTCATGGGCCAGGACTTCGGGCAATGGCGGGAGTGGAGTGAGAACCGCGGCCTCGACTGGCACCTGATCGAGGCCGGCGGCACGCCACACGGCCCGCAACCGCATCTGCGCCTGCAACGCTGGCTGGCCGATCTGAACCGCATCTACATCGACGAACCCGCTCTCCACGAACAGGACTGCGAGCGGCAGGGCTTCGAGTGGATCGACGCCGATGGCGCGGAACAAAGCGTCCTCTCGTACATCCGGCGCGCCCTTGACCCGGAGGACTACCTGCTCGTCGTCGCCAATTTCACCCCGAACGTGTATCGGGGCTACCGCATCGGGGTGCCGGCACGGACGACTTATCGCGAAGTACTGAACAGCGATGCGGCGAAGTACCACGGCAGCGACTTGTGCAACGAGGAAGCGCTGGTGGCAGACGACATCGGATGGCAATCGCAGCCCCATTCCCTCGAAATGACGATACCGCCTCTGGCAATGGTGGTGCTCAAACCCGAGCGATAGCCTGGTCGACCAGGTCCGGAGCACTGCCTGCGCACATGCACTTTACAGTGCTTCAAGCGCTCTCGATCTTGCGGATGCGTACGTCCGTTGTGAGTACGAGCTGGCAGGCCAGCCGTGCATGCGGATTGCCGGGCGCATAGATTTCGAGCGCATCGCGCTCCGCCGCGTCCGGCGCTTCGAGTTCGCCGCCGCTCAGGGCTTCCACCTCGATCAAACAGGTGCCGCACAGGCCGCTACGGCAACCGAAAAGCAATGGCGAATTGAGTACCGTGAGGTGCACCGGCAGGCTCGCGAGATCCGCCAGTTCCACTGGCGCAAACGCCGTTCCCGGAAACTCGATGCGGTGCGTGCTCATTTCGGGCGGAAACCGGCGAGCTGGCTGCGGTTGCCGGCGAGGTAGCGGCCAATGGCGTTCTTGCGCATCGTGCGCATCTCCCGGTTGCCCGCATTCAGCCAGGTGACCGGTTCGACGAATGCACGATACGACTCGGCGGCAATGCGGTGGGTCTCCGCCGCTGCGGTGAGACCGTCAGACTCGCGCGCAAAGCAGGCCTCCATCATGGCGCGCGCCTCGCCGTCATCCATGGCGAAGACGGGCGAGCGGAAGATCTTGTAGATCACCGGGAAGATCGCCGGGTCATACCAGAAGATGCCGTTTACCGCGACGGAGAAGTGGAAATGATCCCGTTGACAGCCGGCAACACCGCGGTTCACCACCCAGCGCTCGAAGTTCGTCGGCGCCTCGAGTACCCGCGGCACTTCGAGCCCGACCAGGCGCGAAGTATTGAAATGAAACGACTCGTCCATGAAGTGCCAGTAGCTGATCGCCGACGGCAGCGGCGCGTGCTCGCGATCCGGATGCTGCAGGTAGTAACTGGAAAGCCGGTGCTGCACGAGCTTGCCGTTGAGCGTGCGCAGACCACGCACCAGCAGATACTGGCTACCCAGGAAGGCGTTCGACGAAGACAGCAGGGTGAACGCCTGGATCTGCAGCCGGCGCCAGAAATCCTTCGCTGCATTGCTGTCCGCGAACACCATCGTATGGTCGTAGAGGCTGCGCATCGGGTAGGTGAACAAACGCTCGCCGAAAAGCGTGTGCTCGACGGCTTCGCCAACGGTCTTGAAGGCGTGGATGTGCGCACGTTCCTGCTTCGTCTCGAGATCCAGGTTGTCGCACACCAGCCGGAAATCTTCGAGAGTGTAGATCCCGGCCGCAGACACCTGGTTGAGGAAAATCGTCGCGATCTCTGCCGAGACGATCTGCGCGTAGTAGGCGACCCAGTAGAGCTGGTTGAGAACGACGCGTTGTGCTGCCGAAGACTGCTCCCACACCGGCGTCCCCCACAGCAGGGAGAAGTTCTCGGGATTCCAGTATTCGTGGCGGCAATCTGCGTAGCAGAAACGTTTTGCCGCGTCGTCGATCAGGGTCGTGTGGTCCTGTTCGGCGTTGCGGCGCAGGTTGAACTCAAGCTTGCGGACGGTCGAAACATCGTCGAGCAGCGATCTGGTTTGACGCTGGGCAAGGCCGGTGTGCATACTGCCCTCTCTTTTCGCTTAATGTGAAAGTCGCGTCAGCGACTCACGAATCTCCCCTCTCCACTCGCGGGAGAGGGGGTCGGGGGGAGAGGGAAACGGTCAGGGCTTTCATCATCCGGGGTGTCTCACAAAGCCATGACCGTTACCATGGAAACAGGAACTGCCGCCACGGTCCCGGTGCGTTGGACGTTCCGTAGCGGGCCGGATAACCGTCCGGCTCGCGAGCGGTACCGAAGCAGCGATCCCAAAGCAGGAGATTGGCCCCGAAGTTTACCCCCTGGCCGTCCAAACTGTGATGCAGATGATGGTGTGCCGGAGTGACCAATGCCCGACCCAGCCAGGCGGGCGCAAAACGCTCGGGCAGCCGGGAGTGGCGCCAGAGGTCGAGACTGGCGGTCAGCGCCGCAGAGAAGAAGAAGCCCTGCGGGCAGTCGCACAGGAAACCGAGAAGCGGATTCAGCAGCAGATAGACGAACAGAAAACTCACCCACAGCGAGTTGCGCGACGTCGCCCACACACTCACCACCGGCGAGGCGTGATGGCACTGATGCAAGGCCCACAACACGCCGACGCGATGGAAGAGCCGGTGCTGTGCATAATAGACGAGGTCGACGAGCACGAAATTGAGCAGGAAGGCCCCCAGGCAGCCGATGCGCAGGCTGCCGGCGAAATCCGGCCAATGCGCTGCCAGTACGCGGGTCGCGATCAGATAGCCCGCGGCGGGGATGGCAATGCCCTGAACGGCCAGGCCGGCAAGATTGAGCAGGTGGTCGGCCAGCGATCCGGCAGGGACACGGCGCTCTGATCCGCACTCGAGAACTGCGAGTATCACAAAGGCGAGGAGAGGAAGGTACCAGCCGGTGGTCACGAGCGTATCCGTGGCAGCTTGTGTCGGATCGAAGGGAGTGGTTATTATATCCTGGCAAGGAAATGGCGATATATCATGGGAAAGGACGAGCAATGAGAGCAATTCGTCAGATGATCTGTGTCCTCGCGACGGTCGTCGCGAGCGCTGTGGCGTCTGCACAGACCCCAGCACTTGAGGAACGCAAGGCAGATCACGACGCGCTGCGCGCGCTGCTCGCGCAATCCGCCACAGCGCTGAACACGCGCAAGCTCGATTCGATGGCCGAGGTGCTGCACCCAGGGTTTACGGTGATTACGGTGGACAACCAGAAACTGGTCGGTCTGAACGCCATCAAGAACTACTATTCGGAGTTGTTCGACGGGCCCAAAGCCATTCTTGAGAAACTGGAGACCAGACCGGTCGCCGACGAAGTGACGCAGTTTGTCGACGCGACGACGGGCGTCGCATACGGGGTCTCGGACGACATCTACCGTTTCAAGGACGGTGACACGCGCACGATGAAAACTCGCTGGAGCGCTGTGATGGTCAAGGAAGGCGATGTCTGGAAGCTGGTCAACGTGCACTTCTCCGCCAACGTTCTCGATAATCCACTGCTCGATACGCTCCGCGCCCAGACCCAGAAGCTGGCGCTGATGGCCGGCGCGGCTGGCCTGATCGTCGGCGCCCTGCTGATGGCCTGGCTGCGTCGGCGCCCGCGCGCCTAGCGCGGACAGGGCGCCGCCAGCGTATGCTCGATCTGCTGCTCAAGGGTGGGCTCGTCTTCGACGGAACCGGCGCTCCCCCGCGCTATGCCGACGTCGCCATCGTCGATGGCCGGATTGCCCGCCTGGCGCCAGCCATTGACGAGGAAGCGCGCACGACGCGCGACGTCAGCGGTTTCTGGATCGTGCCGGGTTTTATCGACATCCACACGCATTACGACCTGGAGGTGGAAATCGCGCCAGGCTTGGCAGAGTCGGTTCGTCACGGCGTCACGTCGATCGTGATGGGCAACTGCAGCCTCTCGCTGACCGTCGGAGAGTCGCAGGACCTGGCGGACATTTTCCTGCGCGTCGAGAGCCTGCCGGCGCCGCTGGTGCGCAAATGGCTCGAACGGGCGGTGTCGTGGGGATCGCCGCAAGCGTATCTCGAGCATCTGCGCACCCTGCCACTGGGACCCCACGTCGCGCCGCTGCTCGGTCACAGCGCGCTGCGGACGGCGGTGATGGGGCTGCAGCGCAGCCTGCACGAACGAGCGAGTGACGACGACCTCGCGCAGATGCGCTCGCTCGCCAGTCAGGCCCTCGATGCCGGCTGCTTCGGCATCTCGGTCGACATGGTCCACTGGCACAAGGTCAGCGGTGCTTTTGCTGGACGCTCGGTACCGTCGCACTATGCCGATGCACGCGAATACCGCATGCTTGCCGAACTCTGCCGCGAACGCGACGCGGTCTTCCAGGTCACGCCGAATCCGCAGAATGCGCTCTCGTTTCTGCTGATCCTGGCGATGTCCACCGGCCTTTTCCGCCCACCGCTGCGGGCAACGGTCCTCTCGGCGCTCGATCTGTCCGACCATCCGCAACTGTGGCGGCTGTTCCCGCTGAGCACCTTCATCGTCAACCGGCTGCTTGGTGGCAATCTGCGCTTCCAGACGCTCGCCGAGCCGTTCGCGATCTACGCCGACGGACCGATCACGCCATTGTTCGAAGAATTCGCCACTGGCGTCGAACTCAACAGTTGCGCGAACGGCGATGCGCGGCGTGAACTCTGGGCGAGCGAAGGTTTCAAGGAGCGCTTTCGCAGCGACTGGGAGCGACGTGAGCTGCGGACTTTCCACCGCGATCCGGCGCGCATGTGGGTCGTTGCCTCGCCCGAAGCCGAACAGGTCGGAATGAGCGTGGCAAAGATAGCCGCTGCCCGCGGCATGAACGCGACCGCGGCGCTGATCGATCTGCTCGCCACCCACGATGAGCGACTGCGCTGGGTGGCTTGCGGCGCCAACGAGCGGCCTGCGATCCGTGGACGCCTGCTGGCGCACCCGCACATCCACCCCGGTTTCACCGACGCCGGCGCGCATTCGCGCAACCTCGCGTTCTTCGACGGCGCACTGGCGGTGCTGCGCCAGGCCATGGCCACGGCTTGCCTGCCGCCCGAGCGAGCGATTGCACGCGTCACTGGCGAAGTCGCGCGCTGGTTTCATCTCGACGCCGGTGAATTGCGTGCAGGTCGGCGCGCCGACCTGCTGGTTCTGTCTCCGGAAGGATTGCGCACGCCGCCACCGGCACCGGTCGAAGTCGACGATCCGCTGCTCGAAGGCGCCCGGCGGATGGTCAAACGCGGCTCGGAAACGGCCGTGCTCAGCGTTTTCGTGGCCGGCATCGAGGTCGTACGGCAGGGGCGTCCCTTGCCGGTGCTCGGCACCGTCCAGACCGGAACGCTGCTCAAGCCGACCGTCCAGGTGCGCGGGCAAGCAGCGGTGTTGAGGCGCTACCGCAACCGCATCGACGACGAGATCGTCGACCATCCCTTCCATGAGTACTGGGACATCTTCGTATTCAAGCACCAGGACCGCCGCAATGTCCTGCTCCACTGCCTCGCCGTGCTGATGATGTACAGCAGCGGCCTGGCCCTCGTGATCACCGGGAATCCGTGGTGGCTGCTGCTGGTGCTGGCATCGCAGGCGACCGGACTGAGCGGCCACTGGCTGTTCGAGCGCTCGCATGTCGACATTCGCGACCTCGTCTTTTCCTGGCGCGCGTCGCGCTGCCTGAACCGGATGTTCTTCGCGGTCCTGCGTGGCCGCTACTGGCACGAGGTGGGCCGCGTACGCAGCGAGTTCGCGGCATTTCAGGGAATCGCCGCGTGATCCCGGTTCCCGGCATCCGGCGCTCGAATCAGGCGCTGGCCATGCTCCTTGGCTATCTCGCGTTCTCGGCGCTGTACCTGGGTAGCGGGACGCTACGTCTGGTCAAGCCAACGACGCTCGTTCCCGGCGCGCTCGATACCATCGTTCCGTTTGTCGACTGGACGGTATGGATTTACCTGACGCAGTTCCTGCTCCTGCCGAGCGCGATTGCTTGCGCGCGCGATGACACGGATCGCAGCCGGACCTTCTACGCGATGCTGCTGGCCACCGTCGTCGCCAGCGTGATCTTCCTCGCCTGGCCCACGCAAATCGCCCGCGAGACGCCGGCCGCTGCAGGTCTCACCGGCCTGGCGTGGCGCCTGCTCCATCTTGCAGACCCGCCGGCCAACTGCTTCCCGTCGCTGCACGTGGCCCTGGCGGTGATCGCGGCGCGCGCGCTCTGGCGACGCGGCGCAGTCGTCGTGGCCGCGATCTGGCCGATCCTGATCGCCGCCTCGACACTCAGTACGCGGCAACATGTCGCATCGGACGTCGCCGGCGGCGTGTTGCTCGCGGCATTGGCACTCTGGCTGACACCGAGGATTCTTCGCCTTGATCGCGCGTAGGCCACATACGAGCGCGCAGATCGTCGAGGTCACGACCCTCGACGAGGGTGAGCGGCGAGCAATGTATGCGCTCTACGAACGCTACTACGAGAGTTCATCGTGGCCACTGTTCGCAGCCGACCTCGCCGGCAAGGATCGAGTCGTCCTGCTGCGCGACGATGGCGGCGTGCTGCAGGGCTTTTCGACACTGGCGATCTACCAGCGCTGCTTCGACGGCGCGCCGGTGCGCGTGCTCTTCTCTGGTGATACCATCGTCGACGAAAGTCAATGGGGTCAGCAAGCCCTCGCTTTCGCCTGGCTGCGCCTGGCCGGAACCTTGCATGCCGAACAACCCGAGCTACCCCTGTACTGGCTGCTGATCTCCAAGGGGCATCGGACGTATCGCTATCTCCCCACCTTCAGCCGCGCCTTTCACCCCTCGCCTGCAGCCGATACGGACTCTGATCTAGGTCCGCTCAAGGACTTCCTGGCACGCGATCGCTTCGGCGAGGCTTACGACAGCGCTGCCGGCGTCGTGCGCTTTGCCGAATCGCGCGGCCAACTGCGCCCACGCTATGCAGAGGTTTCCGAAGCGCATGCCCGTCTGCCCGAGGTCGCCTTCTTCCTGGAGCGCAATCCGGGCTATGTGCGCGGCGACGAGCTGGTGTGCCTGTGCAAACTGGCGACAGATACCCTGCAGCCGATCGCGCGCCGGGCGTTTCTCGCCGGCGCCAGGACGGCGCAGGCATAGGGTGGACACCCGCGTTTTCAACCATCCGGAAGCAGTCGTCCAGGGCTGGTACTGGCTGGCGCGTTCGCGCGAGATCCGGCGCGGCCAGGTGGTACCCTTGCGGCTGCTGGGACGCGAACTGGCCGTGTATCGCGGCGACGATGGCCGGGTGGCAGCACTCGACGCCTACTGTGCACATATGGGAGCGCATCTGGCCGAAGGACGTGTCGAAGGCAACGCGCTGCGCTGCTTTTTCCACCGCTGGCGCTACGAGGCCGACGGGCGCTGCAGCGACATCCCCTGTCTCGCGGGCCAGGCGAGACCACAGATCAGCGTCCGCTGCTGGCCCACCGCCGAGCGCTACGGCATGGTCTGGCTGTGGACCGGCGAGACGCCGGCCGACGATCTGCCCGAGGTGCCGGAACTCGCAGGCAAAGCGTGCGACGCGCTGGTGGCAAACCGATTCAGGAAGCGCTGCCATCCGAACGTGGTGCTGATCAATGCCATCGACGAGCAACATTTCGCGAGTGTGCATCACCTTCCCGGATCGATACTGACGATGGAAGCTGTCCCCCGCAGCGTCTCGAACATCGAATTTCGCAACCTTGGCAAGGTACCGACCAGCAAGCGGCTTGGGAGACTCCTTGCGCGCTTCTACCAGGGTCCGCTGACCTACACGCTGAGCTACTGGTACGGCAGCCTCGGTACGGTCACGCTCGGTCCCGATTTTCTGCATCTGCATCTGATGTTCGCCTTGCGGGTGGGCGACGACGGATCGACCGAAGGGCAGACTCTCGCTCTGACCCGGCAGCGCCGCGGTCCCCTCGGCTGGCTCGTCAACCGGCTGCTGCTGTACGGCACGGCGCTGGCCGCACGCTACTTTGCCTGGGGCGACACGCGCGTCTTCGAGACGATCCGCTTCGACTTCCGCCACCCCATTCCTGCCGACCGCGCGGTGCTGGCGTTCATCCGCCATCTCGAATCGCAGCCACTCGCCAGATGGCACGAAATCGACCGGACCGGCGCACGTCCTCGACCCACCCGCATGCGACTCGCCGGCACCGACCAGGAAAGCAGCGATGGCTGAGCGAACGGTCCTGATCACCGGTTGTTCGTCGGGCTTTGGCCTGGGCATCGCGCAGGCCCTTGTGGAGCGCGGGTGGACGGTGCTGGCCGGCGTCCGCGACCCAGCGCGCGCACCCGAGTCACTCGCCGGCGCACGCCTGCTGCCACTCGATCTGAGCAATGCAGCGCAGATCGCCGCGGTCGCGGCAGGCATCGAGCGCCTGGATTGTCTGATCAACAACGCTGGCTACGCCCTGAACGGCCCCTTTGCCAGCTACAGCGCAGCGCAGATGCACCATCAGCTGCAGGTCAATGTGCTCGGCCCGGCGCTGCTCACGCAGCAATTGCTGCCGGCGCTCGCTGCCGCACGCGGTCGCGTGATCCACATTTCCTCGCTCGCCGGCGAACTGGGGCTGCCGATGAACGCTCTGTACTGTGCATCGAAATTCGCCCTCGAAGGCCTCTCCGAATCGCTACGCCACGAACTGCTGCCGCATGGCGTACAGGTGGCGCTGGTCGAACCGGGCGGCTTCCGCACGCGCTTCGCCGCCAATCTGGCGTGGGGTGAGCGGCGGCTCCCGGCAGACGGCGTCGATGCCCGGCAACTGTCCGCCTACCGCGAGATGCAGGCGAGAATGCTCGCCGCTCCGGGCAAGGATCCGGCCACGGTCGTGAACGCCGTTCTTCGCCTCACCGAAGTGACCAGGATGCCGCTGCGCACACGCGTCGGCGGCGATGCGAAAAGCGCGCGCTGGCTGCAGCGCTGGCTGCCCGAGAGCGCATTCATCGCACTCGTCGGCGCGCTGTTCCGGCGCCGGCTGGCGGCCAGGCGAAATCCATGAGCGCCGCCGAGGAAGGCAAGGAACGCAATCAAGCCTTGCGCCGAGTCGCGGACCGCCTCGCCCGGCGACGCACCCCGCCGGGAGTTGCCGACGGCACCATACCGCTCTGGGACGCATCCTTTTTCGGACTCGATCGAATTGCGCTTTTCCGCGAGGCCGACACCCGCACCCGGCAGTCGGTACTCGCAGGCTGCGCCGACGAGTTGCTTGCCGAATCCTGGCGCATCGAGTGCTGCGGTATCGATTACTGCGCCCGCATGGCGCTCACTGCCGAAAGCGACGACGAGCGGCACCTGTTCGTCCTCATCGGAGCCGACGAAGCCAGGCACGCCGCCTGGCTCGCGCCATGGATCGCAGCCCGCGCCCCGGCTCCCGATCCCTTCAACCGTTTCATTGCCGGGCTGGCCGAGACCGGCAATCGACAAGCGCTCGCCTACCTGCTGCAAGTGGTGCTCGAAGGCTTCGGCATCACCCATTACAGCGCGCTCGGCGCGCATTGCCGGGATGCCGGTCTGGCCGACATTTTCCGGTGCCTGTCGCGCGAAGAAGCCCTCCATCACGCCGCCGGGCTGGCGGCCTTCTGGCCGGAACGGCTGACCCTTCACGACCGCCGCTTCCTCGCCGACGCTGCGCAAACTTTCCTGGAGATGATTCGCTGTGGTCCGCAGGGGGTAGTCGCGGCACTCGATCAGGGGATCGGGTTAGTCGATCAGAACGACACTGCAGCGGCTTTTTGCGCCCTCGAATCGGAAGCGGGCAGCGCCGCCAAACTGGCCCGCTTGCGCCGGCTGATGACCCAGCCGGGAATGCATTGGCTGGTCGATACGCTCGCTGCCGGCGGCCTGTTCGAGCCCTGCCCGGCACTCGACTGCGCGCGCATCTACACTGCCAGGCGCTGACGGCCAGGGTTAATGTGGAAGTCGCGTATGCGACTCACGAATCCAGCCCTGAGGATAGTCCGTTCGAAAAATCTGCGTGCTGGCGGCCAGCGAAGTTCACCCGTACCGCACCCAGAAAGGACTTCCGATCTTATCCATACATTATATTTATCATCACAAATTTCTATTGCTATGAACAGACTTCCATTTTGCATAAAAACCCGCCATCGTTAACACGAAAAAATATTTAATATATTGTTATAAATATAAAAAATTCATCTGAACATGACTTTCACGTAAGAGAGAGTTTGATTTTTCGCTCTTTCTACTGTCGAAATTTTTTTACATTTATTGCGCACAATAGATCACAATTTGTGATTATAAATTGTTTTAATTGATATATTTTTTCTGGCATGATTGTTGCTTTGTGCTTACCACTGGGAGCCGTCGAGCAATCAGTCGGGGGTAGCCACATCCATATAGTCGCGTAGTTCTTGGGCAAATTTGAAACACACTCTCTTAGGAAAAGCCACATGAAAACTATACTTAAACTCGCCACAGCCGCCAGTGTCCTGGTTGCCGGTTCCTTGGTCTTCAGCACTTCAGCACTCGCAGCCAACTGCCCTGTGACGCAGTCACTGAGCAGCTTCATGGGGAACACCGCGGGATGCGTAGACCAGGATAAGCTGTACACACCCTTGTTCACCGATCTGCCAGCCAGTCCATCAAGCAACGTGGAGATCAGTAGCTTTGGTATAGCCCCATTCGAATTCCACAACATTAGTGTCAACCCCGTCGGCGCATTCACCGCCGCGGGCATCTATCATTTTGACTATACGATCGAGATCGTCGGTCCAAGCCGCGTGTTTAATGCGCTTTCGATCGACAGTGATGTGCCCGCCCTAGCCCCAGACGTCAAAATTACGAAGCTGATCGATTTTGATGGCATAGCTGGTGGGCCCAGCATTACGTTGACGAGTCTCTCGGGAACCCCCGCTCTTGCTTCTATCCCTTCGACATACACCAAACTCTGGATCTACGAAACGATCCGTATTGACCAGGGCGACGCTGCGGGATCTGGTGCCCTGAACGGCTTCACCACCGTCTATACCCAGCGTGACACCAGTATTCCCGAGCCTCTGAGCATCGCCCTGTTGGGCCTGGGTCTGGCCGGTATCGGCATCTCGCGCCGCCGCAAGAGCACATAAGCGATCTGTCAGCCCCCCCCCCGACAAAGCCGCCACCTTGTGTGGCGGCTTTTTTCTAGGGGAAACCAGGTCATGCCAGGCTGCCCTTGACCCGTCTCCATGGCGCCTCTTCCCGACGCCCCAAGGGCATGCCTCCCGAACAACGCCTCCGGTGGCAGCACGCATTGCCAAGCCCTGCGCAGCCTCAGGCTCTCTTCTGGTCAGAGTCCGTCCTGATGAGTGTGCGCTGCAGGCCAGCGCTGCTGCGGTATAGTGCCGGCTCTCTCCAGCCGGCGTTACCTTCCCATGCCACGCTTCTTCGCCATCGTCTTCATCGAGGGATTCTGCTCGCTCGGCGCGGAGGTCATTGCGCTGCGTCAGATCATCCCGCACCTGGGCAGTTCGATCGTCATCACCGCGCCGACCATCGCCTTCTTTCTGCTCGCACTGGCACTCGGCTACCACGCCGGCGCGAAAATCGCCGAGGACTATCTCGAAGTCGTCGCCAGAAACTTCCTGGTCGCAGCCTTTCTGATCGGTATCGGTCTGGCGGGGGTCGGCGTCGACCTGATCTTCGCTTCGTTGCGGCCACCCGAAATCGCCTATCTGGTGCTCGTCGCCGGCGTCCTCTGCCCGATCGCCTGGCTGCTCGGACAGACCGTGCCGATCCTCAGCAACCTGTTGCAACACCAGCGCGTCGGCGAAGCCAGCGGCCAGGCACTGTACTACTCGACGCTCGGCTCCTTCCTGGGTTCGCTGTCGCTGTCGCTGCTGGTCATGCAATGGCTCGGCGTTTCCGCAGCCGTCGCGCTCTGCGCATTGTTGCTGGTCGTCGGCTACGCGCTGTTGTGTGAGCGCGGATGGGCAACGGCGGCCGCCGGCCTCACCGTCGTCGCGTTGACGCTGGTCGCCAACGCCTGGCTGCGCCCGCAAATCGAGACTGCTTACGCCAGCTACCTGGTGATGCCGGTCGAGTACGACGGCGCGATCAACGGGCGTGCCCTGAAAAACAACAGCTCGTTCGCCTCATTGATCGACGAGGCCGAGCCGCCACGCTATGCCCGCTACATCCGGCATATCCGCAGCTTCCTGCTCGACGATCTGGGCTTGCGCAACCGCCAGATCCTGGTTCTCGGCGCCGGTGGCTTCACGCTGTCGCACCGCGAAGCGAGCAATCACTACACTTATGTCGATATCGACCCGGCGGTGCGCGCCATTGCCGAAACCCATTTCCTTCGCGAAAAAGCAAACGGCGAGTTCATCGCCGACGACGCGCGCCGGTTCGTGATTCGTACCGAGCAACGCTTTGCTGCGGTGCTGGTCGACGTCTATAGCTCGCATACGTCGATCCCCGGCCACCTCGTTACCCGCGAATTCTGGCAGGCGACGCGTCGGGTGCTCGAACCCGATGGCGTGTTGATTGCCAACCTGATTCTCGACAGCGCCCTTGCCACACCCTACGCGCGCAACCTGCTGGCAACCATCGAGAACATCTATGGCCGCTGCGCAGTCGAGGTACTGCAGAAGCAGCAGCAACTCGCCAACGTCGTCGTCACCTGCCGCAACGGCGAACCTCCAGAGCCGCCCAGCCTCTTCATCGACGAACGCAACCGCGCTGATTTCGACTTCGCGCGTTCGCGCTGAGCGGCAGGCGCGTCTGACGGACATGGTTTTTCCAGGTCCCCAGGCCCCCCCGATCAATTTTTCGAATGGCACCAATGCGTGCAAGACCGGGCGGGCAAGTGGCGACGCCGAACGCGGAATGCACTACCATCTCGGTCATGCGTATCCTCATCGTCGACGACGAACCCGCGATTTCCGATACCCTGGCCTATGCCCTGCAAGCCGACGGTTTCGCCAGCGATTGCTGTACCCTCGGTGCCGAGGCACTCGCCCGACTGGCTGCCGGCGATCACGACCTGGTCGTCCTGGACGTCGGGCTGCCGGACATGAGCGGCTTCGACGTCTGTCGTGTCCTGCGGCGGCGCTCGGATGTGCCGGTGATATTTCTCACCGCCCGTTCTGACGAGGTAGACCGCATCGTCGGACTGGAACTCGGTGCCGACGATTACGTGGCCAAACCATTCAGTCCCCGCGAGGTGGTTTCCCGCGTCCGCGCCATCCTGCGTCGCACCCGGCCGGAGTGGCTCGCAGGCCCCCCCCACGATCACCGCACCGGCTCGTTTCACGGTCGATGGCGATGGCTTGCGCATCGCCTACCACGGTGTCTGGCTCGATCTGACGCGCTACGAGTATCTCCTGCTGGCCTTGCTGCTGACACGGCCGGGGCGCATCCTGAGTCGCGGCCAGATCATGGAGAACGTCTGGCAGGATTGCGGTGAAAGCCTGGAGCGCACGGTGGACACCCACATCAAGACCCTGCGCAGCAAACTGCGGGCGATACGCGCCGACGAGGAACCGATCCGGACCCACCGCGGTCTGGGTTACAGCATCACCGTTCGCTAGGCCGGCCGCCGATGAATGTTTCCGTCCGCCTGTTCATCGGCTATTTCCTGATCGTCGGCCTGGCGGCGTGGTTCGTGCTCAACATCTTCATGCACGAGGCCGAGCCGGGAATTCGCCAGGCCACCGAAGAAACCCTGGTCGATACGGCGCATGTCCTCGCCGAACTGGCAGCACCGGAACTCGCCAGCGGAAGAATGGCCAGCGGCGAATTCGCCAGGGCGCTGGCGGCGGCGCGCCAGCGTTCGCCACAGGCAAGCATCTGGGGAGTGCAAAAGGACAGCATCGACTTTCGCGTCTACATCACCGACGACCAGGGCCGGGTAGTCTTCGATTCCGAAGGTCTGGCCCTGGGCGCCGATTATTCGCAGTGGCGCGACGTGGCACGCGTGCTCAAGGGCGAATACGGTGCGCGCAGCACGCGCGCGCAGGCCGGCGACGCCAGTTCGTCGGTGATGTACGTGGCCGCACCGATCCGCCACCAGGAGCGGCTGCTCGGCGTACTGTCGGTGGCCAAGCCCCTGTCCAGCGTCCTGCCCTATGTCGGCCACGCCGAGCAGCGCGTGAAACGCGCCGGCTACATCCTGCTGGCGGCTTCGGCACTGATAGGAGTGGTGTTCTCGGCCTGGCTGAGCTGGTCGATCAACCGCTTGCGGATCTACGCCCGCGACGTCTCGGAAGGCCGCAAGGCCGATCCGCCGACCTCCGGCGGACGTCAGTTCTCCGAACTGGCACGTGCGCTGGCGCTGATGCGCGAGCGCCTCGAAGGCAAACAATACGTCGAACGTTACGTGCAGAACCTGGCGCACGAAATGAAAAGCCCGCTCTCGGCCATCATCGGCGCCGCCGAAATCCTCGAAGGCAGCCCCGCCGATGATGATCGACGACGTTTTGCGCTGAGCGTTGGCGAGCAGGCGCGGCGCCTGCAGGGGATCATCGAACGGATGCTGATGCTGGCGCGGGTCGAGCAACTGCAGGCACCGGAAGACGCAGTCCAGGTCGACCTGGCCGAGCTGCTGCGGCGTTGCGTCGACGAGCGGCTCCTGCCGCTGCAGGCTCGTCAGCTGATCTGTTCGCTCGCCATCGGCCAGCCTCTAGTCATCAGCGGCGACCCTTTCCTTTTGCAGCAGGCGCTGCTCAACCTGCTGGACAACGCGATCGCCTTTTCGCCGACCGGGGGGCGCATCGAAATCGCTCTGCAGCGTCGCGATCAACGCGCCGAGGTATCGGTCCGCGATCATGGTAGCGGTGCTCCGGACTACGCACTGTCGCAGGTCTTCGACCGTTTCTACTCGCTGGCGAGCACCGCCAGCGGCAAGAAGAGCTCGGGCCTGGGACTCGCGCTGGTACGCGAAGTCGCTCGCCTGCATGGCGGCGAAGCCGATTTCGCCAACCATCCCGAGGGCGGCGCAATGGCCCGTCTGCTGCTGCCGCTGACCTGAAGGCGTGACCTGACTTCACCCTCGATTCACAGAGCTTCACTGCCGCTTCCTCATCCGTTCACCGAAGTGATCGAGACTCCCTGCACCATCCACCAGGGAGAACTTCATGGACAAGAAACTGCTTCTCAAACTCGTCGCCATCGGCTTCATGTCGCTCCTGCTGCTGGTGCCTCTGGCCCTCATCGAGGATCAGATCCGCCAGCGCAGTTCGCGTCAGGAAGAGGTTCAGCGCAACATCGCCAATAGCGCTGCCGGCCCGCAAACGCTCACCGGGCCGGTGCTCGCGATCCATTACCGGGAACAAATCGAGCCGGAAACCAAGGAGGACCCCGCCACCGGTCGGACCAGGAGCACGCCGCGCTTCGTGGAACGCAGCCTGTATCTGCCGGCCGAGACGCTGAAGCTGAGCGGCGAGGCCCGCGTGGAAACCCGCCAACGGGGAATCTACCAGGCCCGGCTCTACCACCTCGACCTGGCGGTCGCGGGGCGCTTCGTGCTTCCCGTACACCTCGGTCTCGATGCTCAGCGCAGCATCGTCAGCGCCGAAGCGACGCTGCTGCTGGGCGTTTCCGACCCGCGCGGCGTCGACAACGATCCGCCAGTGAACCTGGGCGGCAAGAGCTACCGCTTCTCGACACCCAAGAGCCCAGCACTGGACGGTGATGCCCTGGCTGGCCAACGCCTGGCCATTCCGCTCGGGGCAGTCGCTCTCGACGCACCAAGCTCGTTCGATTTTGATTTCCCTCTGCAGCTGACCGGTACCCAGCGACTGGCCATCGCGCCGACCGCGGAAGCGAACACCATCGCGATCCATTCGGACTGGCGGCACCCGAGCTTTGGCGGCCGCTTTCTGCCACGCGAGCGCACGATTGCTGACGATGGTTTTACCGCCCGTTGGGAAGTGTCGCATCTGGCGCGCAGTTTTCCCAACACCCTGGTGGCGGCCAAGGGCGGGCCGATCCCCGAAGTGCTCGATATCCTCTTCATCGATCCGGTCAACGTCTATCTGCAATCCGAGCGGGCCGTGAAATACGGCATCCTGTTCATTACGCTGACCTTCGCCGGTTTCTTCCTCAGCGAAATCCTGCGTCGTTCGCCGATTCACCCGTTGCAGTACCTGCTGGTCGGTCTGGCATTGGCGGTTTTCTTCCTGTTGCTGATCGCGCTCTCCGAGCACCTGGCCTTCGTTGCCGCCTACAGCATCGCCGCAACGGCCTGTATCGCCCTGATCGGAACCTATCTGGCTGCCGCTCTCGGTAATCGCCGCCAGGGTTTTTCCTTTGCTGCCGCGCTGGCCGGTCTCTACGGAGTGCTCTATGGTGTACTGCTCTCCGAAGACAACTCGCTCCTGATGGGCAGCGTGCTGCTCTTCCTGGCCCTCGGAGCGATCATGCTGGCGACGCGGCGCATCGACTGGTACCAGATCGGTCCCGCACTCGCTGCCCGGCCAGCCGAATGAGGCACCATCATGCACTGGCCCGTGTTTCGATGCTGGCGCCCTGCCCTGGCCTGGGCAACGCTGCTGGCTTTGCTGAGCGTTGCCTGGAACCTCAAGCATCCGCTGCTGTACTGGCTGCGCCCGTACGAAACGGCTCTTCTGCTGGCTGCCGCCATCCTTGGCGGCAGCGCTGCCCTGCTGTGCCGGCAACCGCGGCACTGCTCAGCCGGCAACCGGCAATTACTGGGAGTCGGCATGCTGGCCCTGGCCAGCCTCACTGTCGGCCGCAAGCTGGAGTGATGGAAGTTTATAAAGAGAGCCAGTGCAGGCTCAAGCGGCCGGCATCACCGCCTGAACGCTGCTGCGTTCGCTCATGCGACCCATCCAGGCCGCGATGTTCGGCGTCGCCGCAATCAAGGCCTGGCCTTCCGGGGTGGCCTGCAGGTAGGTCAACACGGGCAGCACGTGCAAGTCGGCGAGACTCACGTTCGTGCCACCAAAATAGTTTGCCCCGTCCAGTAGTCGCCCGATCTCCTTGAGGAACAACGCGGCCTGCGGCTTGGCCGCATCGACTTGTGCTTCGTCGGTCTGACCACCGAGTGCGGGCACCAGTACGCGGGGAATGAAGATATTGGTGATCGACGCCGGGTATCCATAACTGTCAACGATGCTCATCACCTGATTCACACGGGCACGTTCCACGGGTGTGGAAGGCATCAAAGCGGGTTCCGGGAACACCTCGTCGATATAGCGAAGAATGGCCGATGCCTCGTAGAACACGATGCCCGCATGCTCAAACGCGGGCATCTTGCCCCAGGGGTGCCGGGCCAGATGGTCTTTCTCCTTGTGCTGACCCTTGACCAGATCCACGGCCGCGAGCGTGTGCGACACTCCCTTTTCCTCCAGGGCCAGACGGACTGTACGAACGTAGGTGCTGATGGCATCACCGTAAACAATGGGTTGGCTCATGATTCGACTCCTCTCGGGATGTATTGGCGTTACGTATGAAATGGGTGTTTGCGGACACCCGCGGTAGCAGCAGTATTCTGTGACTGCGAAGTTGCTGGATGTCGGGCACCCGAAACTCCACGTAATCGGACCAGTGTCTTGTTCTATTCGTTCCCATTCGATCAGCGCGACCCCTGGCGCTGCGACGACCAGGCGCTGCATGGGCTATCATCCTGACAATTTCACTTTCCGCCCCTGCTGTCAATGAGTCTTTATGCCCTGAAACCCCGCTTCCAGGCCCTGTTGCGCCCGACAGCGCGCGCGCTGCACGGACTCGGCTTGAGTGCCAACCAGGCCACCGTAGGCACCTGCGCTGCTTCGCTGATCCTCGGATGCGGTCTTGCACTCGCCGCGCACGCCGGGCAACTGCGATGGTTTCTGCTGCTGCCGCTGTGGCTCCTGCTGCGCATGGCGCTGAATGCGATCGACGGCATGCTCGCCCGCGAGTTCGGTCAGATCTCGACACTCGGTGCCTACCTCAATGAACTGTCGGATCTGCTCTCCGATGCAGCGCTGTATCTGCCTTTTGCCTTTCTTCCCGAAGCCGGCAGCGCGCTGACCGTTCTGGTGATCTTCCTGGCGAACGTCTCCGAAATGGCCGGGGTGCTGGGCGCAGTTACGGGCCAGCGGCGTCGCAACGACGGACCGATGGGCAAGAGTGATCGCGCGCTGGTTTTCGGATTGCTCGGACTATTTCTCGGCGCCGGCGTCGCTCCCGGTGTGTGGTTGTCGGCAGGGATGGCGCTGGTCGCGCTGTTGCTGCTGCTGACCATCGCGAACCGGGTCAGGCAGGGCATCGCCGAAGGCAGCACCGGCGAAAGTCGATAAGATTACCCATCGGAGACAGGCCAGGATGCGCTTCGCCCAGGAAAAACAATTCACTACCCACGACGGAACGACACTGTTCTATCGCTACTGGCCGCCGGTCGGCAGCGTCAATGCCAAGCGGGCGGTGTTGCTGTTGCACCGCGGTCACGAGCATTCGGGACGACTGCAGCATGTCGTCGACGAACTCGCACTCGATGACTTCTCGATGTTCGCCTGGGACGCGCGTGGTCACGGCCGCTCGCCTGGCGAGCGTGGAGACAGCCCAAGCTTTGCCGCCCTGGTGAAGGACGTCGACCGCTTCGTCCGGCATGTCAGTGACTGCTACGCCATTGCCGCCAACCAGATTGCCGTCGTCGGCCAGAGCGTCGGCGCCGTCCTGGCAGCGACCTGGGCACACGACTACGCGCCGCAGCTCCGCTGCCTGGTGCTGACCGCACCGGCTTTCCAGGTAAAGCTCTATGTTCCTCTGGCGCGTCCGGGGCTGACGCTGATGCAGCGGCTGTTCGGGAACTTCTTCATCACCTCGTATGTGAAGGCGAAGTTTCTGACCCACGATCCCGAGCGCGTGCGTTCGTATGACGAGGATCCCCTGGTTACCCGTTCCATTTCGGCGCGCGTTCTGCTGGGCCTCTACGACGCTGCCGACCGAGTCGTCGCGGACGCAGAGGCCATCCGCCTGCCGCTGCAACTGCTGATCTCCGAGAAGGACTGGGTCGTGCAGCGCGCACCACAGGACCGCTTTTTCGATCGGCTGGGCTCGCCGGTCAAGGAGCGCCACCTGCTCCCCGGATTTCTCCACGACACGCTCGGTGAACGCGATCGCAAGCTCGCCATCGACCAGATCCGCGCCTTCATTGAGCGCATGTTCCGGAATCCCCTGCCTGCCGACTCGCTGCTGCAGGCGCACCGTGACGGTTATACCCGGGACGAGGAAGTTCGTCTCGGCCAGCCGTTACCGCCCTGCTCGCCACGCGGGATTTACTTCGCCATCACCCGCCTGGCGATGCGCACTCTCGGCCGCCTCTCGGACGGCATTGGTATCGGTCTGACGACCGGCTTCGATTCCGGCAGCAGTCTCGACTACGTGTACCTGAACCAGGCGCGCGGCCGACTGCTGATCGGCAAATGGATCGATCGCGGCTACCTCGATTCGATCGGTTGGCGCGGCGTGCGTGTGCGCAGATCCCACCTGCTGCAAGCCATTGCCCTTGCTGCAGACGAACTTCGAGGCGGCGGCCAGGCGCTCTGCATCGCTGATCTCGCCGCCGGCCATGGGCGTTACGTCCTGGACGCCGTCGCGCAGTTGCCGGAGCGCCCGCAATCGATCGTCCTGCGTGATTTCAGTGACTTGAACGTCCGCCAGGGGCGAGCCCTGATCACTGCCAGGCAACTCGATGACATCGCCCGCTTCGAAGCCGCTGACGCTTTCGACGAGGCAGCCCTCGCTGCGCTGACTCCGAGACCGAATCTGGTGATCGTTTCGGGTCTCTACGAACTCTTCTCCGACAACGAACTGGTGATGCGTTCGCTGCGCGGCCTGGCTCAGGCTATCGACTCCGGCGGCTACCTGGTCTACACCGGCCAACCCTGGCATCCGCAGATCGAGCTGATCGCGCGCACGCTCACCAGTCATCGCAGCCACCAGGCCTGGGTGATGCGCCGCCGTACGCAGGCCGAACTGGACGAACTGGTGCGCGCCGCGGGTTTCACGAAGGTCGAGCAGTGGATCGACGACTGGGGAATGTTCACCGTTTCGATCGCCCGCCGGAATTGATCTCGCAGAGCACCAGACCCACCGCGGAGTCAGTCGCCGAGCCCCGTCCCTGGCGAAGGGCTCTGACCTGGCTGCTGTTCCTGGGGCCATTTTTCTTCGCCAGCTACGGCTTTGCGACCTGGGCAAGCAGCCAGCGCACCGAGGTCGGCTTCATCCTCTTCGCCTGGGAACAGCACATTCCGCTGCTACCCTGGAGCATCGTTCCGTACTGGCTGATCGACCTGCTCTATGGTGTATCGCTGCTGCTGTGCACGACGCGACGTCAGCTCGACACGCACGCCTGGCGTCTGCTGCTGACGCAGTTGATCGCCGTCGCTTGCTTCCTGCTCTTCCCCTTGCGCTGCACCTTCGAGCGTGGCGAGGTGAGCGGCGCATTCGGCTGGATGTTCGCTGCCCTGATGAGCTTCGACCAGCCCTACAATCAGGCGCCCTCCCTGCACATCGCCCTGCTCGTGGTGCTGCTCGAACCGTATCTGCGCGCCGTGCCGCGCGCCTGCCAGGCACTGGTCGTGGCCGTGGCCCTGCTGATCGGGGTGTCGGTGCTGACCACCTGGCAACACCATTTCTTCGACGTTCCGACCGGGCTGTGGCTCGGGTGCTTCGTGCTATGGGTGTTTCCGACCGACGCCAGATCACCGCTGCGCCGTGCCACCCGGCACCGCGAGCGCGCGCGCTGGCGGCTGGCGCTGGCCTACGCGACCACCGCGCTGGCGGTTGGCGGCCTGGCTGTCTACGCGGGCGGTGGCTGGCTGTGGCTGCTCTGGTTGTCTGGTGCGCTGGCACTGGTCGCCGTGATCTACCTCCTGCTCGATGCCGATGCCTTCGAAAAGCGGGATGACGGTTCGCTGCCACTTGCCGTACGCTGTCTGCTCGGACCCTATCTGCTCTGCGCCTGGCTGAACTCGCGCTGGTGGACACGCCAGCTCGCGCTGGCCGATCCGGTCACAGCAGGTGTCCTGCTCGGCCGGCTGCCGACAGCAGCCGAAGGGCAGCGTCTCGGCATTGCCGCCATCATCGATGTCTGCGCCGAATTGCCTGGTCCAACGCCTGCTTTGCGGTATGTGGTCATACCGATGCTCGATCTGCTGCCGCCGAGCCTGGAGCAGGTCGAGCGTGCTTCGGCGGCGATCGCCGAAGAGCTGGCCGCCGGACCGGTGCTCGTCTGCTGCGCACTCGGCCTCGCGCGCAGTGCGCTGGTGACCGCCGCATGGCTGCTGCGCGCAGGCATTCATGCGACGCCGGAAGAGGCCGTTGCACAGGTGCGGAAGGCGCGTCCGGCAGTGGTGCTCGGTCGCGCACAGATCGATCTGCTGCGCCGCTGGCAGCAGCAGTACCTGCAAGCAAAACCTTGAGCGGATGACGAACGCTCAGCTCCTGACACTTCCAGATGAGGCCTGGCGCCTGATCGCCGGCATCGGCTCGGTGCTGATCGTCGCTTCACTGATCGGACGGGTGCTCAAGATCAGACTGGCCAGGCGCCAGGCGCATGCCGTCATCGACAATCTGAATAGTCGCATCAATGCCTGGTGGATGATTGCCATCCTGTTCGGACTGGCCATGCTCGCGGGCCGTAGCGGCGTGAGCCTGCTCTTCGGTCTGGCTTCGCTGGCCGCGCTGCAGGAATTCCTGGCCAGCGAAACCCCCCGGCACGATCCCGCCCGCGCTGCGGATGGGCAGTTTCGTGCTGGTGGTGCCGCTGCAGTATCTCCTGGTCTGGAATGGCAGTTACGCGCTCTACGCCAGTTTCATCCCCTGCCTGGTGCTCATCGGCCTGCCGCTGCTGGCGCTGTGCGCGGAAAACCGCAGCAAAGGCCTGCTGCGCATGCGCATGCTAGCGGGCGGACTGCTGATCTGCGTGTTTTCGGTTTCGCATATCCCGGCACTGCTGACCCTGCCAATCAGCGGCTATCCGGGACGCAATGCCTACCTGCTGGTGTTCCTGCTGCTGGTCGTACAGTCGAGCGACGTGCTGCAGTATCTCTGGGGAAAGCTCGTGGGTCGCCACGCGATCGCCCCGAAGCTCTCGCCGGCGAAAACGGTCGAAGGCACCGTTGGCGGCATCGTTACCGCCAGTGCGCTCGGCGCAGGGCTGGCATCGATGACGCCGTTCACGGTTCCCGAAGCGGCGCTGATTTCCCTGTGGATCACCCTGCTCGGATTCCTGGGCGGCCTGGCGATGTCGGCGATCAAGCGCAGCCGCGGCATCAAGGACTGGAGCAGTCTGATTCCCGGCCATGGCGGAATGCTCGACCGGCTCGACTCGCTGTGCCTCTCGGCGCCGGCCTTCTTTTACCTGTTGCGTTTCGGCTGGAGCAGTTGAGGAGGAAGCGGAGAATTGCGCACCCTCAATTGCGCCGACGCATCCGGCCGATCAGCCATCCCAGCACCAGACCGGCGACCCCGGCGCCAGCCGCCGCCCACCAGATGGCCTCTTTCGCTTCGGCGATCAGCGAATTGGTGAACACGTTTGACGACAGGTGCATCGACACCACTTTCCACTGTCCGTCGATTTTTGCCGAGGTCGAGGTCCAGTTCGAATTCAGGGTGAACGGCCCTCTGGCCACCGGAAAAAACTCGTCCACCATCGTCCCGTCAGCGACCGCGACCTCGCCGTGACCGAAGAAATGGGCTGAAGCGCCGAGCTTGGCGGTGGTGAGATAGCGGTCGAGGATGCGCTGCTCTCCCTTGACCATTCGCTGGTAGTAGGCCCTGATCTCGGCGTGCCCGCGCGAAACCTCGCCGTTCAGCCAGGTCACCGTCGCGTCGGGAGCCATCTGCGTGACCATCCGGTCGACATCCTGAGCGTTGATGCTCGCTTCGATCTCGCGAAAAATCTTGATCAGCGCCTGGCGATCCGCCGCGTACGGATCGTTGTCGGCAGCCAGGGCACTCACCGGTCCCAGCAGGGCGAGCAGGGCAAGGAGCAGGTTCAGGATCGACCGCATCACATCTCCCGATTGGATAGTTGGATAGTTGGCAAGCACGCAATCATAGTCTGCTTTCGGCTTGTTGCGCCGATTGCCGTCCCGTCAGCGCCGCCAACGCCACCTCGACCCAGCCAAAACCAATCCTTTCCTGTTCGAGACGCAGATTCCTGCACAGACGGTTGTCGCGCAGATCGTCGTACAGCGCTTGCTCGTCCGGGTTGAGCCGCGGCAGGTCGCGCAGGGTCTGCTGGTCTTCCTCGCCCCACTGTGCCTCGAAGGCCAGCAGGGTCGCACGATCCATCAGGAACGATTCGACCCGCGGGAAATGGGCTCGCAACTGGTCGAGAATCGCGAAGCCGTGCGTATCGATGTCGCCCCAGTAATGGAGGCGGCAGCGCGACAGCCATGCGGCCTCGCGCAGGGTCTCGAAGCCATACCCCGCACCGAAGATGATCAGGCTGTGCGACACCGCCGGAAACGCCAGGAAGTTGATCTCGTTCTCGGTGATGAACACACGTTCGGTCTGCGGGTCAATGCGGGCAAAGCTCTGGGCATCCAGGGTGAGGTCCTGTTCGAGATCGCCGGGCAGCAGCGAGTGGCGGCGATCCAGCAGGCGAAAACGGATGCGCTGCGGCTTGTCGCGGAAGCCATAGCGCCTGACGAACTGGCTCAAGCCGGTCACCGAGGAATCGATCGCCGTGGCTGGCAGCGCGAGATCGAGCAATTCGCTGAGCACGCCGCGCCGGGATTCGATGAACTTGCTGTGTACGCCGGGGATATCCACCTGCCGCAGGTAGATGCCGGGGCGAGGATGGGCCTGCAGCCAGGCGACGATGTCGAGCAGGCGAGGCCATTCGTCAGCGAGTTCGAGCGCCCGCAGCGGCCTTTTTGCGAGCCATGCCAGCACTTGCGGTGCGCGCGTGCGCGTGCATTCCAGCAGGGCCTGAAAGCGCATGGCGTCACGCCGCTTGCCGATCAAGGCCAGCGCGTCGTCGAAGGTATCGATCCAGATCGCATGCGGCAGCGCGTTGGCACCAAACAAGCGGTGCCTGAATTCGCGCATCTCGACCCGGCAATGCGGCATTGCGCGCAACTCGGCAATCCACACGCGCACGGCGTCGAAACGCTCGGTCATCTCCTGCGAGCCCGGGCCTTTCAGTGTCAGCTGGCGCGGGAAAATTCCCTCCCCAGTGACCAGACTGGCCAGCAGATCGCCGCGCTCCCACAGCCTTTGCACCTGGCCACGCAGCTCGATGGGCCGGGTCCAGTTCATCCGGCCGTCCTTGCCTTCTCGGCAGGGTATACCTCGATCGACAGCTTGCGCCGCTTCGATGACAGCATGGCAGACCTCCTAACACATGAATTTTTCTTGGTCATCCCATGAGAATCGATCGTTTGCCGCGCGCTACGCTGCCCTATATCGTGGCGACATTCCCTCACGAAGGGCAATCTCAAGCGCCAGGAGCCGACACCATGAACCATCCCAACACACTGTCCGTAGCCCAGCCTCATGGTGGCCAGCAACCGCGCGGCGCCCGCGGTCCGGTCATTCTCTCCGCATGGCGAGCCTTGCAGCAGCTTTTCGCCGGCCTTTGCGAGCCGGTACAGGCCACTGCCAGGAACCCAGCGGCCTATCCGGCCACCTTCATCAACCTTCCCTGATCAAGACGCCGCTACTGGCTGGTCCGGGTGTCTTCCCGCCGCGCCAGTTCCGACCACGTGAAGTCGATGTGAGCGAGCATCGCCTGCCTGGCCTGGTCCGGCTGCTGCGCGCGGATCCGGTCCCAGATGCCAAGGTGCTGCTGGCGAAGGTGTTCGGTGACGTCTCCCGTCGGATCTTCCATGGCCATCAGATTGAGGCAGATGTGTTCGCGCAGCATGCGTACGATGCCTGAGTGCAGGTAGAGAAACATGCTGTTGTGCGAGGCTTCGGCGATGGCCTCGTGGAAGTCGGCGTCGGCCCGATACTCTTCCTCCTTTTCGCCCGTGTCGTAGGCGTCGGTCAGGCGTCTGACGATGCCTTCGATCTTCTCCAGATCGCTTGCGTTGGCGCGTAGCGCGGCGTAGTAGGCGGTTGCGCCCTCCAGTTCGCGGCGAAACTCCAACGTATCCCAACGCAAGTCCGGATGCGCGGCCACCAGTTGCCGCCACGGTGACGAGATTGCCGTCTGCAGGCGATCGCTGACGAAGACGCCGCTGCCGTGCCTGCTGAACAGCAGGCCACGCTCCTTGAGGCAAAAAATCGCCTCACGTACCGTGTTTCGCGAAACGCCCAATGTTTCCGCCAGGACCCGCTCGGCCGGCAAACGCATGCCGACCGGCCAGGAACCATCCAGCAGGTGCACTTCGAGTGCCCGCCGGGTCTGTTCCGCAACGCTGTGCGACGTCATGGCCATCCTCCCTGAACGTCCTCAACGACCTGCCTGGTTCCAAAAAAAATAATTGGTACTACCAATTTCCGCTCAATTCTATCTCTGATTAATCTTTGCGTCGTCGGTTTTCGTTAAGTGCAACGTATTACCATAGAGTGAATGCCCCGCAGGTGTTGCAGGGAAAGGGGCGTAACCACCCGTCGGGTCTCTGGAGGAGGAAGCCAAGAATGAACTCACTCATTTCTGCCCTGCGCACGCATTTCCCCGCAGCGAGCGTCATTACCGACGAACTGCGACTCCTGGCCTGGGGCACCGACGCCAGCTTCTACCGGCTGATCCCTCAGGTCGTGGTCGTCGTGGAGGGCGAAGACGACGTGGCGCATGTCCTGGCGGTGGCCGCGCAGCAGGGTGTCCACCTGACCTTCCGCGCTGCCGGTACCAGCCTTTCAGGACAGGCGGTCACCGACGGTATCCTGGTGCTCATCGGTGAAGCCTTCGCCACCTGTGAAATCGGGCCGGACGCCGCCACGGTGCGCGTCGGGCCCGGCATCATCGGCGGCGAGGTCAATTACCGTCTGGCACCGCATGGCCGCAAGATCGGTCCCGACCCGGCCTCGATCAGCGCCTGCAAGATTGGTGGCATCGCCGCCAACAACGCCTCCGGCATGTGCTGTGGTACGGCGCAGAACAGTTACCGCACCCTGGCCGGCCTGCGCGTCGTGTTCGCCGACGGGGCCGTGCTCGACACCGAGGATGCGTCCAGCGTTGCCCGTTTCCGCGCCAGCCATGCCCCCCTCGTCGACGAACTGGCGCGCCTGGGCGCCACCACGCGCGCGGACAAGGAACTGGCGGCGCGCATCCGCCACAAGTACAAGATCAAGAACACCACCGGTTACAGCCTCAACGCGCTGATCGACTACGAAGACCCGATCGACATTCTTGCCCACCTGATGATCGGCTCGGAGGGGACGCTGGGCTTCATGTCACGCATCACCTACCGTACCGTCGTCGAGGACCCTTGCAAGGCCAGCACGCTGGTGTTTTTCCCGACCATCGAGACGGCCTGCCAAGCGGTCATCCGCCTCAAGCAGGAGCCGGTCTCCGCCGTTGAAATGCTCGATCGCCCGGCGCTGCGCTCGGTGGAAGACAAGCCCGGCTTGCCGCCCATCATTCGGACGCTGAGCAACGATGCCGCTGCCCTGCTGATCGAGGTGCGCGCGGAAAGCGCCGCACTCCTGCAGCAGCGCATTGACGCAGCGCTCGGTGCGTTGACCGGCATCGCCACCGTCGAAACGCCGACGTTTTCAACCGATCCCGCCACCTGCGAAATGTACTGGAAAGTGCGCAAGGGCACCTTCCCCTCGGTCGGCGCGATGCGCCGCGCCGGTACCACGGTGATCATCGAAGACGTGGCCTTCCCGATCGAATCCCTGGCCGCCGCCACGCTCGACCTGCAGGCGCTGTTACGCCAGCACGGCTACAGCGAAGGAATCATCTTCGGGCATGCGCTCGAAGGCAATCTGCATTTCGTGTTTACCCAGGATTTCTCGGATGCGGCGGAGGTGGAGCGTTACGCCCGCTTCATGGACGACGTCTGCAAACTTGTCATCGACAAGTACGACGGTTCGCTCAAGGCCGAGCACGGGACGGGCCGCAACATGGCTCCTTTTGTCGAGATGGAATGGGGCCGGCAGGCCACCGACCTGATGCGCCGGATCAAGACGCTCTTCGACCCCGCCAACCTGCTGAATCCCGGCGTGATCATCAACGACGACCCGCAGGCGCACTTGAAGAACCTCAAGCCGATGCCGGCCGCCGAAGACATCATCGACCGCTGTATCGAGTGCGGCTTCTGCGAGCCGCTGTGCCCTTCGCACCGCCTGACCCTGTCGCCTCGCCAGCGCATCGTCAGCTGGCGGGAACTCTCACGCCGGGCCGCCGCCGGCGAAGAGGCTGCCGACGTCGGCAAGGATTTTGCCTACTTTGGTCTTGACACCTGTGCCGGCTGCGGCCTTTGCTCCACCGCCTGTCCGGTCGGCATCGACACCGGCGAGCTGACGCGCCGCCTGCGCGGCCGCGGGTTGGGCAACAAGGCGCCCTCGCATCAGGTCGCGCACTGGACGGCGGAAAACTTCGGCAAGGTCGCGACGGTCTCCCGCGTTGGCCTGTCGATCGGCCATGCCGTCTCCAGCGTGGTCGGCGAGAGCCTCGTCGCTCGCCTCTCGCGTGGCGCCTGGAAGCGGGGAATGCCACAGGCCGGCAAGGCGCCAAAGCCCCACAGGGGGACCGGTGCGGGCGACCCGGTAGTGTACTTTCCGGCATGCGGTGGCCGCATCTTTGGCGCCAACACCCCCGACGAGGCAACCCTGCCGGAAGTCATCATCGAGTTGCTGGTGCGCGCCGGCTACGACCCGCGCCTGCCGGAAGGCTTCGACAAGCTCTGCTGCGGCCAGATGCTCGCCAGCAAGGGGATGGCCGAGGAGGCCGAGCAGATGGCCGACAGCGTAACCGCTGCCCTGCTCAGGGCCGCGGACGACGGGCAGGGCGGCCACTATCCGGTGATCATGGATGCCAGCACCTGCTCGGTACGCATGCAGAAGCACCTCGCCGGTCGTCTGACGGTGCTTGATTTCCATGAATTTGCCCACGATGCGCTGCTGCCGCGCCTGGTGGTAACGCGCAAGCGAGGACCCATTGCCCTGCATATCAATTGCAGCGTCCGTCGCGTCGCTTCCGACAGCAAGCTGCGCCGCCTGATCGCGGCCTGTGCCGAAGAAATCGTCGAGCCCGCCGGCGTCACCTGCTGCGGTTTCGCCGGCGACCGCGGTTTCGTTGTCCCGGAACTCAACGTGCACGCCCTGCGCAAGGTACACGAGGCGCTACCCGCCAACTGCTGTGAGGGAGTGTCGACCAACCGCACCTGCGAAATCGGCCTCACCGCCGAAACCGGCCGCCCCTACCGCTCCATTGCCTACCTGCTGGAGGAGTGCAGTCGCACGGAAACCATCGGAGCCTGCTGAGCCCTGGCAACCGTGGTCACAACAGCCACATGCGTGGCTTATTACAAAGGAGACCCCCATGACATGGCAAATGAATGTTGATCCGCTCGGCAACATCGGATTGTCCGCGCTGGTCGCGGCAATCCCGATCTTCTTCCTGTTCTGGGCACTGGCAATCAAGCGCATGAAGGGCCAGTTTGCGGCAATGGGAGGCACCGGACTGGCGATCCTGATCGCGGTGTTCGTCTACAAGATGCCCGTGGATCTGGCGGCGCTGGCGACGCTGTACGGCGGTGCGTTCGGGCTGTTCCCGGTCTGCTGGATCGTCATCACAGCGCTCTTCATCTACAACATGTCCGTGAAGACCGGCCAGTTCGAGGTGATCAAGAACTCGCTGGCCTCGATTTCGGACGACCGGCGACTGCAAGCGCTGCTGATCGCGTTTTCCTTCGGTGCCTTCATCGAAGGTGCCGCCGGCTTCGGTACGCCGGTGGCGATTACGGCGGCGATGCTCGCCGGCCTCGGTTTCAACCCGCTCTATGCGGCGTCCATCTGTCTGCTGGCCAACACGGCGCCGGTCGCCTGGGGTGCGATCGGAATTCCGATCGTGGTCGGCGGGCAGGTCGCGGGCATTCCCGACTTCGCGCTGAGCCAGATGGTCGGCCGGACACTGCCGATCGTCAGCGTCTTCATCCCCCTCTATCTCGTCGTCGTCATGTCGGGGTGGAAGAAGGGTCTGGAAGTCTGGCCCGCCTGCCTGGTCAGCGGTGGTTCCTTCGCCATTGCGCAATTCTTCTCGGCCAACTCGCCGGTCACGGCACCGCTGCTTCCCGACATCATCGCGTCGCTGGCGTCGATCGTCTGCACCGTCGCCTTCCTCAAGGTCTGGCATCCGAAAGAGAGCTGGCACTTCGCCGATGAACCCAAGAGCCTGGGCAAACAAGCGCTCAAGTTCACCGGCGGTCAGATCTTCCGGGCCTGGGCTCCCTTCATCATCCTGTCGCTCTTCGTCTGCGCCTGGGGCATCAAGCCGGTCAATCAAGCGCTCAACCAGACGACCAAGATGATCTTCGACTACGCCATACCGATTTCCGGTCTGGACAAGATGGTGATCGATCAGGTCGGCAAGCCCAAGCCTGCGGTCTATAACTTCAACTTCCTCAGCGCCGCCGGCACGGCCATTCTGTTCGCCTGGTTCTTCTCGATCATGGTCATGGGCGCATCCCTCAAGACGGCAGCAGGCGTCGCCGGCGATACGCTGAAGACCCTCAAGTGGCCGATCGTGACCATTGCGACGATCCTCGGCTTTGCCTACATCATGAATTTTTCCGGCATGGCGATCACGCTCGGTTATGCGTTTGCCACGACCGGCGCAGCCTTCCCCTTCTTCGCCAGTCTTCTCGGCTGGCTGGGAGTGTTCATGACGGGTTCCGATACATCGACCAACGCCTTGTTTGGCAAGCTCCAGGCGGTCACCGCCGAGAAGCTCGCCATCGACCCGGTGATCACGATGTCGGCCAACACCTGCGGCGGCGTGTGCGGGAAAATGATCTCGCCGCAATCGATTGCCGTTGCCACGGGCGCCACAGGCCTGGTCGGTCGCGAATCCGAGATCTTCCGGTTCACGTTCAAGCATTCGGTCTTCCTGGTGGTGATCATCGGTATCCTGCACATGCTCTGGACGTACGTATTCCCCGGTATCGTTCCGGCTTACGTCAAGCCTGTGGCTGCAGCCGCAGCTGCTGTGGCAGCCGCCACCGTGAATATGGATGGCCTGATGTGGTTGGGGATATTCGTGGGCATCGTCGCTCTCGTCACCGTGTTCTCGCGAGTCGTCGGCGCCAATCTGGTTGGCGCGGTCAGAGGCGCCGATCAGGTCCATTTCCACTGAGAGGGTTTGCCGGACGACATTCAGCCCGGCCCTGGGGTACTCCTCAGGGGACGGGCTGGAAGTGGACTCCGAGGTCAGTTCCACGGCGATTGCTTACGCAAATGTCCTGAGCTGCCGCCAAGTAAGCAAGCGCCGTGTGCGCCCAATCGAGTGAGCAGCTTGGGCATACCAGCGTGTCGGTTGGAGAAAAGCAAAAGCGTGGCAGTTCCCCTTGGACGTACTCAGTGAGATCGGCGCGAGGCTGCGCTCCTCGGCCAGCCCACACCAACCGTAACACAGCTATGCGATCTTCTGCTGACGTGCAGGCCCCGTCACACCGGCAGTGGTTTTGATCATTGATGGAAACACTCACCGGCTACGGGACGGTTTCCCACTTCGGCGTGCAGACCTTCACTACCGGCATCTATCGTGCTGGACGACGCGCACGGAACCACCCGCATCGCCAGGCCCAAGTACTGCTCGATCTCCTTTCCTTCAGGCAAAATCTCACGGTATTGCTGCATATAAGGGGTATCGTGGAATCTTCTGGGTTGACGGCGCCTGTTCTTCGTGTCCTTCGTGCACTTCCTTTCCTGCCAATCCTTTACACTCTCGGTGGCCGTCCTTGGAGATTTCCGATCCCTCGTTGGAGAGGCTGATACCGCTGCTGCCAGTGATGAAGTCGTTAGCCAGTTCGAAGAGAAAATCCGTCCTTCGGAAGGGGCAAGCAATGCATCACCCGTGTAAGTCCGCCGCGCTGAAGACGTCCCAGGACCGGCTGAATGCCCTGGTCGAAATCGGTATCCTCCTGTCGTCCGAGCGCGATCACGACCGGCTGATCTCGCACATTCTGATGAGCGGCAAGCGGCTATCAAATTGCGATGCGGCCACGCTCTATCTGCTCACCGAGCAAAACTTCCTGCGCTTTGTCATTCGCTCCCGCGACGATGCCTTGCCCAGCCAGGAGTTGCCGCTCCATGATCCCAAGACCGGTGCTCCCTGCGAAAACCATGTGTGCACCTATGTCGCGTTGAACAAGGTGGCGGTGAACATCGAGGACGTATACCGCGAAACGCGTTTCGATCTCTGCGGCACGCGGTGTTTCGACGCCGCTACCGGATACCGCACGGTGTCGATGGTGACCATCCCCATGTTGAGGCGCAACGGCGATGTGGTCGGCGTGCTCCAGTTCATGAACGCGATCGACCCGGAGAGTGGTGAAATCGTTCCCTTCAGCAATGGCATCGTCGACCTGTTGGAGGCGATGGCTTCGCAGGCGGCGATCTCGCTCGACGTGAATGAACTGATAACCGAGCAGGTGGTGCTGCTCGATAGCATCGTGCGCGTCATCGCCATGGCCATCGATGCGCGCAGTCCCTACACCGCGGGACATTGCCGGCGCATTCCCGAATTGTCCGTCATGCTGGCGGAAGCGGCGTGCGCACAGACCGAGGGGCCGCTGGCCGACTTCTCCTTCAAGAACGAGGATGAGTGGCGGGAATTCCGCACCGGGGCCTGGCTGCACGATTGCGGCAAGATCGCAGTACCCGATCACATCATCGACAAGTCGGTCAAGCTGGAGATGATCCACAACCGCATCCACGAGGTACGCACGCGCTTCGAGGTGTTGTGGCGGGATGCCGAGATCCACCGCCTGGAGGCTTTGCTGGCAGGTGCCGACCCGGCAGTGGCCAACCGCGCGGCCGAGGCGGCGAAGCAGGCGCTGCAGGAGGAGTTCGCCCTGGTTGCCGAGTGCAACGTCGGCTGCGACCTGATGGCTAGCGAAAAGGTGATACGGCTGCGCGAAATCGGCGCACGCACCTGGCTGCGTCATTTCGACGACCGGATCGGCATTTCCGCGGATGAGCACGGGCGCCTTGCCGATACGCCGGTACAACCCTTGCCGGCGACGGAGCACCTGCTGGCCGATCATCCCCACATGGTGATTCCGCGCGACCAGGAGCACATGCCAAACCCGAAATACGGTTTCAAGATGAACGTGCCGGCGGCCATTGCCAACGGCGGCGAACTGTACAACCTCTGCGTAAGGCGGGGAACCCTCACCGAAGAAGAGCGCTTCCGCATCAACGAGCACATGATTCATACCGTCATGACGCTCGAGGAATTGCCGTTTCCCAAGAACATGCGCCGCGTTCCGGAGTTCGGCGGCACGCACCACGAAACGCTGACCGGTACCGGCTATCCGCGGCGATTGCGCGAGGAGCAGATCTCGATGCCGGCGCGCATCGTCGCCATCGCCGACATCTTCGAGGCCCTGACCGCGGCGGATCGGCCGTACAAGAAGGGCAAGTCGCTTTCGGAGTCGATCCGCATCCTGGCCAGGATGCGCGACGAGCGACAAATCGACGACGATCTCTTCGATCTGTTCCTGACCTCCGGTGTTTACCTCAAGTACGCCGAGGAATTTGTCAATCCCGAGCAGATCGACGAGGTGGATATTTCGCTTTACGTGCAGCGCAACTTGGGAGCAGCAGGATGATGATCAAGAGAGTGGCAATGGGGCTCGGCGCGGCGACCGTGCTGGGTGCCGCGGCGGGCATGGCGTCGGCGGCGGAAGCGCCTGCCGGCTATGTGAAGAACGTGACCGGCGAAGTACGGGTGATCAGTGCCGGCGAGGCCGCGCGCGCCGCCGTCGGCAGTCCGGTCGCTGCCGGCAGTACCTTGAAGACCGCGGCCAATTCGTCGGTGGGGATCAGCCTGCGCGACAATACACTGCTTTCGCTCGGCCCCAATACGGAGTTCACGTTGAGCGAGTTCGCCTTCGATCCGGGCGAGGGCAAGCTCTCGCTGGCGAGCCGCCTGACACGGGGCACCCTTGACTATGTCTCGGGGGTGATCGCCAGGTTGCGGCCCGAAGCGGTGTCAGTAGCGACTCCGAGCAGTACGCTGGCGGTGCGCGGCACCCATTTCGTGGTCAAGGTCGAGGGCGAATAGGAGGGACAGGTCATGCTGCGCAAATCGTTTGTTACGCTTCTGCTGGCCGGACTGCTCGCCGCCTGCGCCAGCCCCTCGTACGTGGTGCTGCTGCCGGATCTGGACGGCGGCACGGGCCAGGTCGAGGTGCGCGGCACGAAAGGCACCCAGGTGCTTGCCCGCGCCAACGAAGGCGCCGACCTTGACGGCGCCAAACCTCCTTATGCAGTAAGCGAGGCACGTCTGCAGGAGGACTTCGGCGCCGCGATGGCGGCGCGACCGGAAGCCGCCGAGCAGTTCCAGCTCTATTTTCGAAAGCGGTGGCTCGACGCTGACCGCTGAGTCGAAGGCATTGATTCCGCGCATCATGAACTCGGTTAACCGGCGCCCTGGGGTGGACATCTCGATCATTGGCCATACCGATACCGTCGGCACCGCCGTCAAGAACCGCGAACTGGCGCTGACCCGCGCTCGCACCACCGCGGATCTGCTGACCGCTGGCGGATTGAAGGCGCTGACGATATCGATTGAGTCGCACGGCGAAAGCAACCTGCTGGTGAAAACGCCGGATGAGACCCCCGAGCCGCGCAACCGTCGGGTCGAGATTACCGTGCGCTGAAGATTCAGGCTATTTGCCGCCGAGTCGTATCAAATTGCCGGACTCGCCGCGCTCCATTCGTTCGGCATGAAACCCGACCAGGGAGTCTTGCGGCCGTTCCGCGCGTAGTTTCGAGAACGCCAGATGAGCCGCGACGGGCGATTCGGACAGCAGGCGAAAGGCCTCGGCATAGGCGGGGTCGTTTGCCACGCCTGGGCAGGCCTCGGGAGCCAGCACCTCCCAGGCCATGACGGGAATGGTCTTGCCTTCGAGTTGCAGCCGCCCTATCGGCCGCGCGACGGCTCCAGGGCAGCCGTCGATGACGGCTTGGGACACGCAGACCTGGGTACCCAGCCTTTTGTTCGCCGTCTCCAGGCGGGAAGCCGTATTGACGGGGTCGCCCAGCGCGCGGTAGTCAAAGATCGCCTTGCCGCCCAGGTTGCCGACGATGACTTCGCCGCAATGCACGCCAATCCGCGTCAGCCCGAGGTCCATCCCCGCGGCCGCGAGTTCGGCCCGGTGGCGGGCGGCGAAGTCGCGCATATCGAGCGCACAGGTCAGCGCGCGGCGGCGATGATCCGGCTGCGTCAGGGGCGCCGAGAACATGATTGCGATGGCGTCGCCGACCACCCGGTCGAGCGTGCCTTCATGACGGAAGGCAATGGCGATCATGCCGTCGAGATAGCGGTTGAGCACGGCCACGGCGCGCGCCGGGTCGGTGACTTCCATCAGGCGCGTGAAGTCGGCAAGGTCGGTAAACACGAAGCTGCATTCGCGCCGCTCGCCACCCAGTTCCAGCCGGTCGGGGTGCGCGATCAAGTGCGCGACCAGATTGGGCGACACGTAGCGCGAGAATGCCTCGCTGACCGGCTTCGAACGAGGGGAACGGATGGCCGCCGAGGCCGAGTACGAGCGGGACCCGTCGCACCACGCCATCGCCGTCGGGGACGAAGTTCGTCGCACCGATACCGTCGGCGGCGGTCTCGAGTTCTGCCAGCGGTCGTATCGCGCTCTCGAACTCGTGCAGAGGTGCTACTTCTGACGAGCCCAGAGTGGCAAACTGGGCGGTCCGGCGCGGCGCATCGCCGGTGCTGCCAGGCTCGCGGCCGTGCTCCAGAGCGATAGCGAGGACCACGCCGCCAGTGCGCAGGCTGTCGGCCAGGACGCGGTCGTGGTCGGGCAGCGCCCGCAACTGTTCCCTGGTTTGAGCCGACAGTGGCCATTCCGCCATTGCCGTGAGCGGAGAACTGCGATCCGGCTCGGCGAACATGACATCGAAGCCGATTGTCGCTGCACCTGCACCGCGAATACGTTCCGTCAAAGCCGCCACCCGGGTGCGCGGCCAGGGCCACTGCCCCAGCCGTTTCAGGCTTTCCTCGTCGATGTCCACGATGCGCACCGGCGTTGTGCCATGGCTGCGCGGTTGCCAACGCTGGTACTGGTCGAAAATCGCGTTGCGCAGGCCGGCGAGAGGCAGGGGATCAAGCAGTTGCAGACTCAACCCCACCAGGGCCGTCAGGCCCGGAATCAGGAAAGCCAGTCCAGACTTGGGAAGAGTGCGCATGGCGTCGCAGGGGATGGTGTCGGCCGGCTAACCGATAGGCCCTATTCTACGACTATCGGCCGATGAAAACTGCGCTTACCATGCAGCAATTCTCATTTCTCACGGTAGTACAAAATCATGTCTACAACCGACGGGTTCGCGGCAGCCGTCCGCGATCATGACGAGCGGATCGCCGCTATGGGCCTGGCCATCTGGGTTGGCTCCGAACCGACCTTCACCGACCGGACCGCCCATTCGCCGGAGTGGCTGAGCCAGGCCCTGGGCGGTGACAAGGAACGCCGTGCCAAAGCGCTGCTCGGCGGCCTCTGTCGGCGTCGCGCCGGCGGCGTGGTGCTGCGCAGCGTCGGTCGACAATACCCCGGGGAGGAACAGCCGCGCTGGAATCTGGGCCTGTATCGCCGTCGGGACGGCGCTCCGATCTGGCACGGGCCTCCCGACCCGCTGCTGTCGGCGACCGACCAGACTATCCCCTCGGGACCCGGCGACGTAGTTGATCTCGATGGCTGGGCGACCACCCTGGCGGCAGAACTGGCGGCACGCAGCCTCCTGGTCACACCACTGGCCACGGCAGGGACACGGGAACGCCGGCTGCTGATGCGCGCCGATGCGGCGGCCGCCCTCCCCGATGCCGACGATCCCCGGCTGCACCGCGCCTCGGTACATGCCCGTGCGACTCCGCCCAGCGGCCTGCGTGACGAACTCGCGGAGGCCGGGGGTTACCTCTTCATCCTGGACCACCAGGAGGTGGACGGCCGGCCGACGGCACGCATCGAGTTGCCCCTGTTTGCCGGGGTTGCCTTGTTTCTGGCCGTACTGGAAAGCGTCGCGCGAGCTTCGCTGGCCAGCCATGTAGCGACGCTGATCCTGGCCGGCTACCCACCGCCGTTGGATGCGACATTCGAGTGGACAACAGTGACGCCCGACCCGGCGGTGATCGAGATCAATACCGCACCGAGCGTCGACGCGGCGGACTTCCTCGTGCGTAGCCGCGAGATCCATGCCGCGGCGGCAGAACAGGGCCTTGCCCCCTACCGGCTCTACTTCAACGGCGCCGTGGCGGACTCCGGCGGTGGTGGCCAGATCACCCTCGGCGGGCCGTCGCCGGCGGCCAGTCCCTTTCTGCAGGAGCTGCGGTTACTGCCGCGTCTGGTGCGTTTCTTCAACCGCCATCCGGCGCTGTCCTATCTCTACTCGCACGACTTCGTCGGCAGCAGTGGCCAGTCGGTGCGTGCCGACGAGCGTGGCGGGGACGCGTTCGACGAACTGTGCCTCGCGGTAGACCTGCTGGAACGGGAACATGAACTGTCGCCGGAACTTCTCTGGCACAGTCTTGCGTCGTTTCTCTGCGATGCGGCCGGCAACAGTCATCGGGCCGAGATGAACATCGAGAAACTGTGGAATCCCTTCCTGGCCGGTCGGGGCAAGCAGGGCCTGGTGGAATTCCGCGCGCTGCGCATGCAGCATACGCCGGAAAGGGCCACCGCTCTGGCCTGCCTGCTGCGCGCCGTGACGGCGATGCTGGCGCGCGACTCCTCCACTCTGCCCCTGATCGATTGGGGTCGCGAACTCCACGCGCGCTTTGCCCTGCCCTTCTACCTGGAACAGGATCTCGATCAGGTGCTGCAGGCCCTGGCCGCGGCCGGACTGGAACTCGGCGAGGCGATCCGGGCGGTGCTGCTGCGCGACGAGTTCCGCTGCTGGGGGCAAGTGCCGCTGCCCGGCTGCACCCTCGAAATCAGGCGCGCTCTCGAGTTCTGGCCGCTGCTGGGCGATTCGGCGAGCCCGGAACAGGGTGGCACCTCGCGGCTCGTCGATGCCAGCACCGCGCGTGTGGAACTGCGGCTGCGCCCGGTAGAAGGCGACGACCTGGAGGATGCCTGGCAGATCGTCGTGGCGGGGGTCACGCTGCCGATGCGGCACGAGCACGACACCCGGGGGCCGCTGAGGGTGTTCGGCCTGCGCTACCGGAGCTTCGTCCCGAGTTGGGGACTGCATCCGGCGCTGCGCGCGCAAGTGCCGGTGCGGCTGCGGCTGCGCCATCCCGGACAGGCGGTGGACCATGTCGTGACGCTGCATGAGTGGCGTCCCGACCCCATTGCCTATGCCGGCCTGCCCGAGGATCTGGCGGCAGCCAGCGATCGTCGTGCCGAGCGGGTGAGGCTGGAAATCCTGCCGCGAGGCCCGGACGACGAGCTGCGCTGCGGCCCGGTACCGGGTCTCGGACCCTTCTGTCTGGATCTGCGCTGCCTGCCCAGCCAGAGGAGGAGCCCAGCAGGTACGCACGAGGCATGATCAGCGCCGACCGGGGCGACCGCTGATGTGTGTTTGACATGACGATGGCCGCACAGCCGGGACGCTTGACGCCTGTGTTCGTACCGGGCACCAGCAATCGTGCTCGGCCGGAGGTTACGGAGGCCTCTGCCGGGGAACTTTCATGTGGCGGATGAATGCCCCGTACCGAGTCTTCCATTGCCCAACCTGGACCGGATGAACCCCATTTTCCAGGCCAATCTGGTTGATCGTCTTCACCGCTCGCAAGGCTTCCAGACCCACCTTCGCCTTGAACTCGGGAGTGTGCATATTCCGTGTCTTCACTTGGCTCATGGCTTCTCTTCCTCTATGACATCCCACAGCTTAACCCAAGTTTAACATCCGGCATAAAAACATCTATTTAATCAGCTTGTTGCAACGGTACGGTTTTTTGTAGTGCAAAATAACCTTATAAGACATTGATTGTAAGAATGTTTTTTTGCATGTTAAACCCCGGTTAAACCATTGTCTGAAAACCGGGGACCACTATAGGACGCACCGGAACCACCGCCCTGCACGCCGCGGGTTTCGGAGTTGATGACGGTGCCGGACACCGAAAAGTTGCTACCCGAGATCGACGGGGCGCCGGCCGAGACGGCGAAGGCCGGGCCCCAGCCGAGGACGGTCAAGACCGTCAAGAAAAGCCCGATGAAAAAAAGTTTGGTGTTTGTGACGCATGGCATTCTCCTCGTTCAGGTTGACGGATCGGACTGATCCGTTGCCTGCATTCTTGCAGCCCGCCAGTCGTTTTCAACAATTTCCTTGGTGACTTGGACAAGGCTTTCGTATTGACAACAGCTACACACGAGATGGAGGTACTTCTGTGTAGGTGTCAAAGGAGAACCGCATGCGTGATGCCGCCATCAACCTGCGTGCACTTCCCGAGCAGCGCGACTTGATTGATTACGCGGCACGCCTGTTGGGCAAGAACCGCTCGGACTTCATGCTCGAAGCTGCCTGCGACAGAGCTCAATCGGTGGTGCTCGACCAGCTTTTCTTCAATCTGGATGCCGACAAATTCCGACAGTTCACCGCTATGCTCGACGCGCCACCCGCCCGCAATCCGGGACTTGGGCGCCTGATGGCCGTCGAGGCGCCTTGGGAAGCAGAAGCCACCCAGGCATGAACCTTCAACTCGGCGCGCCGCAGCCACTGACGGCGGCACACCGCACGGATGAATTCGAGTATGCTGCGCCTGAGCAGCGGGAAGCTCTGAGAGCCTGTGAAAATATTCCGTATTCCGCCAAGTCCGCTCGCCAGCCTGGCGCCTCCTGTAGCAAAACGGTAGCGCAGGACGGGATGCGGGTACGGGCCAGAGCCGGGGCCGCCTCGTTCCGGCGGGAAGATCGGATCCTGCTACGCCGCATGGCGCAGATGCATGTCGACATGCGCCTTGCAGCGCATGAATCATCGCCCACCGACGTTCGGTCAGCTTCCCGAAGAATGCAGCTGCCGACTCGAAATTGAGCCGATCGGCGGTTCAGCGCGCCTCGCCGTCGCTGCCCGACAGCATCGCTGCCGGTCTGAGCCAACGGTCGAAGTCCTCCGCCGTCACCTGGCCGAGCGCCAGCGCCGCTTCGCGCAGCGTGCTGCCGTGCTGATGCGCGTGCCGCGCGATTTCCGCCGCGCGGTCGTAGCCGATATGCGGTACGAGCGCCGTGACCAGCATCAGCGAGCGCTCCAGCAGTTCGGCGATACGCTCGCGACGCGCTTCGATGCCACGTACGCAATGCGCCTCGAAGCTCGTCATGCCGTCCGCCAGCAGCCGGACGCTCTGCAGAAGATTGTGGGCAATCAGCGGCTGGCAGACGTTGAGCTCGAAGTTGCCGGCAGCACCGCCCAGGCCGATGGCGACATCGTTGGCCATCACCTGGTAGCACAGCATCGTCAGCGCCTCGCATTGCGTCGGGTTGACCTTGCCGGGCATGATCGAGCTGCCGGGTTCGTTTTCCGGCAGGCTGATCTCGCCGATTCCCGAGCGCGGCCCCGACGCCAGCCAGCGCAGGTCGTTGGCGATTTTCAGCAGCGCGACGGCGAGCGTCTTCAGCGTGCCATGCGCGGCGACCAGGCCGTCGCGTGCCGCCAGCGCGGCGAACTTGTTGGTCGCGCTGCAAAACGGCAGCCCGCTGCGGCGAGCGAGTTCGGCCGCCACGCGGGCGCCGAATTCCGGGTGCGTGTTCAGCCCGGTGCCGACCGCCGTGCCGCCGATGGCGAGCGGATAGAGCGATGACAGCGCGCCGTCGAGCAGGGACTCGGCGTGCTCGAGCTGCGCGACGTAGCCCGAGAACTCCTGGCCGAGCGACAAGGGCGTCGCGTCCTGCAGGTGCGTGCGGCCGATCTTGACGATCTCGGCGAAGGCGGCCGATTTCGCCGCCAGCGTCGCCCTGAGCCGCGCCAGTGCCGGCCGCAGCGCGTGGGCGATGCCGGTCGCGGCGGCCAGATGCGTGGCGCTGGGAAAGACGTCGTTCGAAGACTGCCCGAGATTCACCTCGTCGTTGGCATGGACGCCGCGCGCCTCGCCACGCTCGCCGCCGAGCAGCTCCGAAGCCCGGTTGGCCAGCACTTCGTTCACGTTCATGTTGCTCTGCGTCCCCGATCCGGTCTGCCAGACCGAAAGCGGAAACTCCTGCGCGTGGCGGCCGGCGAGCACTTCCTCGGCGAGCGGCGATGGCGCCCGCCTTGTCGGCCGGGAGCAGCCCGAGCTCGCCGTTGACCCGTGCGGCGGCCGCCTTGACCGCGACAAGCGCCAGAACCAGGTCCTCGGGCAGGCGTTCCTTGGAGATCGAGAAGTGTTCGAGCGAGCGTTGCGTCTGCGCTCCCCAGAGCCGGTCGGCCGGCACCTCGATGCCGCCGAAGGAATCCCGCTCGCGGCGCGTGGCGCTCATCGTCCACCGCCTATCAGGAAAGCCCGCCTTCCGTCAGTGTTCATGCCCATTCTCCTGTCCATATTCGGTAAAACCGCCGACGCCTTCCCGGCCGCGGAGCAGTCAGTCTTCGACAAAGCGCTCGATGAAAGCGGCGACCGCCGCTCGTCCGACGAAGACGCCGAAGTGCCCCTCGCAGAGGATGTCGGCCTCCAGCGCCAGGAGCTTGCGCAGCGATGCCTGATAGTCGTTTCGTTTGGACAACAGGTCCGGGTGCAGAGGTCCATGCACGTCCTGGGCGAAAACGACTCGCCGACCGTCCGATTCGACCACGTAGGCGACCGAGCCGGGCGAGTGCCCCGGCAGATGGAGTGCCTGAAGCGATCGCTGGCCAAGAAAAAAAACGCTCGCCGTCGGCGAGCCGGACATCGACCGGGCAGGGTGCGAGATGCTCGCCGAAGTGGACGAGGTAGACCGCCGCATCGTTGCCGTGCGTCAGGCCCGGCCCGCCGACCTGGCTGATTTCCGGGGTAATCGCCAAAACCCGAGGTCCCATCCTTGATTCCTCCTGTTGCCGATGCGCTTGACTTGCCGGCACGCACGCCGCGGGGCAGCGGCGCTCGCGTCCGAGCGCATGCCGTCGGCGCAGGCGAATGACGAGCCGGCCTGGGGGTCGATGCGGTGCAAGCACCGGCGTTCCGCCGGCCCGCCACGAGCGAGCCATGGTGCCGCATTATTCCGCGCTGGTCCATCGTGCGCGGGCGCCAGGCGGGGCATAATCGGGGTCACACCACCAACCACACCACTTCTCGGCTATCCGGTGCGCTTGCCGACCGAATGGACGTGGCAGCAGGCGGCGAGCGGCGGGGATCCGGCGAACGACTACCCATGGGAATTGAGGACACACTCTAATGGGTGACCCCAGGCTTTCTCTCGGTCGCCGGCCCGCCCCCCCGGCAACTCAAGCACCGGTCAGCGCCAACGCCAACGGTGTCGTCAGTGCCGCCAGCGCGGTGGACAGCACCAGGCTACTCGCCACAGGCGCTTCCAGGGTGTTGAACTGGCGCGACATCAGATAGACGTTGACGCCGACCGCCAGCGACGCCAGCAGGACGACGACCCGCGTTTCCATCGGCGGCAGTCCGATCAGACGCGCCAGCAGCCAGACAACCAGCGGCTGGACGATCAGCTTCATGAGCGCAATGGCGACGCTGATCCGCCAACCATCACGCACCCCGTACTCGGCGAGTCCCATGCCGAGAGCGACCAGCGCCATCGGCGCCGCCGCCTGGCCGACCATGGCCAGCGGCTGGGCGACGAGAGCGGGCAGCGGCACGCCGGTCAGTCCGAAGAGCGTGCCCGCGAGGATGGCGGCAACGATCGGATTGGTCAGCACGCCGCGCGCCGTCTGGGCGAAACCGTGCAGCGAGAAGCTGCCATGCTGCGCCCACTCGATCGACACCGTCAGCAGCGTCCACAGGATCAGCGCGTTGAAGACCAGCACCAGCGCCACCGACGGAACCGCCGCATCGCCGAGGGCGATCTTCGCCAGCGGCAGACCGAGCAGCACGTTGTTCGAGAACACCCCGCCCAGGGCAAAAACCGATTGCCCGACGCCGTCCAGCGCAAAGAGCTTCCAGGCGAGCAGACGGCCAAGCACGAAGACGATCAGGCAGCCGCCGAAGAAGGCGATCAGCAGCCGCGCATCGACCGGCGGCAGCTGCGAAAAGTCGCTCATCAGGCGAAACAGCATCGCCGGCAGAGCGACCGAAAAAAACGAAGCGCGACAGGTGGTCGGACATCGCCTGCGGCCAGGCGAAACCGCGCATCAGCACATAGCCGACGAGCACCAGGACGAAGAGCGGTGCGGCCAGTTCAACGTGATGGACAAACGTCTGCATGCCGCCGGCAGCGCCGGTCAGTCGAGGAAGCGTGGCGGACGCTGCTCGCGCATCGCCGCCAGCGTTTCGTCGAGGTCGGCGGAGATCAGCATCGCCGCGTTCCAGGTGGCGACGTAGTTCAGCCCATCGGCCACCGAATGGTCGCGGCCGTAGTTGAGCATCTCCTTGGTGCCGCGGATGGCCAGCGGCGATTTCGCGGCGATGCGGCGGGCAATCGCGCGAACCCCGTCGAGCAGCGTCTCGGGGGTCGCGTAGACCTGATTGACGAGCCCGATCGCCTTCGCCTCGGCGCCATCGACACTGCGGCCGGTGTAGGCCAGCTCGCGCGCGACGCCATCCGGGATGAGCCGCGGCAGACGCTGCAGGGTGCCGACATCGGCGGTCATGCCGACATCGATCTCGCGCACCGAAAACTGCACCTCGGCCGCCGCGTAACGCATGTCACAGCAGGTCACCAGATCGATCGCGCCCCCGATGCAGGCGCCCTGAATCGCCGCCAGTACCGGTTTGCGGCAACGCTCGACCGTCGACAGGCAATCCTGGAGATCGAGGATCAGTCGGCGCAGCGCCTCGCGGCTGCGTGCCGGGTCGCGATGCGCGACCGCCTGGCCGACCCCCGCCAGCATCGCCAGATCGATACCGGCACAGAAGTTCCGCCCGGCGCCGCTCAGGATCGCGACGCGCACCTCGGCTGTCGCGTCCGCCCAGTCGAAGGCCGTGCGCAGTTCCTGCCACATCGCCTCGTTCATCGCGTTCGAACGTTCGGGACGATTCAGCCGGATCTCGGCGATCCCTTCCGCGAACTCGATGGCAATCGTCGTCAAGGGGGGAATGGCGATACTCACGTGCTTCTCCTGTAGAGATTCGTTGCTGGCAAGCCCGGCGCGGCCGGGCTGGCGCCTGCGGCGCCGACAAAATGCGCAAGTGTAATGGAATTGCCGGGTGTTGCGCCGGCCGACCGGTGGCGGGACCAGTCGGTCACTTCTCCCGATTTCCGCCACCGAGCCTTTCCAGCGCATCCTTCCCGCACGCCGTCGCCTATGCCCACGCCCACGCCCGACCGACGAAGCATGCACATCGACATCAAACGATGCTAAACTGCGCACAAACCACCCAGGAAGAAATCGCATGCGCACAACCCTCGCCCTCGATGACGTGTTGATCGCCAAGGCCCAGGCGCTGACCGGCATTGGCGAAAAGTCCGCCTTGGTCAAGGAAGCACTGAAAGCCCTGGTCGAGCGTGAAAGCGCCCGTCGCCTGGCGCTGCTCGGCGGTAGCGAACCCGCACTGTCCGATGTACCGAGGCGGCAAACGGAGCCGGCGTGATCCTGGTCGACACCTCGGTCTGGATCGATCACCTGCGCAGCGACGACGCCGGGTTGAAGGAACATCTGCAGGCCGGTCGCGTCCTCAGCCACCCGTTCGTCATCGGCGAGCTGGCGCTCGGCAACTTGCTGGGGCGGCAAGTCATCCTGGTGGCCCTGCAGGATCTGCCGCAGGCCAACACAGCCACCGACGCCGAGGTAATGCGCTTCATCGCAAGCCACCAACTGTACGGACTCGGCATTGGCTACGTCGACGCCCACCTGCTTGCTGCTGTGCGTCTGACGCCGGGCGCATCGCTGTGGACACGTGACAAGAGGCTGCGGGAGGTGGCGAGTCGCCTGGGAGTTGCCGGTAGTCGACCGCACTGATGACGGCTTCGTGCACCGAAGCATGGTGGAAGCCGTGCACCTCCGCGGGATCATCAGGAGTGACGGATCGTTTCCGCCGACTACCTGCGCTGGATCAGCTTTGCCGCCGCTTGAGGGTTTGCCTGCTTCGCCCTCGTTGCCGGTCATGATTCGGGCGAGAATCCCGGCCAGGGCATCCCGTAGCCGGCAATTCACGCGCTGGTGCCGGGCTGGGTCCGTCACCGTCTTCCGGCGGAGACGCGACAATTCGCTTGCCAATTCTGACCACCACCCGCCGACATGCGCCTCACCCGTACCCCCGCCCTTGCCGCCCTAACCTGCCCCGCGCCACGCGACGACGGACTCGCCATCGTCTACTTCGACGCGTCACTGCTGGTGGCAAACAAGCCAGCGGGCCTGCTCTCGGTTCCCGGCCGTGGCGAGGAAAAACAGGACTGCCTCGCCCGGCGCGTGCAGGCAGCCTACCCGGAAGCGCTGATCGTCCATCGCCTGGACATGGCCACCTCGGGCCTGCTGGTCCTGGCACGCGGCAAGACGATGCAGCGACGGCTGAGTACCCAGTTCGCCAACCGTCAGGTCGACAAGCGATATGTGGCGGTTGTCCGTGGCCTGCCGGCGCTGGCCAGCGGCGAAATCGACCTGCCGCTCGCTGCCGACTGGCCCAACCGCCCCCGCCAGAAGGTCGACCCGCTGGCCGGCAAGCCCTCCCGGACGCGTTACCAGGTGCTGAGCCATGATCCGGTCGCCAACACCACGCGCCTGGCGCTGTGGCCGGATACGGGTCGCACCCACCAGTTGCGCGTACATCTGCTGGCGATCGGTCATCCAATCGTCGGTGACGGACTCTACGCCCAGGCTGGCGGCGTCGCCTGCGGCGCCGGTCAACGCCTGCTGCTGCACGCCGAGTCCCTGGCCTTCGCGCACCCCGAGACGGTCCGGCCGATGGCGTTCTCCTGCCCGCCGCCGTTCTAGCGAATGCCGCGTCGCGCGGGTGCCGGTACGCGCGGCTCGCTCACCACAGGGTGCGCGTATCGAGCCAGCTCACCCGTCCGGTGCGGCGCTTCACTGTACATGTGCGCGGTGCCGCCCGGCCCGTCGCCGCCACCACCATTCCACAGGCGGACAAGGAATGTCGGTCCGGATATCGCCGGCGCGGGTGTCCTCGTCAGCCCGGAAGACCTCGAGGCCCGCCGCCTCCAGCGCCGGCCGGATGTACTCGGGATAGACGCGATTGAAGTCAGGCTGCCGCGCGACCTGTCGGGACCGGAGCTGATGCGACCAGGTTCTGCATTGACCCCGACGGGAAAACCCGCAGATACTTCGGGGTGTAGACAGATCGCCCGATCCCTTGCCATTTCCCGACGCCAACCGCCCGATGACCGCCACAGCCGATCAACCCGTCCACTTCGACGTTTTCCTGAGCCACAACAGCCGCGACAAGCCGGCGGTTCGCGAACTGAAAGCGGCGCTCGAACGCCACGGCCTGGCTGTCTGGCTCGACGACGACGAATTGCGGCCGGGAGAACACTGGCAACCGCGACTTGAGGCGGCGATCCGGGGTTGCCGGAGCATTGCCGCCATCATTGGCAAGAATGGTCTGGGGCCTTGGGAAGATGAGGAGATTCAGGCAGCGCTGAGGCTTGCCGTGCGCGACAAACGCCCGGTCATCCCGGTCCTCCTCGCTGACGCGCCGGGTGAACCGGACCTGCCGCTGTTTCTTGCGATCCGCAAGTGCGTAGACCTGCGCCCAGCGTTGAACGACGACAATCTCGGGGAGCTCGTCTGGGGAATCACCGGAACAAAGCCCGGTCGACCGGTTGCCGCCGACCGGCAAGGCGTGACCGACCCGTCGCCCGCGGAGAATCCATTCGACCCCTGGACGCCAGCCACTCCGCCACGCTTCTTCGGCCGGGACCGCTTGCTGCGCAAGCTGCAAAACGCGCTGGATCGCGGCGGCAGCGTTTCGCTGGTCGGCGACGCACGCATCGGCAAGTCGTCGATTCTGCAAACCTGGGCGCAACGCGCACGGCAGGGCGGGCGCATCGTCAGCGTGCTCAGCGGCGAGGGGCCGGAGGCCGGGTCGTGCGGCGCTCTCGTCGAGGCGGTCAGCGGGATGGCCTGCGCCGACCTTGCCGCCGACGAAGCCGCCGCTGCCTTGTCCGACTGGGTCGACCGGGCGCCCGGCCGGCTGGCGCCGCTGCTGTTGATCGACGAGGCCGAACGCGTACTCTCGCACCTGCCGCACCGCTTCTTCGAGCGCCTGCGCGGCATGCTCGGGCGAATCTGCCTGGTGTTGGCGACGCGCCACGAAATCGGCGACATCCCGCGCGAGGACCATCTCACTTCGCCGCTGCTCAACCGGCTCGAGGTGCAGCGTGTCGGACTGCTCGAAGCGGCGGGAGTCGACGCCCTGATCGGCCTCGGCGACGGCGTGCTGTCGGCCGCCGACGGCCGAACGATGCGCGAGTGGGCCGGGCGCCATCCCTTCTACCTCTGCCTGCTCGGCCATTACCTGTGGGACGCGCGGCGCCATGGCGAGAGCACGCAGGAAGCGCTCGACCAGTTCCAGGAGAACGCCTTTCAGCGTCTGGGCGAGTGCTGGCGCGCCTTGCCCAGGCGCGAGCAGCGGCTCCTGGCCGACGCCGGCCGAGGAGCGATGCGGGAAACGGATGGCGCGCTGACGCGCCGCGGTCTGCTCGACGACGGCCAGGTCTTCGGCCGGGTGCTCGGCGAATGGCTGGCTCGGCAGGAATGACCGACCGGACACCTGCCCTGCCGGGCTACTGGCACTTTGCATGGATGCTCTTCATGCAGCCGGTGCACTTGCATCATTGCCTAAAGGCGGTAGGCATTGACCGGATCGGCATTTCTGGTTGGACTTGGTGGCGCCGATATCGCCAGCTCAGCCCAGCCTACAGGGATTATTTCAAGAGACTCCTAGCACTCTCGCTACTCCCTTTCGTCGACTTCGTGCCGCTGGTGATGATTGACCAAATCTGGGCGCTGCAACTGCCGATTGTGCCCATAGCGCTGCACAAACTGGCGGCCGTAGCCTGCGGCGTAGTGGCAGTGATTGCCGTGCCGTCAGTGGGCGCCGCAGCGTTCTGTGTAGCGTACGGTATGCTCTTCGGGGTAGTGAGCTTGATAACCGGATCGGAAGCCGCTATCGGCGCGGTCCGCTTGATGTTACTGTTCGGCATACCGTACGGCGTAGGCGTAGGCGTAGCGGGCGGCGTAGGGTTCGGCGTCGCGTTTGGCGCTCGGGGCAGCTTAGCGGTAGCTGTGGGCGGCGTAGTGGTTCTCGGCGGGCCTGGCGTATTGGTTGGCGCAATGGGCGTCGCCACCTTGTTGGGCCTGCCGCTGTATCCCGTGGAATGTCTGGTGCAGTGCGCGCTCTATCTTGCCGGCGGCAGGACACCAGCCCGTGCGCTACGCTACTCACCGGTCCTTTTCCACGATCTGAGCTACTTGCCGCTCCCCTTCCTCGCCCGACACATCGTCGGGGCGGCCGACGCCGACACCGACCTGGTAAGCCGGGTCCTCGAAGCCTGCGCCATCGCTCCGGGCCAACGGAAAGTCGGCGGAACCGCGCTTGCCGAATTGCAGGCACGCGAAATCGGCAAGCTGATCGAGACCTTCAATTTCACCGCCGCGCTCTCGCTCAAAGGCCGCTGGCTGCCCGGCCGGGATACCGACAGCAACTTACTCCGCGCCTTGGCCGAAGCGGCGCGCTTTCTCGCAGCTGCCGACAGTACCTACCTGCCGCACCTCGCGCAGCAGCACCTGAACGAGGCAGAGCAGCAACTCGCCGCGACCGACATCCAGCGCCTGCAGTCGCGCGAGCCGTTGGCCCGTTTCGTTCCCGACACGCTCGCCACCTACCGCCGCGCGCTGGCCCTCCTGCGTGAACGAACCGCGCAAGCCGCAGCCGAGACGCTGCCCAATCCCTTCGTCACCACCAACCCGATCTCCGGCAGCATGCACTGGGGCCGACAGATCTTCCGCGGCCGCGAGGCGGTCGTGCGCCAGATCGAGGGTTTGCTCGGGCATCAGCAGAACAGCACCTCGCTGGCACTGATCGGCCCGCGCCGCTGCGGCAAGTCCTCGCTCCTGAACATGTTTCGACTGATGCTGCCGGATACGCAGATCGTTCTCTTCGACCTGCAGGACAATCCGGCGACGACGCCGCTCGCCTTCTACCGCGCGCTCGCCGAGCAGGCGCGCGTTCAGGCGGATCAGGACCGCCGCCTCCAACTGCCGGCGTTTCCCGAGGGCCCGCCGATCGAGGCGCTACGCGTCTGGCTCGACGCGCTCGAAAACTTCACCGCCGTGCCGCGGGTACTGATCTGCATCGACGAGTTCGAACGTCTCGCGAGCCTCTTCCCCGGCCAGGGGCAGGACCTGCTGCAGTTCATGGGGCTGCTGCGCGCGACGATCCAGCACCGCCGCCGCGTCCGCCTGCTCGTCGCCGGCGCGGCGCCTTTCGACGAACTCGACGCGCTGTGGAACGATCACTTCATCAACCTGCGCGAAATCCGCATCGGTCACCTCGACCGCCCGACCGCAGTCGGCCTGCTGACCCGCCCGATCGACGAATTCCCGCCGGAAACGATTCCGCTCGTCGTCGCCGAAGCCGCTGTCGACCGCACCGGCGGCCAGCCCTACCTGACGCAGCTCTACGGATCGCTGCTCGTCGACCGCCTCAACGACGACAAGCGCAGGTCGGCGACGCAAGCCGACCTCGCCGCCGTCGAAGACGACGTGCTCGATCAGGCCGGCTATTACTTCCGCAACGTCTGGGGCGACCTCGGCACGACGGCGCAGGCCGTCGTGCTGGACGCCGCCCAGGGGCAGGCCCTGCCACCCGCAGGCGTTTCGCTGCCCGCCCTGCGCCGCCGCCAGATCACCGGCGACAACGGCGAACTGCTCGTCCCGGTCTTCGGGCGCTGGCTGCGCGAGCGGCAAATCGACGCCTGAGCAAGTCAGGAGCGACACCCCCGCGCAGGTTGGGGTGAGCAATGCAATCGGCCGACCAACAGATGACGGAGCGCATTTGCTTGCAGAATGAAGCAGCAACAGCAATTCTCATTTTGGCCAACGAGGCCTTCTGCTTCCCCAGCGAGCGCATGGAAATCGGCAAAATTTATGGGCCAAACCCCTCTCATGGACGGCAGAAAGGCGCTTTCCGACCAGATCGCCCCCATTGCTTCGGTCATAATGAGAATTGCTGAAGCAGCAATCGACCCGGCACGTCTCCCAAGACATGCAGGCTATAATCATGGACTTTTCGCCGCATTGCTCAGCCACGTCGGCTCCTCTCAGCGACACTTCTCCGGAGAACAGAATGGATGATCCACAGGGCCTGCTGCCGCACATCTCATCCCTATTGGGCACTGGCAACATCGTCGAACTGTCGGCGATGGCAGCCACCAGCTTTGTCTTGATCGCCGCCGCCGAAATCGGCGACAAGAGTCAACTGGTATGCATGACCCTGGCCTCGCGGCATCGGCCGATGCCGGTGATGCTCGGCGCGCTGGCGGCATTTTCGCTGCTGAATACCCTGGCCGTCGTTTTCGGCGTCGCCATTGCCAGTTGGTTGCCGGAGTACGTGGTCAGCGCGACGGTGGCCATCCTCTTCGCCATTTTTGGTATCCATGCCCTGCATGCCGACGATGACGATGAAGAGGAGGAAATCGAGGAGAAGAGTGGCCATGGCATCTTCTTCACTACCTTCGTGTTGCTGACGGTGGCTGAATTCGGTGACAAGACGCAACTCGCCGTCGTTGCCCTGAGCAGTGTGCACGCACCGGCCGCCGTCTGGCTGGGCGCCACCCTGGCACTGGCAACGACCTCGGCACTGGGAATCCTGGCGGGCCGCACCATCCTGCAAAGGATTCCACTGGCCCTGCTGCACCGGCTGAGCGGCGCATTCTTTCTGGTCCTGGCGGTGTTCGCCGCTTACCAGGCCTACATGTCCTATAGTGGCGACTATTCGTGATGTAGTTATTTAGTATCTGTCCAGAAATAAGTTGTACAAGTTCAAACCGATGGCCGGATGGTGTAGTTCCATTCACCATGAAACTCGGAGCGTTCTATGTGAACTTTATCGAGTTCATCATCAGTCACGTGTATGCCTTTCGCGTAGGTGTTGGTATCCATCTCCGCCTCAATTTTTAGGCCTGCTTGTGTGGTGGTGGCAGCAATCAAATTGACGATGACCTCATGGCTGACCAGAGGCTTTCCTCGCCAATTCATACTGATGTAGCTGAACATCCGATGTTCGATCTTATTCCATTTGCTAGTTCCCGGTGGAAAATGGCAGATCGAGATGCATAGGCCGGTTTGGTCGGCCAGACGCTGTAAAGCGACCTTCCATAACCGTACTCTCGCCCCATTGCTGCCACCACCATCCGCCAGTCACCAACAG